>NZ_JABMIT010000001.1:0-1000700 GCF_013186635.1 Brevibacillus sp. HB1.3 | reverse complement strand
CTGCCCGTTGTTAATAGCGGGCAGTTTTTTTCGTGGCGAATCTGAGTCCTTGACTAATGAGGACTGGCAAAACGGACGAGTGATTTTCGTTGGCAAATTCGTTAAAGGAAGCCTTAATTTGGCCCTTACCCATGGAGGACAAACGTTCGATCATCGCCAGCGATTTTTCTTTGACCAAGAATCGCCCATCGTTTTCCAACTCGCCGATCGTCAGGAGCGCATGGACGTCGAGGTCATCTGTCAGCAGGCTCGGCAATTGACTCTCCTTCGCAAGCAGCACACTCTCATTCCAGTGGATAGAGGGACTACCGGCAATATACCGCTGGAACGCGTGTGGTCTCGACAGAAGCACATGCAAGACAAATAAGCCGCCTAGCGAATGTCCCAAAATCGCTTGCTGCGTCCGATCGATGGGGAAGTCGTTTTCGATGCTAGGCTTGAGCTCCTCCTCTAAAAAGGTGAGGAACTGCTCGGCTCCCCCCATCCGTGGCCACTCGGCTCCTTTTGGGCTGCCAGGAAGCTCTGAGGCGGGAACTTCATACGTGTAATCATAGAAACGGGCAGGATGGTATGGGTCGTCTGTTGGATAGCCAATCCCGACGACGATAGCAGGATACACGCCAGTTCGTTCAGGGCCACGTGATTGTATCCGTATCGCTTCGGTCATAGTGGCAAAAACAGAGTTGCCATCTAGCAAATATATGACGGGAAAGCCTGATTCCGGAGGGGGATCGGCAGGTGTACTTACGAAAATGTGATACTCACGCTCTTGATAAGTCATGATTCTACGGTAGGAACGAGGTATGACGACAGGTTGATAGTCGGTGCTTTTCATGAGGGCGAATCTCCAATCTCTCCAAGGCTAACCAACACACACAAAATCTATTATATGAACGAGAACCAGAGATTGGCAATAGCCGAAAAAGGAGAATAGTTAGTTTTCGAAAAGAGCCCATACTGAGCTTGACTCCTACGATATATTGAGGTAAAGTAAGTTTTACCAACTACATATTGATGCGGTAAGGTGTTTACCAGCCAGATTTGGTAGACTTAATAGGGAAGTCGGTGAGAATCCGACGCGGTCCCGCCACTGTAATGAGAGAGTTCCATTTGCGAAAGAAGGCCACTGATCATGAAGGATCGGGAAGGCGAAAGTGGAGCGATGATCCAAAAGCCAGGAGACCTGCCTAACCGCTTGCACTGTTTACCCTACGGGAGATAGGGAAGTGTTCGAGCGCTCAATTCGCATTGGCGAATTGCTAGATGGAAGTCATCACGCGCATTCGGCATGTAAACGTCGGATGCGCTTTTACTTTGGCTAAATAACGTACATACAGAGTAAAAATAGTAAGGATAGGATGAGGGACATGCTAATCGCTTATGATTCAAAAACAGGAAACGTGCGACGATTCGTCAACAAAATTAATTTGCCACATGTGGAAATTGATCAAGATATGGTGCTGGACGAGCCATTCATTTTGATCACATACACGACGGGATTCGGACAAGTGCCGGACAAGGTGGCGACGTTCCTGAAGCGAAATCATGTCCATCTGCGCGGGGTATCTGCCAGTGGCAACCGCAACTGGGGAACCAGCTTTGCCAAAAGTGCGGATACGATCGCGAGCCAATATGGTGTTCCGGTGATTTCTAAATTCGAACTGTCCGGTACCGGCCGTGACGTGGAACAATTTACGAGTGGGGTGGCAGCAATTGCGGCATATTGAATTGAACAACGAACTGATGCAGCGTGGCAACGACGGATTTTATCAACTGGAAAAGGATCGGGAAGCGGTTGCGGTCTTCATGGAAGAAGTGCAGTCCAACACGATGACTTTTGGCAGTGTCAAAGAACGCATGGACTATTTGATCGAGAATGACTTCTATGAAAACGTCTATGAAACATACACGGTTGAGCAGGTTGATGAAGTTTTCCGTTTGGCCTATGACGTCGATTTTCAATTTGCTTCGTATATGGCTATCTCCAAATTTTATAAAGATTACGCTTTGAAAACGAACGATAAATCGATGTACTTGGAGCAGTATCCAGACCGGGTGGCCGTTGTGGCACTGTCCCTTGGACAAGGTGACTTTGAGCTCGCCAAGCGTTTAACGGTCTCCATGATGGATCAACGCTTGCAGCCGGCGACGCCAACCTTCCTGAACGCAGGCAAAAGCCGCCGGGGAGAAATGGTTTCCTGCTTCTTGCTCGAAATGGATGATTCACTGAATTCCATTAACTTTATTTTGGGAACTTGTATGCAGCTATCCAAAATTGGCGGCGGTGTAGCCGTGAACCTGTCCAAGCTTCGCGGACGAGGAGAGCCGATCAAAGGCGTCGAGGGCGCGGCAAAAGGTGTCATGCCGGTTCTCAAGTTGTTGGAAGATGCATTTTCCTACGCGGATCAAATGGGGCAACGCAAAGGCTCAGGTGCAGCGTACTACAACATCTTCGGCTGGGATATCAACGAGTTTCTCGATTGCAAAAAAATCAATGCGGATGAAAAAGCCCGCATCAAAACGTTGTCCATCGGCCTGATCGTACCAAACGTGTTCTACAAGCTGGCTGAGGAAAACAAACCATTGACTGTGTTTGCTCCGTACTCCGTGTACAAAGAATACGGTGTGCATCTGGATGATATGGACCTCGATGAGATGTACGAGGAGCTCTTGGCAAACGAACGCATTAAGAAAAAGACCGTAATGAGCGCACGCGAGATGTTGACCAAAATCGCGATGATCCAAATGGAATCGGGCTATCCGTACATCATGAACAAAACGAATGCGAACAACAACCATGCGCTGAAAGATCTCGGTTCGGTAAAAATGTCCAACCTGTGCACGGAAATCTTCCAGCTACAGGAGACTTCGACGATTACCAATTACGGCGAGATGGATATCATTCGTCGCGATATTAGCTGCAATCTGGCATCGCTCAATATTGTCAACGTGATGGAACGCAAAATGATCCGTGAATCCGTCCACGAAGGAATCGAAGCCATTACAGCCGTGAGTGACATGACGCGCGTAGAAAACGCTCCAGGCGTTCAAAAGGCCAACCGCGAGCTGCACTCCGTAGGTCTCGGTGCGATGAATCTGAACGGCTATCTGGCAAAGAACAGAATCGTTTACGAAAGTGAAGAAGCAAAAGATTTCGCCCGTACGTTCTTCATGATGATGAACTTCTACTCCTTGGAAAAAAGTATGGAAATTGCCAAGGAAACAGGCAAGACCTTCTTGGGCTTTGAACAATCGGAATATGCAAAAGGCACTTATTTTAACAAGTACGTGACGAACGATTACAGCCCGCGGACGGAAAAAGCAAAGCTTCTCTTTGAAGGAATGCACATTCCGACGCCAGCGGATTGGGCGGATCTACAGCAAAAGGTGCAAAAGCATGGCGTTTATCATGCGTACCGTTTGGCGATTGCACCGACACAGAGCATTTCCTACATTCAGAATGCGACTTCTAGCGTGATGCCGATTGTTGAGCATATCGAAACGAGAACGTATGCCAACTCTACGACGTATTACCCGATGCCGTACTTGTCTCAGGAAAACTATTTTTACTACAAATCGGCGTATGTGATCGACCAATTCAAAGTGATTGATCTGATTGCGGAAATTCAAGAGCACATCGACCAAGGAATTTCGACTGTGCTGCACGTGAACAGCAACATTTCAACCAGAGAACTGGCTCGCTATTATATTTACGCAGCGAAAAAAGGTCTGAAGTCGCTCTACTATACGCGGACGAAGCATTTGACTGTAGAAGAGTGCATTAGCTGCGCTGTTTAGTGAACGCGATTATAAAAGAAAAAGCATCAAGCAAAAAGAGAAGAGGAACGCCATATGAAAGCAGTCAATTGGAACAGGCCGGACGACGATTTTACGATGACGTTTTGGAATCAAAACATCATGCAGTTTTGGACGGATGATGAGATTCCGTTGTCAGATGACAAGATGGCCTGGATGGAGCTCAGTGCGACTGAACGGGATACGTATAAAAAAGTATTGGGCGGTCTCACCTTGCTGGATACGATTCAAGGCGGAGTAGGGATGCCGAAGATCATGGAGCATGTCGATGGACTGCAAAGAAAAGCGGTTCTCGCATTCATGGGCATGATGGAGCAAATCCATGCCAAATCGTACAGCAGTATTTTTACAACGCTGGCATCGACAGAGGAGATTGACGGTATTTTTTCGTGGGTAGAAAACAATCCACATCTGCAAAAGAAAGCGGCCCTCATCTCCAAACGCTATCAAGAAATTGAGAAACCGAAAGACTTGTACATGGCGATGGTAGCGTCCGTCTTCCTGGAAAGCTATCTGTTTTACAGCGGCTTCTTCTATCCGCTCTATTTGGCGGGTCAAGGAAAGATGACAAGCAGCGGGGAAATTATCGACCTGATTGTTCGTGACGAGAGCATCCACGGACTCTATGTCGGCGTTCTCGCGCAGGAAGTTTATCAAGGTCTGAGTGTGGTCGAGCAGACCGCAGCAAAAGAGGAACTGTATGCCCTTTTGCATGAGCTGCAAGAAAATGAAGAGGCCTATACGACTTCGTTGTATACCGAAATCGGATTGGCTGACGAGGTTCATGCCTACGTGCGCTACAACGCGAACAAGGCATTGATGAATCTGGGGCTGGACCCGCTCTTCCCGGAGGAAGAAGTGAACCCAATCGTGCTGAACGGCATTCGCACGCAGACGAAGCAGCATGACTTCTTCTCGAAAAAAGGAAATGGTTATGTCCGTACGTTAAACGTTGAGCCGTTGACCGACGATGATTTTAGATTTTAGTATGACAAAAAATGGATTCTGTGTTACTGTATGAACAGTATGCTGCCCTGCTCGTTTTCTGGGGCACTTCACAGAACCATGATAATTTCATAGGAGTGGGAACAGGTTCTTTGGTTATCAAAATCGACCAAGGATGAAAAGGGAAGTCGGTGAGAATCCGACACGGTCCCGCCACTGTATGAGGGGAGTCGGCACATTTATTAGCCACTGATCCAAACGGATTGGGAAGGCATGTGCAGATGATGATCCCAAAGTCAGGAGACCTGCCTGTTTCGACGACACTGCTTAACCTACGGGAGATAGGGAGGTGTTAGGATGCTGTGATCTCAGTGCTTATTTGGCATTTCTAACGTTCTTTTTGATCGTTGGAGATGCCTTTTTTATTGGGCGGATTCAAGTCAAGATCGAATGAAGAATGGAGAGGAAGCTCATGAAAAGCAGCAATTTGGGATATCCACGGATCGGGAAGAACCGCGAGTGGAAAAAGGCATTGGAAGCGTTTTGGGCAGGCACCATCGATGAGGCAAGCCTGGTACAGCAAATGGAGCAAATCCGACACCAAAACCTGTTGCGTCAACAGGAAAAAGGGGTCGAGCTGATCCCTGTGGGTGACTTTACGTACTACGATCACATGCTGGACATGGCTGTGATGTTTGGAATGGTCCCCAAGCGTTATGAATACAAGGAAGGCCCGGTTTCATTAGCCACATACTTCGCCATGGCTCGCGGTTCGAAGGAAGCTGTCGCCAGCGAAATGACGAAATGGTTTAACACGAACTACCATTACATCGTCCCGGAGTTCGGTGAAAGACAACCAGCCATAACCGAGAACAAGCCTCTCCAGGCCTATTTGGAGGCCAAAGAAAAGTATGGCATCATCGGAAAGCCTGTTATTGTAGGCCCGTATACGTTTGTCAAATTGTCTAAAGGATATGAGAAAAACGAATTTGAGATCGTCGTGGATCAACTCGTTCCGCTCTACATAGACGTTCTCCGGGAGTTAGAGCTGCACGGCGTGGAATGGGTGCAAATCGATGAGCCTGCATTTGTACTGGATGTTTCTGAGCAAGAACGCGCCATCATCAAGCGTATCTATACGCAAATCGGTCAAGCACTACCTCATCTACAATGCATGCTGCAAACCTATTTTGAAGCGGTGGATTGGTACAAGGAGCTAGTTTCCTTACCGGTAAAAGGAATCGGTCTTGATTTTGTACACGGAGCGAAGCGCAATTTGACTCATCTGAAAACACACGGGTTTCCAGCAGACAAGATTCTCGCAGCGGGAATCATCGACGGTCGTAACATATGGCGTGCGTCCATTGAGGAGAAATGGGAGCTGGTCAATGAAATTTCTGAGATCGTTCCACTCGAAAAGCTGTGGCTTCAGCCGTCTAGCAGTTTGTTGCACGTGCCTGTAACAGTTGAAGCAGAGAGCGAATTGCCAGAGGAAGTCGTGTCTGCATTGGCGTTTTCCGACGAAAAACTAGGGGAAGTACAGCTTTTAGTCCAAGGATTCCGATATGGTAAGTACGTCATTTCAAAAGAGATCGCTCAAAATGAAGCGGACTTGCTGAAGCTCGCATTATCTCCAGCGAGGAATCGTCTAGAAGTGAAGAATGCTTTACGTCAAATCGCTGCTGCCAAACTTGAAAGAAGTGTTCCTTATCTCGAACGTCGAGAGATTCAACAAAATACGTGGAAGCTGCCGCTGTTGCCAACGACCACAATCGGAAGCTTCCCGCAGACGGCAGAGGTTCGTCAAGCCCGACAGCAGTTTAAAAAAGGGAACTGGACAGTGGAGCAATACGACGCTTTCATACAGGCGCAAATCAAGGAATGGGTCAAAATACAAGAAGAGCTCGGTCTGGATGTCCTGGTCCATGGTGAGTTCGAACGAACAGATATGGTTGAGTATTTTGGCGAAAAGCTCGATGGCTTTTTGTTCACGAAAAACGGCTGGGTACAGTCATATGGCTCGCGCTGCGTGAAGCCACCTGTTATTTACGGAGATGTGGAGTTTGTGGGACCAATGACGGTCAAGGAAAGTGTGTATGCAAAATCATTGACCGCCAAACCAATGAAGGGGATGTTAACGGGCCCAGCAACGATTCTGAATTGGTCGTTCGCTCGAGTCGATGTCTCCAGACAAGAAGTGTGCGAACAAATCGCGTTGGCATTGCGAAAAGAAGTAGAAGCCTTGGAAGAAGCGGGGATTCTCATGATTCAAGTCGATGAACCAGCGCTGCGCGAAGGACTTCCGCTCAAAAAAGAAGAGCAAGCTGCTTATCTTGAATGGGCTGTCAGAGCGTTTCGTCTAGCGACTTCCACTGTTGCGCCGAGCACCCAGATTCATACACATATGTGCTATTGCGAATTCCATGATTTCATGGACGTCATCAGCGAACTCGATGCCGATGTGATCTCGATTGAAACCTCACGTAGCCACGGAGAGCTCGTGTCTGTATTCGAAACAGGTACGTATGATAAAGGCATCGGGCTCGGCGTATATGATATCCATAGCCCCCGAGTTCCAGCTGTTTCAGAAATGGAAGATATGGTAGCACGAGGCGTACAAGTACTTCCACCGGATCAATTCTGGATAAACCCGGATTGCGGGCTGAAGACGAGAGGAAGAGAAGAAACCGTTCAGTCATTACGAAACATGGTTGCGGCAACGAAGGCGATTCGGAATCGTTTGACAGCTCAGTCGGGAAGGTGAACGCGATGAGAGGGGCCACTCAAATGATGACAGAAGCACGACCGATCCAACAATCGAGAACCTTTTTGACTGATCTCGTCTTGCCACCGGATACCAATCACCACCATACCATTTTCGGCGGGAAAGTCATGGCCTATGTAGATAAAATCGCCTGCATCGCAGCTATGCGACATTGCCGTAAGCCTGTTGTCACTGCATCCAGCGATTCCTTCGATTTTCTCGCGCCAATCAAGACAGGGGAAGCGATCAACCTGGAGGCATATGTGACCTGGACCCATAAGACATCGATGGAAGTATTCGTGAGAGTGGAAGCGGAGAACTTGTTGACCGGGGAAAAGCGCATGACAGCACGCGCGTATCTGACGATGATTGCCCTCGATGATCAAGGAAAGCCGACGATCGTTCCTGGTGTCATTCCTGATACAGAAGAAGAGCGCATACAGTATGAAAAAGCGAAGGAACGCCATGTATTGAGAAGGAAGCGGAAGGTAGAGATGTAAGGGGGAACAATATCACCGCTATAACGAATAGATGCCTCTGGTGAGCTTGGTTGCAACAGGTCACCGGAGGCATCTTTCTTTTTCAAAATTTTACCTTGACCGCTCGTTGACTGAATGTAGCGACCGATAACGTGCGTGGTACTGTACAGAAGGCACAGACTTTACCCACCGTTCATCAAGAGGTTCATTTTTTTAACTGAATCGTTCTCTTTTAAAGGGCGATAAATGGTTAATTTCAACTCGGGCGCATCGTATACTCGAAATGTTATATGCTCCATCGTCATCGTACCCGCAGTCGGATGATTGATCTGTTTTGTCCCGATGGGAGTACCCTGTATATCGTAACGCGGCCACCATTCTCTGAATTCAGGACTGAGTTCCATCAGTTCGCCGACGAGCTCTTTAAACCAATCCTCCCCGACGAACGGTGTACTGGTAGAACGAAATTGCCCTAGAAGCCGTTTGGCGTGGCTTTCCCAATCATCAATAAGTTTTCGATAGTCGGTTGACGCGAAACATCGCCAAACTGCGTTACGTTCTTTCTTATTCATTTTTTCAAAATCCCCGAATACCAACTGTGAAGCTTTATTCCACATCAATATATCCCACCGCTGATCCGTTGCATAAGCCGGACACATTTCGAAATCGTTCATGAAGTTTTGCATGATCTTTGTAATTCCTGCCTCGAATGAGGTTGTTTGTTCAACAGGCAGTTTCCCGTGGGCGAGCATAAACAAATGATTTCGCTCCTCAGTATCGAGCTTCATTACTGATACAAGACTATCAAGCACCTGGGCCGACACTTGAATGTCTTTTCCCTGCTCCAGCCATGTATACCACGTAAGCCCGATCCCAGCAATCTGCGCTAATTCTTCTCTCCGTAAGCCTTGAACCTTCCTTCTTGGACCTTTGGACAAACCAAATTGCTCTGGAGAAAGCCGGGAACGCCGCGATTTTAAAAACAACCCCAATTCTTTTCGTTTGTCCTTATCGATGTTCATCTCATCCCTCCGCCTAATCCTGTTACTTTTAATACTATGATTAATAGGCTTCTATTTATAGTATTGTTCGTACTTTAATCTTACAACTGTAGGGTTTACGAATAAAGAAAAGGAGGTGATCATTCTGGAACAGTTAATCAGATCTGGTCCATCGAAAGGTCTGATCGCTCTTATGGTAATAACCTGCGGGTTTACCGTGGCAAACGTTTACTTAAACCAGACCTTACTAGTCGATATGGCGAAAACATTCGACTCAACCGTAGCAGAGATAGGAGGTGTGACGACTCTTACCCAGGTAGGCTATGCAATCGGGAACCTCCTTTTAGTTCCATTGGGAGACATGTTTGAAAGACGGCGAATGATTGTCTTCTTGTTGCTGGCGGTTTCATTGTCGCTCTTATCGGCCGCACTATCTAGTTCTTTAACGTGGTTAATCGTAAGTCATTTTGCGATAGGCATAACGACGATTATACCGCAGCTTATCGTTCCGTTAGCTGCTAGTATGGCAAATGATCGCAATCGGGGGAAGTTACTAGGGACGGTGGCCATCGGTCTTGTCTGCGGAATATTGGGGGCGAGGATAGTTAGTGGCATTGTTGATAGCATATGGGGCTGGAGAGTGATGTATTGGATTTCCTTTGGCTTCATGTTGTTGCTTACTCTCCTTATTCGGTTTCGGCTTCCCCAAAGCCAAGGTGAGACAGCATTACCATACCGCCAGTTGTTGCTTTCGTTGAGGCCTCTGTTCGTGAAGCAAAAAGTACTCCAGAGCGCCTGTTTGAGTCAAGGTATGGTATTTGGATCGTTTAGTGTCTTTTTTACTACGATAGGATTCTTGCTTCAATCACCCCCGTACGAATACGGCAGTGCCGTTGTTGGATTGGTTGGGTTGGTCGGAATCGGAGGCGCTGTCGCCACTCCATTGATTGGACTGATCATTGACAGGAGGGGGGCAGCACTTGCCAATAAAATTTGCATGCTTGCAGCTATGGCTTCGTTCCTGATCTCCGCGGTTGGAGCTTATTGGCTGCCGGGATTGATTGGTAGTGCATTGTTGCTAACGGTTTCTACACAAGCCAATCAGGTTGCTTGTCAAGCGAAAATATTCGAACTTTCTGCTACCGCTAGAAGCAGATTGAACGGGTTGTATATGGTTTTCACCTTTATAGGGGGTGCACTTGGATCCTACGTGGGAGTGTGGGCATGGAGCAACTGGCAATGGACCGGTGTTTGCGTGGTTGGAATGATCATGGTCTTTGTCGGAATGAATGCATCGTCGGGTATAAAAAATGTAAACGATACGAAAATTGAAAGGATGAAAAATACAAATGCAAATTCATGATGATACCTATAATAAAGGCATGGAAATTTTGAAAAAAATAGATAGCGAGCATTACCAGAGCATTGTTGATAGTTTCATAGGCTCAGTGGCTCCAGATTTGGGACAGCTCGCTGTAGAATTCAATTACGGCCAAATATTTTCCCGTCCTGGTCTGGATTTGAAATCTAGGCTTCTCGCTACAGTGGCAGGTCTGACGGCGATGGGAAATACGCAGCAGTTGAGGTTTTATATTAACGGAGCTTTAAACCTTGGATGGACGGAAGAGGAGATTGTGGAGTGCATGATGCAAATGTTAATTTACGCTGGTTTTCCTGTAGCTCTAAATTCGATTCTGACCGTTGCTGCAGAAGTGTTTGCAGAACGAAAAACAAAATTAAATAAGGGGGCTCCGAATGATTATTGACAGCCACTCACACGTTCATTCGTCGGAATGTGGTTCATTCATTAAATAAAACGAGCGGTCTGTCTAAGACTTTATTATCAGGTCTTAGGTAGCCGCTGTTTCAGTTATTAGGGTCTATTTAAAACTTGTTTTCAACTAGACTGTATACACCAAAATGAAGCGAAAACTACATTTTTCAAGAAGTATTGAAGTGATTTATTGCAACGGATATACTATTCTCAAAATTAAAACAAATCAGAATGACAAAGGAGCTTCAGGTATGGCACAACTCGTAAAGGAACGGATTCGGAAGCAGTATGGAAAGCTGACAGCAAGCCAAAAAATCATTTGTAAGATCGCGATAGAAAAGCCAAGCTTACTTGCGATCCATACCGCCAAAAAAATCGCGGAGTTTACGAATACCAGTGAAGCGACCGTCATTCGCTTTTGTTACGCATTGGGTTACTCCGGATACACAGAGCTTCAGGAAGAAATCAAAAAGTCTCTTTTGATAGGAGACCAAAGGAAGGGGCCGATCCAGAAATATCGAGACACGGAGGTTACGCTCGATCTGAGCAATTACGCCCATCAAGTGATGGAAAGTGATATTGCGTATCTCCAGCAAGGCTTGCAGCAAATAGACTACAACTTGCTCCATGATGTGGTCAAAAGCATCGTGCAAGCTAACCGAATCGTAGTGGTGGGATTTCGCTGGTGCCATATTCCTGCAAAATGGCTGTTTTCGGCGTTGAATGCGATCAAAGGAAACACACATCTGTATACGGGAGCCGTTGATAACGCCGATTATTTTCTCACTGAACGCGATCAAGAATGGCTGGTTATTGCGATTTCATTTCCTCGTCATCCTAGCGAGACAGTTGCAATGGTCCATTCAGCAAAAGAGCTGGGAGCAAAGATTTTGGCGATTACGGAAGGCGAGTTCTCCCCTATCAGCCAAGTCGCCGATCATCTTCTGAAAATCACCACACCCCAACCCGTTGCCACTAGCGGTATGCCCACATTATTCTCCATGCTAAATGTCTTGATCAAAGGCGTCATGCTCCACGACGCGGAAAATGTCCAGAAACGATTGCAGCACTATGATGAAATCAGCTCGAAGCTATACTCGTTTGTCGGAGAGGAAGAGGAAGACTTCTCGATCTTTTGAAAGCAGAAAAAAGGAGAAAAGGGAAAGGGGAATCCTGCCAATGACCAAGCCGATTTGGTTTACCGCGACTGGCGACAGCTTCATTACACGCAATCTTCCATACAGGGACCAAGCTTTTGAAGAGGTATCCAGCTTGCTGCACCGTGCGGACGTACGCATAGCGAATCTGGAGACGACCGTACACGAAAATGAGGGCTATCCCAGCGCACAAAGTGGAGGCACGTGGGCGATGTCACCGCCATCCGTTTTGCAAGTCATGAAAGATTATGGCTTTAACATGATTGGCTGGGCGAATAACCATACGCTCGATTATTTGTATGGCGGACTAGAAGCAACCGAACGATATCTCAATGAGTATGGCTTCGTCCATGCTGGAGCAGGAAAAAATCTCGCTGAAGCGGGGGCGCCGCGGTATCTCGAATGCGAAGGAGCCAGGGTAGCTTTCATCGCTGCAACGTCGACTTTTCATCCATGGTGGGCGGCCGGAGATCAGCGTTCGGATAGTATCGGCAGGCCAGGGATCAATCCGATGCGCTATGTCATGACCCACCACATTACGGAAGAAAAGCTCGCTGATTTGCAAGCCATTGCGGAGTCGACGGACATTAACGCCTTCAACAAGCTTCTCATCGAGGAAGGCTTCATGAACGATCCGGGCAAGGAGATCTTTCTCTTTGGAAATGCGCGTTTCATGGTAAGCGACGAAGAAGGGACGACTACTCAGCCGCATCCGCGCGATCTGAACAGAATCGTCAAAACGATTGAGCAGGCAAAAAGGCGGGCTGATTACGTCATCGTGAGTATTCACGCGCATGAGATGAAGGGGGATGCGAAGGAAGTGGCGGCTGATTTCTTGCCTGTGTTCGCAAAAGCTTGCATCGATGCGGGCGCACATGCCGTGGTGGGACACGGTCCCCATTTATTGCGAGGCATTGAAATCTACAACAATCGGCCGATCTTTTACAGCTTGGGAGATTTTATTTTTCAGACAGAAGCCGTTACGAGTCAGCCAGCTGATTTCTACGAGCACTATGGTTTAGACCACAATCATAATGTGGCAGATGCGTTGGAAGAGATGAGTGCCAACTACACACGCGGACTCTGTGTGCACAAAGAGGTGTGGGAGTCGGTTATTCCCTTGTGGAAAATGCAAGATGGTGAACTGCTCGAACTGGAGCTGCATCCGATTGAATTAGGCTTTGATCTGCCTGTACATCGCATGGGGTGGCCGAAATTAAGCGAGGATACCTCCATCTTAGAGGGGCTCAAAGCTCTGAGTGAACCATATGGCACAGTGATTGAGATCACGGATGGAATTGGGCGCGTGCGACTTTCAAAATAGCGGGAAACAGCGGTAGTCTATTTCCTACACAAATGGAGTGATTCACATGATGGCCAGAATCACCATGATTATGTTGTTTTTGCTATACATGATCAATTATGCAGATAAAACGATTGCGGGATATTCTGCCGTGCCGATCATGACTGAATTTTCATTGAACGAGAAAGAATGGGGACTTGTTGGAAGCAGCTTCTTCTGGTTTTTCTCCATTTCCGGGATTGTAGGCGCGGCATTATCGGATCGCATCGGGACGAAAAAAATGCTGGCGATCATGGCACTGTCCTGGACTGTCATCCAACTTGGCGCTTATGCGATCGCGGGTTTGCCGATGCTTGTCGTAGCGCGGATATTGCTTGGAATAGGCGAAGGGCCATTTTGGGCAACGGTTGTCAGCCATTTGAACAAATGGTTTCCCGAAGAAAAGCGTGGATTGGTTTATTCCACCGTGAACTTTGGTGCTTTCGTCGGTGCGGTTGCTTCCGCACCGATGATTGTCGCGCTGATCGATAGCTATGGATGGCGATTTTCCTGGGCGTTTATGGGCGCACTCAGTCTGATATGGCTCTTGGTCTGGTTGTGGATTGGAAAAGAAAAACCACATGTCACTATCGCTCCTCTAAAAGTCGCAGCTCCAACCTTGCCAAATGCGAAATGGTCGGAAATATCCGGTGTCTTGCTCTCATCCACGTTTCTATTCTGTTTTTTAATCTATTTCGCACAAATATGGGGGACGACCTTCGCATCCGTATGGGAGCCTGTCTATCTCGTTAAGGTCTTCCAGTTTACGAATCAGGAAATGGCTTATGCGATTGCTGGCACGGGACTTTTAGCTGGACTGATGACCATACTCATTTCTTCAATCGGTGATCGTTTCTTTAAAAAGCATCGCAGCTATCGTAAATCATACGTATTGGTTGGCGGTATTTCGATTATTTTAGGGGGACTGTGTTTTTACGGTGTGACTCTCGTTCCATCTACCGTATTTGTTTTGATCTTCCTGTGCCTCGGAAAAGGGTTTGCCTTTTCTGTTGGGACAGCTGCCTCTGTCATTGTCAGCAGCTTGTTGCCGGAACGCACGGGACTTTTGGTAGGCGTGTTGTCCAGCCTGGTTACATTGGCAGGGATCATCTCTCCGCTGGTAACGGGCGCTATTGTTCAGTCAGCTGGAGATATTGGAACTGGTTTTGGCAACGCCATGATCGTCAACGGGTTGCTCTTTATCATTTGCGGCGTGCTTTTCCTGCTCTTTGTGAAGCGCAATGAACAAGTCAGTCAATCAGCACCGCCAATCTCCCATGTTTCCTAAAAGTAATGCTTTATAGGCTTGACTCCAGATGTTAAAATTTTCTGAAAAGGGGGTAGGTGTGCGATGTATCATTTGAATGAAAGCCTCATGCAGAGCGCGAAACAATTTGCGGATCGTCCAGCCTTTGTCTTTATGGGAGAAACGACGACGTATGCACAATTCAATCAGCAGGTCGAACATCTCGCAGCAGGACTTGCCCAGCACGGGATTGGAAAAGGGGATGCTGTCGCCCTACTCATGGATAATCGGCCGCATTTTGTAATCGCTTACTATGCGATACTCCGCGTAGGAGCAGTCGTTGTTCCTATGAACCCCATCTATACGGCTCGCGAAATTAGCTTCATTCTGTCGAACAGTAAAGCAAAGGCAGCCATTGCCTTATCCGCATTGCAGCCGGTACTAACCCCGATGAAGGACGAAATAGAAGATTTGCAGCTTCTTATCTACTCGGAATCTATTGAAAATGAAATAACGATCGATCAGCTTGTACAAGAAGGGCAAGAGTCAGAGGTAGGCTACGCGGAGCCGGAACGAAACGAAGATGATCTCGCTGTTATTCTGTACACATCAGGTACGACTGGCCAGCCAAAAGGAGCGATGCTCTCCCATCGGAATATGGCTTCGAATGCGGATGCGATGGGGATATTGTTCGAGTTGGTGCCAGAAGATCGCATGGTCGCGGTACTCCCGATGTTTCACGTCTTCTGCATGACGGTGTGCATGAATGGCCCGATTCAAACGGGTGCAGCCATTATTATCGTGCCAAAATTTCATCCGGTAGACGTTCTCCAAACGATTCGTGAGCAAAAAGCCACCTGCTTTGCAGGCGTTCCGACCATGTACAACTATCTGCTACAGGTGCCGACTGCGACAAAAGAAGATCTCTCCTCCATCCGGATATACTGCTCGGGCGGTGCTTCCATGCCCGTCGAGCTCCTGCACAAGTTTGAAGCAAAATACGATGCCAAGGTGCTGGAAGGCTATGGTTTGTCCGAGGCAGCCCCGGCTACAACATTCAATCCATTGCATGGGACCAGAAAGCCAGGATCGGTTGGAATCGATATCCCGCTTGTGAAAAACAAGGTCGTCGATCCCGAAGGAAACGAAGTCGCACGTGGAGAAGTGGGTGAGCTGGTGGTACAAGGGCCCAACGTTATGATAGGGTACCTCGGTTTGCCAGATGATACGGCCGCTGCGCTTCGAGATGGTTGGCTGTATACGGGAGACATGGCGCGTATGGATGAAGAAGGATATGTGTACATCGTTGACCGCAAAAAAGACATGATTCTCGTTGACGGCTATAACGTGTACCCGCGTGAGGTAGAAGAAGTGTTATACCAGCATCCTGCGATTATCGAGGCGGCTGTGATCGGAATTCCTGACGAGGTGCATGGCGAGGCAGTCAAGGCATTTGTGGCATTGAAGGAAATAGCGGTTTCTCAAGAGGATATCATGGCGTTTTGTCGTGACAAGCTGGCGAAATACAAAGTTCCTCGTGAGGTGGAATTCGTAGCAGAGCTTCCCAAAAACACTACAGGGAAAATCTTGCGTCGTTCGTTGCGCACCTCGTAAACGATCGTATGACGAAATGAAAAATGCCAGCTTACGCAATCAATCTTTGGTTGTAAGCATGTTTGATTCATGCAACGAAGGAATATGAATACGATCAAATGAAAAACAGTTGGAGTAGACCGAATTATTCAATGTACAGTTACGATAAATACGAATACCGAAATCCATTTTTCAAACCAGCCAATTTATAACCAAACAGATGCGAGAGACTAAGAATCCGCTTCGTGTCCGAACATGAAAAAGATCTCCACACACCTGGCCAAGCCGGCGTAGGTTGTGCGGAGATCTTTTTTTATTCTTTACCAGACTAGTTTTCCATAGATTTATGAAACTTTCTAACTATTTCACAATTACAATCAAACCGTTTACATCCTCCTTTCGTTTCCTTTGATAGTACCATTAAAAAACACGTGTGAAATGGAGGGAGAATCATGAAGAAGACAGTGTTCCTAACAGCTCTATTGCTCTTTGTCTTTACGGCTGCAGGAATGTCAGCCTATGCTCAAATGGACGGTAGGTCGGCGTCCCAGACGACATCAAATTCCAGCCAAAGTGATCAAGTCATCCGGGTGTATGGACCAGGTGGACCACTTGGACCGATTAAGGAAGCTGCTGAACAATTTTCAGCTAAAACAGGAATGAAGGTGGAAGTAACAGCCGGACCAGAGGGCAATTGGATCGGCCAAGCAAAGCGAGATGCAGATATTATTTTCGGTGGCTCCGCGTATATGCTGCAGGAATTCATCTTTAACCACCCCGAAATGATCGACACTAAATCACGTACGGAGCTTTACCCGCGTGCTGCAGGAATATTGGTGAGGAAAGGAAATCCTAAGAAGATTAAAAGCCTGGAGGATTTAACGAAAAAGGGAGTGAAAATAATCGATGTGAATGGGGCTGGCCAGCTTGGCCTGTGGGAAGACTTGGCAGGCAGAAAAGGGCTGCTCGAAGGCATATCTCAAAATATTAACCTTTCTGTAAAGTCGAGTGCCGAAGTCATTGAACGATGGAAATCGAATGCCAGCCTGGACGCCTGGATTACCTATGAATCGTGGCATTACCGGCTCAAGGATGTGACTGACCTGGTCGAACTGCCCGAAGAAGAAAAGCTCTATCGTGGAACGCCGATCGCCCTGACGAAAATCACTGATCAGAAAAAAGAGGCACAGCAATTTATTGATTATTTAAGAACGGAAGAATCTCACCAAATCTTTCAAAAATGGGGCTGGAAGTAGGGACGAGTCTTACATCTAAGAAACTGGGAGGAACATACATGAAAAAAGCAGTTTTTACCCTTGCGATACTTTCGATTATTTTTGCTTTGGTTGCCTGCGGAAAAGGCACGGAGGTAAAAACAGAGACGATTCAACCCGATCAAGCCCAAACGGAACAAACTAAATCGGAACAAGACCTTCAGCTTTTGAAGAATGAAAAAGCAGGAGAGTACCTGGCCGATCCGAAGGGAAGGGCCTTGTATTACTTTAAAAAGGACGAAGCAGGAAAAAGCAATTGTAGCGGAGACTGCCTGGCAAACTGGCCGGCATTTACTCAGGAGGATTTCGCCGTCCCGGAAGGCTTTGACAAAAAGGATTTCGATACGATCACAAGAGAAGACAATGGGATGAAGCAGGTTACGTACAAAGGCTTTCCTCTCTATTATTTTGCAAAAGACCAGCAAGAAGGGGATGTAAACGGACAAGGAGTAAAAGAAGTATGGTTTGTCGTAAACAGCGAAACAGCATTTGAATAAACCTGCCCAGGGAACGATCAGTCGCGGTCGTTCCCATCTTTACTTTTATAAAAATGTTATGGCAGTATATTTTTATCCAAAAGCAGGGAGTGCCACATGAACGAAAATTACGATGCGGAATTAATGCGATTGGTAAACGAAAAAAATGGTCACGCATTAGAGGAACTCTATGATCGATATATAAAGCTTGTTTACGGCTTTGTTATGAAGTTTTGCAATGGGAATGAGGATAAGACGAAAGAGATTATTCAGTTGGTCTTTTTAAGACTATGGACAACAAGCAGCCATTACGATCCTGCTCAAGGCAGCTTTGTAAATTGGCTCCTCACGATTACCCGCAATATTTGCATTGACTACCTTCGCAAAGAAAAGAGGCATACGCAACACCATCAAGAGGAACTTGAAGAGATCGCGGACCCTGCTAATACAGTCGAGCAACGAGTAAATACAAATGATATTGCGATGGCGAAAAACAAATTGCCAATCGCCCAAAGAAAATTAATCGATTTGCTTTATTGGAAAGGGTATTCTCTTTCAGAGATCGCCAAGCTGGAACAAGAGCCGCTCGGCACGATTAAAAGCAGGCTTCACCAGGCTCTTAAAGGATTGAGGAAGCATCTGGAACTGGAGGATTTAAAATGAGAAGGGTTTGTGATCATTTAATTCCATATATAGCAAATGAGCTCAAGGAGAGCGAACACATGGCCTTTGCTGAACATGTAAAGAATTGTACGGAGTGTAAGAAAGAATATCAGGAATTATCTCAGGCCTGGCATGCTTTGCCTTTCGATTATACCGAGATCGAGGTGCCGGAATCGCTAAAAGACGAGGTGCTGGGGTTTGTATTTGAGCACAAAAGGAAAAGCGGTACGGAAACATTCATGACTAAGATGAGCAAGCTCTTTATGACACTCAAAAGCCAGTTCACTCCAGTTTCAACCGGTATCGTGTGCGTCTTGTTGCTCGCGTTTATTGGCCTTGGAATAGCGAATGTACAGGTGAAAAATCGTCATGCCGAAAATATACCCATTGAAATTGTAACGGCGATTCCTTTAAAAGCAGCCAATCAAAGCCACCCGGGAACAAACGGCATCGCCTATATTGTCCAGCAGGGATCAGAGAAAAATTTGGTGGTGCAGGTTCACGAATTGCCCGGCGTCGAAGGTTCACAGGTTTACCAGGTTTGGCTGCTGAAAAACAGCACGAGGGAAAATGGCGGCATATTCAAGCCGGACGAAAACGGATCTGGAATACTGACCTACCAGCTCGCCGAAGGGCAGACTTTTGATCAAATCGGCATCACTGTCGAACCTGACGCCAACAGCAGACAACCAAGGGGAGAAAAAATAGCCGGGTCATAGATGGTAAAAGAAAAGATTAAAATTTTTCGCGAAAATTCCTATCTGTATAAGAGCATATTATTGTGTGGAAAGAGCTAGTTCGATCCGAAATCCGCCATGATTCGTGGGTTGATCGAAAATAGTTCAATAAAACAGCGGGAGTCTAGGACTTTATTTTCTGGTCTGATCCATGGCTACCGCTGTTTTGATTGGTAGGGTCAGTCTAAAACTTAATGATCTTCAAGCCGTACGTCGTTACGTGGATTACTCTATCCGTTTGTACTAAGTGCCAACAAGCGCCTCAGGTTGTCATCAATAAATTTATTATCGGCACTGTTAATTCCGCGACCGGCAAAATGGCCCCAGATCGACTCGATAGGATGAAAAACAGCATTTGGTATAAGCTTCGCCTCGTATTTGTTATCGTCCGCCGTGCAGAAGAGATCCGTGCTCCCAGGCATAACGCAGGTAAGCGCTTTAATGCTTTTGAGCGCTTTATCGAAATCTCCGTTATAGGTAGGGTTTGCACTAATATCTGCAAATTGACCTGTCCATAACATGGCTAGGACATTGTGCGGATCCATCTTCATAAAGCTATCTTCCCAGACGCCAGCCACAAAATCTACCAATGTGTCATATCCCAGCTCTCGATAAAGTTCCTCCCTGTAAAACGCCTGCGATAAGCCCCATCCCGCATAGACACGCCCAACGGCGCGCATGTCTGCAGAAGTCAACTGGTTTCGTTTACTTGAATCAAATCCAACTGCAGCCATGAGCGCAGCTTTCATTCCGTCCAGGACCAAAAACGTTTGGGGCCAAGTCTTGGCAACTCCTGCGAAAGGTGCAATTCGTTCCACCATGTCTGGATAACTTGCCCCCCATTGGAACGATTGAATGCCTCCCATTGACCATCCAACTACAAGAGCGATCTTTTGAATACCGAATTTTTCGGTCACCAGCCGATACTGTAATGTAACGTTGTCATAGATGGTTACCTGCGGAAAATTAGCCCGGTCGAATGGGGGAGGCGTGTTACTGGGAGACGAAGATAAGCCGTTGCCCAACAGATTTGGAACGATAATGAAATATTTTTGCGGATCTAGAGCCTTACCGCTTCCAATCAACCATTCATTCTGATAATGCTGGTCGCCAAAAGCAGTTGGATAGACGATGACATTATCTTTCTTTTTATTCAATGTTCCATAAGTCTTATAAGCAAGAAAAGCGCTCGGTAACGATACTCCTGATTGCAAGGTTACGTCACCCAAATCAAAAATCTCATAATCCATCGTATTGTTGCTCCTCTCAAATTGAAACCACATATGTAGAATCTATTTCTTGTACATAGTATAGACCTGTGTTATTTTCAATAAAAGTGAATAGAATTCAAAATAGCATTCAAAATTATTGAAAGTAATTTGGGGGTAGTATGATGGAATTGCGCCAATTGACTACGTTCCGCACGGTTGCATCAACTTTAAATTTCAGTCGAGCTGCGGAAGTTCTGGGCTACGTCCCCTCCAACGTCACAATGCAAATGAAAGCATTGGAGGATGAGCTTGGTGTTCGTCTCTTTGACCGTTTGGGCAAGCAACTCGTTCTCACAACTGCGGGTAAACGCTTTTTAACTCATATCCAAGACGTTCTTAACAAATTGGACGAAGCTCGCAGTGTCGTTCATGACAATGAAAATCTAAGCGGCACCTTAACGATAAGTGCCAACGAGGTTCTTTGCGCTTATCGGCTTCCAGTTGTCTTTCACCTATTTCGTTCGCGCCATCCGGGAGTGCGTCTTATCTTCCGCTCCATTCCAAATCAACAGCTCAAGCAAGCGCTCTTCGAGGGAACCGCGGATGTCGTCTTTATGATGGACGAACCCATTCGCTCGAGCGCACTTGCAGTGGAGCCGTTGGTAGAAGAAACTTTCCGCTTTTTCGCCGCTCCAGACCATCCACTCACGAAACTAACTGTACTGCAGCTGGAAGATTTTCACGGACAAGTGTTCCTGACGAATGAAAAGGGTTGTCCCTATCGAACCATGTTTGACCGGCAATTTGAGAAAAAGGGAATTGATAGTATTACGTATTTAGAATTTCAAAATGCCGAAGCCATTAAACAATGTGCAATTACGGGAATCGGTATTGCCTTTCTTCCTGAAATGACAACGAAAGCGGAAGTTGAACGGGGTGAACTTGTTGCTCTTCCATGGCAAATTCCGGACTTGCACGTGCATACACAGATGTTATGGCATAAAGACAAGTGGCTTTCACCCATCCTATTATCTTTCATAGAAGCAGCAAGGGAGGTTATAGCTATAGAGGAGTAGGGAAAAAATTAGCCTTGGCGATCATGGACGAAGCGAAAATTCGAGGCTAAAGCTCAAATCACACAATTGCTAAATGGTCTCCCAACGGTACCAACCTAGAATCATTAGGTCGCGGGGAGGCTTTTTTCTGTCGTTTACACTCACCTTTATGTAAGTAACTGAACAAAATGTGCGTACTTACAAATTTGTAGCGAGCATTTTATACTCATAAAACAACAAACTTCAAGGAGGACCTTACATTGAAAACGCTTGTCATCGTCACACATCCAAACATCGAAACATCCGTCATCAATAAGCGATGGGTAGAAGAACTCAAAAAATATCCAGAAAAGTATACCGTACACGAATTGTATAAGGTTTACCCAGATGGAAACATGGATGTGGAAAAAGAACAACAATTGGTTGAATCGCATGGGAATCTAGTATTACAGTTTCCAGTTTATTGGTTTAATTGCCCGCCTCTCTTGAAAAAATGGCTGGACGATGTTTTTGCATATGGGTGGGCGTACGGTTCGAAGGGAGGCGATAAATTAAAGAATCGCAAAGCTGCCTTAGCGGTATCTGCGGGAATTAGGAAGGAGGATTATCAGGAAGAGGGAAGGTATCGGTATACGCTTGAGCAAATATTGACCCCTTTTGAAACAACCTTCCGCTACTGCCACGCGGATTATCGCTCATTCTTTGCGTATTATGGTACGGAGACTGCGTCAGGGGAAAATGTACCTGGTCAAGAACTTGAGCCGACCGGTAGCGTATTGGATAAAAGCGCGCAAGATTATGTGAAATTCATCGATAACCTGTAAGAAACCCAAAGAAAAAAGAAGTATTTCCGCGGTTGGGAGATACTTCTTTTCCTATTAGAAACAATCGTTATGCCTGCTTCTTTACATCCTCCTGAGGCTGCAAGCTGTTCTTCTCTCCCCAGTCGCACATCATATTTAATAAAGGGATGAGAGAAAGACCACGTTCTGTTAAGGAATATTCCACTTTGGGAGGGACTTGGGGAAATTCCTTGCGGATGACCAAATCATCTGCCTCCAGCTCTTTTAACATCAAGCTCAGCGTTTTAAAAGAAATGGTACCGATACTTCGCTTTAGCTCATTATGCCGCATCACCTTCTTTTCAGCGAGCCAATACAAAATGATCATTTTATATTTACCGCCGATTAAAGACAACGTATATCCAAAACCAGTGTCTTTTAGCTCCACACCAGTCGGAACACAGGTTTCACGCACGAATCACACTCTCCTTTGGGAAGTATGGTTTGTAAATGTATATACTTTACCATACATCATACTACCATTTTTGGAAAGTGATGCCGAGCAAGAAACCCGTGGACCTTTATGATTCGACACTCTTTTGATGGCGCTCAAGCTTGCCAGGGCCTGCGTATAGTACAGAAAAGAAGCCAATAACGGCGAAAATCAATCCCACGATATAACCATGATTGATGGCAGTACCTAGTGAGTCACTCAGAAAAGAATGAACACTCGGCTCAATTATTAATGGCTCACGCATGAGAACTTCAGGATTAAGCAGATCAGCTACTTTCTCCAAGGAAATGCCATGTAATGACGCCCCGGTGGATACGATACTCGCATAGTTTTGGTTCACAACAGCAGCCGTGATCGATGCACCGAGTACGCCTCCCATGTTTCGGCAAAACCCAACGATCGAGGACGAAATACCGATATATGGTTTATCGACCGAATGGACGATCGCGTTTTGTGCAACGCTCATTAACGGCCCGATTGCAGCAAACCCGAACAGAATCATCAAGAGTGTTAAGAAAAAGAAGGAAATGCCCGTTGAAACGTACATGAGCAAAATAGAACTTACTACACTAGCGAGCATAGAGAACGCCATGAGAGATCGGAAGGAAAATTTTGTTTGCAACATTCCGAATACCACGGCACCTCCCGTCAAAGAGAGCATCAACGGAGTCAAAACACTATTGGAGTTCGGATACCCGAGCACGGCCACAGCGAAAATAGGCAAATAAGTGATGGCAGCAAACATGATGGCACCTTGAGAAAGACAGGCGATACATGTCGCGACCACCATCCGGTTTTTGAAAATCTGGAAAGGGAGGATCGGTTCCTGTGCATGACGTTCTACCAGAATAAAAGCAATCCCAACTATTACGGCCAGGGCAAACAGTGAGATGATTTGCCACGATGACCACGCATATGCTTTTCCTCCCCATTCAAGCGCTAGCATGACAGCTATACAGGAGACGATTAATGTAACGGTACCCAAATAGTCAATCTTTGGCTTTGATTGAGAACGAGATTCTTTCAAGGAAAACAGAAGCGTTAAGAGAGATAACAAACCGATCGGAACATTGACATAAAAGCACCAACGCCACCCCAAGTAATCAGAGAGCAAGGTACCGACTTGAGGTCCGGCGATAGAAGAGAGTCCAAAGATTCCGGCAAACACGCCAGAGATTCGTGCCGTATATTTCGGATCAGAGGATAGCGTAAATAGGATTGTAAAAGTAATCGGAAAGAGAGCCCCTGAACCAATTCCTTGAAGGGCACGGAAAGCAATTAGCTGTTCGATGTTTTGGGCAACGCCACAAAGTGCCGAGCCAATGAGAAAAATCGTGATGCCAAGTAAGTAAAACAACTTGCGTCCAAAAAGATCGGACATTTTTCCGAAGATGAGCATCGTACTGGTTGCGGCTAATACGTACGAAGTGAAAACCCAACTCATGCTTTCAAAGCCACCGATATCTTTAATAATGTGACTAATGGCCGCTGAGGTGATGGTATTGTCGAGGGATGACATCAGTAAGCCAAGTGCCATTGCAAGGATAATGAAACGGTTACGTTTTTCAGATCGTGACATAAAAAGCGAACTCCTATCTCTTTTTCTATTGATTTAGCAAACTTCGCTACAAGACTATTATTAGTGCATTCGTTGCCAAGAAATAGGGAAAGAACAGTTGCAAATAAAACTTTACCTCGTTACAATCCACGCGTACCATTTTGCTAGAAGAGGGTCTATCGGCGAAAAAGCAAAAGGAGCTGTCGCGGTGCGACAACTCCAGACATCCATTTCGCTCTTCTCTGTATTTATCGACTTCGAAATCCGGAATCTGCCACGGAATGGCCTTTTTTAATCAAGCATGAGATACCAGTAAATTGCAATCTCATCACTATCTTTATCTAGACCTCTGTAGACGTAGGAATCGAAACCTCCGATGACAAAACCACAACTTTCGTAAAATTTACATGCGCGGACATTATTACTTTGTGTCTCCAGCATGATTCCCGTCATACCGCCATCCTTCGCCCAGCGTTTCGCTTGTTCGATTAGTTTTTTACCGAGACCGTATCCGCGATATTGCTTATCAACTTTGATATCTTCTACATAGGCAAATTTGTTCCAATTTCTTTTCAAAACAATTTGGCCCACAACTTGATCATTTACGAGCGCTATATAAATGATTTGATGGGGATTGCCGATATAGTTCGAATAATCCTCAATCGTATCTTCTTCAAGCTGTTCATCCTCGTAGCTTTTCGTTCTAAGAGGTATCTCCTTCACCGTATATCCGATTTGCTGTCCGATTAGTTGCAAGACAAGGGTAGAGTCTACGATAAAGCTCCCATCAATGTTTGCACTACACTCATCGTCCCCAGACCGCAGTTCTCTAATGAAAATATCCATATTCGTCCTCCTCTGTATTTATAGGGTAAGAATAGGGATAGAAAGGGGGACCGCGGACTTAACGGAATACGTATTGCTCCGCCATTTGCAGAACCTCCTCGTATTATTTTGTATGTAAGATTCTCTCAATAATTTTACAATGATTGCTCAGTAGGTGCTACAGCTTTTCATGCGGGAATGATCATATTCATCTCACATGATGGCTGATCGCTGAAAAAACGGCTCTTGCAGTTGACTTTGCCCTTAGGGGAAGGGGATCCCCATGATGGCATACCTTGACAACATTGAAGTACAGCTTGTCGAGACCCAGCCCATCCATATTCTTTCGTTACGCCAGGTGATGACGAGTGATGATTATGCAACAGGATATAGAAAGTATTTTAGTAAGCTGTATGAAAGGATTGCGACTGAAAAGCTCACCTTGCTCGGTACGCCAATAACGATTTATCACAGCCCGGAATTCAATCCCGCCGGAAATGATACCGAGTTTGCACTCCCGGTCGCGGAGGCTGAAAGGGGAACAAGAGATTTGCCAGGGGGACTTTGCGCAAAGTCTGCATGTAAGGGGCCTTACTCAGAATTGACATCGGTATACGCCAGGCTGAGGGAATGGGTAGAAAATGAAGGCTATGAATTGGTGAGATCACCCTACGAAGTCTATGTAACCGAACCCGATCATGCCAGCGTTCTTGAGGAGCTTGTTACGGAAGTGTATTTTCCAGTTAGAAAAAAATGACATTCTCTTGTGGAGGAGGGAATTATCATGCAAAGAAACGATTGGTCCCCTACAAAATGGCAAGCAGTTGACCCGTCCCTCTTGAACATAGACGCTGAAAAACTAGCAGAGCTTGACCCTATCATTAAAGCCTCGTACAGCAACATAAACGGGATCATTCTTGTAAGAAATGGTTATCTGCTCTCATTGGAATTGCCATCGAGAAAAGATTTATCAAAAATGCTGACCAAAAGGTGCTAGATTTTTTCCCAGACTATGCACCCGATCATACGGACACGCAAAAACAAGCAATTACCATACGCCATCTCCTCACGATGACAGCCCCCTATCCTTTTGAGGACTGGCACGAACCACTAGACAAGATGTGTATGCAGTCCGATTGGGTAACATATACCCTGGATATGCTCGGTCAAAAGGGAAAGCTTGGCGCGTTTAAGTATTCGACGGCTGGGACGCACCTGCTTTCTGCCATCCTCACACGTAGCACAGGAAAAAGTGCCCGGGAATTTGCCAACGAACACTTGTTTAAACCCATCGGCATAGAAGAAATCCTTGATTTTGAAATGAAAGCGTTTGGGTTTGAAGATTTATTCGGGAAAGATGTGAGAGGGTGGGTAAAAGATCCTGACAACAACTCCACGGGAGGGTGGGGGCTCACGTTAACTCCTCGTGACATGGCACGTATTGGCTTACTCTATCAGAATCGTGGCTGTTGGGATCATCATCAGATCATTCCAGTCGCTTGGATAGATGAATCAACCGCCATGAATCTCAATCACTACGGGTATCTATGGTGGTTACGGGAAGAGGACGGTATTTTTTCATATGCTGCACTGGGCGATGGTGGAAATGTGATCTGTTGCATCCCAGAAAAAAACCTCGTCGTAGCCATTGCATCGGAATTCATGCCGAATTCTCGTGATCGATGGACGCTGATCAAGGAGCATATTATCAAAGCGGTAATCTAAGGTATCAGATAAGAATGGCAGCAATGAACCGGGGAGTTTCCGCTCACCCGGTTTATTTGTTAAACGTTCGTTTAACTACACGTTACTTAGAAGCGAAATTTTCGGCAGCCATGCAAATGTAGTAGCTTAAACCCGTTTGCTGCTCTTCCAACATCGTGCGGTGGAACTCATCTGAAAGGAAAAATTTTGACTGCTCGGCAAATGCTCGCGCATCAATCAAATGGTCTTTTTGTAAAAAAGCAAGATGGTTTTCGATGGCAGAAACCACTGTTTCATCGTCGACACTTTTCTTGTTTTTCAGCGCATCGGCCATAAACGTCATGAAAGCCTTCGCTTCGGCAGCTTTTTCATTCAGGGAAGCCACATCCAGATTCTCTGTATCCAATTGAAAATCATACGCTTTCTGCAAATGCTCATTTTGTTGAGTGAATGCTTGCTTCCATTCTTCTTCGTTCAATCCATCAAACATGTTTTCCGTGGACATATTTCCTCGCTTCCTTTCGTGTCGAATCGTTTCTTCGAGCGTATTCAAGATGCGCTCCAATCGTAGCTGGCGTGCTTTTAACATCGCTTGCTGCTCACATAAGCATCGAAGTCTGTCTGGTTCGTGATCAAGCGCAGCTTTAATACTGTCCAATGAAAAATCTAGCTCACGATAAAACAAGATTTGTTGTAACCGCTTGAGCTCATTCCCACCGTAATAGCGGTACCCATTTTCTGTAACGACTTCTGGCATGAGCAAACCAATCTTTTGATAGTGATACAGTGTCTTGATTGTGGTACCAGAAAGTTTGGCTACATCGTTAACGGTATACAACATGGCGATTCACCTCCTGAAGTTGAGTTTGCAGTCTGACCTTAGGTTGGAGTCAAGCGAAAAAAATGAAAAGAGGGGTACGGTCGAAAACAAAAGAATGTAGGCGTAGCACAAAGAGAGCTAGTAATGAAAGGCTAAGAGTTTGCGGAAACTAGAAGGGGACTGGCGCCCCAAACTAGAGAGCTTCGCGGTGATGGTTATGATTGAAAATGATAGTCATCATGCTTCTGACCCCGGGGAAACCGATGAACTAAAAAAAGAACAGCCCTATGCAATACGGTAAGCCGTTTCTTTTTCCTTTAAAGGCAGAGAAGTAGAGGGAAAATGGTTGAGCTCAGCAAAAAGCCGCCGATCAAACGGCGGCCGTTTCCATTATAGTACTGATTCAGCCAGGATACGGGCGATCTGCACGCTGTCCTCTTCTCTGTACACATAATCATGGTGATGCGGGTGGTGAATGCTTACCCAGCCATGCTCGATAGCCTTTTTGTAGTAATGCTTTGCACGGTCTTCTTCACCACTCAGAAAGAACAAGCAAGCAGCATTCCAATACAAGGCCGGGTCGCCATCCCAATCCCAGCCTTTATCGAGTGCTTGGGCATAACTCCATGCGGCCCGGGCGTAGTCTTTTTCCACGCTATATTTCAGGTCGCCACGCATATAGTGGTTGCCGTTGACAAGGAAATTATTTAAAGGAAGGTTCCATCCGAACAGAACCGGGAAATCCGCGAGCAGCTCGAAACCGACAGACAAGGCTGTTCGCTGCGATCCTATATTATTTGACCAGCACTGCCATCCGACTCTTTTGATTCCGCGTTGTTTGGCGAGTGAGAGAGCACCCCATGCTGTCTTTCGAGCCCATCCGTTACCCCGATAGTCTTCATCGGTTTCTATACCCAATTCACATTCGTCTTCTACTACCCAATCCGTCATGCACCAACTAATAATGGTAGGCCCCTCATCGGTATCTTGAATGGCAGCACAACCGAAGCCTTTGTTTTCATAGGCTTCTATGGATGGCCAGTTCTCTTCTATTTCATCGATAACATCCTCAAGACCTACCAATTCTTTCCGCTTCAACAAGGTGCTGTCTATTGGGACAATATGATCGTCAAGAGGAGGGGACAGATACTGTAAATGGTGCGTAAAGATCATCCGGCCGCTTCTCATGGGAAATACATCTTTCATTACAATATCGAGAATGTCATCCCACTTCTCATCCGTAGGATAAAACAGGACGTAGTCAAGCTGTTCATCAGCTGCAAGCTGCGGTAATAGCTCCTCTTTTATCAATGTATTGACCTCTTCAAAAAAGAGGAGATTATCAACACTGCCTCCTAGAAAAATACCTTGAGGACTTGTCAGCAGGGCTGATCTCTCGTCATTTGACAGGAATACTCTACCAGGAATAATACCTGCAATGACCCCTTTGATAGATACATGATGCTTCAACGCTTCAAACAGATTTGTCGCGCTATGGAAGCAATCGGTTGTGAGTTCCGTTCCTTGAACCATTTTTTGAGCAAACATTTCGATCATTTCCTCCCATAGCATATGAGAGAAGGGATGAAGTTATCGTTTGGAACCTCTCATATGCTTTTCCATTTGTTTTTGCGAATCCAAAACATCATCACTCCTTTACCAGTAGTAGGGCGCGAGTCTCTGGGGTGTTTGGTGCCTGATGCCCCCATGTTCATTATGGATGATTATCCAAATATTACAAGGGGGGGATTACGTATCTGTTCTTTACAAGATTTACATGAAAAAACGATTCACATAATATAATTATGGTAAACAAAAACGTCGAGACGTTTTTCACAGAAAAAAGGCAGCGGTAGTCTAGGACGTTTCCCGTCCAAAGCTACTCCTGCCTTTTTCGATTTATCCTTCCTGGCGCAAATGACAAGCGAGCTGTAATTTTAGCAAGTCTTCCGGATTTCGCAAATCGATATGAAGAAGCTCCTCAACTTTGCGCAAACGCTGATACAGCGTATTGACGTGAATGTGCAGTTTTTTGGCGGTCAGTTGAGGGGATTGACTGCATTTCATATATGTTATGATCGTCTGTTCCCATTCCTCATATTTTTCCGGGTCTTGCCAGAGGGGGGCAAAGACATCATGAATGAATGCATCAATATCGGCCTGACTCTGATTCAGCATGAGGCGATTGACGCCTAGGTCTTTATAGTAAACCACACCAGAACGGCTGCGGTTGGTCAGGTAGAGAGCGGCTTTCTTGGCTTCTTCATAGCTTTTGCTGATTTGCTCAATCCCGCTTGCCATGCTTCCCACGCCAATGGATAACGATGCTTCTTTGCCAAGTTCCCACTCATCGTATGCCTGTTGCAGCCTTTCCCTGATGTCCTTTCCATCTCGGGAGCCGAGAGTCCGGATGAGGAGGGTGACATGGTTGTGGAATCCGTAGACAAACGTTTGTGTTTTGTTGAACGCCCATTTGCAACGGGTAATGAGCCGGTGAATGTTTGCTTCTAGCAATGCCAGGTCGTGGCACTGCGTCAGATGGGCATAGATCACGTAGTATGTTGCTTGCGGCTGTAACCCCATCAAACGGGCGCGGTCAAACAGTTCATTGCCTTTGCTTGCGATCAATTCTTGAAAAAGATCGTGTGCACGCTTGTACAGCACGGAGCTGATCGATTGCTTTTTCACCAAATCGAGTATGAGCACAGCGCTCCCTTGTTCGACCGTCATACAAGTGAGCTCAGATAGCCCGCGTTCGTCTAAGGGAAGCATGAGACATCCGAGAAAGATGCTTCCATTGATTAGTGGATACAGACAGAATCGTTGATCGTCTCCAGAGGCGGGCGAGAACAGGTTGACGGAAACGGGCTGTCTTCTTTTGTTCAGCAATGTATACAGTTCATCCCAGCTAAAAAAACTCTTTTCAGGATACATTTTTTGCTCAAGCCAATCAGCAAAATAGATGGGATGTCCGGTCATTTTGCTGAGGGTTTTTACGATTGTTTCCGCACCTTTATTTTGCAAGGACAACTGCTTGATGGACTCATGGATATGGTTGCGTTGTATCCAATCATCGTGCTTGGCTTGCAGTTGAGCACTAATGGTAGCCATATGCTCATACGCTTGTTTGACTTCAGCATAGAGCTCGGCATTTTGCAGGGCGATGGAAGTTTGGTCTGCGAATCCTTGGAGGAGGTTGAGGTCGTACTCGGTAAACACATTTTCTTGATGAAATTGATGCAGGACAACTACACCAATACGCTTTTCTCCTCGTGATATTGGAACACATAACAACCCATTCAAGTCTTGCAATGCTTTTGCGTGGTTCAGAGAATGAAAGTTATCAGCAGAGATATCCTTCATTGCATGGGCTGTTTCTTGGCTGGTTTTGTACATACGTGGGATTCCGTCCTCGAACACTTTGCCCGCGATGGATTCGCCCACTCGCATTTTCAGGTCTTTGAACACGGTATCATAAAAACCGACAGTCGCTTTCGGAATCAATCGGTCGATAGAGGGATCATACAAGTGCAGAAGGCCAGCGTCTGCAGCCGGGATAACAGCCAGCGCATTACCAATGATTCCACGGATGATTTGGTCAACGTCGAGAGTAGCAGATATCGAACGAATCCCTTCAAAAAGCTTCTTGCTTTCCTCCGCTTTAGCAGTCATTTTTTCTTCTGCCAACAACAGACGAATGCCGAACCACAATAGGTCCCATTGGTCAGTGGTTAGGACGACCGGTTGGTTTGCTTTAGGTGCAAGGCAGATAACAGCTTGTCCTTCGTTTTCGTAGAAAAAACGGTACATTTGTTGGGAGGGAAGGGACTCATAGGTATAACGCTTATCGTTCGCATCGCTATCACAGTGAGTTACCGTCATAGGGGGAATATTCGTGGTAGCGTTTTCGTGAAAAGAGGAGAAAACAAGCCGAAAATGTCGATCACGCGAAAATTGGAACCAGATGGAAGAAGGCTGATCACCAAACCATTCATGCAGCTTTTCAAGCAGGAGCGAAAAAGAATTCATCCACGTGTCCTCCATATAGAGAAATACACATTTGTATTTGGAAATAAGTGTCTGTATATACATTGTATTCATAATTTTCGCTAGATACAATACTCCTATATGAAGCGGAAGGTGGGAGACGATTTGACAGCAACTTACAATAACTACATCGCCGGAGCTTGGGTGACGAGCCATACCGGACAGGTTTTCCTTAGCACGAACCCTGCCAATACGAATGAGGTTCTCGGTTATTTTCAAAAATCGGACGGGCTAGATGCACGTTCTGCCATTGAAGCTGCTGCCGATGCTTTTGGAGAATGGTCACAAAAATCGGCTCCCACACGTGGAGAATTCTTGTTCTCCCTCATTCACTTATTGGAAAAACACAAAGAAGAGCTCGCAGAAACGATCACCTGTGAAGTAGGGAAAACATTGCGGGAAGCGAGAGGTGAGGTTGCCAAGACAATCACTTCCATGAAGCAGTTGACCGGAGAAGCGACTCGCTTGACGGGTCAAACGGTGCCTTCCTTTGATGAACGGGTAGTGGGTTACACGGTACGAGAACCAATCGGGGTTTTCGCGATTATTGCTCCATGGAATTTTCCGCTGGGGATTGGCTTATGGAAGATCGTTCCAGCTATCCTCGCAGGTAATACAGTGGTGTTCAAGCCAGCAAGCAACACCTCCTTGATTAGCGTAAAGCTGGTAGAGCTCCTGATTGAAAGTGGCGTTCCAAGTGGCGTTGTGAATTTGGTAACAGGACCAGGTGCAGTAATCGGGGATGAATTAGCGAATCATCCACTGGTCAAAGGGATTTCATTTACAGGTTCTTCAGAAGTAGGACTTGCCTTGGGGAGAGCAGTTGGAGCTAGAGGAGGGAAGATTCAGGCGGAGATGGGCGGGAAAAATCCGGCGATTATTCTCGCGGACGCCAATATTGACCTCGCTATCGATTCCATCGTACTGAGCGGCTTCTTCGATAATGGCCAACGTTGTACGGGGACCAGTCGCGTATTGGTTGTTCCCGAAGTAGCCGAAGAAGTAAAAGCAAAACTGATCGAGCGGGCGAAAGGCTTGAAAATCGGAAATGGTTTCGATCTAGACAATCATAACGGTCCAGTAGTGGACGAGCATCAGCTCAACTTATATCTTCATTATGTACAAAAGGGCATCGAAGAAGGCGGCGTACTGGAATGCGGAGGGAAGCGCCTGGTAGATGGTGATCTCGCCCAAGGCTATTTCGTCGCGCCGACGGTGTTTACCGGCATCACACAGGAGATGACGATTGCCAACGAAGAAATTTTTGGACCTGTGATCGCCGTGATCGATGTGGACTCTTTCGAACATGCTATGCAAGTGGCTAACCAGGTAGAATTTGGCTTGTCCTCCACGATTTTTACGAACGATTTGCAAAAAGCTTTCCATTTTGTCAAAGGAATTCAGTCAGGTGTCACGCATGTCAATATGCCGTCGACTCATTTTGAATCACAGTTTCCGTTTGGCGGTAAAAAGATATCTGGATTGGGTCCGAGAGAGCAAGGGGAGTCAGCGCTCGATTTTTACGTTGAGACAAAAACAGTTTATATTCGGCCATAAGTATAGGGAAAGCAGGAGGAGCGAAGATGGAAGCGATTGGTGTGATTGGCATTGGTGCAATGGGAAAAGGAATGGTCTGCAATCTGTTGCAAAAAGGCTACCACGTGTATGCCTACGATCCAAGTCCGGCAGCAAAAGCCTGGGCAAAGGAAAAAGGAGCGACGGTCGTCGAGTCTCCACTAGCAGTGGGGAGCGTAGCACGTGTCGTTTTCACTTCGCTTCCAGGTCCTGCGATTGTTGAGGAAGTCATGCTGGGTGCGGACGGACTTTTCTTATCATTAGGGGCTGGCAGTTTCGTATTTGATACAAGTACGATCGATCCTGCAACAGCAAAACGTCTGAATCAGCAAGGCGTAGAAAAAGGGATCTACTATTATGATTGTCCGGTGAGTGGAGGACCCGCGGGTTCCGCGGCCGGAACGTTGACCATTATGGTCGGCGGTGATGAGACAAAGCTTCCAGAAATCATGGACTACCTCAGAGCGATTGGAAAGGAAATTTTTTACTTGGGGGAATCCGGCGCTGCACAAGTGGCGAAGCTTTGTCACAACTCTGTCGTTGCAGTCATTACAGCAGCGTTGGGCGAGGCATTCAGTGTTGGAGCAAAAGCTGGCGTTGATCCACACAAGCTGGCAGCCGTCATGGATAAAGGCTCTGCTCACAATCGTGTGCTCTCTATTTTTGGGCCTAACATCTTGTATGGTACGTATGAAAATACAGTCTTCTCCTTGGAGCATATGCACAAAGATTTGCAGCTCTATGCGCAAACCGCACGTGAACAGCAAGTGCCTGTACTGGTTGGAGGAACGGTTGCACAAATGTATGAGGCAGCCAAAGCACAAGGCAAAGGTAGCTTAGATTCGAGTGCGGTCTGTACCGTGACCGAGGAGCTTGCTCATACAACGATTGCGCGTTAAACGATGAGCTTGAAAGAGAAAGTAGACTACGGCAACGATTGCTTGTAGTCTACTTTTTTGTAGGTGCTATTTAATGAAAGTATGGACCACTATCTGCGATCAAAAGCAAGACTCGCAGCAAGACTTGTCAAGACACTTGCCATAAGCCAACGCTGCACCCGGTTTTACCGCATTCCAAGCGAGCCAAAGCAGGTAGACAGCACCGACCCACTTGACTGATTCGTAAACGAACGGAACCGTTATGAAAAGAGCAGAGAGACCGAGCATCGTTGCGATTATGTAAATCACGAATCCAAGTATGACACCAAGAAGTGAGATGACTCCAGCTTTGCGACCTTGTGAAATCGTTCGGGAAATGAGGTAAATCATGTTAGGGCCAGGAGAACAAACCATGCCGAGCGAAACAAATAGAAAGGTAATAAGAGTACCAAAACTCACCAATTTGCATGACCTCTTTCCGAGATTCCTCAAAGTTAGAAACGATTATATATCTCACGTCCAGTTTTTGATAACTTTTTTCATGAAGCAGCTTCTCATTTACTCACTCCCTTTATTCATTTGTGCATAAGACCGTTCAATCACATGCAAAGCTTCATCGTGCTTCACGACATTGTTGCCCAACGTCACAATGACGAACAATAGGATAAGACCGAGTAATGCCTTTTTTACTTTCACATGGCGCAGATCCATGATGAACCGCGCGGCGAGCAGGAAAAAGGCGAAGAAGTAATGTCCGGCATACAAGTACAAATCGTATGTAAACGTGGCGAGTCCGAACCCTATTACAATATGCAGCACGAAAGCAAACCCGATATAGGCGGCGAGTGACCAGGCTTCTTGTGTACGAATCCCTTTGATGAAACCGAGTATAGCCAGAGTGATCAGCGTCAAGCCGATGACATGCACATACCATGGATACGGCAGCGTAAGGTTCGTAGCGAATGCGACCATCCCCGGTTTTGGATCGATGAGCGCAATGTCTGGGGTCAGTACAGGACTGATAACGAGCATATACAGAGCTTTCCAATGCTCGCAAAACGAGAACGGAGCCGTGTAGATGAACCCTCCGGTATGAATCGCTTTGTACCAAGTAGAAAACCAGGATTGACCGAACATGACATGCTGCAAAATCGTAAAGCTAATGATTAACAGGAGAAATACCAACGTAATCCGCACCAGCTTCATAAAAACGCCATTCTTTTCTTTGTGAAACAGATTGACGGCCAAAACGCTCATAAATGGAATGATGTTCGTCGAGGTGACACCGAAGTTGACGAGGGCGAATGAAGCGTTGGGCCACACAGCCAATTTCTTTTCCGCACGACTGTACTGCGTGTAAAGCACCGATAATAGAATGACGAACTGCGCGTACGGATAGGAATCGGGAATCATTGCCGTGAAAATTTGATAAGAGGCCGTCCCGAAAAATACGGCAAAAAGCAATGGGGTATAGAAGCTATTCCATCCCTTGCGCAGGTAGTAGTAAACCATTCCAACGCCGAGCGCGTTCATGATCGATTGAACCACCGCGAAGAAGAAGTTTTCCTTGAAAAATTCCGATAAATAAGCCAAAGGAAAAGAAATCAAATTGATAAACGGATGGATCACCGTCGGGTTGTTAGAGCTATAGTACAGCGTCGGGTCAAAATTGAACAGATTAAGCGTAAATGGAACGCCGTAAAAAGGGCTGATCGGGGCAAGAACAGCGACGTTTTGATTCATATAAGTGAGAAAAGGCACATTCATCGACAAATAAAACACGAAAAAACAGGCAAATAGAAGGAACGCTCTGACATTATCTTTTCGATCATGAAACAAATAGCTGAAAAAACGCATACCAATCCACCATTCAACGTATTTTTGAGATTAACGCAACGAATTTTAGCTATATTATACAAAAATAATGAATTCTACACCAAAATTTTACATTCAATTGGCTATCCATTTTTTACGAAGCCTGTGCATCACGCTGTTGACAGCTACAATCAGTGGGTCTAGCATGAATGAACATGTCCGATGAGATGAAAAGGAGTGAACGACTTGCAAGAACTATCCTCCATAGAACTGATCCAATACCTGCAAGAAAAAGAGTCGGTTGCTCTTTTTGTCTATACACCGATGTGCGGGACCTGCAAGCTCGCAGCACGTATGCTCGGCATCATGCAAGAAGCATTGCCTACCGTTCCGCTATATCAGATTAACATTAATACGGCGCCTGCATTGGCAGAACAATGGCAAGTGACCAGCGTACCCGCCTTGCTTATTTTTCAACGAAACGCATTGGTAGAACGGCATTATGCCATCCAGTCCGTTGGATTTTTATACGATGTATTGAAACCTTTGACCTAGACATACACCTATTCCCTTCGCCTTGAATATGACAGAGAGAGAAGAAATGCGAAGGAGGAGGCGTATGCAAATCCACGTGGTGGAAGAAGGCCAAACCTTAGCAAGCATCGCCGAGACTTACGGCACAACGCCGGAAGCGATTGATAAGGCGAATGAATTACCAGATCCCAATAAACTGGCAATCGGACAGGCGATGGTGATCCCGATTGTAGGAAGCTACTATTGGGTCAAACAAGGAGATACGTTGTATACCATCGGTCAGCGTAACCATATCAGCGCAGCAGAGCTTGCTCGGGTCAATGGGATTTCTCCCTATAAACCGCTACAAGTTGGGCAAAAGCTATATATCCCGCCTCGCCCTAGACGAGCGGCTGATTTCAATGCGTATGTGGAACCGCGCCGCACTGTCCCACCCGCGATGGAAGAGGATGTTCGCAGGGCTGCCCCTCATCTTACGTATTTGGCACCGTTCAGCTTTCGCATCAAACGGGATGGAACCCTCCAACGACCAAATCTGAGCAATTTTCCAGCAATCGCAAAAGAAAACCAAGTCCTCCTTATGATGGTCGTGACGAATTTGGAAAAGGGTCAGTTCAGTACGGAATTGGGCGCACTCATCTTGAACGATCAAGAACTCCAGAACAAATTGTTGGATAATATACTCGCAACCGCCCATGAGCTGGGAATGGGGGATATCCATTTTGATCTGGAAGCCTTGCCTACAACAGGTGCAGAAGCGTACGCGAACTTCTTGCGAAAAGCAAGGGGACGTATACATGCGGCGGGGTTGATGATGTCTGTTGCGCTCGCCCCGAAGACGAGTGCCGTGCAAGCAGGTAAATGGTATTCCGCCCATGATTACAAGGCGATAGGAGCGCTTGCCGATTTCGTCGTGATTATGACGTATGAATGGGGCTATAGTGGTGGTCCGCCCATGGCGGTTTCTCCGATTGGACCGGTGAGGCGTGTCTTGCAATACGCCATTACCGAAATACCCGCTGATAAAATTTTGATGGGCCAAAATCTGTATGGATACGACTGGACCTTACCGTACGAGCGAGGAACGACAGCGAAAGCGCTGAGTCCACAAGCGGCAATTGCCCTGGCTGCGCGGCATAATGCCGTCATCCGATATGATTATCGCGCGCAGGCTCCATTTTTTACGTACACCGATGATCAAGGCAAGCAACATCGGGTATGGTTTGAGGATGCGCGGTCGATTCAAGCGAAGTTCAATCTGGTTAAACAGCTCGGTTTGAGAGGCGTCAGCTACTGGAAACTCGGTTTGCCATTTCCGCAAAATTGGCTGTTAATCGAGGAGAACTTTCGCGTCCGTAAACGTGCATAGTCATCTGGCGTACATTCCACCGCGGGTTGTACGCCTTTTTTTTGAATGAAAAATCATGGTATGATGAAGATGACAGGAAGGAAAAGGGGAGAAATCATGGGAGAATGCAAATTGGATCACAGCCATGAGGACGTACTCAAAAAACTGGCAGAGCAAGCTCCATATCTGTCCGAGTTGCGCGTGAGTCAATTCAAAAATCAGTTGAATGGCGAACTTAGCCAAGAGCGTCTAAACGAGCTGTTTCATTTATTGAAAAAGTATGACCTGGCAAGCCCAGAGGAGCGTCAAGAGCGCGAAAAGCAAATGGATCACTTGTTTGGCTAAGCTTTATACATACGTTTTTTGTTTTGCCCCCGAGTGGGAGAATCAGGCTGGAACCAGGGTTCCATGCAGCGAGGAGTAACGATGGACGACAGACTCTATTATCAGGATGCCTATACAAGTACGTTTCCGGCCCAGGTGACAAAAACTGGTGTTGAGCAAGATGGGACACCTTACGTGGTACTGAATCAAACGGCTTTTTACCCTACTGGAGGCGGACAGCCTTCCGACCTGGGTGTATTGGAAGAGATTCGTGTGGTAGATGTGGAAGAGGTCGACGGTGAAATTCGTCATCGACTGCAGGCTCCCTTGTCCGAAAGCATAAGGGAAGTAACGGGGCACATCGATTGGGACCGCCGCTTCGATCATATGCAGCAGCATGCTGGGCAACACATTTTATCCGCGTCCTTCCTGGAAGTTGTGCAAGCGGAGACCGTTGCCTTTCACTTGGGAAAAGAGCGTGTCACCATTGATGTACGACTGGATGAGTTGACAACAGACGTATGGGAAAAGGTAGAAAAGCGCGCGAATCAGATTGTTTTGGAAAACCACCCCATCATTGCACGGTTTGTTAATGACGAGGAATTGGCAACGCTGCCCTTGAAAAAACAGCCGACTGTTACCGAAAATATTCGTGTCGTGATGATTCCTGAGTTTGATTACAACCCGTGTGGAGGAACACATCCTGCGCGCACGGGCGAAGTCGGGATGATCAAGATCTTGGGCTGGGAGCGACATCGCGGGAACATTCGTCTGGAATTCATCTGTGGCTGGCGAGCTTTGCGGGACTACAACCAAAAGCAAGCTGTCGTTCGCGATACAGCGAAGCTGCTCGCAACCAATGAAGGCGAACTGATCGCACAGACGGAACGCCTCCTTGCAGAACGCGACACCTTAAAGGCAAAATTGGCAGAAGTGGATAAGCAGCTCTTGGAAGTGGAAGTCAATCAACAACTAGCGGCTGCTAGCCAACTCGGTCAGTCGCGCCTCATTATGTGTACCTTCACAGACAAAACCATTCAACAACTTCAGCAGTTCGCACAGCTGGCTACCGCTTTGGCCCCAGATGCAATTTGCCTCTTGGCTGCTACTACCGAAGACAAAATGCAAATCGTGTTTGGGCGTGGGCAAGAAGTCAAGGTAGCCATCAATCAAGTGTTGAAAGAAACCTTGCCGGTCATTAATGGAAAAGGTGGGGGAAATCCTGCCATGGCACAGGGGGGCGGTCAGGCAGTAGTGGATGCGGAAGAAGTACTGCTGCATGCACGCAAACTGCTAGAAGCTTCACTTTTGTAAATGCATTCGATTCAAGAAATGGAGGAAACCGCGATGAACTGGAATCCGGGAGATATCGTTCGCGTTTCGCAGCGAACGGGTGAATATATTGCAGAAGTATTGGAAATCCACGATTCGAAGCTGCTGGTAAAGGTGCTGGCAGTTACCAAATTCCCGACGCAAGGCGATTTGCATTCTTCCTACGAAGTAGATGTGCCGCTGTTTCACCAGCGCCCAGCACTGTCGTACATGGAAAAATTCATGACGCCTGTCCAAGGGCTCATTCGCTATAATGGAGCGATTCCCGACTACAAGGAATCTGTCCGCCAAGCGATGGAGAGAGAAATGGAAAAGCTTTCGAAAATGGCAGCTTGGGCAGAACGCTGTCTCGTTGAGCTGGAAAAGATGCACAAGGAAGCCTTTACAAACACGAAATAGAGTGGTACTGTAGTACTCGAATGTACGACAATTGCATAGCTTTACTACCAAACGGGAGCCAAGCAACGTTGGCTGAGATTGTGACGAGTGTGTTACTGACCGTTGAACCTGACCTGGGTCATGCCAGCGGAGGAAGAGGTATTTGGAATCAGTATCACGGTGTCGCAACCGAGCGGAACTATGCTTGTTTGCGTGCATACATGATAAGATGACACTCAACCATCCGAGGCGGATGGTTTTTTTATGCCATTCGTCCGGTGAGATGGGATGGGTATACGGCTTCTTCTGTTTGTCTGAATCGACTCAGGCAGGCGGGAGAAGCCGTTTTTTTTCCAGTAGAAGGAGGTAATCAATGATTGTTCAGCTGAATGGGAAAAAAGTAGAGTTGGCGGAAGAGATCACGACAGTGCGGGCTTTGCTCGCTTCTTATTCCCTGCAAGAGAAGATTGTCGTCGTTGAGCGAAATGGTGACATTATTGATCGCTCTGCGTACGAACAAACACCGATTGCAGACGGAGATCGCATAGAAATCGTTCATTTTGTCGGAGGAGGATGATCATCATGATGGATACATTGAAAATTGGATCGTACGAGTTTCGCTCCCGCTTGCTTCTGGGGACTGGTAAATTCGCTGATTTGGATACACAAGGGAAAGCGGTAGAGGTGTCGGAAGCAGAAATTTTGACCTTTGCGATTCGTCGCTTGAATTTGGAAAATCCGCAAGAACCGAACTTTTTGGAACAACTCGATTTGAAAAAATTCACCCTACTACCAAATACAGCAGGTGCCTATACAGCAGAAGAAGCAGTGCGCATAGCCCGTTTGGCTAAAGCATCTGGGCTGTGTGACATGATCAAGGTCGAGGTTATTGGAGACCCGAAAACACTTCTCCCTGACCCGATTGGCACGCTCGAGGCTTCGAAAATCTTGGTGGAAGAAGGCTTTATCGTGCTGACCTACACCAATGACGATCCGATTCTTGCCAGACGACTGCAAGAGGTTGGCGTACATGCGGTTATGCCAGGTGCCTCACCAATTGGTTCCGGGCAAGGGATTGTCAACGAAAACAACCTCCGCTTTATCATTGAGGATGCCAAAGTACCGATTATCGTAGATGCAGGAATTGGCTCGCCAGCAGACTGCGCGAAAGCGATGGAGCTGGGTGCTGATGGTGTCTTGTTGAATACAGCAGTCGCCCTCGCTGACAATCCTGTCCTGATGGCAGAAGCGATGAAGCTCGGCGTGGAAGCAGGTCGCAAAGGCTTCTTGGCAGGCCGTATCGCGAAAAAGCGTTACGCGTCCGCGAGCAGCCCGGTCGAAGGGATGATTGAGTAGCGTGGATCGACTGACAGAAGCGGTAGAATCGATCGCCAGCCGCAAAGAAGAGCTGTTCGCTTTATTGGCAGAGCTCGTTTCTCATCCGACTGTGAGTCCTCCCGCGCGAAATAGCGATGCCGCACAAGGAGCAATCGCCGACAGGCTGCAAGCGATGGGATTCGAGGTAGATCGCTGGACGGTATATCCGGGAGACGACAATATTGTTGGTCGTTTATCAGGGAGTGCTTCGACTCACGCAAACAGCTTGATTGTCAACGGGCATATCGATGTGGCTGAAGTCGGTGATGACACGGGGTGGACGTATCCACCTTTTGCTTTGACACACGGCAAGGATGGGCGCCTGTACGGCCGTGGGGTTGCGGATATGAAAGGCGGACTCGCAGCGAGCTTGTTTGCGATCCAAATGCTGCGCGAACACGGAATCGAGCTTCAAGGCGATCTGCTTTTCCAATCCGTCATCGGAGAAGAAGCAGGTGAAGCGGGGACATTGGTCGCTATCGAGCGTGGCTATCAGGCTGACTACGCCGTTGTAGTGGACACGAGCAATCTGCAAATGCAAGGGCAGGGCGGGGTCATTACAGGCTGGATCACGATTGAGAGTCCGACGACGCTGCATGACGGGATGCGTGCACAGACGATTCATGCAGGCGGACGCGTCCGGGGAGCTTCTGCCATTGAAAAAATGACGAAGGTGATCACCGCACTACAGGAGCTGGAGCGGGACTGGGCTGTCATGAAGTCCTATCCCGGCTTCCCGCCTGGCAGCAATACGATCAATCCCGCAGTCATCGAGGGAGGCCGGCACGCTGCGTTCATCGCAGACCGTTGCGCCCTGTGGATTACCGTTCACTTTTATCCGAACGAATCCTACGAAGAGATTATTCGAGAGATCGAGGATCACGTCGGGCGTGCGGCTGCCGCAGATCTTTGGCTGAGAGACAATCCTCCAACATTCCGCTGGGGTGGACGTTCGATGATTGAGGAGCGCGGTGAAATCTTCCCTTCACTGGAGTTGGATACGAAGCATCCGGGGTTGGTAACGCTGCAATCCGCATATGAAAGTCACATGCATCAAACGCCTATCGTTACTATGTCGCCTACGGTGACGGATGCAGGCTGGTTTGCGCATGCAGGCATACCGGCTGTCCTATTCGGGCCTGGTGAGCTCACGCATGCACATGCCGTCGATGAATCAATTGATCCTGACCAGCTTGTTCATTTTGCCCAGATCATGGCCCGATTTATTGCCACCTGGTGCAATACACCAAAGGAAGCGAAGGAGTGAGAATAGCATGACAACCTTTACTGATCGTTTGAGAAAAAGTGTAGCCCCGATCTGGGAGCGTGTTCATCAACATCCTTTCGTCACGGGACTTGGAGATGGCAGCCTGCCTGTCGGTGCATTCAAATATTACATGAAACAAGACTACATCTACTTGATTGATTACGCGAAAATGTTCGCGATTGCGAGTGTGAAGGCGTACGATCTGGAAACAAGCGCTCGTTTCGCTGCTTTGCAAGAATCGACGCTAAACACAGAGATGGAGTTGCATCGCCAATATGCTGAGCGCTTTGGTATCTCTCGTGAGGAGCTGGAAGCGACAGAGCCTTCGTTTGTGATGCTGGGATACACCAGCTACATGCTGCGTGTTGCTCATCAAGGATCGTTGGCGGAATTGGTGAGTGCACTACTCCCATGCACATGGAGCTATTGGGAAATCGGCAAGCGCTTGGCACAAGAAGAAGGGGCACTGGATCACGAACTGTATGGCGAATGGGTGCGCATGTACAGCTCCGATGAATTTGGGCAGTTGGCGATCTGGCTGATTGATATCATGAACCGATTAGCAGAAGGTAAGAGTGAGCAAGAGCTGGCCAAGCTGGAGGAGTATTTTGTCAACACCTCCAAAATGGAGTACATGTTCTGGGACATGTCCTACAGAGAGGAAATGTGGCCGTGGGAGAACAACTAGCTTTCGCCAACGTCAGCTTTTCGTATGGCGACAGGCAGATTCTCGATCATTTTGATCTGCGTGTGGAAAAAGGGGAATTCGTCAGCTTGATCGGTCCGAGCGGGATCGGGAAAAGCACCTTGTTTCAACTCATCGCAGGTCTTCTTGAGCCGGGACGAGGCGAAATCAGGCTCGGCGGAGTACCAGTGGCAAATCGTTTGGGCCAGGTCGGCTATATGCCCCAACGCGATCTGCTCATGCCATGGCGTACGATTGTCGAAAATGCAGCTTTGCCGCTGGAAATCAAAGGTATGACGAAAAAAGATGCGCATGAGCGTGTCAGACAGCAATTGCCAAGGTATGGGCTTCAGGACTGGGCCGACAGCTATCCAGCCCAGCTTTCCGGCGGGATGCGTCAGCGAGTTTCTTTTTTACGGGCTTTGTTTTCAGGGGCAGAAATGATGCTGTTGGATGAGCCGTTTAGTGCATTGGATGGAATTACGAGAATGGACATGCAAGAGTGGTTGATGGAAAAGTGGCAGGAAACAGGCAGCACGATGCTGATGATTACGCACGATATCGACGAAGCCATTTTACTTGCCGATCGTATTATCGTGCTTGCAGGTAGTCCGATCACCAAGCCGATCGAATTAACCGTTCCGGTGAGCAGACCACGAACAGCGAGCAGCCGCAACAAAGCCGAATTTTTGGCATTGCGTGAACAGATTTGGGAACTGCTTCGACAGGATCGCCAAGCAGCAATGAAGCCGTTGAGGAGAGAAGCATGATGGGGAAAGGTATTTGGTTTGGTATCTCCATCGCCATTTTTCTTCTGGTATGGGAAGCTGGATGTCGCTTCCTCGGAGTGCAACCATTCATTTTACCGCCGCCTAGCGCTGTGATTGTGTCTTTGTGGGATTTACGCGACTCTCTAATAGGTGTACATCTTTGGGCGACGTTAAAGGAAGTGTTACTGGGGCTATCGATCTCGATTGTATTTGGAATCTCCCTTGCCTTTGCGATGATTCGCAATCGGATTGTGGAGCGCTTGGTCTATCCGTATATCGTCATCTCTCAAACGATCCCCATTATCGCGTTATCACCCGTATTCATTCTGTGGTTCGGGTATGATTTATCTGGAAAAATCGCGGTTACGATTCTGTTTACTTTCTTCCCGATTGTCGTCAACGCGTATGATGGACTTCGCTCGACGGACAAGGAAATGCTTCAGCTGTTAAAAACCATGGGGGCAACAAACGGACAAATTTTCACCAAGCTGCAACTCCCGTCGAGTTTACCCCATTTCTTCAGTGGTCTCAAAGTGGCAGCTACCTACAGTGTGGCTGGGGCGACCATTGGGGAATGGCTGGGAGCGAGTGAGGGACTCGGGTACTTTGGCAGACGGGCATCCGGCAATTTTCAGGCACCCGCGCTGTTTGCCTCAGTCCTGTTGCTCTCGATTCTCGGTATGCTGCTGTTTTGGCTGGCTGGACGAATCGAACGTCATTTTTCCCCGCATATGAAAATCAAAGGAGAACAACAATGAAACCTATCAACAAATGGACGAAAGCATTCATGGCACTTACATTGGCAACAGGTCTTGCTGCTTGCGGCAATCAGGCGAGCTCCGATGCTGGTCAGACGCAAGCCCCTGCTGATAAAGGAGCGGAGCCTACTGAGCTGACGATTGCGCTCGATTGGTATCCGAATGCCGTTCATTCCTTCTTGTATGCAGCAGAGGAGCAAGGCTATTTCAAAGACGAGAACCTCAAGGTGACCATGCAAATGCCTTCGGACAGCAATGATCCGTTGAAGATGGCGGCTGCGGGCAAAGTAGATTTGGCAATCAGCTATCAACCACAGCTCATCCAAGCTCGTGCAGAAGGAGTTCCTGTCGTATCTGTAGGTGCACTCGTTCGTCATCCGTTAAACGTGATCATGACGCGCCAAGACAGTGGAATCGATACGCCGCAAAAGTTGGCTGGAAAAAATATTGGTTATCCGTCCCTTCCACTTGATGAATCGATCGTACGTCAAGTTGTGAAGCATGGTGGTGGCGATGATTCGGGACTGACCTTCACGGATATCGGCTTCGACATCGTCCCGGCGTTGACGGCCAAAAAGGTCGATGCCGTGGTAGGTGGCTATATCAACCATGAACAACTGATTTTGGAGAAGCACGGCATTCCAGTCAACGCGTTCAAGCCTTTTGAGTTTGGTGTTCCAGACTATTATGAGCTCGTATTGGCAACAAGTGACGAGACTTTGGGCAAAAAGCAGAAAGCAGTGGAAGGTTTCCTGCGTGCGATTGGCAAGGGTCAGGACTATGTGAAAAATAATAAGGAAAAGGCACTCGATCTGTTACTTGCCAAACAGGCTGCCGATTTCCCGCTGGAAAAAGACATTGAGACCAAGAGCTTGGATATCCTGATTCCGTTGATGGATGCGGGGGAAAAGCCTTTTGCATACCAGACGGCCGAATCTTGGCAAACACTAATTGATTGGATGAAAAAAGAGAAGCTGATAACAGCTGACATCAAAGCAGAAGAGATCATGCGCGATCTCGTGAAGTAATCAGTCAAAAAGCACCCCTTTGCACGCTTTTGAGAGTCTACTCTCCATTGGCGAGTCAGAGGAGGTGCTTTCTCTATGATGTCTTCCTTTTAGGAGGAGAGGGGGAAACAAAGTTCTGCTGTCATCCCTTTTCCTGTATCGCTTGTTAACAGCAGGTGTCCATGATGAGCGGCAGCAATACGTGCAACCATGGGCAACCCGAGACCATGACCATTTTGTAAGGGAGATATTCTTTTCGACGAGTAAGGCAATTCCACCAAGTCAGGTAGCATGCTTGGCTCAATGCCTTTTCCGTTGTCAGTGATAATCAAAAGAGCATTGCGCTGGTTGGGTGACAGGGCCGTTTGCACGTGGATGTGACAGCCTGCTGGGTTATGCACGATGCTATTTTGGATCAGATTCGTGATGGCGCGGACGAGAAGTTTTTCATCGCCCATCACGAAGCATTGCTCAGTCGTGACATCCAGCTCAATGGTAAACGTCTCTGCCAAATCATTATTCAAAAAGTCAGTGACAATTTGCCGCGCAAGTGTCGATAGCCGAATCGGTTTGGTATGAATGGGCTGCATTTCGTATTCCAGCATGGAAACGAGATTCAAGTCGCTGACCAAAGACCGGAGCTTTTCACCTTGCTTTCGAATAATGCTTGCTTTTTGCTGCTGCTCGTAAGGCACCGCGTCGCTCTCTTCCAGTTCACTGGCATACCCGAGCACCATCGATAGTGGCGTGCGTATATCGTGGGAGATTCCAGCGATCCAATTCGAGCGTGCTTCGTCTCTGGCTTTTAGCAAAGCGTTCTTCTCTTGCAGAAGCACCGATGCATGATTGATGCTTCGGGCAATTCCGCTGAACATTCCTTTTGCCTCGACATGTGTATGCTGATCTTCTGACAGAGCGTGAATCCCGCTAATCAGTGGGCGGATTGCCCGAATAAGTCGAGAGCCGATGAACAAAGAGAGAAGAGCGGCGAGCAGGATATTTCCGAAAAGCAAAGCCAGTAAGCGGTACGGCAAATCGCTTATCCAACTGATCGGAAAATGAAACTGGTACTTGGCAAGACTGTCCTTCGGGTAGCCTACGACGACCAGCCCCAACTCGTGCTCCCAAACAAAAACAGGATAGTCCTGTAAGTAATTTCGCGAGAACTGCGCCACTTCAGCCAGAGAATAGGTGCGGGGCAATTGGTCCGGTATGGCATAGTCCCAGATGACCTTCCCATCGTTTCCAATCAACATGGCCCAAGCCTGGCTTTTTTGCAACCACTCTTGTGCATTTGATTCCAATGTATAGTGGGAACCGTTCTTGTGCAGACCCTCTGCGACAGCTTGTGTGACGTGAATGGGAGGGGAGCCCTCATTCATCCCTTTGAAAACAAATGTGCCGAGAATGATGTAATTGACGATGAGCAAAAAGATGGCGATCAGGATAGAAGCACCTGTATAACGACGTAAAATTCGTGCGGCTCCATCCATCTACAACTCTTCCTTTACGAGTAATTTGTATCCGAGTCCTCTTACCGTGAGCAAATATTCAGGAGTGGACGGGCATGGCTCGATCTTTTCGCGAATGCGCCGCATATGAACCATCAGGGTGTTTTCATACCCGTAGTAATCGTCCCCCCATACGGATTGGCACAGGGCATCGCTCGTGACGATTCGTCCTCGATTTTCATAGAGTTTTCGCAAGAGCGCGTGTTCCTTGGCAGTCAGGGCATATTCGTGGTGATCTCTCGTCACGATTGCTGCCTCCAAATCGATCGTACTGTCACCAAGCTGGAAAACGGGCAGACGATCGATTTGGGGAGGGGCGTAAACACGTCGTAAAATGACCAGGAGACGAAGAACGAGCTCGCGCGGTAAAAACGGTTTCACAATATAGTCGTCAGCGCCCAGGCCAAGTCCGAGCAATCGATCTTCATCTTCCCCTCTCGCTGACAGAAAAATGACAGGGATTTGCGAGAAACGACGGATCGAAGTCAATAGTCCAAATCCATCGCCATCAGGCAGCATGACATCCAGGATCGCGATATCTGGCTTGTCCGAAGCGCATATCTCTAACGCCTCTTTACAACTACCCGCATGAAAAATTCGAGAGAATCCTTCCTTACGTAAAAATCCATCGATCATGTTTCTGATTTCCAGCTCATCTTCCACGATGAGCACTTTTTTCTGTTTCCACTCTTCCATATTGAATCACCCGTATTCATTATACTCGTTCGATTTGTGTGTTCTACCCACTCGGAGTCGATTTAAGGTTGTTGTAAGGTTCTTGTCAGCTTATCGACGGGTTGGGACTCTATGATTTCGTAGGAGAGACCAATAGATAGGAGCGAGAAGAGATGAATACGGTGATTCGAACGGAAAACCTTTCCAAACACTATGGAGGAGCCTATTGCGTCCAGCGGGTGAATCTTGCGGTAGGAGAAGGGGAGGTCTATGGCTTCCTCGGTCCAAATGGTGCAGGAAAATCGACGACTCTGAAAATGCTGCTAGGCTTAGTCAAGCCGACTGAAGGAAGTGTATCTGTATTCGGGAAGGATTTTAGCAGGAATCGACTTGAGATATTGAGTCAGACGGGTTCCTTGATCGAGGCTCCTTCCTATTACGGCCATCTTACCGGTCTGGAAAATATGCGCGTCATGCAGCGGTTGCGAGATGTCCCGGACAAACAAGTAGAGAAGGCCCTGCAAATCGTTCGTTTGGAAAAACAACAGAACAAAAAGGTAGACCAGTATTCGCTCGGGATGAAACAGCGACTGGGAATTGCCATGGCTTTGCTGCATTTTCCAAAGCTCGTCATCCTCGACGAACCGACAAACGGTCTGGACCCTGCCGGAATCGGTGAAATTCGGGAATTGATTCAATCCTTGCCACACCAGTATGGAATGACGGTCTTGCTCTCCAGCCATCTGCTCTCTGAAATCGAGCAAGTCGCCACGTCCATCGGCATTATCCACGGGGGGAAACTCTTGTTTCAAGGGAGTATGGAGCAACTGCAACGGAATAGTCGACCTCGTGTTTGGTTGAAAACGCAGGACAATGACAAAGCGAGAAGAGTTCTTCAAGATCGGGAGCTTTCTCCAAGTCTCCAAGATGGCTTCCTTGTTTTGGAAGAGATGGGGGACAGAGAGGTAGCGCGGACAAACCGGGCGCTGATGATGGCGGGCATTGATGTTTATCGCATTGAAGTGCACAAACAAAGCTTGGAGAGTATTTTCCTTTCCCTTACAGGCAAGGAGGGAAGTTTGTAATGCGAATGCTTTGGCTGGAATTTTATAAAATTCGACATAAGCGTTTGTTTCTCATGCTCGCCCTTCTTTTGAGTATCGAACTGGCATGGGGGTTTATGGCTGTCAGTATCTCCATGACAAAAAATCCGGATGCGCAGACTTGGAGCGCCATACTGGTCACGATTACAGCCATGAACGGATTGTTTTTGCCGATCGGTTCGGCTGTCATTGTTTCACGGATTTGTGATATGGAACACAAAGGGCGTACATGGAAGCTGCTGATGGCTGCTTCTGTCAGTAGGAAAGCGGTTTATGCGGCAAAATTCGTCTCTGCGGCTGTTTTGATGGGGGGCGCCGTCATTCTACAAGCTTTGGCAATCGTGGCCTTTGGCATTGGCTTTGGTTTAGCCGAGCCAGTCCCGATTGGCCTATTACTCCGCTTTGTGGTAGGAACCACGGTGACAACACTCGTGGTGATCGCTCTGCAACAATGGGTCTCTCTCGCCATCAAAAATCAGGCGTTCAGCCTATGCCTCGGGATGATCGGGGGATTCATTGGCATGACAGCGAGCTTGTTTCCGCCACAAATCGGACGCCTTTTCATCTGGTCGTACTATGTAGACTTTTCGCCCGTTACGTATCAGTACGTGAACGAAACTATGCAGTTTGCTACACGAGAAATCGGTCTTTCTTTACCGATCATCGTCGTACTCATGGGCATCGCATTTTACCTTGCTGGGAGCATTCATGTATCCCGGCAAGACGTATAGGGAGGACCTTGTATGCTAATCAGATGTTTAGGAGCAGAATGGGTAAAACTTCGAGGCTCTCGTATATGGCTCGTTTTGCTTGTGCTTCCTGTTTTCAGTACGGTGATCGGTTTTGCCAACTACTGGATGAACCAAGCGATCCTGCAAAATGGCTGGTACAGCCTGTGGACGCAGGTGAGCTTGTTCTACGGAGAATTTTTCTTGCCCATTCTCATCGCGATCTGCTGTTCGTTTGCGTGCAGATTGGAGCATGTAAACCGAAACTGGAATGTAATCTTGACAGCGCCTGTATCGACTCCAACGATTTTTTTCGCGAAGCTGGTGGTGGTTGGCGTTCTCCTTTTTGGTGTGCAGCTGTTCTTCTTCATGCTGTATATTTGCGCGGGTTTCATTGCTGGACTACATGCACATTTTTCGTTTCCTACGGAAGTGTTCGGATGGATCATGCGAGGCTGGCTGGCTTCGCTTGCCATCGTCGCCTTCCAACTATGGCTTTCTACGCGGATACAGAGCTTTGCTGTACCTGTCGGCATTAGTGTTTGCTCTGTTTTTGTAGGGTTGGGCTTGTATGTGTCTGGGCTCGGGATGTTTTTTCCTCTATCACTTTTGACGATTGGCATGGGCGTGCTCAGTCAAGAAAGTTTGTCACTAGGAGAATTGGGGGCGTTCGTGGTCATGTGTGTACTGTTCGTGACGAGCGGTTGTGCACTGGGGATTCGTCGTCTTACGAGAGAAGGTCTTTAACAGCATTCGCCATATTAACGGTTTCCCTTTTCTGTCAAACAACCTTATAATAGAAGGTGAATGATCGAATGAGGAGAAGTTTCCATGGACGATAAACACATAAACAAGACGAATAGCAAATGGGTGATCTGGGGGTTTATTCTCAGCGTACTCGCTTGTGCTGTGTCTATGGTGATTTTTATCTACGTGATGCGCAACTGACAGCACATGATGGAAGCGTCAAAAAACCGCTCGTTTCATAGAGCGGTTTTTTGCTGTGGTGCTAGCGGGATATCGCTGTTATTTTTCGGATGGCTTCTTCTTGTGATAGCTGGTTCAGCTCGGTAAAGCCAAGGTTGGAAAGAGCAATGGTTTTTCCTTGATAGATTGGATAAATGCCTTGCCAAAGACCTGCTGTACTGTACATCTGTGATCCGCTCACTTTTCGTAAAAACAATAAATAATTCCCTTCCGCCAGCGGCCCGGGATATTGCAGGTTGAGCGGACTGGAGGCATCAGGAAGCGGCTCTACGCCAGTGCTGACCACGGTTAATAGTCGGGATGCTGTGCCCTTTACGGCCTTTTTTACCTGGAGTCTTTGTGTGTAGTTCACGATCTTGCCCTGGGGAAGGGTGCGTCCCGTGGGATACGCCCGATGGGTACTATCTACCCGTCCGATGACGATCAAGTCGCACTTTTTGACGAGCTCCGCAAGGGAAGAAAAGGGGGAGGGATCTACTTGTACCCGCCCGATGTCCGTTTGGGCATGGACAGGGAATGAAAAGCTGCAGAGAAGTGACAGACAAAGCAGCAATTGATAGAACATGAACCTATTTCCTCCAAACAAAAGAAGTCTTGAAGGTAGTATGAACGGAATAGGTCTCGTTCATGCCTATATATTTTTAGTATAATGGTAATATTCCGAATAAATAGAATGCGTGCTATCATGGTGGCGTACTGTGATTTGTTGGTTGAAATCGCCCAGACTATGACAAGGAGGTTATCATGAATCATTTATTTGCTTTTCGACGTGTCGGTACGTTGTTTTTCGTGTTGGCTCTTTTGTTGCAGGTAGCAGCTTCGCCTGCGCTAGCCAAGGAAGAGGCCACTTCTTCTAGTCCTCTTGTACTCCACATAGAAAAATTCCTCGCCGATTTGAAAAACGATGAGAATAGCAAGGGGATGTACGCTGGAATTGCGGTCTACGATCTAACCGACAAAAAGTACGTATATAAGCACAATGCCGAACGTAATTTTATCCCTGCTTCCAACATGAAGCTGTTTACGACCATTGCGGGTATGGATAAGCTGGGGCCGGATTATCAATGGATAACCGAGGTGTTTGTTTCAGGAAAGGTGAATAATGGAGGTATATTACAAGGTGATCTGATCTTAAAAGGATATGGGGACCCTAGCCTGAAGCCAGCCGATTTGCAGCAAATGGCAAAAGCCATCAAAGATTTGGGGATCAAACGAATCAATGGTAACCTGCTTCTCGATGACAGCTATTTCGATGAGACCAGATTGGGCACGAGCTGGATGTGGGATGACGAACCGTATGGATACAGCGCGCAGATAAGTGGATTAGCCGTAAATAAAAACGTTACGACCCTAACCGCAACCCCTGGAAAAACGGTGAACGATGCCCCCGTCCTGACGATGAACCCAACTACTACATACATAACAGTCACAAACCAGTTGAAAACGACAGCGGGCAAGGAGAGCAACGTGCTTGTCGAGCGTCCGCGCGGAAAAAACGAAATCATCGTATCCGGTACGATTGGGGTGCAAGCAGCTCCTTATGATGAAGATGTCACGATGGAAGACCCGGCTTTTTATGTGGGCGATCTCTGGAAGGATCAGTTGCAAAAACAAGGGATAGCCTTACATCCGAAGACAGAAGTGAAAAAAACCGTGCTGCAAGGCGGAGTGCCTCTCTATACCCACTTGTCCAAGCCATTAGGTGAGATCACGGTGGAGCTCAACAAGGATAGTGACAACTTCTATGCGGAGATGCTAGTAAAAACGTTGGGCGTAACTCAGAAAAGCGAGGGCAGCTTTGAAGCAGGCAGTGAAGCGGTAGCAGACGTGATGAAGCGCGCTGGCATTGAGTCAGGCTTCCGTCAGGTCGATGGCTCGGGGTTATCGAGATTTAATATGATCACTCCAGAGCAGATGATCGATGCGCTTATCTTTTTGCAGGAGCAAGAATATCGAACCGATCTGGAAAAATCACTCCCCATCGCAGGGGTAGACGGCACCTTGAAAAACCGCATGAAAGGAACCAGTGCGGAAAAGAATTTAGCTGCAAAGACAGGTTCGTTAAGCGGAGTCAATACCATGTCGGGTTATGTAACAGCAAAAAATGGCCATAAGCTGGCCTTTTCGATTTTGATCAACGGTATCTATAAATCGAAGTATGCGAGGGAGCTACAGGATCGAATCGGAATTTTATTAACAACCTACCCGGATATCGCAGCACCGGAAGGATTCAGCCTTCCAGAGAAAAAGTCGTACCCACTCTCTGCTTTGATCGATCCGATCCTAGATACGCCGGAAGCAGCAGGGGTAACGGCTGGAATCATGATCAAATCGTTGGATACAACAGGTGACCCTGTTTTATACGAGCGGGATGCGGATACGCTGCTTACCCCTGCTTCGAATTTGAAGCTGTTGACGACCGCAACAGCGTTGAACCAGCTTGGCTCGGATTACGTATTTAAAACAGAAGTGTATGGAGATGCCCCGATCACCTCTTCGGGCATACAGCAAGGCAATCTGTATGTGAAAGGATACGGTGACCCTACCTTGCATACGGAGAATGCACTCCAGGTACAGGAAGGTGTGTCGATTGAAAAAATAGCAGGGTGGCTCAAGCAACAAGGAATCACGCGTGTCAACGGAAACCTCGTGATGGATGACAGTTACTTTGATCAACAACGGCTTGGCCTCGGCTGGGCATGGGATGACGAGAGCTACTATTACAACCCGACCATAGGGGCTCTCGCATTAAACCGAGGGACGGTCATGATCGAATTCAAACCCGCGAACGATGCTGGTAAACCAGTGAACATCAATGTGTTACCCAAAACAGCGTATGTGCAGGTGATCAATGAAGCCAAGACCGTACAAAAAGGGGAAGAAAATACGTTTGCGATCCTGCGTGACCGTGGAACAAATACCATCAGACTGTCAGGGAACCTCCCGCTTGATCACGGAGGGGATTATGAACGCGTACCTGTGGAGGAGCCAGCCAAGTACGTGGGGACCGTACTGAAGGAAACGTTGCAGCAGCAAGGAATTGCGTTTGCTCCAAAAAGCGAAGTGCTGATCCAGCCAGTTCCTCCAACAGCAGTGAAATGGACACAGTTTGAGTCACTGCCGCTCAAGGACATCGTTCAGTACCTCAACAAGCGAAGTGACAATTACTACGCAGAAATGCTCCTCAAGACGCTCGGAGCGGTAAAGAAAGGCAAAGGGAGCGCAGCCAGTGGTGCGGAGGTCGTTCAGGAAGCCGTAGCTTCACTTGGCGGGAATACTACCTTCGACATGATGGATGGATCAGGTTTGACCCGCTACAATCTAATTTCTGCTCGGCAGATCGCGTCCGTGCTTGAAGGGATGACCAAAGAATCGACATTTGCTACTTATGATGAATCTTTACCCGTAGCGGGAATAGATGGTACACTGAAAAACCGCTTGAAGGACACACCTGCCGCGAATAATCTTCATGCGAAAACAGGTTCGATGACGGGTGTGAACACACTTTCAGGCTATATCACGACCAAAGGCAAAGAGAAGCTCATCGTATCGATTATGTTCAACGGGTATGTCGAGGATGAAGAGCTGTTTACCAAGATGCAGGATCAGATTATTACGATACTAGCCAGTTACGAATAGATATACGAAAAAGGAGTGCCAATTACCAGGTGCTCCTTTTTTCTGTTGGTATCGTCTCCTGAACTGGGTCAATGCCTGTAGCGGTCAATCAACAGGCGACATATCTATATTCAGATTAGGAAGCAGACGAAGTATAGAACAGCGGTGAAGGAGGGGAAAAAGAAAAGATGCACCCTGCACTCTTTCATTGGAAGCGTTTGGAGCAAGTCGTAACAGAAGTGCTTGTACAGGCAGGTGCCAGACATGAGCATGCAAGACTTGTCGCAGAATCCCTTATCCATGCTGATTTGCGCGGCATCGAATCCCATGGTTTGGCGAGGCTGCCGATCTATATCCAACGAATCGAAGCAGGCTTGATCGAATTGAATGATGAACCGGTGGTATGGAAACAGGAGGGAGCAACAGCACTGGTAGACGGCAAAAATCTTTTGGGTGCGGTAGTCGGGGTTGCGGCATTGGAGGAAGCAATTAAATTGTCGCGGCAGATGGGAATCGGCCTAGTTGGTGTTCGTCATTCCAACCACTTTGGCTCCTGTTCGTACTATGCAGAACGAGCGATCACAGAAGGAAAGATTCTCATTGTTCTTTCCAACGCCCCCGAAGCTATGGCTCCAACAGGTGGGATTCGCCCTTTTTTCGGAACAAATCCGATTGCGGCGGGAATACCGGCAGGAGAAGAGCCATCCTTTTTGCTAGATATGGCTACTAGTGTTGCTGCCAGGGGAAAAATCGCCTTAGCCGTAAAAAAAGGAGAATCCATTCCTGCAGATTGGGCCATCGATGCCAATGGGAAGGAAACGACTGATCCCACAAAAGCCTTGCTAGGCTCACTTTTGCCGATCGGGGGAGCAAAGGGGTACGGATTGGCGATGTTTATCGATATCTTGTGTGGGCTGCTAACGGGGGCAGCAACGGGACCACATGTAAAAAGCCTGTATGACAATTGGCACGATCCACAAAACGTAGGACATCTATTCTTGACGGTGGATATTGAACGATTTATGCCACTCCCCGATTTTTGCGCCATGATGGATGCCTACATTCGTGAGGTGAAAAGTGTACCTAGGAAAGAAGGTGTCACGGAAATTTTCATTCCTGGGGAGATCGAGAGCCGAAAGAAGCAAGAACGCTTGGAAAACGGTATTCCTTTCGATCTAAATCTGACAAATGAACTGAGCCAATTATGCCGCACCTATGGAGTCGATTTGCAGGCAGCGTGTTATTTCCCCTAATCAGATTTCCTTTCGCAGGTGGTTTCATGGACAATCCATCCCACATAGACTAATGTCATCGGTTTGGAAAGGAGTGAACCGTCTATGCAAAGACACATGTGCAAAGGCAAAATTCACAGAGCGACAGTTACGCAGGCCGAACTGGATTACGTGGGGAGTATCACAATTGACGTTGCTCTCATGGATGCGGCAGATATAAAGCCTTATGAAATCGTGCAAGTAACCAGTTTGCGTAATGCCACGCGCTGGAAAACATACGCGTTACCCGGAGCATCGGGAAGCGGAGTCATCTGTCTGAACGGTCCACCTGCCCACTTATTCTCTCCGGGAGATCTCGTCATCATTTTGAGTATGGGCATGTACGATGAATCCGAGATGGAACAGCTCGTTCCCAAGGTCGTGTTTGTGGACGAACAGAATCGCATCACGAAAATAGAGGAGCATCATCTGATAAAGAATGGAGAGACACTGCCATAAAACCGCCTAACGTAGGAAAATGGGGCAAGCATAAGCACATGGTCAAAGACGAATTTTTGCTGGAGTATTTGCCCAAAACCCGCGTGTACTCTCCTGAAGAGCTTTGGGAGTATGCAGAAGCGTTTACACACGTGATGCTGAAGCCTTCGGGAGGCGGCGGTGGGGCAGGGATTATTCAAGTAACGGCGCGAGGAGAAGAGAAGTATTTGGTCCATAGTGGGAGTCGTCAGCGTCTCGTGGAGGGGAAGGAGGCCACGATCCGATACGTGGAATCGTTGTTTCGACCCAAAACATATCTGCTCCAGCCACGTATCCCACTCGGGAAAATCAAGGGCAAGCCTTTTGATGTGCGTGTCATGATCCAGCGCAGGAGCAACAAGGAGCCTTGGATCATAACTGGGTGGTGTGCAAAGCTTGCAGGTCCGGGCTTTGTCGTGACAAATGTGGCTCGCAGCCGTGGAAAAGTTTTGCCCATCCAGACGGCAATCAAGCTGTCGAATATAAAAGCGGGCTCGCATCTCTTGCGTGATATCCGCATGATAGCATCGGCAGTAGCTAATCGATTGGGAAGAGTCTATCCGACACTCCGGGAGATCGGTTTGGACTTAGGGATTGATGTGGATGGCAAACCGTGGATTATTGAGGCCAACTTCCGACCTTCTCTTTCTCTTTTTCAAAAGCTGGAGGATAAGACCTTTTACAAACGAATTGTTTCCATGCGAAAACGATAAAAGGAAAACCACTTGTCGATGTGGTTCAAACGGTAAGAGATGGACAGGTGGTTTTCTCTGCTTTTTTAAAACGAATGGTAGTGAGAAAAATCTTTCAATTACAACTATGGCGTTGCTACTAGCGAAGGAACGCAAAAATTGATAGAATGCCTCTCAATAAGATGGGAGGTAATATACACATCGATGATAAACTTGTCTAAGAAAGAAATGCTGCTGGTCAGTTTTATGCTGTTTTCGATGTTTTTTGGTGCAGGAAACCTTATTTTTCCACCCTATCTGGGTCAAGAGGCTGGTTCCCTTGTTTGGCTGTCGATTGCAGGCTTTGTATTATCTGCTGTTGGTCTTCCCATTCTTGGTGTGATTGCCATCGCAAAAGCAGGGAGCTTTTACCAATTGGCTAGTCGTGTTCATCCAAGCTTTGCTCTTATTTTTCCTATTTTGATTTATGTGTCGATTGGACCCGCACTAGCTATCCCGCGTGCAGGTAGCCTCGCGTACGAGATGGGAATGGCGCCATTTTTGCCGGCGCAAGCTGTGGATTCCCCCTGGAGTCTTTTCCTCTATACGCTCGTATTTTTTGGCATTGTCTTTTGGTTCAGTCTGACTCCTTCCAAATTGATTGATCGCTTTGGGAAAATACTGACGCCTACACTGTTGACAATGATTGCATTGATCTACGTTAAAAGCTTATTCACACCACTTGGTCCAACGGGGGTACCAGCAGGAAAATATGCCACCAATCCCGTTGTGCAAGGTTTTCTGGACGGGTATTTAACGATGGATGCTTTGGCTGCACTCGTATTTGGTATCGTGATCGCCAATACACTTCGTAGCAAGGGAATAGAGGACAAAAAGCAACTGTCTGCGAATATGATAAAGGCAGGCATTGGAGCAGGTATGTTGCTGACATTCATCTATGTCATTTTGGGATTGCTTGGTTCATCCGGTGCGTCTTTAGGAAGGCCGGAGAATGGCGGGCTGCTCCTGACAGCAATCATGAGGCAGCTATTTGGGACAAGCGGTACGCTGATTCTTGGTGTCATTTTTACTGTTGCCTGTCTTTGTGTATCCATCGGACTCGTAACTTCTTGCAGTCAATACTTTCACGGACGATTCAAAGGCTTATCCTACAGAGCATGGGCGATTATTCTCTGTGTCCTGAGCATGGGCGTCGCAAACTTGGGTCTATCGGAGATTTTAAGTGTTTCTGTCCCGATCTTGGGGGCCATTTACCCGATTGCTATCGTACTCATTTTGTTGGCGTTGCTAGAGCGCTGGATACCTGCACATTCGTCTGTGTATATGACCACTGTCGCCGTTGTGACGGTTTTTGGTGTCGTGGATTTGATGAATCTTACGTTTTTTCATCAGAGCTGGAACGATATCTTGGGTGTCCTTCCGTTTTATAAGGAAGGGGCGGGTTGGATCATGCCAGCAATATTTGCTGGTTTTGTCGGTGTTTTGCTCGACTTACGGAAAAGGACAGACCGCACAGGAACAGGAACAACGACTTCCCCATCCGAATAAGGTAGCACGAAAGAGAGGGCTTCGTTTTTGCGAAGCTCTTTTTGTTGTGGAAGAAGCATTTTGTTACTTTTTTCAAGATTCATTCGTATTAAAAGTGTTAAATCTTAGGAGTTGTTGAGGAGGTTCATTGACGTGAAAGTATCACCTGTTGCAGAAGGTGAGCGAATCAGACAGCTAGATGGGATTCGAGGCTTTGCCCTTCTGGGGATCTTGCTAGTGAATATGCCGTCATTTTTGTATCCCATCATGTTCTTACCAGATGCAGGGATGGTCAATACCCATTCGGAAATAGATGGTTGGATACGGCTCTTGTTTAACATGTTTGTACAAGCGAAGTTTTACACCATCTTTTCGTTTTTGTTTGGGGTAGGCTTTTTTCTGTTTATGCACCGTGCCGAGAACAAGCAGTTGCCTTATCGGAGCCTATTTACTCGCAGACTAGCCGTTCTGTTGATTTTCGGAATGACCCATCTCGTTTTTCTTTGGTATGGAGACATTCTTCATACGTACGCCCTAGCTGGTCTTCTCCTGTTGCTGTTTTACCACAGGCAAGAAAAGACAATCAAAAGATGGGCGTGGACGCTCTTGATTGGTATGCAGACCCTGTCTGCTCTGATGCTGACTGTTCCCGAGGACCTGGTTTCTATGCCAGATCAGTCATCGCTCATTCAAAAGGCAATCAATGCCTATACGAATGGATCGATTATCGAGAGGTTGCAATTCCGGGTTGGGTACGAAATTCCGGTCGTTCTTCCCTTTGAGTTTTTTGTCATCCTATCGGTATTTCCTCTCTTTTTATTCGGATTCTTGGCAGCCAAGCGGGGAGTATTTGCGAGGACGGAAGAATTTATTTCAGCCATTCGGCGTGTATGGTGGCTGGCGCTAAGCTTGAGTGTTGTGCTTGTACCGATGATTCCGCTTGTTCAATTTGGCATCGTAAAATTTCCTGCCTCGATCTTTGTCGCCGTTCAGACTTTTGTCACCTGGAGCGGTCTTAGTCTGTGCGCTTTTTACATCACGTCACTGCTGCTTCTTTATCGGAAAGAGAGCGGGCAGCGCATACTAAAGCATTTGGAACCGGTCGGCAGAATGGCATTAAGCAACTATTTGAGCCAAACCATCATCGTCATATTGGTTGTACGTGTTGGACATTTGTATGGAACGTCAGGGTTGGCGCTCGGATTGGTGTTGAGCTTGGTGATCTTCTCTGCGCAAATCTTGGCTAGTCGCTGGTGGCTCGCCAATTATCAGTTTGGACCGGCAGAATGGCTTTGGCGTTGTTTGACATACGGCAATTTTGTACCAATGAAACGAAAAGGAGCGCTTCTCTCGAAAACGTCCAGTTAAGGTGGACGTTTTTTTTGTTCCTTCAGCGTGAGGGCAGAGCATCGGATAAAAGTGGAAGGGTTGGGGCAAAATTTTCCTATCTCACAAGCCGAGTAACAAGCAGCAGCGCTTTGAAAGTAGGAAGGAGAAAGAGGATGGCTGGCAACTGGATTCCGTTTTTGATCGGCTCCTTTGTAGGATCGATGGTAGCACTCATCGTGGTGGGACTGCTTTTGATCTGTCTTTTTCGTCCTCTTACACAATGGTTACTCGCCAAGTTCATGAAGCGCCTTATGTCAGACCGCTATCCGGAAAATATTTTCGAGATGGTCTCTGCAATGACCAAAGTCAGTCCACGCTACGTTCTGGAGAACAGCTTGCGAGCAGCTACTGGACAAGCCATCGAACGTCCTTTCGGAAGTCCACGCAAGTTCTTGAACTTCGATAGCTTGATATTTTCTCCTGCACAGCTGGCCAAGATGCCTGCGAGTGAGGATACAGAAGTGGATATGCAAATTACGATTGGACCCATGGCAAAAAAGCCGTTAACCTTGGACATTCCGATCATGGCAGGAGCGATGGGATACGGTATCGGTGTAAGTGAGGATGTGAAAATCGCGATTGCAAAAGGAACGGCCGCCGTGGGGAGTTTGACGAATACGGGGGAAGGTCCGTTACTGCCGGAAGAAAGGAAATTCGCCAGACATCTGATTCTCCAATACAACTCGGGAAAATGGGCAAAGGAGCCGGAAATTTTGCGACAGGCGGACGCCATCGAAATCCATTTTGGACAGGGGGCGACTGCAGCTTCCGCGAGTTTTATCCCCGCTGAATATATTCAGGGAAGAGCTGCTGAAATCATGGGGGTTCAGGACGAAGAAATGATTGTCATTCCTTCGCGGCATCCGGAAGTACAGAAGCCCGAAGACCTCAAGCAGCTCGTAGACAATCTGCGCACCATAACAGACGGCGTCCCGATTGGCGTCAAAATCTGTGCCAGTGCCATTTTAGAAAAAGACCTGGAGATTGTCATCCAAGCCGGTGTAGATTTTATCAGTATTGATGGCGGACAAGCAGGGACAAAAGGAGGACCTCCGATCCTGGAGGATGATTTCGGTTTGCCAACGATTTATGCGCTGAGCCGCGCCGTGCACTATTTGAAGAAAAAAGGTGTGAAAGAACGAATAACCTTATTGTCTGGGGGCGGCTATAATACCCCAGGTGAGTGCTTAAAAGCGATTGCTTTGGGAGCAGACGGCATCTTTATGGGGACGGCTCTTTTGTGGGCGATGACTCATGATCAGGTGACAAAAGCAATACCGTGGGAACCGCCGACAGAGCTGACCACCTATCCAGGGAGCTTGAAAAACAAATTCGACCCCGAATCAGCCGCGAAATACTTGACTAACTTTTTTCTTTCGTTTGTGGATGAGATGGAAATTGCCATTCTCGCGCTGGGGAAAACGTCTCTTCGTGAAGTGACCGCCGCGGATCTCGTCTCACTCGATGAGATGACGAGCAAAGTGACAAAAGTACCCCTTGCCTATCATTCATCCTCTTCCAGTTAAAACCGCTTGATCGACGTACGAATGGGAGGGATTCGTATCGAACAGAGAATCATCCAAATCAAGTCGCCTGCCCAGTATAACGGATGGACTATGACTCAGACGTGGGAGCATCTACTTTTTTTACATTGGGCAATTTCCCCGGCGTCTATCAAAGCGCTGATTCCAGCAGGGCTTGAGCTCGATACCTACGATGGCAAGGCATGGATTAGTATTATCCCGTTTTTGCTGAGTGGCGTGCGTCTGCGGGGGATGCCATCTGTACCATTCACGACGACTTTCCCTGAAATTAATGTGCGGACGTATGTGAAGGCGAAAGGGAAGACGGGCGTGTATTTTCTTTCGCTGGATACGTCGAATCCCCTCGTGATCAAGATTGCAAAATTTTGGTACCGACTGCCGTATTATCGGGCCCAAATGGCCTTTCATCGCCAAGCGGATCGGATTGATTTCACCTCCCGACGCTTATCTGGTTTATCTCAGTCTCCTTCGTTCAAAGGCAGCTACCAGCCTCTCAGTGACAAATTTCTCACCGAAGAGGGAACGTTGGTGCATTGGCTGACTGAGCGATACACGCTCTTTTGCAGGTGTAACAGAACGAAGCAATTGATGTTTGCGGATGTCGTACACGAGCCGTGGCAGCTACAGGAGATAGCTTTTCATATTCGTGAAAACGCGATGACCGAAAATCTGTCAATCTCACTCACGGATTCTCCGCATCTAGCACTGTATTCACGTGGGGTACAAAGCCTGATTTGGCCGATTCGCAGCCTAGCGGATCTATCTTCGGATCAAGGAGGATAGTGGTGACTGATACTGCTCGTTAGCGTATCAGTCTTTTTCGATTTGAGACTTGTCAGACTGACTTTTGGTCGGTAAGATGGGAAGAGTACTTTTTTTCTTAAAAGAGGAAGGATCTGGTATTTGGTTATGGCTCGAAAAGAACGAATTGGTGAGTTGGATCTGATCCGGGCCTTTGCATTCTTGGCTGTGGTTTATCAGCATGTCATTGGTGTATACATCCGTGAGCCGGGATTGACAGAGCAGGTGTCGATCATCTACGGAATGCTGTTTCATTTGCTAAAATTCGCGGTTCCAGCATTCATTTTCATCACGGGTCTTGTATTGTTTTACAACTACTCCGAAAAAGTGAACTATATTTCCTTCACGCGTAAACGGATAACCGAGATTTTGGTTCCGTATGGAGTGTGGTCGGTGGTTTATCTTTACTTGATGGAGAAGCCCATGGGTGAGGGAGCAGCGTTCATTTGGAATGTAAGCAAAAACTTCGTGACAGGGACATCCTCGTATCATCTGTGGTTCGTCGTGATGATTTTTCAGTTCTATCTTTTGTATCCGTTTTGGCAAAGAGTATTTGAACTTTTCCGCAGATTCGTGACAAGCCGCTTCCGTCTTGTTCTCACACTTGGTGTGACCGGATTGATCTATGGGGGCCTCATGTGGTTTTCAGCGCGGTACATCCCGGCGCACGGCTTCCGATTCGATATGAATTGGCTTGATACGTATTTCATCAAATACCGCGATCGAAATGCGTTCTATTATTTCTATTACTTTTTGTTCGGTGGCTTGGTCGCTTTCACGTTGCCTGCATTTCGTGCCATGCTGAAAAGATACTGGCAATGGATCATCATTTCGGTTGGTGTCCTGTACGCAGTCATTGGGTATGAGCTTTTCCGTGATTCAGGGCAAGGCCAGATCAATTTAAACGTAGCGACATCCTTGAAGCCGTCCATGTTCCTCTATACGATGGCTTGCCTACTGGCTGTGTACGCTCTCTGCCTATGGATGAGCAAGAAGCAGTCCAAATGGACACATTGGCTAGGACTTCTTGGGAAATATTCGTACGGCGCTTATTTGATTCATGCGCTGATCTTAACGTACTTGATGAAGTTTTTGCGCGAGCTTCAGCTTTTTCACACAGGCGTGTGGGGAAGTGTGGTCGCATTTGTCTTGTGCTCGATTCTTTCCTTCGCCCTATCATATGGGCTGGGAAAACTGCCGTTTGGTTCCTGGCTAGTGGGGGCTGCCGAGAAAAAGACAAAAAAGGTCCCGTCCTCTCAAAAAGAATGGCAAAACGCAGGGTAATCGCAGGTAGTTTGGCCAGATGCAAAGAATGGTAGGAGGTTGAAGGGGGAAGCGGATCGTCATGCTGTTCGCTTACATACAGTTAGCCATGGCTATGGCCTTGGTTGGAAGCAACATCTCCATCGGGAAAGAAATTGTTTCCCATGTTCCCGTGTTTTTGTTTTCGGAGCTGCGCTTTTTGCTTGCGATCGTCATCCTATTGCCGTTGCTCGCTATGCGTGGAGAATGGAAAACGTCTTGGAGCCGTGACGAAGGCAAGGTGCTATTCTGGCAGTCGTTTTTCGGCGTGTTCCTGTTTAGTATTTGCATGCTGTACGGTGTTCAGTGGACGACTGCTACTGCCGCGGGTATTATTACGAGTACGGTACCTGCCTGCATCGCTTTGTTTTCGTTCTGGATTCTCAAGGAAAAATTACACGCCAACAGCTTAGTGGCAATCGGTCTTTCAGTCGGCGGCATCGGCTTCATTACGTTCACAGGTAGCGGAGTGGAGCAAAACTGGGTAAGTATGCTTGGCAATTTGTTCGTATTTTTTGCAGTCGTCAGCGAAGCGCTTTTCACGATTTTCGCCAAAAGACTGTCTGGGAAAATTACGCCTTTTCAAATGACGGCTGCAATTAATGTCATCAGCTTTGTCTTGTTTCTTCCATTTGCGATCTGGGAAAGCTTGCGGTTTGATTGGAGTGCCGTACCTGCAAAAGTTTGGTGGCTTCTCGTGTACTATGCATTTACGGCCAGCGTCTTATCCTTCTTTCTCTGGTACAAAGGGGTGGAGAAGGTGGAGGCATCCAAAGCTGGCTTGTTCACTGGAATGATGCCGATAAGCGCTGCTCTCGTGGCTGTCCTTTTCTTGAATGAAGCATTTACTTGGATGCATGGGGTGGGGATGATCCTGGTGCTCGCCTCCATTTTTATCGGTACACAGCAGCCTCGTCGTATACGTTCGTCGATGGAAAGCGAATGGAAATAGCTTGATGGAAAGGTCTCGGAAACCCTCGCATTTTTATTTCGTGGGTATCCGGGTCTTTTTTTATAAAAGAAGAAAATGAAAGCGCCCTGACACGAGGTCAAGACGCTTTTGCAATAGAGCTTGTTATTTGGTCAATGCATTTTCCAAATCTTTCACACCGCTGTAGACTAATTCGAACAAGTCCGCAATGTTTTCTTCTTCAATGCAAGAGAAGGCAATGCGCAAATCGGTTTGACCGAGAGCGATTGTACCCACGCCATACTGTTCCAGCAAATGCTGGCGCAATGTTTCTGCTTCGACAGTCTTTAGCTTGAGGCACATGAAGTAGCCGGAGTTGAATGGATAGTAGGTCCACACGTCATCGTATTTACCGCTGTCGAGCACTTCCTTGGTTCGGTTGGCGCGGCCTTTCATGATATCAAATTTCTCCTGCTTCTGTGCTTTGTACTCCGGTGCAGTGATTGCTTGCAGGACGAATGTTTGGGAAGGATGTGATCCGCTGGAAAGAGTCGCGCGGATGATTCCCATTGTCTTCTGCTCCAAAGCGCTGAGCAAGTCGCTGGACGGGGATGCATACGTAATGAAGCCAACACGGAAGCCCCATACGTAATCCTCTTTGGTAGCGCCATCTACTTTTACAGGCAGAATGCGAGGGTGAACATCGCACAGGCCAGCGAAGAGAGATTCGTGCATCGAATCTTCGAAGAACAAGCCGAAGTACGCGTCATCTGTCACCGCAACAATGTTGATTCCAGCCTCTGCGCCTTCTTTGAGCGCAGCGATGATTTGTTTTCCTTCCTCTGGGCCTGGTGTATAGCCTGTTGGGTTATTCGGGAAGTTGAGTACGACGATGGCCTTGCCTTTTTCTTTTTGTGCGAGAATGGCATCGCGCAAACCAGCAGCATTAAATTTCATCTCGTCGTTATATAATGGGTAATAGACCATTTCCGCACCACGGCGGATCGAAAAAGTAAGCTCGTAGTTTTCCCAGTTTTTGTCCGGGATGATGACACTGTCGCCGCTGTCAGCGAACAAATCAGACACGATGCTCAGGCCATGCGTCAAAGCGTTTGTAACGATAGGGTTACTAAACGTATGATTAGCCAGCGAAGGCTGTTCCTCAATCATTTTTTTACGCCATGCTGCACGCAGTTCAGGCTTTCCTGCTGGGGGCGCATATTCGTAAATGTCTTTTGGCTGGTAAGCAGACAGGTTATCTTGAATGACCTTCAGGTGCATCGGTTGACCGTTTTCCAGTGCAATCCCGATGGTTGCGTTGTACTTTTTCGCTTTTGCTTTCGCTTCTGCCGATTGACTGAGAATCCCCTCTTTTGGGAAATAGATCAGCTTGGCGATATTGGACAGCATTTCATACACGTGCGGATTTTCTCGTTGGATGGTTTCGTTCAGCGTTGATGCCAATGAATGCATGGTAGCCTCCCTTTTCATATACAAACATCTATCTTTACCAATAAAGATAGCGTATCTACATGCATTTGTCACCCTTGCCCAAGGGGATATTTCAGATTTTGCGAGGTTCTTTTTGACAGCGAGGACCTGATTTGCTACCTTGATATCGAAAACTGAGTAATGCGGGAGGGAGAAGGAAATGGCTGAACGCATGATCGTTCGCCTGGGGGACCCTATCTTGCGTGAAACTTCAAAAAGAGTACGCTCCATTACTCCGCAGGTTGAAAAGATATTGGATGATATGGCCCAAACCATTTACGCTGCGAAAGGTCGAGCAGGCTTGTCGGCGATCCAGATTGGTATCCCGAAGCGTTTAGTTGTCATGGATTGCGGCAGCGGCTTGATTGAACTAATCAATCCGGTGTTGATAGAAAAATCAGGTGAGCAGGTAGGGCAAGAAGCTTGTCTTTCAATACCAGGTGTTTTCGGAATCGTTCGTCGGGCGAATTATGTCAAAGTCCAGACGCTGAACCGCCAAGGAGAAACAAAGACAATCGAAGCCGAAGATTTCCTTGCTCGGTGTATTCAGCACGAGATGGACCATTTGGAAGGAATATTGTTTATTGATCATACGGAAGAGCTCTACTCGGCAAAAACAGGAAAGAAACTGAATCGCAAGGATTTGCACCGGATACAAGATAAAAATAGAAAAAAATGGTGGAAATAAACGAAGCATAAACAGCAAGGAGATTGACTCATGAAACGTTGGAATATTATGGTGACAGGCTTCGGAACAGTAGGACAGCAGGTAGCCAGACTGCTGGAAGAGCGACGGGAGCGGTACCGCGAGCTATATCAAGCGGATGTCAGACTCGTGGGAATCGTTCGTTCAACGTCCGGCCTCTATGATGAGAACGGAATCGATTCAGGGAAATGGGCAGACTATGCTCATACAAAACAAGCAGGGAACCCAACCTGGAACGCGCTGGAGTTTATCAAATCAGTTCAAGCAGACGTACTCATCGAGGCAGGTCCATCTGAAAAAGAGGGTGGACCTGGTCTGACTTATATTCGGTATGCATTGGAGAATGCCATGCATGCGATCGCGATTTCAAAAGGTGCGCTAGTTGTTGATTATGCTAGTTTGGCCGCTCTTGCCAAAAAACATGGTACCGCGTTGAAAATTAGTGGGGCAACAGCAGCAGCTCTGCCGACGATCGATCTTTTGCAGTATAACCTGGCAGGCTGTGAAGTAAAACGAGTTGAAGGTATTTTTACGGGAACGACGAACTTCGTGCTTACAAAAATGATGGAAGAGGGGCTCACCTGTACAGAAGCAGTCGAGCTCGCTCAGAAGATGGGGATTGCCGAACCGGACCCCTCTTACGATATCGATGGTTGGGATACAGCTTCGAAGCTCACGATCCTGGCAAACGCTGCTTTTGGCGGGCAAGTAAATCTAACCGATATCGCACGCGCAAGTATTCGCGAAATAACCTCGTTACAAATCGAGACGTGGAAAAAGCATACGAAGATTCCCAAGCTGATCGGAACGATCCAAAAGGAAGCGAATGGTACGCTTACAGTAGCAGTTGAGCTATGTGCGGTGGATTTTACCCATCCGTTTGCATCCGTATTAGGTACGACAAAAGCAATCAGGGTAGAAACAGATGTCATGGGAGATTTATTGGTCGTTGGAGGAAAATCAGATCCTGTCGCGGCAGCAGCGGCTGCCCTAAAAGACCTTGAACATATTATTAGCAGATAGGTTCATTTGCATGTGCTTCCAGTGTTCCTTAGGAATGAGTCGTTTAGAACCGCGTGCATACTAGGGATGCACCACCAAAAACGGCGAGGGGGCCATACGGATGAAACAATCGTCTGATGTCAATGCCGAGCTGCAGCAAGTATCTGCTTACCCAACCAAGCAAGAAATGAATCAAAAGGACGTTGCTTTGCTAGATGAGCAGGAAAGCTGCTGTACCCCCAAAAAACAGGCTTCTGAAACACAGCCGGAATAATGCCTACACGAAAAAGCCGGGTCTCGATTAAGAGAAACCGGCTTTTCGTTTCGTGCAAAGCGTGTTACCCGATAAATTCTTGTACCCAGTAGCCATTTGTGAAGCCGACACCAATTTTCGTGAAGTCAGGGTTCATAATGTTTTGGCGGTGGCCTTCACTGTTCATCCATTGTTGCATGACTTCTTGTGGACTCTGTTGACCCATGGCGATATTCTCACCTGCAGTCGAGTATTGAATGCCATACTGCTTCATCATGTCAAATGGGGAACCGTACGTTGGGCTGTTGTGGTCAAAATAGTTGTTAGCAGACATATCTTGTGCTTTTGCCAAAGCTACTTTGGACAGTGTTGCATCCATTTGAACAGGCTTGAGACCTGCTTTTGCACGTTCTTGGTTTACCAAATCAGCGACTTGTTTCGCAAAATCACCCGTCTTAGCTTGATCCGCTTGATTTACTGGAGCGGCAGGCTCAGTGACAGTATTGGTAGGTTGTGCTGGTGCTGTTTGTACTGGTTGTGCTGGTGTTTGTTGTACTGGAGCTTGTTGTACGGGAGCTTGTTGGAAAGATCCTGGTTGATACGGGCATGGTTGTTGTACAGGTGTAGCTTGTCCTTGCTTAACAGGTTGCATTAGCTGTACTGCTTGTGGCTGGCCAGGAACAAAGCCTTGCTTTTGGAAAAAGTTAAGAAACTGTTGAGCATTTGGTGCTTTTTGGAATTGTCCCATATTTTGACCCACATTGAATTGGAATTGTCCGTTCTTCAATGGGCAGTTAGATGCTGCGGAAGCAGAAGAAGCAAACCCTGTCAAAGCCAAGCCCAGACCAAGAGTCATCGCGATTGTAACAGAACCAAAACGTTTCATAAAACAAATCTCTCCTTTTTTTTGCCTACGAGGTTAGTTGTCGGATTCGGATTGAGGAAACAACCCTACGCCAGTGTGGCGATTCACCCCAATGTGGAATAGCTCATCCACAAAAAAGTCCCCCGCACTTCCTTTTCAAAGAGGAAGTCTCGGCTTATTTCGTTTGGCATGAACAACGATATCAGACAATCCCAATCGAAATAAAGGAGTAATATATGGCAAATAGCTAGAATCGTTGATAAATTAGGCTCATTTTGTTTCGTTTGATTGTTCCTTCCAGGCGGTTAAGCCGCCTTCCAATGCATTTGCATGGAAACCATGCTCACGAAGGAGAGCCGCAGCTTTTTGAGCTTTGTTACCTGTTGTACATAAGGTAACGATCTGCACATTTTGCGCGAGTTTTTCGGTTTCTTCATCAAGCGGCTTGTCCTGTTCTTTCATTAGAAGATAGGGGACGTTTTGCGTCGATGCGCTTTCGTGAACGAGGCTGCCGGAAACAAATTTCTCGGCGTCGCGTACGTCCAATAAAAGTACGGGCACTTTCTTTTCAAGCATTTCGGATAATTGAATGGTTGTCAAAATATGATTTTGCAATGTAATCCCTCCCAATCCTATTGTATCAGAGTTCCGCATCGTCCAGAATAAGGGTGAACGGTTGCTTTTATTGGACAACCATGGTAGAATGAGGTTGCTACTTGAAAAATTGATACCTAATCATTCATCGAGGTGTTTGTATGCTGATGGATAACATTTTTGAATCCCCGATTCACACTGGCGCGGTCATCGGAGCCGCAAGGATGGAAGAGAGGAAGGGCTTTCATTGTTTTAGGTTTTCAAAAGGTTTAGTTTTTAATTTTGCAGTTCCGTCCTATGACATTTGCATATTTACTGAATAAGTAAAATTCACATATCATGAAGGCGTATCATCGCACATGATCTGGTATTTCTTCATGATATGTGAGCTTTATTTGCTTCGGTAAATATGACTAGCATATTCAAATTGAATTTTTGGAGGTTTTTTTAGATGCAAACGAACGGAACAGTAAAATGGTTTAACGCAGAAAAAGGTTTCGGTTTCATTCAAGTAGAAGGCGGAGACGATGTATTCGTTCACTTCAGCGCAATCCAAGGTGACGGTTTCAAAACTTTGGACGAAGGTCAAAAAGTTCAATTCAACATCGTTCAAGGCAACCGTGGCCCACAAGCTGAGAACGTAGTAAAACTGTAAGTCTCCTTTTCAAAGAAACTGTCCTTTCGAGGGCAGTTTCTTTTTTTGTCGTGGTCGTCCCAAGCGCCTTTTCCTGCATGCGAATGGATGAAAAAAGGAACTATGGCGTCCCACCATAATTCCTCATTTTCTTCCTACAAGATAGTTAAATACAAGTTTCGATTTCGACAGTTTGGAATTGACTGTCAAGAACGGTAAGACCAACAACTTGACCGCCGCCGATAGAAGTACGGCCATAAGTGGTGAGAAGGACATTTCTGTTGTTTTCTGCTACGGTAAGGCGCACTTCATAGTGGAAAGAAGCGGGGACCAGTGCATTGAAAGCAGTGCGAGTATTCGCAGGGATTAATTGCGTGATGTCAAGCAAAGTGCTAACTGGATTCGTTTGCGTAACTGCGTTACCCCAGTTTAATACTTGCACACGTACTTCAACCGCTTCTGTGTTCAGATTTACTAGGTCGAGGTGAGCGGTAAGAGCACGGGCGAGGTTGTTTTGCAAAATACCGGTCGTTCTCACAGTATTTTTTCTTGGGCGTCTGTGATTTCTTTTTTCCGAATTACCTTGATCGTCGTCGTATTCGATTTCAGACATCCATGTTCACTCCATTCTTTTTAATCTAGTGGGACAATAATACGATATTGTTTCTTGTCTTAATTTGTAACGGCGAACGTAAGGGGACGAGTAACTATTTTGGATAGAGGATGGTGGAGGGTTTGGGAGATAGAACTGTATGCAAACAACTAGACTATACAGCTCGATTTGATTGGGGATACGAAGGGGTAGAACAGGTCGGAGCAGCATCGGATATGATCGTCATTATCGATGTGCTCTCCTTCAGCACGTGTGTCGATATCGTAACGGGACGAGGAGGTATCGTTTATCCTTATCAGGTAAAGGACGAGTCCACCGTAGCATTCGCCAAACAAAAAGCAGCGCTGCTCGCTGGAAAACGCGGAGAACCAATCTCCCTTTCACCCGCCTGTCTGAAAACGGTTCCAATGGGAAGTAGAATCGTATTACCCTCGCCAAACGGATCGACCTGTACCGTGTTGGCGAAGAAAACTGGTGCGAAGGTAATCGCTGCCTGCTTGAGAAACGCGCCATCTGTGGCCAGATACATACAGCAGCAGAATGGAACCGTAACCGTCATTGCTTGCGGTGAGCGGTGGGGGAATGGAGCATTGCGACCCGCTATTGAAGATATGATTGCGGCAGGTGCGCTACTTCATGAACTGACAGGGTATCGATTGTCACCAGAGGCCGAAATAGCAGTGGCAGCCTTTCGAGTGACCCAAGATCATCTTCCTGCTTACTTGCAGAAATGTGCTTCTGGCCAAGAGCTGATCAGTATGGGGTACCCGGAAGATGTCGAACTTGCAGCGCAGTGGAATCAGAGTGGCGCAGTTCCAGTGCTTAACGATGATTTTGCGTACGAAGCGATTTAGTCTTTTCGCATAAAGAATCCCTCATTCGGTAACCATGGTTATGAACCACACATGAGAAAAACTGGACAGGGAGGATTCATATGGATGAAAAGAGCAAGTCCATCAACCAGGCAGAAGATAATATCCTGACGAATCGTCAAGGCCATCCGATCACAGACAACCAAAACTTGCGGACAGTTGGAAATCGCGGGCCAACCGTTCTGGAGAATTACGATTTTCTTGAAAAAATCACGCATTTTGATCGGGAGAAAACACCTGAACGTGTCGTGCATAGTCGAGGTGCAGGGGCACATGGCTATTTCGAAGCGTATGGAACCGTAGGTGATGAGTCGATTTCTACGTACACGAGGGCAAAGCTGTTTTCGGAGCGGGGGAAAAAAACGCCTGTGTTTGTGCGGTTTTCTACGGTGAATCATGGCACACATTCGCCCGAAACATTGCGCGATCCACGTGGGTTCGCGGTGAAGTTCTATACAGAGGACGGGAACTGGGATCTGGTGGGCAATAACCTCAAAGTTTTTTTCATTCGGGATGCCATGAAGTTTCCTGATCTTGTCCATGCGTTCAAGCCAGATCCTGTCACAAACATTCAAGACGTGGAACGGATCTTTGACTTCATCTCGAACACCCCTGAGGCCATGCATATGATTACGTTTTTGTTCTCCCCGTGGGGAATACCAGCGAACTATCGACAAATGCAAGGCTCTGGCGTAAACACGTACAAGTGGGTAAACCATGAAGGAAAAGCGGTCCTGGTCAAATACCATTGGCAGCCTTTAGCGCAAGGAATTAAGAATTTGACACAAAAACAGGCGGAAGAGATCCAAGGGAAAAACTTCAATCATGCCACGCAGGACTTGTATGAAGCGATTGAGCGAGGAGAATATCCAGAGTGGGAAATGTGCGTCCAAATCATGAGTGATGACGATCATCCTGAACTCGATTTTGATCCGCTTGATCCAACGAAAATATGGCCGGAAGATCAGTTTCCGTTTCTTCCAGTAGGCAAAATGGTATTGAATAAAAATCCGGATAACTATTTTGCTGAAGTCGAGCAAGTAGCATTTGGGACAGGTGTTTTAGTGGATGGACTTGATTTTTCTGATGACAAGCTTCTGCAAGGAAGGACCTTTTCCTACTCCGATACGCAGCGGTATCGGGTTGGCGCCAACTATTTGCAGCTTCCGGTCAACGCTCCCAAAAAGCATGTCGCTACCAATCAGGAAGGCGGTCAAATGCTGTATCGAGTCGATCGGACGCAGCGGCATATTAACTATGAGCCATCAACGATTGGCGGCTTGCAGGAAGCCAAGCAAGCAGCTCCTGATCATCAGCCAGAAGTGGAAGGGAAGGTCGTTCGTCAAAAAATTGATCGCACCAACGATTTCAAACAGGCGGGAGAACGATATCGCCTCTTGGAAGACTGGGAAAGAGAAGACCTCATTGCCAATCTGACGGATGCACTCCTCTCCTGTGATCCACGCATTCAAGAGAAAATGCTTGGTTACTTCTCCCAATGTGACGAAGAGTACGCTCAGCGTTTGAAAGCTGGAGTTGCACAGGGTAATGGGGGAAATAGCAAAGAGATGGGCGGACCGATGGGGGCAACGAATCCTGGAGCGGCTGTCAAGGAAGCCGAACAGAAGTCTCACCCGTCCAAGCCTTACTGATGACCCAAGTGAAAAACAAGACTGAATGAACAGCGGAGCTTTGCCGTATCTATGGTAAAGCTCTTTTTTGTATCCGCTTGCAATTGCTACAGAAGTAGGGATGACAAAGCTGGCGATCTACAGTAACGCAATTCGAGGTTCCAACGTCTTACATATGTTTACATTTGACGATGGCGAGGAGATTCATGATGGTACAAAGAGAGAAATGGGTAGCAGTGTTGAGCTATACCGCGGTACTTTCCCTATTGACGACAGGGGGCGTCGTTGCTGCAACCCCTTCGAAGGTAGCTTCCCAAAAGATAGAAGCAACGGTTAGTGCGACGGGCAATACCGAGGTGAAGCTACAGGTTTGCAGTCAAGATGATGCAAAAGCAGATCTATCGAATACAACGAAGAAGTCCTGGAAACCATTGGGGAATAAGCCGGTACTGGAAGGGATTACTGCCATTGCAACAGGCGTCATTTTTGATGAAGCAGGCTATGGGTGGAGGCCAGGTATTTCTTATGCCTTCACCGAGGATGGGCAAGTGTGGAAGTGGGGCTTTCAATCTGACAAGAAGTATGAACCGCACAAGCTAGCCGGGATCAAGGATGCCAAGCAAGTCATGACGGATTATGTCCTCACGAGCGCTGGAGAAGTATGGCAGATTGATGAGAAGAAAGCGCCAGAAAAACTGGCCGGTTTGGATAAAATCAAGAACATTCAGCAGCTCGATCTTCATGAAGGCGTACTCTTTTTACTGAAAGAAGACGGTACTGTACTGAAATGGGAAAAAGGAGCGAAAGCAGCAGAAAAGGTGACGAAGCTCTCGAATATCCGTGACATGTATAGCTCTGCCTTTTCCTTGTTTCTAGTAGATGATCAAGGGAAGCTTCTTTATCTCGATGGCAAATCCGGAGAGCTGAACACAGAAAGTCTACAGATAATGGATATCCCAGGGAAAGTCAAACAGGTAGCCGTCGATTACACGGATCGCACCCTGATCCAAACAGATAAGGCCGAAGTGTACAGCTACAATACAAAAGAAAATGAAAAAGTAGTGCGTGTTGCTCATGCAGATGGTGCCATGCGGATGGCAGTTGGCGGAGAAGGAATGTACGTAATCGTAAAAGCGGACGGAACTGTTTGGGGCTGGGGACATAATACACTAGGAATGCTCGGTGCGAATCTGGAAAATGAGCTCGAGGAGCCAGTTAAAATAGCGGGTCTTTCTGATATTACGGACGTAAAAGCGGGCACCGACCATGTGATTGCTCTCGATAAAAAAGGAAACGTCTATTCATTTGGCAGCAATATGACAGGACAGCTGGGGCGAATTCCTGTTACCTTTGACACTTGGACAGAATTGGGCGAATTACGTGATATAAAACAGGTAGTAACTGAGCTGGATCGACCGTACTTCGTTCGGAAGGATGGTTCTGTATGGGGTTTTGGCGCGGATCGAGTGCCATATGAAGTAAAAGGACCTACGAAAGTAAAAACAATGGATAGCATCCTGGATTCTCCGGTTACCTTGAATGAGAACGGACAAATCCAGTTGTGGACCCGTGAATTTAGCAGCTGTCAAACATTGGCGTTGCCTTCTCGCATTAAGGATTTTGTTGGTGGAGAGGAGCATCTCTTGTTGCGTACGGAGGATGACCAATTCCTGACTGTGGAATTCCGCTTTGATTCTGCCGAACGCGGAGGGGTATATGTCATCACGAACCTGCGCCCACAAAAAGTGGAAACCCTCCAAATCGATTCAAAAATGGCTGCGGATGTGACCAAGCTTTATGCCAATCTTTATACGTTTTTTGCTGTGACGAAAAATGGTCAGGTATTGTACGCAGAACGGAAGAATGATGAATCGTTCACTTCATTTGCGACAATAGCTGGTTTGGAAGGAATTCGTGAGCTTGCGCCTGAATATTTTGTCCGTTATACAAAGGATACCGCATCCGTTTGGGCAATCAACGATGGAGGCAAGGTTCAGGAAATACAGGTTTACCCTGAGAGTGAAGGAAAGGACGCCGGAGCTATCAAAGTGAAGCTGGAACCCAATACGGAAGAAGGCATTGCTATGATGAGCGGACGTTTGCGGATTACCAAGGATGGGCAAATCTTCGAACATGAATGGGAACCGCTCCAAAAGCAAAAAGTGGCGGCACCCGTTAGACTGATTTCTTCTTCGTACGACTATGCGATCGAAGGGCCAGGCTCGCATTATCATGTGCTGGTCACTGAAGCTGATAAGATCGTATTGATTGGCAATAACCCATACGGAAAAGGTGAGCTTCAACCAGATAGGGTCAGACAATAAAAGAAGAAAAGTAACGGCACAGTGGGAATATTCTTTTTCTACTGTGCTTTTCATTTTTCCGTTTTTAGAAGTTGTGGAAAAAGATGGTTGACAGTTTGTATTTACAATTGTAATATTTTCATAGAAGCTGAATTTACACTTGTAAATCTAAGAGGTGATGTATGGATGAACAACATTCCGAAAATATCGGAGGCCGAGTGGGAAATCATGAAGGTGATCTGGCGAGATCATCCAGCGACAGCGGAGCAAATCATTGAGCGTTTACCAGCCGATATCGAATGGACAGAGCAAACGGTACGCACATTTTTGAACAGGCTGCTTAAAAAGAAGGCAATCAGCTATGAAAAATCGGGCCGCAGCTACCGATATTTCCCACTCGTCCAGGAAGATGAATGCAAACGGGCGGAAAGCGAATCCTTTTTGAAACGAGTATTTAACGGGGCAGTAGGCACGATGATGACCAATTTTCTCGAAGATGTGCAGCTATCCAACGAAGAAATCGATAAGCTACAAAAAATACTGACGGAAAAACAAAAGAAAAAGCAGTGATGAGGGCCTAATAAATGGATATTCTAGGGAATGTTTTTTTGTGGATGTGCTACACCTCGTTGGGAGCAAGCCTAGTAGCTATTTTGTTGGTAGCCATGAAAAAAGGGGTTCACAAAGCGATCAGCTGGCGTATGCACCATTTGTTATGGTTCATCGTTTTAGCCCGACTAATGATTCCCGTGCTACCGGAGAGTTCATTTAGCCTCTTCACTTGGATATCCTGGGCGAGTACGAGCATGTCCGTCGAACAGCCGCTTTCTTTCTCCGCAGAACCACTACTACAGACAAACACACAATCGCCTGCCGTCATCTCAGATGTCTCACATGGATCAGAGCACAATGAGAATACCCCTATACAAACCGAAGTTGTCAAGGATGAGGGGATTATTGAAAGATCCTCACACCCAGCCTACATCCAAATCATGGCAGTTTTATGGCTGATCGGCGTAGTCATTTTGCTGGCAAGACTATTCATTTACCTCTATAACATGCACACCAAAGAACGCTTTTTGATGCGGGTGACAGATGATAGAGTAACGACCATTATGAATGCGTGCAGACAGAAATTCGGTGTGAAAAGGCAAATGCCCGTATACACAGGAACACTGGCAAAGGGACCGCTAATCTCGGGGATCTTATCACCATGGGTTTATTGTCCGAGGGATGTATACCAATCGTTGTCAGATGCCGAGCTGTATCACGTCTTCGCACATGAGCTCGCTCATCACAAGCGCAAAGATTTGCTGTGGAGCTTCATCGGCTCCCTGGCACTCGCCATCCATTGGATGAATCCGCTTGTCTGGCTATGGATTCGAAAAATGAAGGCTGATATGGAACTTGCCTGTGATGAATATGTTTTGGAGATTCTGGGGGAAAAAGAAGCGATTCCCTATGGCATGACACTCCTTTCATTTGCGAGACAGATCTCAGAGAAAAGACCCATGTCGTATCCGCTCTATTTTCACCATTCTCACCATATCAATCAAATGAAAAGGAGAATTCAAATGATTTCCACGTTCAAAAAAGGCTCCGCAAAGTTATCAGCTGTAGCCATTGCATGCGGGCTCGTTATTAGTGCAGTCACACTTACAAACGCAGCAGAGCCATCAACACTTCGGATGCCTGTAAAACAGGATGAAAAATTGCGCCCCTTGTTTGAGGAAACAGCCGTCAAGGAGACAAATCGGCTGGAAAAAGCTGAAAAACTTAGTGGTTTTCCTTTCAAAGTTCCGTCTTATTTGCCACCGGAATTTACCTATCAAAACAGCCTTATCTATCACTTGGAGGAATCTGAACCTTCGGGTAATGGCGTGTTCCATTATTTCAAAGGTCCCGATACCAGTTTCAAAATAGTAACGAGCACAATCGAAAGGACCGAGAATTCTTTACACGTGAAATCGGAAGACGGTAGCATCCTCTCCACACTCTCAGCAGAAGAAGACCTATCTGCGAATGGAAAAACCGTAAAAGTTATCAAAAGAAAGACACCTTTAGATGATGGTTCGGTTGATCAAGACTCTCTTTATTTCTGGAAGGATGAAGGTCTCTATTACTCTATCGAAGGATATGACCTCTTAGAAAATGAGGAGATCATAAAAGTCATTGAATCGTTTCAAGCTCCAAATGAAGACCTGAGAAAAAGGTACGTCAATTACGACTTATTGAATTACAACATCCTTGATTTAGAGGATGTGGAGTACTTCTCAGGAATAATCGGTTTTGCACCAGCCTTTCCGTTGGAGCTGTCTGGAGGATACAAGGCAACAAATGCATATGTTAACAAGAAGCTCAATTTTAGTTATCCTGAAAACGAAGAGGATAAACAAAAGCGCACCATCCATATCACGTTTGAAAATCCTGAAAAACCAAAAAAGATTGTGTTGTTTGCCCAAATCAAGGACAAATCCATTGTGGAAAACATGAGAAAAACAAAAAAGATCCCTTTTGAGAGAATAGACGGGGTAAAATTTGAAGTTCCAGTCACCTCTTTGAACATCGGTGGCCAAGAAGTATTCCGCACAGTGCCGTATAAAATCGATGATACACTGAGTAGCCCAACGGATAAGTACAACCACACTTATTTTTGGTTAAAAGGAGATATCTGCTATAAAGTGACGTTCAAAGAAGTGGAAGAAGAAGCACAACAGCAAATGGTAGCAGCTCTGGTAAAGGAAAAAGCGATCGATTTGAAAAAGTAGCGGGAACATTTAGAGTCTGTACATAAAGCGTGCAGACTCTTTCCTTTTTTGATCTTCCTTTGTAAAGCATTTCTAAACAGTAGATGGAATCATTTTGTAATTATTGATACAATGATGAGAGTCCCTTCGGGGGCTATTTTTTTAAGGAGGGTTTATCTGATGAAGAACATTACGTTCATCAAACATGTTTATGAAAAGCAACTGGGGGGTGAAATCTACTATGAACCCTAGTATTTTGAATGGCACCAGAAATCATCTAATCAACCAGCTAGTCTTTTTTGACGAGCAGTATTCACTCTTTTATGATCAATACGTACGCAATTATGGGAAAGAAAAGCAAGCTATCGATGAGATTGTCGATCGTTACAAGCAAACACTAGAAAGCCTTTTGGCAAAAGAAGACAGTGCACTCTTTCAATCGCTTAAAGCAATTACATTATTAGGCAGCAGCGTTAAAGTGCTATTTGAAGAAGATCAATTTGAGGAGTCATTTACTGTGGTGTATCCCACTGACATTGACCCGGATAACAACAGAATTTCATTCTTATCGCCCATAGGCAGGCAACTGCTGCTAGCGGCTCCACACGATTCTGTTGTGCTGGAAAGTCCGGTTGGCAGACAACAGGTGCAGGTTCGGGAGATAAGCTTTACATATATGGGGGGATTCTCGTCACCTTAGGAACCTCCCCATCACAAGGATCACATGAGAAGGCACTAACACGAGGTTAGTGCCTTTTTTTGTCCATTTTAGTAAAATACAAGAAAAGTAAGCTAAGGGTACAGGGGGAAAGACAATGCAAATCATGGCCTGTCAAACATGTGAGCAAGATGTGCAATGGGATATGAATCTCCTGCAAAAGCTGGGTGAGCGGTGGGTGATAGCTTGTGAAAAATGCGGTGATCCGTTTTTTAGTTTGTCAGGGGAAGAAAAGGAAATGATTCTTGAAGGTATACGATTGACGGAAGCGTATGTACCGGACATCGTCCATGCTTATGACAGTAAAGATGTAAAGAATCTCCCTTCCAGGGTTGGGTTCAGAGAAATCAAAAAAAGCAATTGAGAGTAGGACTGAATTGCAAGCTAGCTTTCATCATACCTCGAGAAACACGGGAAAAATAGGTCCTCAGCATCCGGATGAAATTTACATAGAGTAGCCTATCAGAGATAAGCTAGAAGCGGTTGAATCTATCGTCAAAAAAGAACTTTCAGGCTATCTAGATGGATTTTATTATGGTTCACTCGCGATTACTGGCCAATCAGTAATGGATTTGATGCAACCAATCAGACGTTCAATAAAATTAGAGACGTACTAAAAGCAGAGTACTTCTGGATTAATAGACAGTCGGAGCATGTTTGAATACACTCCCATAATCTGCACATACTACCATTCACGAAAACAATCACAACCAGAGGTGAACAGCAATGGCACGTTCGAATTCCTTGGTGAATGGACAAGCTCGTGCAGCATTAGATCAATTAAAGTACGAGATCGCTGCTGAATTTGGGGTCGAGTTGGGCGCTGATACGTCGGCACGCCAAAATGGCTCTGTCGGCGGAGAGATGACGAAGCGTTTGGTACAATACGCGGAACAGCAAATGTTTCGCCTGTAATCCCTCCTTGTTTCTTTCGCTTACATAGAGTGCGTAAGAATATGTGTCTCATGCATGGAACGCTTCCATGGAGCCGGTAGGAAAATAGTCAGACACGAGAGGCGATGAGAAAGTTTTCATCGTCTTTGTTGTGTTGCTTGAAGTGGTTCTGGGTGCCCCAGCAAAAATCCTTGACCAACAGGTACCCCAAGTGCCAAAGCGACTGCTAAGTCCTCGGGCTCTTCGATTCCTTCCAGTACAAGCTGCGTATGATCATGGCAGTATTGGACGAAAAGCGAGACGAGCTTTTGTTTATTCGGTATGGAGGACAATTGCTTGCCGAAGTACCTGTCGAGCTTAACGATATCTGGTTCATACTCCACGATCTTTTTTAAAGAAGCGGCACCCGAGCCGACATCATCTAATGCGATCAGGAATCCATGCTGACGCAGCTCACGTATTTTTTGCCCCAACACTCTTATCTCCCACATCTTGTCTTCTTCATTGGCCTCGTTGATTTCCAAGACAATTCGACGGCTCCACAATCTAAACAAGCAGCCCTCGGTAATAAACGATAGGAAGGCAGGGTTCAACAGCGTAGAAGGAAACACATTGACGAACAAGAGCGGGGCATGGTCGAGAAAAGTCACCCTCGTAGAGTATGATTCAATTGCTTTTTTCATCGACAGTGTATCCAATTCATATAAGTATCCTTCTGCACGAGCCTTTCGAAAAAGGGCTTCTGGTGTGCGGTGTGTAGCTGAGCGAAGAAGTGCTTCATACCCGAAAAATTGTCCTGTCGTCAGATGAACTAGGGGCTGAAAAACAGGAAATGGAGCTTCCTTTTCCAATACGACGTTCATGGAATCATATTCCTTCCTGCACCAAAGATTTGACTCAAAGAAAAATTGTTTCCTTTAGGAAAGATAGGTTGTCGATATTTTACAACATAGCGGTTTGGTTTGCAATGCAAGCTTCACACGTAATTATATTTTGCACTAAGGAAACAAATTTGGTTGTATACAAAATGTTTTCCATCTTGTAAACTAGGCTTGTAACTGACAATCAAGATTGGAGGAGAGAGGAAATGGGAGCCTTTACGTTACCGGAACTGTCATACTGCTATGATGAGTTGGAACCTTATCTGGATGCGAGAACGATGGAAATTCATCACGGAAAGCATCATGCGACGTATATAACCAACTTAAACAAGGCCTTAGAAAACTATGCGCAGTTTAGAAATGCTTCGGTCGAAGAACTAATCAGCAACTTGGAGGATATCCCGGCAGATATACGGATGGCAGTTCGAAATCATGGGGGCGGCCATTATGGACATAGTTTGTATTGGTCGATTATGAGTCCGACTGGCGGCGGGAAACCAACAGGGGATATTGCAAAAGGAATCGACAAGTATTTCGGAAGTTTTGAGGAAATGAAGGATGAATTGACAAAAGCGGCTGTCAGTCGTTTCGGATCAGGATGGGGATGGCTAGTAGTCAACGGAGACAAGTTGGAAGTGATGAGCACGCCCAATCAGGATACTCCTTTTATGGAGAAGAAAACGCCCGTATTGGTCGTAGATGTGTGGGAGCATGCTTATTACTTGCAATACCAAAATAAGCGCCCTGATTTTGTCTCATCGTGGTGGAATGTGGTCAATTGGGAGGAAGTCAATCGTTTGTATAACGAAGCAATCCGCTAAGGCAGGTCCATCAATGAACAGACACGCGGTCTATTTTCAAGAACAGGAGAAGCGTCGAGAAATTTTGGTGTTGCTTAAGAAGCGCCGTTCGATTAATGTCCAAGAACTGTCAAAGCATCTTGGCATAACCAAAGTCGCGGTGCGTAAGCATTTAGATGTTTTGCATAGAGAACGGTATATCGAGTCGCGAATCGTCCGCCAGCGAACAGGCAGACCAGCCTATGTGTATCATCTAACGAATACTGCAGAACATTTATTTCCGCGTCACTACAGCGATTTGGCTACAGAGATGGTGACGGGCATTCAGGATTTGTATGGGGAAGCTTTTGTCGATCAACTATTTGAGAAGCGGATGGCACGGATGTTACAAAACTATCGGGAGGTAATGAGAGGACAAGGTTTTGACCAGCGAGTGAAAATGTTGGCGAGCATACAAAATGAAGAAGGATACATGCCTCATTTGGAAAAAATCAGGGATGGTTTGTATCTGCTTGAAGAAGCAAATTGTCCTCTCTTACAAGTAGCCATTCGCTTTCGCCAAGCATGTCAATGCGAGCTCTCCTTGTTTGAGTCGCTAATAGACGCGCATGTAGAGCGTACATCGTGTATGACAGAAGGACAAGTGAAATGCCGTTACCTAATAAGAGAAAAGCTCAGCAATGAAGAATCGGAGTGAGCAAGACATCCGTTACAAAGGCGGATGTCTTTTTGTTGTAAGCAAGGGGGTGATCGGTTAATGATTCGTAATTTTGGCATGGCGGTGTAACTGCTATATCGGGGTATTGGGGTTTGGGTTTGCCATAGGAAAGACGAATTGTTTACTGAAAGGGCAAGTGTCTATACAACCAGACGGGCGATCACGTATGGATAAAGGAAGGCGTATTTTGATGGAAAGGAGTGAGGACATGCCGAACGACAAGAGAAATCCGAAGAATAGAAGACCAATTCTTAACCAGCGAGGAGCCTTGCAAAAGTCGAGAGCATCACTCCCGCTCCTCTTTGTCGCACCAAAGGAACAGATAAAGCCTCAGGTAGGTTCCATGGATAAGCAGAAAATGTATCACTCCAGGAAACCTAAGGGTAAACGAAACCGAGCTCCTTTGCCTCAGGTCAAGCAGACAGCTACTGAACAAGTCACACCGCAGTCCACTTCTGTCACGCCTCCCACGCCTCCAACTTTCATGGAGACCAAGACTCTTACGGAAGAAAACAACAGATCCGAGCAAGAACTGATTCAAGCAAAAGTTGTCTTCATGGAAAACGTGGGTCAATCGTTTATGCAGGTTGCTTTTTTAGAAGAAATTTGGGACGTAGAGTGGGTCCATTCTTTACGCGTGCCCTGGAAGCTTGAGTGGAAAGAGGTGGAATGCCAAAGTAAGATCGATGTCCAGCACGTTCGGCATGATGATAGTAAAAAGATTGTCTGGCTGTCAGGTGAATTGGAAGTCCAGGCTTTGGGGGTCACTGTCCATTCGCAAAAAGTAGAGCATGAAACGATTCGCATTCCATTTACTTCTACAGTATTACGCCCTTCCATACCCAAAGAAAATGTAGCAACAAGTGCCATTCTTCATACAGCGCCAACTTGTCCAACGAATAGATGGATAGAGACGGGGGATTGGCAAATCAACATCACAGCAGATCCGCTCACCCATTCGCAATCAGGATGGAAGGAGTTCAGCGGCTTGGCAACCATTAGCGGTCGTGTATGGTGGTATCGGAAGCAGCTGGTTCCCGTTCCGCCTCCATACATAACGAAAACGGTAAGCAGACTTTTCTAGAAAAACGGGCAAATAACGCTTGGCATTAGCCAAATCCATATTGTGTCTAGTCCATATAATATAAAGAGAGTAGGTGGCTAAGAAAGGAGAGAGTAAAAATGGGTATACATGGCGAGGGCTGTAATTGTGGCCAATCTCAAGTTGAGAAAAATAGTTGTACAGTGGAAAAGGCCCGTGTGTTCGGAATGGCTTCAACCGAAACGACTTTTCCTAAAACGATAAAAGTACCTGTAACGTTGGCAGAAACGGCTGTTGTCGTATGTGTGGAGGCAGATGTCCATTTGGAGAAGCCTGCACTTGAGATCATTCGGGTATTAAAGAGTGTCATTCTGGAGCAGTGTGAGTTGGTTCCTACATTCAGCCCATTGTCAGCAAATTTGTTCGTCACTGGTTTTATTCGCAAAAATATAGAGTACACCACAATCGATCAAGTAACGGGAACTGCTGTATGCGGTGATGTTCGACACACAACGGCGTTGATACCATTCGATTTCTGTACGGAACTGACCTTTCCGGCTGCAGGACCGACATTGCAACTGGCGCCAGATTTCGAGTCACACGGAGAATATTTGAATAAATCAGGTCATGCGGCAAAGATTAACGTAGGTTTGTTCGGCAACCGAAAAGTTTACAATGAGAGACCGTATTGTGAACTGTTATTCACGGAATTCACCGAATTAGACATCGGTTTGGAAAATAAGCGGTGCAAAGACACAACCAAAACATTCTCGACCGTCCGTGAAAAAATCGTACTGCGTCTTGGTATAAAAGTTTTGCAGGATCAACAAGTTCCTATTCCAACACCACCACCGACACATCCTCCAAAACCGACATTTCCGCCACCTTGCAAACCGATATGTCCACCTAAGAAAAAATGGTAGCCTAGCTGTAGGAAAAAACATAGAAAAAGGGCAGATGAGACTTCCAGTAGCGCTATGCTTGCTGACTGGTAGTCTCATTTTGTTTAGGCAAGCGATGCTTTTCGGCAAAAGCAGTTCAAAAATCAACGAAAATACAAGGATCGTTTCGTAATCAAAAACGATATGGATACGCTGACATTCTGGCATATAATTGGGATAGCAATCTCATACGAGGAGGATCTTTGCTGCGTGAAAATAAGCGAATTATCACAATTAACCAATGTCAGTACCCGGTCAATACGCCATTATGAAGAAAAGGGCTTGCTACAGGCAGAACGACTGGAAAATGATTACCGTTATTTCAATGAATCGGCAGTTAACCGTGTCAAGATGATTCAACTGTACTTGAAGCTGGGCTTAACAGCAGATGAAATCAGAATGGTGTTCCGAGGGGAAGTGGCATCTCCCGACGATTACGAATATTGCGAGGAAATGCTGGCGATTTACGAACAAAAGCTCAGCAAAGTGAATGAACAGATTGAGGCACTCCAAGAGTGGAAAAAAACGCTGGAGAGGCAAATATCCATTACACGTGGAAAAAAGGTTACGAACTAGTTCATAGTCACGGCCCCGAAGCGATCAGCTGCTCCGGGGCCGTCTTTTTACAAGGAATGCAAGTTTTGCCCGATGCCACCATCCACAGCTAGCCTCGCACCAGTCGTAAAGGTAGCGTCAAAAGCGAGGAAAAGCACCGCTTTCGCCACTTCTTCTGATGAGCCATGACGTTTCATGGGTGTAACCTTGTCGCCAAGCTCCTGGAAGGTAACGCGTTCTGCATCTGTGAAACCGGCCACTCCCATGGAAGGTGTATCAATGAAACCGGGACTCACGACATTGACGCGAATGCCCTTGTCTAGCAACTCCACTGCAAAGCTGGAGGCCAAGGAACGCAATGCCGCTTTGGATGCACTATATACGCTCATGCCGGGGTAGCCGCCTTCATCTGCTACGGAAGATGTAAATACGATCGAACCGCCTTCATGAATAAGTGGCTCCAAGCGCTGGACGGTGAAAAATGCCCCTTTCGTATTTACCTCAAAAATCCGATCATAGGTCTCTTCAGTGACTTCCAAAAACGGTTCCAGAATGGAAGTGCCTGCATTTACATGGAGAAAATCGATCTTGCCAAAATGCTTTTCAACATACTCTCCGAATGCTTGTACATCCGTCATATTCGATACATCAGACACCACAACATGTGCCCGTTCTCCCAGCTCACGTTTTGCTTCTTCCGCATTTTTCGGATTGCGACCAGAAACGATGACCTCGGCGCCTCCTGCCAGCAAAGCTTTTGCCACAGCCAAGCCCATACCATGTGTACCCCCAGTTACGACTGCTTTTTTTCCTGTATAGTTGTTGTTCATTTTTGTTCCTCCTTGAGTGGATGAGTTATCTTTCTGCATGTAGTCTAAACGTTCACGCTAATGTGAAGGTCAAGGGTATAGATTTCATCCTTTCACTTCTCCAAAAATTTAGGTAGGCGGTATGTTCGGTGTCGATCAAGTTGGTTATTATTGGTATAATGAAGGACGTTGAAGCCTTGGGGTCTGAATCAAACATGAATGGGAAGTGACAATATTGCATGATCAATCTAGAGGAATATCCTCATAACAAAGAGAGTCTTCTTCAATTACTTGAACGATCAAGAACGAGAACACTTTCCCATGAAGAAGTTGCAATGTGGTGTTTTCTGTTTTGGTCAAGATGGAGATCGGATGAAGACGATTTATTTACAAAAACAGATGAGATGACAATTGATATGGTGATGGAGATTGGGGAATTTTGGGTAGAAAAGCCACAGTATGAAGTCCAAGTGATCATTTTCAAGGATGAGCAGATAGATATGTGGATTGGTAGATTACGATAATCGGTTAGAAAAGCACGATAGATTTGGAGGGGAATATTTGGACACTCAACTAACACTTAATTTTTTATCTGCGTATGTCCACCATCATAAGTACTATTTGGATGCTTGGCGTACGAAAGGGCTCTCTTGGAATTGGGGAGCTGCACTTTTTGGAGAAGCATGGTTTGCCTTCCGGAAGATGTATCTGTTTGCAGCCATTATTTATTCTGTGAATCTATGTGTAGGTTTACTATTGGGTTTAATTGGACTTGATGATGCTACTTTTAATGAAATATACATTGTCTTCGCAATTCTTCAACGAGTGCTTTTCGCATTTACAGCCAATTTTTTGTACTATGTTTCGGCTGTGAAGACAATTAAAAAAGCTCATAGTAAATATACAACTCTTGATCTAGAAGAGACAAAGAAGCTGGGTGGAACTAGTGTCCGGGCCGTTTTTGTGGTGGTGCTGGTAAACTTTTGTTTTAGTCTGCTCGATCGATTCTTAGCATAGTAAAGGCGAGTATTTAGACGGGTTATTGACAATATATAGGGAATTAAAGGAGAATCAAACATGAACATTTGGCCTAAGCCTTTCTTGGAGCCAGAAGTATTAAAACAGCGTCTGCTTATCCTGAGCGCACTGGATATCGTATTGTGTGAAGAGGAATGGCTGCGCCGATATCAGTTCGATCCGCAATGGGATGAAAACACGACATTCGCGAGCGTTAGCAACGGTTCAGGCGACGATCTTTACATCCTGTTCACCCCCGAGGGCGTTATTGTAAAAGGATTCGATCATGAATCGGAAATGAGTCCACATGCTAGGGAAGAATACGAGGTCTGGCCTGGCATCTATGAGCAAGTCCCTCCCACTTTGCTTCATCGACTCAATGACGAAGCGTTGACTAAGGAGGAAGTTACTTTCTGCCTATGGCGAGAATCTGCTGATCACGTATGGAAAACGGGAGAGGTACATAATCCGCATGGGCTAGATGATGGCTCGGATTTTTTGCTTGGAATGATATACGACAGTCCAGAAGACTATGTAGAGTGGGCAGAGGACTACTATGAGGTGAAGATCCCACTTGATGTAGTTAATCATGTATTTACGAATACTTCTATCACCAAAGAAATGATGATAGAGCTGAATCCAGAAGTTGATCTGGAAATGGCGATGAAGGAGCTTCAAGCAATCGGTTTTACAGCTGCGTAAAGTACGTCATGACTCATAAAAATAAAATGGAAAGAAGATGACGATATGCCAAAAGGTATGTATTCTCAAGGGGTTGCTGTCCTGTTGTCAACAGCGGTTCCGATTCAGAAAATAGCAGACAAGCTCAAGGATCAATTCGAAATTGCGAATCTCATAGAAACGTTCGACCAATGGGTGTTCAGCGGCCCTAGCTTGCTTATTCCATACCGTCCAGAAGTAAACGGATATATCCAGGTCGATGTCGTCGATAAGCCTTGGCCGGATAGTATGGGAGACCCGGCAGAAGATACGATGCTGTTTGGCGCTTGGTCGATGGGCTTTTTTGGACCGTTTACATTCTCGAATAGCCTGGAGCGGGCAGCTCAGCAGTCGTGGGGATTTCCCGAAGGGCAGCAAGCAGCATCTGAGCACGGAGCGTTTATCCGTATACGCTCTTCTTTCGTGTTGGGGGAGTCAGATGATCAGGCTCCAGTACTGCCTGAGGATTATGAGTCGCTCCCGGAGTTGATGACTGTCACCGCCATTGCTGAGTCGCTGTTGAAAATGCCGGAAGCTCTTTGCTTTTTTAATCCGAATGGAGAGTGCCTCGCGTCTGCCGAGCTGATGCAAGAGCTCAATCAACGCTATGAGCAAATCGAGCTTCTACCGCTGGAGCTGTGGTCCAATGTCCGGTTGTTCAATCTTCCAGAGGGATGGCTCTTGATGGATACCGTCGGCATGCAGCAGTTGGATGTGATCGATCATGAGGCAGTATTTAATGGGGATGCCTACGATCCGAATGAGGTCGCGAGTTTCCTACGTAATATATCGAACTATGTATACGAGAATGGTCCTGTTATCAATGATGGCGATACAACCGATGGGCCGGGTGAAGAAATTTGGAAGTGTGTCTTGCTGGATGAAGGGTTGGCAAGCCCTCCGCGTGATGTGCTTCGCTGGTATCCGTTGGATGGAAGGGAAAAGCCTGCGGGATTGGAATAATTGCGTGATCACTCGGGAGACCATAGGAGCTTGATAGGAAAAAGCACGACCATACCCCTGTTTAGCAGGGCATTGTCGTGCTTTTATACGTTAGTTTGAGTATGAAAGAGAAGCTAGGCTCACTGTACCTGCTTATTTGATAATCTCCTCGTAAATCAGTTTGCCGTCATGCGTATACACGCCGATCTTTTTAGTCCCTGAGATAGTGTACTCGATGGCGACTGTCTCATTCGTAGGGGTGATCAACAATTGATGTGGAAAGTTGAAGCTTTTATTGTTAGCTGTGTTCGCAATGATCTGGGTATCGGTATGGAACAACTGTCCCGTCTGCTTGAGCTCTTTCATTTGTTCTGGCTTATTTAGCACATATTGTTGCGGTGAGACGACTTTATCTGCCGCATTTATTTTGGTAAAGGTATACTGCTTGTTGGTTTTCGTCACAGCCAGAAAGTGACCGTCGGAGGTTGGGCGGATAAAGGCATACTTTTTGGAAACGATGAGTCCTTTTTTATTCATCAGCACATAAAATTCTTCGTTCCCCAGCTTGCCTGAGACAATGAATGCTCCACTGTGCATATTCGATTCGACTTTATAGTTACGGGAAGGCTTCAACATAATTTTGCCTTCATTACTGATAAAATGCGTTTGGCCGTTTATTTTCACACGATGCCAGCCTTCACCATATCCGAAATATTCATCAAAAAATGGCTTGCTCATTATTTTTCCATGAATATTTCTCATGCCCAACTTGTAGTATTCATCCCCTTTTGCGTCTTTTACCAGTCCACCATAAGGCAAGTAATACGGATCAAACGTTTTCGTAGTCGGTTCGGCTAAGTAGATTGGATGATCCGCGTCCGGAAACTTCTTGGTAATTTTTCCTGTTTTGGCATTGTACAGATACGGCAGGTTTCCTGGATAGTCCGTGCCCGTAAACCATTCCCCATGTATCTGCTTGAAAGCAACATCGCAACAGGTACCCATCGGTGTAACTTTGCCCTGCTTATCGTAGACCAAATATTCGCTATGCTTAAAAAAGCTGCCATTATAAAAATAACCGTACCCATTTCGGAGCGGGTACACTTCACTTTTATAGACGAGGTAATTGCTTTTTATTACATTTCCAGACGGTGAAACCAATGACATGGTGTAAGTCTTTGGGGGTGAATCGTGCTTGTAAAGTGGCTGCCTCGTGAAAAGAAAGAATGGCTCTGTCAAATGAGACGGGATTTGCAGGTTTTGATACACCACTGGTAATTGCGGTGGATTTAATGGGTCTTCCTGCTCTTCAGCCTTGATTGGCGAAGTAGAGAAGAACGTGAGGAACAGAATGAGCATGGTTTTTAATAGGGTAGAAAATTTCATGATAGGAATTCCTTTCTAGTAGGTTGATGAGTTGGGCCTAAACGAATGACGTTTCAACTGTTACAAATGTTACCATTGGTGTAAAAATTCAATCCAAACTCTCGAAAGGAGGCTACGAATATGCCTGGCGGTGACAAATTGTCAGAAACAGCGAAGGCTTTTATTCGACAATGTACAAGAAGGGAAACTATTACGGACAGAGAGCAAGTAAGAAAAATCCTACAACAGAAGGGTATTCCAGCTTTTGAAGCTTTGTTGGATGTGCAGGCAAAGTACGGCGGTTTGAGCTATTCATTTGGGGGAGAGATCGACAATCGCTTTTGTATCGATTTATGGGGGAGCGTTGCTCATCGAGATGGTGAGGAACGGAGAATACCCAAGGTAATAAATTATGAAGGACAAACGGTGGTAGAGTGTTTTCATGTGATAGATGATCGGTTGAGTAAGGCTGGTTATATAGATGAGAACGGCAAGCTGTATACGCTACACTACACTACGTTTCAAGTATTTGCTGAAAATATGGAGGAACTGCTAGAGAGTGAAGGTGTCAAATACAGCCTGCTGCGAGAGAAAAAACAATGGGTAGTAAAATGGATAGAACAGTCAGATGTTGCGCATTGGCTCTTACGTATAGAACAGAAACCTATTCTTATTGAGCAGGCGAGTCAGGGTTATCAAAAATGGTGGAAGAGCCACGATGGCAGGTTATACGTTCATGTTCGAAATGGACTGGGAATATATGCGGTGGCTTATGCGATGGAGTTCGATGATCTTACGCAGCTTGGTCTTAGCAGTTATTTCATTTTGCGTGGATTTCCGTTTGAATGCTCTTACCAATATGATCGTGAACGTGCTGAAGTCAAAAATACGATGGAAATGTTTCAGTTTCAATCTCGTTTATATAAAACCTGCGATTATTCCATGATCACTGTTCCCCAGGTAAAGGAAGCGAAAGACATCTATTTGTATGTAACGGGACAGAAAACCTACCAAAGAGAGCGACCAATCGAAGACTTTTTATTGAAATTTCCAGCGCTTGAACTGCCTATCGAAGATTTTGATCATAGTCTGCTGGAATTTGCTTTGTGTAACGGAGAGGAACGGATTTTAAAGCTGATCACATATATAGCCAACCTCGCAAACCACCATAACCATAGAAGTACTTCAGCTGAGAATAACGTGGATTATTTCCTGTTCCATGAATATTTGCGACGGATCCATGTATTCATCGAAGCTCATCCAATGAATGTTCATCCATTGTACTTTCATCCTTATCGTGCAGCAGGTGTACCATCCGAGCATGATATCGTAAAGAAAAATACAGTCGTGGCAAGAATGAGGGGTAACCATGCACAATCCGTTAGTGAGTTAACTTTATACTATATGACTTGTGCCAAAGAAGGAAATGAGATCGCTGCTCACATCTATCGAATCTATGAACCTATCCTTTTACTATATGCTCTCGAAGGAAGTATACGTGTAGATCATGGGCTTATTGAGGTTGGTGGTAACGCCTTTTATCCCTCAAGTTGGCAGGCGAGGGCTGGTAAAGAACCATTCGATGTGTTTCAAAGAACAGCTGAAGCCTGGAGAAATCGGAATGTAGAGTTTGCCATTGATCAAATCAAACGCGTGAAATGGGGTAAGAAAATCGGGAATACGGTGGAGCGGGACTTTGGTAAATCAAAGAGAAATGACGAAGCGTTGAAAGCAGCGTTTACACGTTTAGAAAGACGTCTAGGGAATGCTCTTTCTGAATCGCCTTTCGCTTCTGTTCATACAGATCAAGTCCTGTCAAAGCTATGCTATGATTACCCGCTGTTACAGACTGATGACGGCAGCATCGCTTACTCGATATGCCAGCGATATCTAGAGTGGGCGCATTTAGTGGACCGAAAACATCCTGTCGCAACCAAAAGCCCGTGTTTGTACGAACCATTCATAGAAATGCTATATGAAGAGGATCAAATCGAGAAATGGGAAAGCAAGGCGATGAATTTGATTCGGCTCATGGAACTGGAATCTATAGAAAAGTATGCAGAAGTATTACGAAAGAAAAATGTTTGAGATAGCGAATTCCGTACTTTGTATCAATATAAAGAATTATTGTTCGGTTTTTAAGGGGGTATCTTGCTCGTTGTTAAAAAAATTACGGGGGTAAAACTTTTGGGTGGACCATTCGATCACCTTAAATCCGAACATTCTTGCCATGGATGAGGAGTGGAACATTTTAATGGTCGTCCAATCAAAACCGCTTTCTGATTACATTCCCAGGAAGCGAAATCCGACAGAGCGTAGACAACCCCAAATACCCAAACAACGGATACAAAAACATGAGCAACTGACTATACCCAATCAGGCACAATACGAAAGCAGTAGAAAACAAATACAAGTAAAGCCGCGTTTCCGGAACGTCCAATAATTCACGCAGCTGCTGACCAATTCCAAACACATTAGAAATCAGCGTGGTAAAAATTTCGGAGTAGAGCACGAAAACAAAGAACAGCTGGAGCCACTCGTTCCATTGGTCCGTTACAAAAAGAATCGGGATATTCATGAGACGGACATCGTCCCAGTTGGCCAACATGGCCGTATGGACGACGAGGAGCATGAATCCAAGCACGACTCCCCCAATGACGGCTGCCCGTAACAAAACAACTTTGTCGCGGATTGCATAGCCAATCGGGATGAGAACGGATTGGGCCATGGCTAAATTAAAGGATACGTATAAGACAGTTTTCCATAAGAAGGAGTAATCAGTTGGGGTCGAGAGCGGCATGGGAGATTCTGCGGTGCCATCCAGTAAAATGAGTAAAGCGAACAATACCATGGACGGAACGACGATCGCATTCACGACAAGTAACTGCTCCAACCCTTTTCGCAGAAGTAACAGGGCGAACAGAACGGTGGCGATGGTCCCGACCAAATACGGAATGTCGAACTGCTCCTCCAAGACCGAGCCCGCTCCTGCCAACATGACAGTCGTGACGCCAAAAAGGGTGAGAAAGACCAAAATATTCATCGTACGACCGATCATCGGTCCAAACAGTTTTTGGTTAAAGGATTCATAGGAGGGTGTGCGCAAATGATGAGCGATTAGCATCATCTTGTAGCCCAGCCAAACAAAAAGAGAGGTGGCGAGCAGGATGCCGATTGTTCCGGCATGGCCGTAAGCGGTGAAAAACGCGAGGATTTCTTGACCGCTCGCAAACCCGGCACCTACGACGGTTCCAATGTACGTTGCTGCGACTTGGATACTTTTTCCCCACAACTTCATACTGGTTTTTTCCTTTCTCATCCAAATAGAGGCTAGTACAAGTGTATGAGTCTCGGAGAAAAACAGAATGAGAAAACGCGTCAATCTGATCAACTACCCCATGAAAAAAGCGAATGGCTCGTGACCATTCGCTTTTTCGTATAGATACCGACATGTTACAAAAGAAACATTGCTGCGATTGTCGTGACCAAAAGCCCAATCGCCACGGGATACAAATTTCGTCTCGCCAGCTCAAAAGGGTCTACTCCGCAAATCGCCGCAGCGGGAATCAATGCCCAGGGAATGATCGTTCCACCACCGACCCAGATAGCGGCAATTTGACCGAGTGCAGTTAACATTGCGGCCCCGGCACCGAGAGCAGTTGCGAATAGTTGAGCCAAAGAGCCAGCCAGTGTAATCCCGGAGAAGCCTGAGCCATCCAGCCCTGTAATGACACCTACTGCGGATACAGTGAGAGCAGCTACTTCCTTGCTAATGGGAATCGTCTGTGCAAGCGCCACGCCGAGGTCATTCACGATTCCGTGTGAACCCTGTGGCAGGACCTCCCCAAACACCTTGATAAACCCACTGTCGCCCATATAAAAGAAAGCAGCAATCGGGATGACCGGACCAAATACTTTAAAACCGAACTGAAAGCCTTGAATGAGATGGGTGGTTACCTGCTCGAGACCACTTTTCTTGTGCGCGAGCATCGTTGCGATGACGAGAATGAGCAAGGCAGTTCCGCCCACAAGCGCCGTTGCATCACCACCGTGTAAATCAAAAGCAAACATGGCCACGACATCGAGGACAAATAATAACGGTATGAGTCCAGCCAACGTACGCCGCACGCCATCTGACAAAGGGACTCGTGCGGAAGTAAAAACTGCATCGGGCACGACAGTCTCTTTGGGAGACGCAAGCACGCCGAGCTTCATGTCTTTTTTCAAATACCAGAATGCGATTGCAGTTGTCACGACGCCCATAATAATCACGAGAGGGACACTGGCCGAAATCACGTCCGTGACAGGAATTCCTGCGGCTTTGGCGGTTAAAGTGGGGGCGCCTTGAATAATATAATCACCGGACAGTGCAATCCCATGTCCAAACAAGTTCATCGAAACGGCGACACCCATCGCCGGCAGACCAGCGCGCAATGCGACGGGCAACATGACAGCACCGATCAGTGCGACAGCTGGAGAAGGCCAAAAAAACCAGGAAATGACCATCATGACGATCCCGATGACCCAATAAGCCAATGTTGGATTCCGAACCAAATGGGTCATCGGCCGAATCATCGTTTCATTTACGCCAGTATCAGTCAAAACGTGACTCATCGCAACGATGATGCAGATGACTAAAATCGTCGGTAATAGCTCGGTAATCGCATAGATGAAGCTGCCGAATATTCCACCGACGGCTGTTGTCACAGAGCCAGTCGCGACGAAGCCGATAATCGCTATGCCTACGATACTAATCAGACTCGTATCTTTTCGCAAAACCATTACGAGAATAATGCCGATCACGAACAAGACATACACACCATGTATCCACAAAAGCTCGATTCCCATGTCGCACCCTCCTTCTTCGTTACTCCGATGGAAGTACCTTGTTGTCACAACATATGCGAAAAATAGGCCATGGGTGAACGCACATCACAGAGCAGACGAGTGAACCAACTGGAAACTGGCATTTTTGTCCACGATATGCCACTATTAATGAATGACGTACTTTTGGGTTCCAAGCAAGAGAGGGGGAACGGCACATCGACGTTCGTAATCAGTCCGTCGTGCAGCCAACTACGATGAATTCGACTACACCCATCCAACGTAAAATGGACCAGGCAATTGAGCTTTTGGAGCGCCGTTTCCTGGAAAGAAGTGAACTGATTCGCCTTTTAATGCTGGGCATCATGAGCGGGGAAAATGCTTTGTTAATCGGTCCGCCGGGAACAGCGAAGTCTCAGTTGGCACGATCAGTCTCTCAGCTTTTTGGATCGGAACATTGGTTCGAGTATTTGCTTACCCGTTTTACGACTCCTGATGAGATATTCGGTCCAGTCTCCCTTCAGCAATTGAAACTGGATCAATATGTACGCAAAACAGCAGGCTATTTACCCAACGCTCAGTTTGCGTTTTTAGACGAAATTTTCAAAGCGAACAGCGCGATTCTGAATGCGCTGCTTTCTATATTGAACGAACGAGTTTATTTTAATGGCAGAGAAAAAGAGGAGGTTCCGTTGCAGTTTTTAATCGCTGCATCGAATGAGCTTCCAGATGACGATGATCAATTGACTGCTCTTTATGACCGTTTCCTGTTCCGTTATGAGGTTCACTATTTGAAGCAGGCGTCCAGCTATGAGCGCATGTTTTCTTTGCCAACGACGCCTCTTCCCGTTTTGTTCTCTCTGTATGATGTGAAGGATATTCAAGTAGCAGCGAAGCAAGTGGTCATTCCAGAAACCATCATTTATTTTCTGTACCGCCTCAAACAAGACTTGGAAGCAAAAGAGTATGTGCTCTCCGACCGTCGTTGGAGCAAAATCGCAAATGTATGGCGTACTTCTGCTGCCTTGCATGGACGTGAGCAAGTGACGATCTGGGACACGGTTTTCACTCCGCATATGCTGTGGAATGTCCCTGAGGATTTACCTGTTATGCAGGAAGCGTTTGAACAACAATTCACGGAAATGCTGAAGAATGATATGGAGAATGAATTACCACTCCAACGCTTCGGACAAACGGCAGATAAATGGAAGGAAAAAGAATCAGAGTTGCATGCTTTCCAGTTTAAAAAAGAAGTGGGGGCAAAGCTGGGCAAGGAAGCGATGGAGCGCAATGTCCGGTTGTTCGAGGAGAGTCGCGAAGAGGTAGAAGAGACGGCACGAGACTTGCGTAATCGTCTTATTCAGTGGGAGAAGCGGGAGCACGATTTGCATGCCTATGTTCTGGAAAAAAACCGCTTGATTCCCCATGTAGAAAAATACGCAGTCAAATATTCGTATCTGCGAATTGAAGGCGAACGGATTTTACAACAACTCCAGCGCACGTATCGGACGATTTTTGACAAGGAAATCCCCGGGGCGGATTATGATTTTACGTTGTAGGGGGTAGCTCGTATGATCATTCGCGCTAGTGGTGTTGATCGTTATGTATTTGAAACATACCTCGCCTCTTCGCGCACGGCTCAGGAATGGGTTCATGAAGCGCAGGCACGAGCAGCATGGTTTGATTTGGATCTCTTGGCCGACTTTTTCCTTGTCTTTTATTTGGAAAAGCCGGAGATCGATCTGACGCAAGAATCCACTCCTTTTCATCATTGGATGATTCGTACGCTCATGAAGCAGTATTTTACACGCATGATTCATCCACGTACAGTCGGGCAGGAAAGTGCGTCGTTCAAAACCGCAATCAAGGCCTTGCTATGGCTGACAGAGACGTTTTCTGAGGAAGTGAAGCAGCGGGAGAAGGATCAACGGCCCTCTCCGCTCTTAACTGGCTTGAAAGACCAGCAAGGTCAGGAGGGAAGTCAACAAGCACAGCTTTCCGAGCTACTGACAGAAAAACAAAAGGCCAAGCTCGAGTTGGTCGGCTATACTCTTCAACAGGGGAAGCGCGTCGTGGAGGATAAGCAGGAGGCCATGGACACCAAGCCATTGGTGCGGGCAGAGGTACTGTCCTTGCAAAATCGCATTACCGAGCTGCAAGAAGAAATGAAAGTACAGTTCACGAAACGGACCAAGCTTCTGCAAAAGGTGAAAAAATTGGAAGGGGAGCTGGTCCAACGCGAAAAGCAGCTAGATCGATTGCAAAAGCAAGAGAAGGAAGCGATCGCAGCTTTTGAAAAAGAGCTGGGACAATGGCTAGAGCAATCGTTAAAGGCGACGCTATCCAATGAGGAACTCGATACGCTTTTTGTCGAAGAGGTATTTACGGCCAGTCAGCGTTTTGCCAACCGAAGCTGGGGGCATGAGTTAGGAAAGCTGCGTAGGCAAAGCTTTGAGCAGTATTTGAAATGGATTGAGAAATTGAAGCGCCATCCGGATCTGGTCGCTTTTCTGAACGAGGTAGGCAGACAAGTCCATCGCTTTCGTGTAAAGCGCAAAGAAATTCGTTCCAGACATTTTCCAGAGGAATACTATGATTTGCGACAATCGGGCGATATTGCACGCATGCTGCCTGGTGAAGCTGTGCTTCTCGCTGATCCGGACTTCGAGAATTACTTCATCCTCAAATGGCTGGAGCAAAAGCTCATGACCTACGATACCTCGGGATGGGTAGAAGAGCCGCCAAAGGGTCCGGTGATCTGCATGCTGGACACTTCCCATTCGATGCGTGGAAGTAAGCTGCGGCTTGCGCAAATTTTCATCATGACGTTTGCAGCCCTCTCGATGCTGGAAAAGCGCGATTTTATCCTCCTCTTGTTCGGGGCAAAAGGAGAGATTAAGGAGCAACCGCTCTATCACAAGAAGCCAGATTGGCCTGCCTTTTACGGTCTCGCGCAAATGGCGTTTGGCGGTGGGACTCACTTTGACGCTCCGATGAAGCGAGCCATCGAGCTGGTTGAAAAGGAACAGGTTTGGCGCGGAGCAGATTTTGTCATGGTAACGGATGGAATTGGAGGAATTTCTCCTTATGTCCAAGAAAAACTCTTCTCTCTGGGCCAGCATAAACAAATTCGCCTGCACAGCTTGATTGTGGGTTCTGCGAGGCAGCATCTCGTACAAGCGTATGATTTGCTGGGCGTTTCTCACCGGGTCAAATTTGCGACGAGCTGGGAAGCGGATGGGGAGGAGAATACAGGGCTGCTCCTAGATGTTTTTCAAACAGCCAAATAAGTAGTTCGATGTACTTCCAAATCTCGTCTCACTCGTGGGACGGGATTTTTTCATTTCGCTTAAGAAAAATTTTAACTCTTACCCACTTTTTTCTTTAATTGTTTCTCCTATGCTGAGTGTAGCCAATAAAATGGCAGAAGGAGGACACTATGGAGAAACTGATTAAGCTGGCCAAGCTTATACGGGGAGCCAATGTATTATTTTCAAATATTGCACGAAAAGAGCTAAAAACAAATGAAATCAATTGGCAACAAGTATTGATTCTCGAAATTCTTGAAAACGGGCCAAGAACAATGGGGGACCTAAGTAAAGCTGTTGATTTGTCAAACAGTACAACTTCAGATTTAATTAGTAGGCTGGAGGAGGAAAATTTGGTACGTAGGTACCGAGACCAAATGGATCGCCGGATTGTGTGGGTTTCACTGACGGAGCGATTATGCAGTGCATAAAGAAATCGGCTGAAAAAAAGGGGTAATCCGCTTCTTCTCAGCCGATGCCATGATCTTATTAGCCAACTCTCGCGGACATCGTACGTCCGAATTCAAGCTCATCGAATTTGTTCTGAACGACTTGACGATCGTATTCCCATAGGGCATCCTCCAGCGCATACTCCACCGGAACATCCCGAATAATCGTAGCCAGCTTTCTGCTCAAGTATACCTGATCGCGATTTTCTTCCAGCTTGCTGCGCGTTTTAGGCGTACAGCTTGCCAGATTTACATATAGGTTGTCCAGATCACCATGCTCGGTAATCAATTTTGTCGCTGTTTTCTCACCAATTCCTGGGCAACCTGGAATACAGTCAGAGGCATCTCCCATTAAAGCTTTGACATCCACGACCTGTTCAGGTGTAATTCCACGCAATGCCAAGAGACTCGCAGGATTATAATGCTCGTGTTTACCGCCATTTTTCAGGATTTTTACACTCACTCGCTCAGATATGAGCTGCAAGCTATCGTAATCACCTGTCGCAATGATGACCTCGTGCCCTTCTTCGGAAAGACGTGTGGAGAGCGTACCCAATACATCATCGCCTTCATAGCCAGGGCAACCCAAGTTCGGAACCGAGAACGCATCCGTTACTTCTTTTACCAAATCGAATTGTGGAATGAGCTCATCCGGTGCCGCTTGGCGATTTGATTTATAGCCGTCATACCATTGACTGCGCACCAAAGACTCGCGCGAAGCGACATCCCAGCCCACTACGAGATGAGAAGGACGTGTCAGTTCTGCGTAATCGAGCATCATTTTTGTAAATCCATAAACCGCATTTGTGTACACACCTGTTGAAGTCTGGCGATAGGCTCCACCCCAAGCAGAACCATAAAAGGCGCGAAATAAAAAGCTCATACCATCGATGAGCAGTACTTTTCCAGAATCACTCACAAAACCTTGCCCCTCTCACTACCAAACTATACGCACCATTATAGCATAAAGGAGCGGGACAACCTTGTCAGATTTTACAACAGAAATATCGGAAGAAAACGTGTATGTACTTTTCTTGCGGTGGGATGATAGTACCACAAGAGGTCAACAACCACCTCTTGAAAATCAACTTCCGGTCTCAAGGCGAGAAGCAAGAAGCTGACGGTTCAAATCCGTCCCGGGAGAAAAAACCGCGTCGGGAGGAATCAATCATGGCTAACAACAACTCTGGCAGCAACAACCTGGTAGTTCCTCAAGCGAACCAAGCTTTGGATCAACTGAAGTATGAGATTGCATCTGAATTCGGTGTAAATCTCGGACCAGACACTACTTCTCGCCAAAACGGTTCTGTTGGTGGAGAAATTACGAAGCGTCTGGTGAGCTTCGCAGAGCAACAATTGGCAGGTCGTCAAGTCTAACGTTCAGACAAGTAAATAGCTGGATGAAGAGAGGTCCCTTTTTAGGGGCCTTTCTATGTTTGCCATGAATAGCCCTTTTCTTTCCTGTGTGGTGCAAACACACAAGCACAATCGCGGACTAGTCATATGGTGTAACGAACAGTTAACTATCCTCGTTTGTCCAGTGGAAAGGAGCGACGTCCGGCTATGAAGAAAAAAGAAGTCAAGCAGCTTTTAAAAAAGCATCCCGAATTTGAAGCATGGGTCCTCGAAGATTCCATGCGGATTAGAGCGGTTAAAAGCAACCCCGGTATGGCGGAAGAATTGTTTAAAAGATGGAACGAACGCAAAAAAGGGTTACTTGATTTTGAAGGCATCTCACAAAAAACCAAACGGGCAAGCGAAATGCTGACAGGCGTGCAATCCATCATGGAAATGATGTCGGATTATTCGAAGAAACAGTAAAATTACATTTGGAATGATTGGAGAAGGCTAGCTCATTAGCCTTCTTTTTCTTTTTCCTTTCAGGGTGTGTTTTGTTATACTAGAAAATGGGAGGGAGCATGTCTATGTTCAAATCAATGGTTAGTCTCATGTTGGCAACAGCATTGACGCTCGTCCCTGGGACAAGCATATTCAGCCAGACAGTAGAAGGAGTTTACGCCCAAACGACGAAACAACAACCAGCGATTAGCGTAACGCCAGCCAAAACATATCCTGGGGACGTTATTTTTGTACGCAGTAAAGAGCCACAAACCGTAACGGTATTCTCTCAGAACTATCAATTGCAAAAGACACAGGATGAGTATGCCCGGTTTATCCCGATTCCTTTTAACACGAAAGCAGGGACCTATAAAGTTACATCTGCAGACAAAAAGCTTTCCGTAACGGTGACAGTCGCACCGAAAAAATTTGAAGTAGACAAGCTTACGGTAAGTAAACAGCTCAACAACATGCGACAGGATACAAAACGAATCAATGCAGATCAAAAAAAGATCAATGCAGCTAGATCAAACTCGCGAGCGATTCCATATTTCTCGGAGCCGTTTCAGCAGCCAGCAATCGGAAAATTAACGACTCCATTTGGCTACCAGCGCGTAGTAAATGGTGTACCGGCCAACAGACACGCGGCGATTGACATCGCGAACAAGACAGGCACGCCAATTGGGGCGAGTAACCACGGGAAAGTGGTTCTGGCCGACTCATTATACTTAACAGGAAATACCATCATCATCGATCACGGGTTAAATATTTTTTCCATCTATGCTCACTTGTCCAAGCTAGATGTAAAGACAGGACAAGAAGTGAAACAGGGACAGGTGATTGGACAAATGGGTAGCACCGGTTTTTCTACAGGTCCTCACCTTCATTACGGCATGTTAGTAGGTAATACGTATGTAAATCCGCAGCCGTTTTTTGATGCATCACCTTTCCTCTGGAAGTAATTTGGAGGTGTCTTCATGAGAGTCACAAATGTGCCAAGCAAAGTACTCAACAACATGGTTCATTTCTTGGCGCCGTATGAACAGGCAGTTGAAGAGCTAAAGTTAAAACTAAAAGGAATTAAATACGGCTTCCAAAAAAGCGGCCGTTATTCTCCTATTGAATTCGTTGTCGGACGAGTGAAAAAAGTCGACAGTTTAGTAAAGAAGGCGAATGAAAAAGGAATCGACTTTTTGGGAGAGCATTGGCAAAGTGACGTCGCCAGGGAAGTCCAGGATATCGCGGGTCTTCGAGTCGTATGCCGCTATGTAGACGACGTGCGTGAGGTGCAGCAGTTGTTGCAGGAGCGGGAGGATATTGTCATTCACGATGTCAAAGACTATATAGCAGCTCCGAAGGAATCCGGCTACAGAAGTATTCACATGATCGTTTCGTATACGGTCTACCACGGCAGCGAAAAGAGAACACTTTTTTGTGAGATCCAAATCCGTACATTGGGAATGAACTTTTGGGCGACAAATGAACATGAACTGCGCTACAAATATGCGGGCAACATTCCGGCAGACGTGTTGCAGCAGCTTCATGAAGCGTCTGTAATCACACACCAGCTCGACGTGTTGATGAACAATTTGCGCCAAGAAATTCTCACACCGGCAGAAGTTGATACGACACTAGAAGAAAAATTGGAAGAAATATTTTCTTTGTACGTCAAGCAGGATTTGGATTCCGCTGCAGCCTTGTACAGGGAGCATGTCAGTGGTTTCGAAGAGGCTTTTGCGGACAATCCTAAGTTTAAAATGATTCACGATTTGTTGGGAATACGGTTGAAATAACGTCTCTAGTTGTCTACAGACCAAATGTAACCTGAAAAAACGCGACAAAGTAGGAAAGGATATAGACTAACATGCGCTTTTTACTAACGAACCTACTCGTTGTGGTGATGGTTTTGTTCAACCTAGGCATGCCTTCCGCTTTTGCCGAGGAGTCATCAAGCCTGGAGCCTAACACTCTCACTGGACAATCAGCCATTCTGATTGATGCTACAACGGGACAAGTCTTGTTTGAAAAGAACCCTCATGAGAAGTTGTACCCTGCTAGTATTACAAAAATCGCAACAGGTATTTACGCAATAGAAAAAGGGAATCTGGATGACACTGTCACCGTCTCAAAAAAAGCACGCCGTGAAGAAGGAACACGTGTTTATTTGGAAGAGGGAGAAAAGATTTCCTTACGCAATTTGTTGTACGGACTGCTCATGAATTCGGGCAACGACGCTGGTACAGCGATTGCGGAGCATATGAGCCAGACTACAGAACGTTTTGCCGTGGATTTGAACGCCTATTTGAAAGAAAAAGTAGGGGTCACCGAAACGAATTTTGCCAATCCACACGGACTACATGACCCGAATCATTACACGACTGTCGCTGACATGGCCAAAATATCGCGGTACGCGATGAAAAACCCCGTTTTCAGGGAAATTGTCGGTACCAAGCGGCTGCCTTGGCATGGACAAACGTGGGAAACAGTGCTAGTGAATCATAACAAGCTCCTGCGCGAATACGAAGGGGCGACTGGCATCAAAAACGGCTTCACAGATCAGGCGATGCATACGCTGGTAGGCTCTGCCAAGCGTGGAGAGACAGAGCTCATCGCCGTCACAATGAAGGCCTCTACTAGTGCAAATGCATACAAAGATATAAAAAAGCTACTGGACTTTGGCTTTCAAGGATTTGAGACCAAATCCATTGCCAAAAAAGGAGATTCTTTTTCAGAAGTAGCTGTTCCTGGGAATACCTCGGTTGTGACTTTTACAGCCAAGGAAGATTTGTATGCGACGGTTCCCAAAGGGGTGGAGCCTTTAGTTGGGCTAAAAGCAGATGGGAGCCTGTCTGTCCAAGCTGGCAAGCTAGCTATCTCTTATCCGTTGCTTCGCCATGATCCGCCTGCTCCGGCTTCTGCTACTGTGTTTGGGGACTCAGAAAGTGGCAACCCACATCCACTGGCGCGCTATAGCGTATTAATCGTTTGGTTAGGAATGAACTTTTTCTTAATCGTGTATACGTTTTCCCGTGCTCAGAGGAATAAACGAATTCGCGAGCGCAGTCTTCAGCGGCGCTTCTACTAATACAAAAATGAGAATCCAAACAGGACGTAGCCCTAGGCGCGTCCTGTTTTTTAGTTAGGTCATCTGTGAGGGATAGATGCCGTGTCCAATCGTGGGAAATGAGCGTACATTAGAGGAAGAACTTATCTCTGGTGAGGGGGAGTGAGATGGACAACCGAATCTATGATCGCCCTGCCGTGTCCGTCATCATCCCAATGAGTGACAACGCCAGGAATATGAAGAAACTACTCTCTGTTGTCAAAAGAATAGATCCACACACGGAAGTAATCGTCGTATACAACGGAGTGAGTTCCCAAGAAGCTGATCTATCCAATGAATGGGGAGTACTAGTCCTTTCAACCGGTTTGGAAGTTGACAGTCATGAGGCAAGAGCGATCGGCACTGCTCACGCGAGGGGAGACGTTGTCCTCTTTATCGACGGGCGACTCGCCATGCCTCTCTTATACTTGAAGAAATATGTCACGTTAGTCAAAAAGGGATGGGATGTCATTATCACGACATGCTCCGACCACTGGGGATCCAAAAGAGGAGAACGTTCAGCACACAGTGCCTATTGTCTGTTGAATCATCTTCTTGGTCAAGAAAGCATGGGTTCCGCTTCCTTTGAAAATATTCCCTTTGCCTTGAGCAGAAATGCTCTGGAGGCCATTGGTTCAAAGACTTTATGCAATCCAGCGGTTGCTATGGTTCAAGCGTCTGTCTTGGGTCTCAAAATGACGACAATCGCCCCGTTTGTTGCGAAAAAACAATCAATTGGTACTCATGATATCGTGCAAAAAGACATTCGTACGATTTATCGGGAGCATGCGAAGGCAATCCAGCTACTAACGGGTGGAACGAAGCAGCGCCGCGCAGAGCATGATGGTCAACGACACCGTGACTTGGTGCATGCCTCGGACGTTTTGCATCTGCGCTCGGTCATTCATCTAGAATCGCGCGTTAAGGAGGGCGGTGGACGGGGTGGCAAACACAAAGCAAAATATGCGCGATCCCACAAAAAAACGCAGAGAAGAGCACATTAATGGCAAAGAAAAAGGCCAGAATGTACATCGTTTAAGTGTCATCCTCTCTGTTCACCACGAGAGGACAATCCAAAAAGTACTCAGACAAATTGAGAAGCTCCGGCCCATGGAAATCGTACTCGTTGTGGATGGTTGCCCGGATCAATCGGTGGAAAAGCTTGCTTATTCCTCCTGTCCACTCACAGCGCTTGTGTACCCGTTTTCTTTGGGGGATGATGTATGGAGAGCCATTGGTGCCAGGGAGGCCACAGGAGATGTGTGGTTGTTTCTCGATGCAGATCAAGTTGTAGCTGCAAATGATATGCAGTCCTTTGTCAGAACATGTTACCGAGGAGCAGATATCGCGTTGAGAAGGTGCATGACACCCCTTCGACAATCATTTATGGAAGCGGATACCATTTTGCTGGCGAAGACGTTTCTCAATTCCTTGGCTTCACGTCATGAACTAAGAACGTCCTCGATGTACGATTTACCTTTTGCTATGACTCGACAAGCTGCCGCTATCATCGGCGTTCAACATTTGGCCGTACCTGCCGTTGCGCACGCCATTGCATTACACAATCAATTGCGTGTCGTTCCATCTCCTTACAGTGCATCAGCACAGCTTACGAGAAAAAGAACGACACCAAGAAAGAATAAATCGAGCGTTAACCAGACGATCTTGGGAGATCATCTAGAAGCAATGGATTACGTAATACCCCTCAAATGAATGATACCGTTGTCGAGGCGATGCCAACTGTGGGTATCGCTTATTCGTTATTTTCAAAAGTTACGCGCAAACACGCCATCATAAGCCGCTGGAATCATTTGATCTCTTGACTTTGCATTGTTCGGTTTTTGTAGTACGATAGGCAAGTAGGTCATTTTTTCTTGATAAAGGAGCAAACAGATTATGAGTATCCATATTGGAGCACAGCAAGGTCAAATTGCTGAAACCATCCTGCTGCCGGGAGATCCGCTACGGGCCAAATACATTGCTGAAACTTTCCTCGAAGGAGCAGAGTGCTACAACAACGTGCGTGGCATGCTCGGCTTCACAGGTACATACAAAGGTAAGCGCGTTTCTGTACAAGGAACGGGCATGGGAGTTCCTTCTATCTCGATCTACGTCAATGAGCTCATGCAATCGTATGGTGTTCAAAACCTGATTCGCGTAGGCACATGCGGCGCGATCCAGGAAGACATCAAAGTTCGTGACGTGATTATCGCCATGAGCGCATCTTCCGAATCCCAAACAAATCGTCTCTTGTTCGACCAGATTGATTTTGCTCCTACTGCTAACTTTGAATTGTTGCACAAAGCATATCAAGTAGCGACTGAGCGCAATCTGCCTGTCAAAGTAGGGAATATCTTTACGAGCGACAGCTTCTATCGCGAGAGCTTGGATTTGTACAAAAAATTGGCATCCTACCAAGTGCTTGCTATTGAAATGGAATCTTCCGCGCTGTACACATTGGCTGCAAAATACAAACGCAACGCATTGTCTATCCTTACCGTGAGTGATCACATTCTTACCGGTGAAGAAACTTCCGCTGACGAACGCCAATCGACTTTCAACGAAATGATTGAAGTGGCGTTGGACGCAGCTCTGATCAAGTAAATTAGCATGCAGACGACATCCCACTGGCAAACCATCGTCAGTGGGATTTTATGTAGATAATGGAAAAAGGGGATGGAATCATGAAACATAACTGCCCTGCCTTTTTTGAAACGGCATTTGACGAAGGGTATACGCAAGAGCAGGATGGCTATTTATACAGGTTGTTCCGTGAAGATATGGGCAAGCTTCAAATAAAAACCGGAAAAATCGTAGCGAACGATCCGTTTGTCATGTTTGAGACTGAACCGTTTCAGGAGGATTTCCCAAAAGGGAGCTTTTCCGTACAGCTTGCTATTGCGCAAGTTCAATCCCTGTCAAAGGATGAGCAAACGGATGACGCTCTGGAGCCAGATGAACGGGTAGCATTGGCACGGATTGTCTTCTCAGATAAACCTGTCGTGTCTTGGAAAATGGCTGTTTGGCCGGAGTCAGATGTGTCACAGCTTGGCGAAGGTGAATTTTTTGGCTACGGTGTAGATGCGGGGACAGGCTCGTTCATGGATACAGATGCTTGCGCGCTTTTGGAACGAGAAATGGAGAAGGACGAGATGTTTTATGAGACATTGACAAAGAAAATGGATCAAACGTATAAACACACGCGGAGTTGGGGGCTAATAGATTTGGCGGAAGGCTCTAATGTTGCTATGTTTTCAACAGGTTGGGGAGACGGCAGCTACGCGAGCTATATCGGTTATGATACCGAAGGACAGATCGCACGTTTGGTAACAGATTTTTACTTGTTGGATTGGATGAGAACCGCTGAAGAATAGAAGTCGGGGTAAACGGGGAAGGAAGAGAAAAGAAAAGCTTATAGACGCCAAAGTAGAGTGCCTCCAGTGGCACTCTTTTTATTGGTTATTTTTTCTTATTTCGTTCGAGGTATTGCGCCAGGTTATTCAACGTATTTTCGTACGATCTGTTTTTCGGTGTAGGGGCGATCGTTTTAGATTTTGGGATTACTTTGGTCATTTGGGGACCTCCGGGCGTTTTTAGTTATAGTGATCTTAATTATAATATAAATGAATTTACAATAAATGTAAATGGTATTTTTTATTTAAAATGAACTTTTTTATTTTGGTGAAATTTAAGCGGTCTATGTAGATAGTTGATAAATGCCTGTTTGATCTTATTAGATGATAGATTTTGTTACTGCTTGTTACTATCTTATGGTGAAACTGATAAACATACTGGTAGAGTTTCTAATCGCTAATTAGATTTTTAAATGAACAAGTTTCGGTGCATGCATGTATTTACACCATCTTTTCATTAGATCCGTGTACGAACGAGTTTGTGACGCCAAACTGATAAACAGGTGAGTACCCCTCTCAAGAAATTACGCATTTCATTTTGAGTCCGATAATATATATTATGTAAACTGATAAAAAGTGCAAAAGCAAGTGAGACATTAGCGATTGTCTGTTGACGTAAACATTACTCCATAATTGACATGAACATTGCTCCATTCCTAACGAGTGGTACAAACATGCATACCAAAGTGACACAAACAAGTACACTAAAATAAGTTCATAGGTAAACATGTTTGTGTCACAGTTTTTAATGTTTACGGCGTGAGCTTAGGAATATAGACATTAATTATGATAAAATCATACTTGAGTATAACTATGTAATCGAGCGACACTATTACAATTGGATTGTTAGCATGTGTTTATTTTCATTTCAGTTCATGAAATAGCATTTTTATGAACTGAAATGAAAAAAGAACCCATTTTTCCAAGGGTTCCTCTTTTGTTCAGTGATCATATAGTTTTAGACCAGAAGCCCTTATAGTACAAGGAGTCCCTGTCTTCAAAATCACGAGGTATTTGAAAATTAGTTTTAGGCTCAATATTTGACTCATTGAACTATCGTATCCGTTAGTTCAACGCAAGCAGCCTAGCCCCGCCAGTAGCAGAATAAGCCCGTTGCCCCGTAAGGTACAGTAGCTGCAAACAGCCTGTTTGATTTCACTTATATCGTGATATGTCTTCGTTCAATGCCAACCACTGCACCGCCAACCCGAACCTGGTTGATTTCACCGCTCTCGCTCAGGCGCAATCCTACCTTAATTTCAGAAGGACAATCCATTGAATACCCTTGTCTAAACATGACGTGCTCCACTTCTCGCAAAGATAGTTGGCCATGTTGGTACAAATAGCTGAGCAGGGCACCGTTGGATGTTCCTGTCGCGCTCTCCTCGGGAATATCGTACAGCGGCGCAAAATTCCGACATTCCGCAGCAGCATCGTCTGGAGTATCCATCGTGAACAGATGATATCCAACCACATCATATTTTTCGCTGATGGCGGTTATGGCGTCAAAATTTGGCTGAACTTCATTCAAGAGCTTCCTGCTGCGGATCGGGATCAAAATGTCCCGCAGCCCCGTCGAAACAATCTGGATGGGCAACCCGGTTTCCAGATCCTCGGCATCCATCCCCAAAGATGGGGCGATTTCCTCACAGGCTATCCTTTCAAGAAATTGTGGTAAGGCTTGTGACAAATAAACAAGACCCTCAGAGCTAATATCGACATCCAAAATCCCTGCCTTTGTTTCTATCTTATAGGAGGTCCCTTCCTTTGCCAAACCCAGCGAATGCATTAGTCCAAATGCAGCAATCGTGGCATGTCCGCACAGATCAACTTCGCTGACGGGGGTGAAATAGCGAAGTTTGTAATCCGCAAGCAGGGATTTTTCCATAAAGGCCGTCTCCGAAAAGCCCAATTCCTTCGCTATAAGCTGCATTTCGGCAGCATACAGCGAAAGGCCACCCTCCAAGACAACGCCTGCTGGATTACCGCCACGCTCCCCTTTCGCAAACGCATTTAACGTATACACTTCCACATTCATGTTCCGCTCGTCCTCTCCTTATCAGTCTCCATTTACACCGTACCGTTACAATTGCAAGCAACACAGGTCTGGACGACAGGTACTGTTCAAGATCATTGCTTTCTATAGCGTGTGTAAACAAGCTTCTTCACTGGATCTATGCTGTTTTAAGAAGTAAACAATCTTTCCTTGATTTAACTTAAATCTCAAAAACTATCGATAAAAGAAAAGCCTTCCACTAAGTTTCTGGAAGGATATTTGGCATGCGCATCTTTAGTATATCATCGAGTTTTAAGGAAATTAGAGATAATTATTGAAAAGATATTAGCTGGTTTTAGCACAATCATGCATTTGTATCAAGCATCGCTGGTATATTTATTTCTTTCACACAAGACGCCTTGGAAAGGTTCATGACGCATTTAACCAACGAAACGATATCTTGAAGAGGAATCTGTGTGCCATTATAAGCCGATAATACTTTCTCTATTCCGTCTTCATAAGGAATTTGGGTAGCAATTTCACCTGGATTTATACATGTTACACCTATTCCATACTTCTTTACATGTTCCCGTAAAGAATTGCAAATACCACGCAACCCGAATTTTGAAGCGACAAATGAAACTTGTGTAAACTCATTATTTTCAAGACCTGCCGTAGATCCGATTAAGAGGATTTTTGCGTTATCTGATTTTTTTAGATTCGGTAACAGCTTTTGGATGCAAGTAATTGCGGACGTTATATTTACATGAATAATTTTTGCAATTTCGTCCGGATCATCTTTCTCAAAATCATATCCATCCCTAAATCCTTTGTTTTCCCAGATCCCAACATTATATATGAATACGTCTATAGTAACGCCATTTATTGTCTTCGTAATCTTATTGCTTACATCGGATAACGATAGGTCAGCTTCTATCCAGTATCTATGGACACCATCGTTAAGCTTCAAACTCTCTGGACGACTTCTGGAAACTATCCATACGTTATCACCCGTATCAGGCAATTCTTTGACGAATGCCTCACCTAATCCTTTACTCGCTCCGAAGACAATAAAGTTTTTCATATTTTCCTCCCATGCGGTTTTTTTCCATTATTTTAATAACATTTTTAAACTTTGTAAATGATTATGTTTAGTTATTTAAAAAGTTTGGTTCATGCTACCGATTTTGGGAGGTTTTTCGTTATCCTGCCCGTTAGTTTAACGGCACCAGTAAAATTCCGAACAAAAATCTTTAGAGTCAGCTTGTCTATGTAACTAAAAAGACCAACTCAACGTTAGAGTATGGTTCTAAATATGTTCATACCTATGATAGCTATTTGATTCCGAACCCCCTTTTCCTACCATCCATTATTTTTACCAATGGAGAAACAAAACAGATTATAGCCGATGAACAATTACAATCCGAAATGGTAATCTTATACCAGAATAAAAAAGAATATCTTAAAAAAATTCAGGCATTAGAATTTGAGAATAACCTCAAGGAGATCCAAGGTAAACAAGATGAACTCAAGAGACTAAGTCAACTTATGAAGAGAATAAATGATGATCGGCTTTTCAGTAAAGATAGAAGAAGTGCTCAGTTCTACTACCTACTCATCCAGCTTTGCTCAAAGGCATAACGTGCAAGTTGAACTCTATTTTCCAAATCTAGCTTTTGGAGAATATTTTTCAAATGGTTTTTTACGGTATGCTCAGAAATGTCCAGCTTGCTTGAAATATCTTTATTACTCAGGCCCTTGGCGACCAGACCTAATATTTCACGTTCCCTGCCGGTTAATTTGCTGGGCTGCGCTACATCGGAGCCTATTGGCGCGAACTCTTTCAAGATACGAAAAGCGAGCTCCCGCGTCATGGGTGTCTCATCGACAGCGATCGCTCTCAAATATTCGTGCCATGCTTCCGGTTTCATATTTTTTAATAAATAGCCTTGGGCACCCTTTTTAAGTGCATCGAACAGGTGCACAATATCGTCCGAGACGGTTACCATGACCACTTTGACATTAGGAAGTTTTTCCTTCAGGCATTTAGTAGCCGCCAAACCGCCCATTCCTGGCATTTGAATATCCATTAGAATCAAATCAGGCATCCACCATTCGCTAAGAATGATCGCCTCTTCGCCGCTGCTCCCCTCCGCTACCACTTCAAAGATCGGGTCGCTTTCCAGAATCATACGTATTCCTTCTCTGGCCATTTCATTGTCATCTATGATCATTACTCGAAATGTTGACATTTATTTATTTTGCCTCCTTTAAAATCGTGACCCTCGTTTCTCCATCTATTCGTTCGTAGTTTAGGTTCCAGGACATATTGTTAGCGCGATCCCGCATCATCTTAAGTCCATAGCTGCTTCCTCTAATCTCCTTCTCCAGATCAAATCCTTTTCCATCATCTATGATCTTACAAATCCATCCATTTTTGTTTGCGCACGCATGTACACGTACACAGGTAGCATTCGCATGCTTATGAATATTGAGTAATGCCTCTCGAACAATCGCCAATAACTCCACTTTATCTTTAGTTGAGAGCAGAGATTCTGGAATTTCCCATTCTGTTTTAAATTGTAAATTGGTTTCACGGCGCAGCTCGTCAATCAAGCTCTCCACTCCTTGCAGCCACGGTATTCTGTTCACATCTGGCGCATACCGTAGATTTGCGATGGCTTGCCTTACGTAATCGTTCGTGTGATGAACGCTCTCTTTGAATTTGTCTATAAGCAATTCGTCTACCTGCTTCATGCGCTCAATCCGTGATACCTGGGCATTTAAGAAGAATAATGATTGGGCGATCCCATCATGCAACTCCCGAGCGATTTGCTCGCGTTCCTCCAGAATCGCCTGTACAGCCTTTGAACGATTTAATTCCTCATGATTATGCTCAATCATCGCGAACAATTGTGTCAAAAACAACAGGCTTACCACTAACACAATGACAGGAGCAAGCCAATTTCCCAGCTCCATGGAAATATAGGGAAGCAGAAACTCATGTCTTACATACTCCCATGTGCCAATCGTTAATGTAGGAATCGTCAAAATCAACCATTTCATTTGTTTATAAGTCAACCAAAAAATCCCCTCGCAGAAATGACGTGTCCTTAGAGAAATAACAAAAGACCCGGCACATTGAAAAAATCGTAACGGGTCTGTTTGCGTGCTTATCGAAGAAAGAATGAGGCGTCATGGATCATTTTCTTTCCTCCTTTATTCAGCGCTTTACCGGCAAAAGCCGCATCGATTTGATAATCGGATGACCGCTCCCTTCTTCCATCTCTACGCATGCTTCTACCTCAAATACATCCCTCAGCATCTCAGCGCAGATTACTTCACTTGGCTTTCCGTGAGCATAAACGGTGCCTTGTTTCATGACAGTAATGCGATCGGAGTATGCTGCGGCATGATTCAAATCGTGAAGTACCATAATAACTGTCATGTTTTGAACGCGGTTCAAATGCAAGACAAGTTCCATGATCTCCAGTTGATGACAGATGTCCAGATAAGTTGTTGGTTCATCTAGCATCAATACTTTTGGCTGCTGGGCTACTGCCATTGCGATTCGAGCTCGTTGCCGTTCCCCGCCCGACAGTTCGAGTACGCTTCTTTTTGCGAATGCTTCCATGCCTGTTAGCTTGAGCGCGCAATCCACGATCGCCCTGTCATCGTCGTCAAGTCGCTGCATAAACCCTTTATGCGGAAAACGTCCGTACGAGACCAGGTCATACACGCTGATATCCGACAATCGATCCTGCGATTGTGCAAGCATGGCCAGATGACGAGCGAACGGCTTCATCCCCCACTCCTTTGCCTCTTTTCCATCAACATAGACCACGCCGCTTTCTTCCTGCAGCTGGCGGGAGAGCACTTTCAATAACGTGCTTTTCCCACATCCGTTCGGACCCAAGATACTGTGAATGAGTCCTGATTCAAATCGAATATTTACATGGTCCATGACCATATTTCCGCGATATTTGACAACCAGATGCTCTCCACGAATCATTCTTGCACCCCCCTCTTTCTAAGCAAATACAGAAAAAAGGGAGCGCCGACAGCACCCATCATAATCCCTACAGGCAGTTCAACGGAAGCAAAAATAACGCGAGCGAGCGTGTCGAATATGGTAAGTACAGCTATACCAAGCAATGCAGTGACAGGAAGCAAGATTCGATAGTCGTTTCCGATCAGCAGCCTTGCAGTATGAGGAACAATCATACCAACGAAAGCAAGCAAACCAACAACGCTGACTGCGCTGGCAGCCAGGAGCGCCGCGATGGCTGTAACGAGTAGTCTCATACGCTCGACATGCAGACCCAGCCCTTTCGCATCCGAATCTCCAAGCATTAAGATATTCATTCTCTGAGTGGTCATTAGTGCGAAAAGGGTACCGATTATGGAATAAGGAAGCAGGATCTGTAAATGAGGCCAGCTTTTCGCCGAAAGCCCGCCCACAAGAAATAGCAATGCTCCATTCACCTGCTCACTATAGAATACAAGCAGACCTGAAGTACCCGAGCTAAAAAAAGCAGAAACAGCCACCCCTGCCAATATAATCCGCCCGGGACTCGCCCCGTTTTTCCAGGCAAGTGTATAAATGAACAGTGCCGCCCCAAGCGCTCCCAGGAAAGCGGCAGGCGTCATCAGGTATGCATAAGCCGGAAACATGACAAGCATGGCGATGCCGAAAAATCCTGCTCCCGATGATACACCAATAATGTGCGGGTCCGCCATCGAATTCCGCATGACTCCTTGCAGCAAAGCACCCGCGAGTGAGAGATTGATCCCAATCAGACCAGCAAGCAGGGTTCTTGGTAATCGGACGTTCCAGATGATCTCCCGTATCGAGCCTTGCTCGCTTCCTGTAAATACATGAATAATTTCCATGAAGCTTACTTTGACTGCTCCACAGACAAGGCTGAAAATTACACCCGCCACAGCCAATAGGATTAAAATCAAGAGGACGCCAATTCGCCATGAGGTGGTTTTCCGAAACCCTGATGTCGATTTATCTTTCATAGGCATCGGGATATACCAGCTTGGCGAGATATTCAAATGTCTGATCGATTTTCAAACCTGGCGAATTTACAAAATCGGATGGTAAAAATACCATTCTCTTCTCTTTCACAGCCCGAAGCGATGCCCATGCAGGGTTGCTTTCCAATTCATCTTTGAGCTTTTGGCGGCCGTATTCCTCCGTTCCATATACAACCATGAAAAGGTAATCCGGATCAGCCTCAATTAATTTCTCGATGCTGTAGGGCACGGAACTTGGCATTTGACTAGACTGCATACCTTCAGCCACATTTTTCAAGTTCAATTTATTCGCTATATCGAGTGCAAGGTTGCCATTTTTTTGAATGGATATCCCATTAGATGCGATTGTAATGAAAGTAAATTTTACCGATCTATTAGGCACTTTGGAAATAATCGTCTGGATATGTTTTTCCGTTTCTTTCCATGCCTTTTCCGACTCTGCTTCTTTTCCGATGATTTGTCCGAACAGCTTTCCGGTTCTTTGAATATCGTCATAGCTATTGATATTCACTAAAGCGAGCGGTATTTGACTGGTAAAGAGAGCATCTTTCAAATTGGCATGAAAACGAGGATGCCCGATTACAAGATCTGGCTGCAAGCTTGTGACTTTTTCCAAGCTAACCTGGTTAATTTCCCCGATATCTTCGGCCGCTTTGGCCGCATCTGGTACGGGAGTTCCCGATGCGTTGGCTCGTGCGATCGCTACACCCCCTTGCTGGTAGAAGAGACCAAGCACCTCTGTATTCAGAATGACCACGCGTTCTGGTTTTTTCACTAAAACAACCTCTTGTCCTGTATCGTCAGTAAAGGTTAAAAAAGGCTGCGGGTTGGAAGACGACGTTTTAGTACTGCCTGGATTCGGCATGACAGTGGAAGTCGAATAGGAACTACAACCGATTACAGTAAGCAATGATAGAAGACTCATCAGTGCAAACGTAATCTTGGTTTTCATTTGCATTCCTACCTTCATTCAGCTTTTTGGATGGAAGGACTAGCTCCATCCTCATCAAAGCGAATATCGTATTCCATTAATTTTGCCGTATCTGCTGCTACTTTCGTTCCGAGCAATCGACTTACCATATGAAAGGCCATATGGATGCCCGAAGAAATGCCTCCGGAAGTGACGATCCGATCCTCATCGACAAATTTGACACCTTCGACGACAGTTACTTTGGGGTATTCGCTTCTCATACTATCCAGACTTGCCCAATGCGTTGTCGCACGTTTACCATCGAGCAATCCGGCCTCGGCCAGTAGCAAAGCACCTGTACAAACGGATGTCATCCATTGAACCTCTTCAGAGTGCTTACGGATCCAATCGAGCAATACTGGGTTGTGGATCTCACGCCTGGTTCCTGCCCCTCCCGGAATAACTAGCAAATCATACGCAGGAGCGGTATGTATGCTATAGTCGGGAATTACCTTTAAGCCGTTTCTCGCTGTGATGAAATGACCTGATTCCGAAATCGTGGTTACTTGGAAAGGCTTACATTCATCCGCTTGACCGCGATTCAGCGCCGTCACGGAAAACACTTCAAACGGACCTGCAAAGTCAAGCACTTCAACGTCGTCAAACAACAAGATACCGATCTTCCAAGGTTGCATAAATACTCCTCCTGTCATCATTCGTGTTTTAGCATGGATTTGCGCCAAACCATCATCTGCAAATGCAAGTAAGGAACCATTTTCTATGCCCAAATTATATAGAGCGGCCAAGGAAGGTAGAATGACTCACAAGAGCTATTGATGTGGCTATTATGTGAAGTTTTGTTGTTCGATTCCAGGAGGATATAACTCTCAGTAACGGGGCGGGGATGAACAAAAAACCAGCCAAATTTAAATTTGAGCTGGTTTCGATTTGTTCTTATTTAATTAAGCCTTTAGAACGAGCTTTCGTGAGGTACGACGGGAACTCTGCAAGAGAACGTTTGAACAACTCTTCGTCTGAGATCCGATCAAGATCAGTGCAAGTAAAGAAGTTTGCGTTATCGATATAACGTCCCTGAAGGTTATCGAGCTTACTCAAGAATTGGAATTTTTCATTTCCAATCCCAACGAATTGCCAAAAGATACCCAATTTGGATGCTTCCCGAATTACTGATTCCGTCTCATCCTTATCGCCATTATCCCCATCTGTTAGAAAGTAAACGTATACTGGTTCACTATTCTGGTAATGCGCTTGATACGCATTCTGGTCAATTGAAAACTTTTGCCCACCAAATAGCTTTCCGAAGAACCCTCCACCGGTAGAGGAACCCTCAAAAGCTTGTGGGTAATACTTTTTCGTGATGCGTTTCATTACCCCCGCGTAATTTGTATAACCCTCAAGTTGATATTTCTTGACAATGTGATCATTTACGTAGTTGAAGAAATCCCTTTCAGACAGTTCTCCTACTTCGTAATCATTTTTGCCAAACAGAAAGATGTCAATCGAGCGATTATCATCAAACTTCACACCAAGCGCAAGCAAACGCTCAACAGCTCGTTGGACTACTCCATTTTTGTATAGCGTATGCATCGAACCAGAAATATCAATAGCTACTGCGACCCGAGCTGTTTGACCATTCAAACCGACTTTAGAGATGGCTTCATTAGCTTTTTTCTTCAGACTAATAAAGTTTTCTTCTGCTTTCTTTTTCAAATCAATAGACACGAAGATCACTTCCTTTCATTATGTAAACACTTTTGGTTGATCAATAGAAATATGTAGAATCTATTAAACAAATTGTACCATAAAATGCTAAAATCAAGTATATATAGGGAACCTAACCCATCGTTCCCCCTATTGATGGCTCTCTTGTTTGAGAATTTTGTCGAAAATCGAAATAGACATCTTTACATATTTTTTTGTCATGTTATATATGGGGTACAAGCTTTCCAATAAATAAGTAAGAAAGAGAGGATAAATGATGAAAATAAGAGCTAGATACAGAAAAAGATATGCATTCTTTGGTGCTATAACGGGATACTTTTTAGCTTTACTTGCATCCACAATACTTCCGACTTTTATCATGTTAGCCATACCGTTGCTAGCAGCAGCCATAGGGTTTGTCTTAGGTGAAAAGAAAGAACAGCGATTCAGTGGAATTACGGTACCAGAACCGGACCAGAGAATTCCTTCTACTGAAACGGGGAGTGAACAAACGAAAAAGGAACTGGAATCTACCTATTCATCAGAAATACGAGAGTATCTACAAGTTATTAAGGAAATTGTGATTAACGAAAATGAAAAGCACAACCTCGATGATGAAATATCCGAAAAGACAATAAACCTTTGTTCTAAGATCGATACTCTCCTCCCCTACATAGAAACGCTCGGTAGTGCACAAACGAAGCATGATATTAAAATGCTCGTCATGAAAGACTTGAATAGTGTCATCAACCCCTTCTTGAGGCTGAGTGTTGAAAACAAGCTGAAGAATAGACGAAAATTATTAGATGGTCTCCGTGACATCAACCTAAAGCTGAAAGTGATCTCTACATCTATTGAACAACACGACATCTATGAGTTGGAGAGAAAGCTTACTCTTATCACCGAAAAATATAATGCCAAAGAAATTTACTAATCACTTTTAAGGAGCGTGTTAGAGCTATGACGACACAGGCTATCCAATTAGTTAAACAAGAAGACATCATTAAGATCCAATCGGAAGCAGAAAATGTGGTGCGCCAGCTGCAAACGGATAATCAAAGCCAGATGGATTCCATTTTGGAGCAACTGGGGAATTTGGGCGAAAGCACCCAACGAAATGCTGCTGAATCTCTCGAAATTCTAAAACGACCTGTGAAAGATCTGATGGAAGGGAAAAACAATGATATTCCCAATACACTCTTAAAGCTTCGTTCTTGCACAGAAGAATTGAATCCGAATAAAATCTTTCAAAGCGGTGGGATCAGCAATCTCTTCAACAGAATCTTAGGGAAAAACCCTATTTCCCAATACATTCGAAAATATGAATCCGTTCGTACACAAATTGATAACATCATTGCCTCCTTGCTTAATGGCAGTGACAAGTTAAAAGAAGATGTCATTAACTTGAAATACATTAAGAAAAAATCCGGTGAAAATATTTATGAATTAGAGAAGCGGATTTACTTCGGGAACAAGTTGCTTGAGATGCTTGAAGTTGAAAGCAATAAGCCTGAAAATCAACTTCGCAAACCCGAATTTGAAAAAGCAATGGTCAAAGTCGTAACAAGAGTAAAAAATATGAGTCAAATGATCAACATTTTACAACAATCTATCGCTTCTGTTGATGTTATTGCGGACAATAATGAAAAGTTGGATGAAGCTGTCTTTAACGCGATTACGATGACGCAAAACGTTGTCACAGTGTCCGCTGCCATTCAGTTGGCCTTGAATAATCAGAAGAAGGTCATCGAAGCTGTACAAAATACCAACCAGGCCATTGAGGATATGCTGGTAGCCAATGCTCAAAGCTTAAAACAGAATACACAAGAAATCACTTCGATGCTGGAGCAACCAAGTATCGCAATCAATAAACTGCAGCAGGCATTTAATGATGTGTATAGTGCAATCCAAATTACCGAAGATTCAAATCGGAGAATTATCGATTCTAGCAAAAACTTCATCCAAGAGATGGATAAGCTCAATGCAGACATGAGAGTAAAACTCGGTATGGCAGATCCAAATCAACTTTCTGCACCAGCCAATCAGCAAACCTCACTTCTACAATAAATAACAAAAGAGGAAACCAAGTGATCTTTCCTTGGTTTCCTCTTTTGTTTCCTTGGCGACCTATCGCTCCCCGGGAGATGACGCAGTCAGGTAAGCAGTGTTAAGCGAATATTCTACGAATCGCTCGAAGATGTATTCCCGCTTCAAGGAGCTCTCCGACACCTGATGAAGCTTTTTCACTGAACATTATTCTACAAAGAAGTTTTCACTGCCCATTAGTTCCGTGTAAACTTTTTTCGTGTGTTGTACAATCGCTGGCGGTGCCGTCTTAACCGATCCCGCATCAAAAGGGGGCTTCGGATCGTACTCAAGCGTCAACTGCGTTGCCTGTGCTATTTCTACTCCAAACTCCCAAGCTACAACCTGGAGCGCCATGTCAATGCCGGAAGACACGCCCGCTGCAGTGACAATCTTCCCATGGTGCACCACCCGCTCCTCCTGCGGAATCGCACCGAGAGCGCGAAGAGATTCGCAAACAAACCAGTGGCTCGTTGCCGGTACTCCTTCCAGTAGACCTGCAGCACCGAGAACCATTGAGCCTGAACAAACCGAAGTCGTCCATTTCGACGTCTTATGTAACTGGCGAATCCAGTTCAGCGTCTCTTCGTCATTCATTAGCTCCTTACAACCTATACCGCCAGGAACGATTAAAACATCCGTAGAAGGGACTTCCGCATAACAGTATTCTGCATGCAGGTAACCCATTTTTGAATCGAGTTGAATCAATCCTTTTTCTTTCGCGACAAATTTGATTTTGCATTTCATACTTCCAGCGAATGCTTCATAAGGACCAATTGCATCTAATGCTGTCACACCGTTATACAACAAAATAGCGACTTCCATAGTGTCATTCTCCTTTCGTTCTGGTTCTAAGTTGTAGGTAAATTAGTTGCAATCTCATAAACGGTTTTACCCTCCAAAATCGTACACAGGACTTTTGTGTTTCGAATGTCGGTTGGCGGTATCGATAACGGGTTGCGGTCAAGAACAATCATGTCGGCTGATTTCCCTACCTGGATTGATCCGGTTATGTTATCCAGATACATCGACCGTGCGCCATTGATCGTAAACAGTTCGATAGCTTGAACGACGTCGAGGGCCTCGCTGGCATTCACTGTCCCTGGATAATCGATATACGGGTTTTGACGGGTAACCATCGCTTCGAGGCTCGGCCACGGATTAAACGACGGCACGACAGGCCAGTCCGTTCCATAGACAGCCAAAGCGCCAGTATCTACCACACTTCGAATCGAATACTTGCCATCTGCGCGCTCGGGCCCAATCACCACTTTATCCTGGGTATGAAAATCGGAAGGGAACCACATCATCGGTGAAAATTCTGCCACGGCATCTAGTGCGCTGAAACGATGAATATCTTCGGGATGAATAAAGGCGGTATGGGCAATCTCATGCTTCAATCCAGAGAACCCGTTTGCCGCTCGAGCAGCCTCAATGGCATTCAGTCCGACCCGGATCGCTGCGTCTCCGACGGCGTGCATTTTGACTGTGATACCCTTGCTGTCTAAATAAGCGAGATCCTTTTTAAGCTGTTCGGCATCAACCAAAATGTTGTCGCTGGCATCTTTGTCTCCGAGATACGGCTGCATAAAAGCTGCAGTCTTGAATGCAGGGACTCCATCTATAAACATTTTCGCAAAATTCGTGAAAATATGGGAAGAAGCGTACTTCTTGCGGTCTTCGATCAACGCATACTGCTCTTCCATGCTGATCTCTAATCGCACCTTGTACATAAGGTTGGTAACTACCCGCAAATGAAGTCCGTTTTCATCATCCAACTGCTTATAGGTCTTTAAGATTTCCCGATCCGTCATCGGTTCTTTTATGCCCGTAATCCCATAGGAATTGAGCTGGTTCACGACCCACTTCACTGCTTCAAAATGTTCTTGCTCACCGCCTTTGGGAATATGTTTGGCGACAAGCTGTATCGCAGGCAGCTCGATCAAGACTCCTGTTGGCTCTCCACTCTCATCGCGATGGATGTGACCGCCCTCTGGGTCAAAGGTATGGGCGTCGATTCCTGCAATCTCTAATGCCTTGCTATTCACCCAAGCATTATGATGGGAGAAGTCGTATAAAATGATAGGACGTGAAGAATCAATAGCGTCTAACTGGCTTTTGTTTATGTACGGCATAATCTCGGGCTGCCAGTCCACCCCTACAATCCATGGCTTGCTTGGATTATTTTTGGCATACTCTCGGACGCACTCCAAGGTGTCTGTTACTGACTTATGAGATTCGCGAGGAAGGTGGCATTCATTTAACATGGAATAAGACCCCAAGTACGCATGTATGTGCATATCATGCAAGCCAGGTAAGACCGTCTTTCCTTTCAAATCAACTACTTCGGTTGTTTGAGAGATCAGCGACTTAATTTCGTCGTTACTCCCCACTGCAACGAACTTTCCCTCTTTCACCGCTACTGCCTCAACGTAGCGATAGCGCGGAACTACACAATAAATCTGTCCATTCAAATAAACCGTATCCGGTGCCACCAAATGAACAACCCCTTCGCAAGAAAGTAGAATCGCAGACAATCAGATAGCTAGCCGCCCTCCTTCCCTATCCATACGGGTGCTTGCTTGAGCTTTATTATGACAAAAGCTGAAAACGCTGCCTATTACCCAAAAGGGTGATTTTTGCGCTCGTCTCCGCACCCCGTCAGGCCATGTTGCTGCCAATGGGCGTATGTATTATGATTGTGGAAACCTGGTACCATAAGGGGGAAAACAATTTGCTGGATAAGGGCGCATCGAAAACAGATTATTTGAAAGTTCTACAATTTATCGACTCCATTCTGGTTCCCGCAGAGAGTTTTCGCAAGCAGGTATTGCTTTCGCTGGCACAACTATTTGGTTTTAACAGATCTATCTTTTGGACAGCTGACAGACAAGGCAATTTATGCGATCCGCTCACCTACAACGTAGAGGACCGACTGATCCAAGAATATGTTTCCTATTATTTTCAATTCGATTTGCTGCATCCCCAAAAGATTCTTCACCGGATTGCTACCAGTAAGGCTTTGCGGATCAATGACATCATGTCCTATGAGGAATATGAACAATCTGTTTACTATAAACAATTTATGCAAGTATACGGAAACTACGATATGATTAGTGTTTATCTGGAAAAGGAAAACAAATTGGTGGGCGGTATTGGATTGGCACGCTCCAAACAGGAAAAAGGGTTTACCGCTGATGATGCCCAAGTATTGGGGATCCTTGCCAAGCATATTGCCAATACTTGGGCCATGCATACACGTGTGGAAGAGATGGAGAATGAAAAAATACTGTTTGAGACCCATTCCAATATGTCCTCCATCGGCATGATTATCGTCGAGCCCCCAGCCTTTATCCGCTATGTGAATCCGGCGGCCCGGGACATTTGCATCGAATTGAACCGTGGGAATACATGGACGAATCCGATCAAAGCCTTTATTGGGCAGCTTTTGGCAGACCATTCTACCAACAGGCTCCCTGCTTTTGTCACGACAGTCCATTCACCTACACTGCAGGAAGTAACGATACATGTCCAGCACTCGTTTCAGACTCAATCTTCCTATCAAAGAAAGCTTCAATATGTTATATACCTTGTCCCAAAAAGCAAAATAGCCAGCCGAATTGCATCGCATGACAGTAACAAGCTTGCCCTCCTGACCCCGAAAGAGTGGGAAGTTTACGAGCTTGTGCAGCAAGGATCTACAAACAAACAGATTTCGGGCAAATTACACATCAGTCTGAATACGGTCAAAAGGCACTTGCAAAATATTTACAAGAAAATGGAAGTGACGAACAGAACGAGCTTGTGTTACAAGATTAACTGGTAGTCATCTTTTTATGACGCGATGATAAGCGCATACGGCAGGGGATACAGTAACTTCTACACTAAAAAAGCTGTGAATGCATTCGCACTCACAGCATGGAATGAATCCTCCCAACTACGTTAATCCAATCTGGTCTGCGTAGTTTTCAAATTGATCAGTGTCACCCTCGCTCGGAACCAATAGCGAGTCCATAAACTCTTTGGAAAGAATATACGGTTCATAGGCAAGAGGAACTTTTGTTACCTTGCTCGTCAATTCATCAAGGGCTGCAAGATCATCAACACCAACTTGATGAACAGATGTTTTTCCCAATGCAAGAATCGCGACTTTCATTTCTTCCACAAAAGACGTAAGAAAGTTCTCTAAATACTTTGCTGCTTCCTGCTCATCAAATTGAGCAGTTAAACTTCCCGGATAAAAAACAAGTTGAGTAGGAGGTTCCCAAGGAATTGCTTTTGTTACCTGATCATGCGTCATCGCCCAAAGGAGTGCCGTCCCCATATAGACACCATCAACGCCCAACGCAAATGCTTTCAAGCAATCAGATGGCGTGAAGTATCCTCCTCCGCTTAACAAGGTGATTTTTTCCTTCACCCCGCGTTTTTGTAAGTAATGTACGGCACGTGAAACAGCATAAATGGTGGGAATTCCAAAATCGTCCTCCAAGATGGGAGGTCCGCCCTTAGATCCCGCCTGTCCGCCATCGATGCTTATAAAATCAACTCCTGCAAAAATGGCGACTTCTAAATCGGCTTCAATCTTTGCGCTTGCACATATTTTAACTCCAATGGGGATTCCACCAGTAAGGGCGCGGAGATGATCAACTACTTTGCGAAGATCTTGCGGTTTATTGATATCCTTATGCCTGGAAGGAATCACGACATAATCATCATTCTCCACTTTCATGATTTTTCTGGCTCGTCCCTGAACGTACTCCGAAGGGATAAAACTCCCCGCACCAGCAATAGCTCCTTGCCCAATATGGATTTCGATTGCATCGGCTTGTTTGAGAATTTCTGGCTCTTTTGACCACTTACCGCTGTGGTATTGAATAATTAGATGTTTGGCGTTTTGTCTCTCTTCGGGTAAAAACCCCCCTTCACCCGTATTTGTTAATGTGCCGACTGCAGCGGTTCCTTTTGCAATCGCTATCTTTGTTTTCTCTGACACACCAATCCCATATCCCATTCCTCCAGCCATAATGGGTATTTCCAGCGACAAAGGTTTTTTTGCCTGAGGTCCGATGGTAATCCGCATATCTATATCTACATCTTCAGGGGTGACTAACGTGGCCAGTTGTGCCGGAGAAAAGATAAGTCCATCGTAAGTAAGAAATTTACGCGGACTCCCAAACGGTCTTTCAATGACCGCCCCTTCTGAAGCTCGCAAGCTATTTTCAATCAAAATTCTTGGTGGCAGGCGAGTCAAAGCCGTTACCATTTCCCAAATGTTTTCGGGATACCGTTCATTCATCAGCCGCTTAGTGAACCGGCCAATGATCCATTGCAGCAACGACCTGGAAAAAATAAGCGCTAGAATTCCTGAAAATAGAATGGCTGTCATTGTACCCGTAAATGATCCGATGTCAAAAGACATCCATTTACTTCCCATTATACTTCTCCCCTTCGATACCGTTAGCAATAGCGTATATGCAGATAAGAATGATCCATGCGCAGGTTAGCGATAGTGGCCGGATTTTCAAGAATTTTGTGTTTTACCATCGTTTGGCTTACTGCAGTATCGTATTCTTTTTTCCTGCTTGTAGTATAAGCCAGTTAGACAAGCTTATTCTCACAAAAACGGCGATGACTTATTTCAACAGTTAACGGCGCGATCCTGTCCGGGAAGTTTGGGACTAAATAATCTAGGTTTGTCGCTGTTTGATTAGAAGGAGTCATTGAATAATTCCTGCTGCTGTTCCTCTGCTATGGTCTGTAAGTCATATGCGTTGATGCGAAACAACTGATAATCGCTACTATCCGCTTTTTTTGCGGCAAGCTTACTTAAAAATTTCGGGGAGCCTTCGTTTTCTTCATCGTAAACTAACAAGATACCATCTGAATTCGATAGCAAAAATTTGTCTTTCTCTCCAAGCTGCCATACTCCTTGGTAAGGTGTTTGATAGACACTATTGATATAATCTGCTTGCGTCACAATATTTCGGTAGTAATCCTGTGTCTCTTCTTTCCACTTTTCCTCTTGATTCAAAAATGGAGTAATTACCGCCAGTTTTAGATGTGGATACTCCTTCTTTAATTCCAGAACAGTTTCGGCTGCCCACATTTCTACCCCGAGTTGGCCAGATATGATGACCCATTCCAACTCCTCCTCAAGAAATCTTACGAGCTCCCGCTTCAGTGCTTTCTTTATAATTGCTAATCCCGGATTTTTTTCATTAAATATTCCAAGCTCGTGAGCCTTGTATCCTGAAACAAATAAACGTTTTAACATGTTGTCACCTCTACTATAAAAAAAGCGCTAGCAGAAATTAGATTTCTTTTCACTCGCTGTCACTTTTTCGCTGGGAAATGTATGTGATGCATAGTTAGAAAATTAGAAGACCGATTATAGTTACTTTCAGGTTCCTATCAAACTAAAAAGTGCGTTCTTTTTTTATGTGAGAGTATACCCCATAATGAGTCAAAAGAAAATCAGCGTCTTTGTAGAAGACAATGATATCTTTCAAGAAATGTCGTCGATACAAAAGCAGTAAATCCCATCAAATATGCACACTTCTCAGGGGGAATTTATATATGAAGAACATTTTGCAAAGAAAGCAACTTGGTTTTGGTACGGCCCCACTTGGCAATATGTACCGCAACATCACGGATGAAGAAGCGCTAGCTACTATCGATGCTGCTTGGGAGAATGGCATCCGGTACTTTGACACCGCCCCATCCTATGGTGCTGGCTTGGCTGAGCTTCGATTGGGTGAAGCCCTCGCCAAACGTCCGCGTGACGAGTATGTGTTGAGCACAAAAGTTGGGCGTATCATCTTGGACGAACTGGAAGATCCAGCCTTACGTGACTTGGGTGAAAAGGTAGGACTGTTCGAAAACGGTCGCAAAAATAAGCTCCACGTGGATTACAGTGAAGACGGTACGCTTCGTTCGATTGAGGACAGCCTGAAACGGTTGCAGACCGATCGCCTAGATATTGTTTACGTTCATGATATCGCACAGGACTTCTATGGCGACGAATGGCTCTCACACTTTGAAAGTGCGCGAAAAGGTGCCTTTCGTGCTTTGACTCGTTTGCGTGAGGAGGGTGTCATTACGTCATGGGGACTCGGCGTAAACCGTGTAGAGCCAATCGAGATCGCGATGGCATTGGATGAATTACAGCCGGATGCCTTCTTGCTGGCTGGTCGCTACTCCCTACTGGATCATGACCGAGCCTTGCAACGCGTGATGCCCTATGCTGAAAAAATGAATGCCAACATTATTGTGGGAGGACCGTATAGCTCAGGTGTTTTGGCTGGAGGTACCCACTTCGAGTATCAGAAAGCATCGCCTGAAATCATGGCAAAAGTCGATCGTATCAAAGCGATTGCCAATCGTCACAAGATTAGCGTCAAGGCTGCTGCGTTGCAATTTGTGCTTGCGAATCCAGCAGTTGCTGCCGTCATCCCTGGTGCAAGTCGCCCGGATCGAATCACGGAGGACGTAGCTGCGATGAACGAAGTGATTCCTGTAGCATTCTGGCAGGAAATGAGTGAACAGAAACTGGTGGCACAAAACGCTCCACTCCCAATCTAATTATAAAGCGCTGGCAACGTGATTATTGAGCGCCTGATAGGCTCCAATGAAAAAAGAAGTCGAGAGAATACGGGATAAGCCCGTGCATTCTTCTCGGCTTTTCGCTTTACGTACTATCCCGTTTTCACCACAAGCTCAATGCTTCCGAAGCCACCCTATTTGTCGCTGCCGACATCTCCTTCCGGTAGCGGGTGGAACCGGTGTAGCTCTCACAAAATCAAATGTACGAACCCGATGAATCGGATGATTGGCAGGCAGCCCCTACCATGAACCATTCGAGAGCTTCTGAAAATTCATGAGGAAGCTCTGACACCTGGAGGAAGGTACACATCTCCCTTACGATCTGTTCTCTGTTTTGTCCGTATTGCTCTATGAGCAGAGCTAGCTGCTCCCAATCACTGAGCTCCTTTTGAAAGGCAGCTCGATCCAATGGCCGGCCGTGCGATTCCACGAAAAGGATTGCTTCAGACTGGTACGCTTGCTTCAACACACGCAGAAAACGGGAGGCTGTATAACTGCGCGGTCCGCCATAAACAGAGGGACCTAAGGCATCTCCTAGGAACAGTGTTTGATCCTCTTTTACGTATACATAGCACGAATCTTCCGAATGATCTCCTCCCACACGGTTCACTTGACATGTCACGCCACCAAGGTCGATCGTGATCGATTCATCGAATAGGATATCCGGCTCGACGATTCGGATCAAGTGCCGGTTCATTCCGTACTCTTTTTTGATGTGAGCCATCGTGCTGGCATTGATGATCTTCTCCGTACAGAGCTGTTCCATGACTTCATCCGACCAATTCAGCCCCATCAGCTTGCTCAATGAATGTGCGGTTTTTGCCTGCGCGATGGTAGGTAAATCCCATTCTGACATTCCGAATGTATGATCCCAGTGCCAATGAGTCAGTATGAGCAGATCTGGAAGACGAACGCCTAGCCTTTGCAACTCCTGACGAAATAACGCGGCATGCGCCGGTGAATTTCCAGCATCAATCAAGAGGGTTTTTCTCGCCCCCGTAATGGCTGCTAGGATGGGGCGATCCGTGTCATGACTTGCATGCATAATCAAGATATGCTCGGTAATCTGTTCAATCGTGGACATTTCCTTCTCCCCTTTCCATATACGCCGATGTCATTTTCTCTCTACAGAATAGTACAGTAATATTTTCCATGTTATCACACAACACTTCCCGCTCGCACAAACAAAAACGCCCGTGTTACCAGGCGTTTTTGTAGATACTCCGAGAATTCCCGTATGTTAGTTGTCTCACGTTTATGCGAATAACGAATCCAAGAGAAGTTGACGAGTGGAAAGACAGACGTAAACCTAACTAAGAGGGGTATCCTAGGAGAAATTCAATTTCTAACTCTAAGTTGCAATAAGCACTAAAGCCGAATTACCGTGGAGTAATTCGGCTTTAAAATTAACGCAAGTTCTAGTTGCGGACATATGCCTCAAGCAAGGCAATCATTTCTGGATCTGCCCTTCTCCTTGCTTCCTCCAGCGGAGTCATAAAAGTGTTTGGATAATCTGGGTGGTAAGGAGTCGAAAGATTGGGATTTGCTCCATGATCCAATAACAACTTCGCGATGTCTACTCTATCATCCTGTACTACTCGCATTAGTGGTGATCGATAGTTCTGATAATTTAAATCAGGCTCAGCTCCATACTTTAGTAACTCGGCAATCATATTATAATTCTCAATTGCCCAGGTGATTGCTGAGTAATTTCCATCCAGGAGATTAGGATTTGCTCCATGTTCAAGGAGGAGTTTAGCCATTTCCAAATGGCCTCTCATAGCTGCGGCATGAATGGGACGACTCTTGTTTCCTACCTTCACTTCTATGTATGCATTTGGGTCCATTCCAGCTTTCAAATATAACTTCACCATGTCTATTTTATTTTCCAATGCTAGATCATTAAAAATTAAGGCGTTAAATTGCTTCCTAGAATCGGCTATTTCTTGTCTTGCCTTCCTTGCTTCTTCTGAAACCAGTTGATCATCTGCAATGGCAACTATCTTATCTCCCTTTGTAAGTCTAATTACTTGATCATAATCGAGATTCATCGATACTTCAGGTTGATTAGATTTATCTTTTCCGGACTTTGCCACTTGATTAGATACTTCATCTTTAGCTTTACTTAAGCTTGGCGTTCCGTCTTGATTTCGAACGTCAAGGTTTGGATGGCTTTCCTTTTTCAGATTAGGTGCTTTATCCGCTGCGGTTTTTTGGTCCTGAGCGTTCGAATTTGAATTTGATGATAACGACTTACTCCCAGTCATGCTCTGTAAAACAATCACCCAAATGGATAAGCAAATTACTACAACTAATCCTAAAAGCAAGCTTCGTTTCAATTTAATTGACATGCTTTCTGACCTCCCGATAATGTAGCAGGTAGATTATACCATAACCATTATGAGAAAAGGCCCCACTTGAGAGAGAAGAGCTCCCAGGCAAGGCCTTTTTGTCCGTTCAGCGTTGTGCACCCGAACAACCAATAATCACATTACAACCATAAGGAGAATCAATTAGGACAGTAATAATAGAGAAGCCTTACGTCCGACAAATTAGCATGAAAAGGCTGTATGCACGAGTAAAGAAATATAATTAAGCGAGCTTGGCGCGATAGTCATCTATGATTCGATGCTCCATTTTTTCCTGTAGCTGGTCGGTCATTTCCTGGCATATCTAGTTGTATTCCCAATCCGATATCTGAAAAGCAGGAGGAGCATCTTTATGAAGTAGCATGGCGATCCGCATATGAGTCGCAGGGTGTGTCGTGTCCATGCTTTGTTGACTTCTTTCCAGGATGCGAACTATGCGCATTTTTTCCTTTCCAGGCAGCTTTGAAAAAGCCTCATGCAAGTGCTGACCAAGTGTCATACTTTGCTTCTGCAAGGAATGTCTCGCGATCAGTGGCTCCACCACATCGTTCATGTGGATGATCTGCAACAGGGAAATAAGATGCTGACTGCCTGCAAGCTGAGCCGCCATACAATCCGCCTCATATTCAGCACGTTGACTCTGATTCCAATAAAGATGAATGAGAACAGCCAGCAAATGATAGGGAATCCAAAGTAGAAGCCGCATGATCCCTCTACTGAGCGTGGCGATGAATGAAAAATGGTATTCATCATCGTCGTCTTTGATTGGGTCAAGCAAATCACACCAATTGAGGAGAATACGCGTTGCATGCGATACCAGAGCGCTCCGCCTAATGTCACTGTTTCGGCAATGAGCCAACTCATGGGCAAGCAGTGCGGTCAACTCTCCCGATGTGCACGCAAACAATAGTGGATAACCGATGACAACTACCCTCGCTCTGCGCCATCCATATTCAGTGGTGTACACCTCATAGTAAGGAGAGAGCGCGAACTGTATTCCTTTTCTGACCCCCATCTTTTGCGCTACGATTTCAAATAAGATGCCACTCTCTCGCTCACACCCTGTTTGGTTACGAGCTCGGTGCCACCCTGTAGCTCTTTGAACAAGGCTTGGCCGTATGTATCACGCATTTTTCTCTCAAGGCGCTCCCAAGCGTTACCTTGGCGCTCTTTCAATGGGATGGCTAAATTCCAGTCACAATGTTCACACCAAAAAGGATATCCTTCGTTTGCCTCGATTTGTGCTCCACAAGAAGGACAAGGTTTCACTTAATCATTCTCCCCTCTGCGCCTGTTTCGTTCACAAGGCGCTGTCTGACAGCATTCTACCACGAGTAACAATTCCTGATAAGACGGTTTGGGAATAATTTGGATTTGATTGGGCATTTTTCCCGATATAATCCATCTGGCAATTGGAATAAGGTATTTTGTGATTGTTGGGAAACTATGTAGACTAGAAAATAATGCTTTAGACTAACTTGAGTCATTACGCAAACGGGCAGTTCAGAACAATAAACCCAAAAAGGGGAATTGAATATTTTACCGAATATTGAACATTTGGGGGTAATCTACTTAAAAGGGGTATTTTATTGAAGAACTATGAAATTAAGAGAGCAACCTTGGAAGATAAGGAAACACTCAGCAACCTTTTGCAATTCTATATTTACGATTTCTCTGAGTTTATGGATCTACAGATTGAAGATAACGGGAAATTTGGTGAATATCCGTTAAACGAATACTGGACAGATTGCTCTAGGTTTCCCTATTTAATATCGTTACACGAGAAAATTGCTGGTTTCGTCTTGGTCAAATTGATTGATAGAGATGAAAATAACTCATACTTTTCGATTGTTGAGTTTTTTATTATGAAAAGATTTCGGAGAACAGGGTTAGGTAAACAAGTCGCTAAAGATATATTTAATATGCATAAGGGACCATGGGAAGTGTACCAAATAGATAGTAACGAGCCCGCACGACATTTTTGGAAAAAAACAATTGAGGAATACACTGGAGGTAAATTTACTGAGCGAATAGAAATTGGAAGAAAGACACAAGTGTTTGTTAGTCAGTGAGGAAAGATTAGCCATGCATTGCTTCATTTTTACGTTGAGTCTAAAACTAATTTTTAAATATCTAGTGATATAGAAGACCAGAACTCCTTGTACCATTAGGGGTTCTTAGTCTAATACTTTATGTAAACTGAACAGTCGGTGGAATTTTAATAAAGAGGATGGTGTTACGAAACTGTTTATCAGTTTTGTTGTATCCAAATTTTCTCCGATGAATTCCAGAGAAATACGGTATCCCTTCTGTTTTAGTTAATTACCAACCGATACACCAATTCTCTAAAATCACCTGTTCCAAATCGCTTAGCAGCAAACTTAAATATCGGATTCAGTTCCGACGATTGTTGAAGCTAGCGTTATGTTAAATGAACTTGAGGCTAAGCAGTTCAAGCTGCTCAGCCTCATAAAACGAGAATATTGAAATACCTGCTAGTTTTTATCGATAATATTGCCTTTTGTCCTTTTCTTTTACGGATACTCTTAGTTTCCAAAGCTCTTGAGCCAATTGAAAAGCTTCTTTATCATTTCCTTTTTCAATGGCTATTTCCCTTGCTTTTAATAGAGCATTCGTAGCAGGAGATAGGTCAGGAGAATCCACAACCCATATTTTAAAATCATGTTGAAATGGATCCGTATCGCTCCAAGCATAATCATGCTTTCTAAATGCCGCACCTACTGTGTTTTTCGTAAGCTCTTGCTTAGAACGAAATAGTTCCTTCTCATCATGACCTAAAAACACCAATTGCTTTTTATCCATAAATACCAGGGAGATATCCTTCTTTTTAAAAAGAATTTCATCATCTCGAAGTTTACAGGTAACCTTATCATCATATACAGACGTTTCTAAGCTTTCATGGAAAGAGAGTAGAGTCAAGGCAATACCCGCAATCAGACCAAGGATCATCGTAACAATACCTACCCATGCTCCATTATAGGCTGCAATTAGTTGTAAGGGTCCCTGGAAGGGTATCCATGGCAAAGAGCTGCCCCATTTAGCAATACTCGGAAGAAACCAGCCGAACACTAAACCGATAAGCGGGAAACCAAGCCATAAGATAACTTTATCCGTTTTCGAAAAATGTAATATTGTATGATTCTTGCTCATTTGCAGTCTCCTTTTTTAGATAATACACTTGTAACGGTTTCTCTCCATACAGCTGATACATCTAGTTGAATGCCGATCAGCGGATAGTTTGATAAGTTATCGAGTGTTAACGCCAATACACATGCTTTTTCACGTAATCCTTTTGAATCAGTGTGACCAAATTCTTCACCTTTTTGTAGTAATCGAAAAAAACCGTCAATAAAGCCTTCCTGAATGGCCTTCATTTTTAATCGGTACTCTTTATTATGGGAAGATTCTCGGTTTCCATATAAAAGAAATTCATTTAATACCTGTACAACAAGCATTTGTGCATCTGTAGGCTCTTCACCTAACAATTGCAAGCCATCACGAACCATCTTCTCTACAAAATTCTTTTTCGTATACTCATGAATCTGAAAGTATTGTTCAAAACTATATCCATCTAAAATCCATGCGAATACAGCGTCTATTAGTTCCTCTTTCGAAGCGTAATAATAATAGATGGATGGCTTCTGTATGCCTACAGACTGAGCAATCATGGAAAGGGAAGCTTTTTCAATTCCATACTGCCCGATCAACCATGTAGTCGTTTCAAGAATTTTTTGTCGTGTTGCTTCGCTTTTATTCATTTTTTCACCATTTTCTACCTATCGTTAGTTAGATAATAGCGCCTACTTTCGCTGACTGTCAAGATGATTCATCAGGGATTCGCTTCCCAACATAAAAAGGAGCCGAGAGAATACGGGATAACCCCGTGCATTCTTCTCGGCTCCTCGCCTTGTTGCCTATCTCGTTTTCACCACAAACTCAATGCTTCCGAGGCCACCCCATTTTGCGACTACCACGTCCCCTTCCCGTAGCTGGTGGGAACCGGTAATGCCCCCGGACAATATCAAATCTCCCTTGTGCAGCTTGCGTCCTTCGCGAGCAAGCATGTTCGCCAGCATCGCGACCGCGTGGGCTGGATGACCGAGAACCGCCGCACCAGCCCCCAAGTCTCTGAGCTCGCCATTGATCAAAAGAGTTACGCCAACCAAATCGAGTTCAAGTGCATCAGGCTTTCTCCAGGTCGATCCGATAAACACACGTGAAGATGAAGTATTGTCGGCAATGACATCCGGCAAGGAAAACTGGAACTGCGCATACCTGCTGTCGATAATCTCTAGTGCGGGAACCACATAATCAGTGGCTGCCAGGACATGACCCTCCGTGATGCCTGGTCCTTCCAAATCCTCACGTAAAACGAAGGCGATTTCCGCTTCCACCTTGGGATGAATCAATTCATTGATTGGCAGAATGCCGTCCTCGATATTCATATAGTCAAAAATGTAGCCCCGAATCGGTTCGTGCACATTCATCTGCTTCATTTTTGCCTGACTGGTCAAACCCATTTTAGAGGCAAAGATTCGATGTCCCTGCTCAAGCTTGAGGGAGACCAGTTCATTTTGAATACGATATCCATCTTCCACGGTCAGCTCGGGATATTCAGCGGTCAGTTTCACGACCACCTCCCTATTCAACTCCGCATCCACCAGCTTCTGAGCCAACCTTTTGTATAGTAGTTCCGATTGCACACTGATCACCCCCTATCTGAATTTGGTAGAGCTGTACAGTTGGGCGATTTCCGCTGCGACATCCACGATCATGTCTTCTTGTCCGCCCACGACCTTTCGTCGTCCCAGCTCGATCAAAATATCTCGGGAGTCGATGCCGAATTTCCTAGCTGCACGCTCGGCATGAAGCCGGAAGCTGGAATAGACACCTGCGTATCCGAGAACCAAGGCGTCTCTGGTAATTTCCTGTGGTACTTGAAGAATCGGCGACACGATATCCTCTGCCAGGTCCATCATTTTGTACAGATCGACTCCTGTTTGAATGCCCATACGATCCAATACAGCAAGAAGAACCTCGGTTTGTGTATTGCCCGCACCTGCACCCAAACATCGAACACTGCCGTCAATCCAGGTGGCACCCTCTTGAATGGCAACGAGTGTATTGGCCATGGCTAAAGACAAATTGTTGTGTGCGTGGAAGCCAACAGGAATATGCAGACATTGCTTCAATGCCCGGACTCGTTCCCCTGCTTGATCAGGTAGCAGAGCGCCAGCTGAATCGACAATGTACACGACATCGGCCCCATAACTTTGCATGAGTCCAGCTTGCTCTGCCAGTTTTTCCGGAGCAGCCATATGCGCCATCATCAAAAAGCCAGCTGTCGTCAATCCAAGCTCTTTCGCCTGATAAATATGCTGAGCGGAGACGTCTGCTTCGGTGGCATGTGTTGCGATTCTAGCCATGCCTACCCCCAGCGCTGCAGCCGTCTTCAAATCTTTGATCGTGCCGATTCCCGGCAGCAGGAGCACGCCCACTTTCGCTTGTTCACAAACGGAAACGGCAGCCTCGATCAGCTCCAGTTCAGGAGTCCTGGATAGCCCATACTGCAGGGACGATCCCGCCAATCCATCACCATGGGAGACTTCAATATACGGCACGTTCGCATCATCTAATGCGCGCGCCACCTCGACTACTTGCTCCACGGTAAACTGGTGATTGATCGCGTGGCTTCCATCTCGAAGCGCTACCTCAGTGATCACAATATCACGAGTCATTTGCGGTCCCTCCTTTCATTCATGGCTATAGCTACATACTCGTGCCGATGCCGACAACATGCTTGGCATACTCCTCTGCTACCTTCACCGCTGTCGCCGTCATGATATCCAGATTGCCTGAATAAGTAGGGAGGTAGTCACCCGCGCCTTCCACTTCCAAAAAAACAGTGATTTTGTTTTCATCAAAGATCGGTTCTGAGCGCAGGCGGTAACCAGGAACGTATGATTGAATATAGGCAACGGTCTGGTGGATAGCCTTTACGATCGCCTGTCGGTCCGCACCTTCATCCACTATGGCATAGACCGTATCCCTCATCAGGATCGGCGGTTCCACCGGATTCAGGATGATGATCGCCTTGCCTTTCTTCGCTCCGCCGATCGCTTCGATACCTTGAGCGGTCGTCTCCGTAAATTCATCGATATTGGAACGTGTGCCAGGACCCGCGCTTTTACTGGAAATAGTGGCCACGATCTCTGCGTAACTGACTGGACTCACACTCCCTATCGCATGAACGATCGGAATCGTAGCCTGGCCGCCGCATGTGATCAGATTGATGTTCGTTTCATTCAAATGCGCACCGAGATTCACAGATGGTACTACGTAGGGCCCCACAGCAGCAGGCGTCAGATCGATGGCGAACTTCCCTGCCTCCCGGAGCGCCTTGGCATGCCGAATATGTTCTTTGGCTGACGTAGCGTCAAAGACGATATCTGCAAGATCCGCACCGCTTTCTATAAACGGTTGTAATCCGCCGTCGAATACGTAGTATCCAGCTGCCTTCGCTCTACGCAGACCATCCGAATCAGGATCGATTCCAATCATCGACGTCAGTTCAAGAAGTGGCGACCTTCCCAGCTTGATCATCAGGTCTGTCCCGATGTTACCCGACCCCAGTATGGCTACTTTTACTTTCTTCATACAAGCACTCCTTTCCTATTTTTTACTTGCCAAACCTGACTCCTACGGAACCAAGTCCAGCAATCCGTGTATGAAATACATCGCCAGGCTTAGCTGCAACCGCTGCCGATAACGCACCGGACAAAATGATTTCTCCTGCTTTAAGTGTTATCCCTAATTCGTGCAGCTTGTTCGCTAACCACGCCACGCAGGATGCGGGATTGCCCAATGCGGCGGCCCCCACCCCGGTATTGACTAGCTCCTGATTTTTATAAAACGCCATTCCTACTAGAGGAAGATCCAGATCTTGCGGTTTCACGGGATGTCCGCCCAGCACGTAGAAGCCCGAGGATGCATTGTCTGCAATGGTGTCTTCGAGTTTGATTTGCCAGTTGGCTATACGGCTGTCCACGATTTCCAAGGCGGGGACTACATATTCTGTTGCCATCAAGACGTCATAGATGGTTACATGTGGTCCTTCCAGATCGCGCTTCAGCAGGAAGGCGATTTCTGCTTCTACCTTCGGAGAAAGGACATGCTCGAAAGGCAGTTCACCGTTGTTTTCCACGACCATGTCGTCCAATAGATGTCCATAGTCTGGCTGTTCCACGCCAAGCAATGTCTGCATGGCACGAGAGGTCAGGCCGACTTTCTTCCCTGTAATCCTCGCGCCTTCTTTCACTTTTCGCTCAATCGTCTTCAATTGAACGTGATATGCCTCTATTTCGGTGATTGTCGGATCCAGTAAAGTGAGTGGCGCGACTCCCACGCATTCACGACTCGCCGCCGCTAAATGATCGGCGAATCGCGTGATTTTTTCTATGTCCACACGGCTCCCTCCCTGATTTGCTGTCCTTCTCGCTATAATTTTAGGGTGACGGTCTTGACCTCAGAATAGAATTCGAAGCTGTGACGCCCACCTTCACGGCCAATCCCGCTGTCCTTGGCACCGCCAAACGGAGTACGCAAATCACGCACATACCAGCAATTGATCCATAAAAGACCTGACTGTACACGATCAGCTACGCGATGTGCGCGCCGCAGGTCGTTCGTCCAAACCACACCTGCCAGGCCGTAAGCCGAATCATTGGCGATTCGAATAGCGTCTTCTTCTGTACGAAACGGAATGATTACGATGACAGGACCGAAAATCTCTTCCTGCGCCACCCTCATCTTGTTGTCTACATCATAAAGAACGGTTGGCTCAATGAAATTGCCGTCACCCAGCACGCTGAGCCGTTTTCCGCCGTAACCAAGCTTGGCTCCTTCTTCCAGCCCGATCTGGATGTAGTGCTCCACCGTCTCTAAGTGACTGCGGGACACCAGCGCTCCCATATCTGTGTCCGGTTCCAAAGGATTTCCCACCTTGATCCTTTGAACAGCCGCCACAAATCTGTCCAGAAACTCATCATATATACTTTGTTGCACCAACAAACGCGATCCTGCCAGACAAATCTCGCCCTGGTTGCGGAATATCGCCTCGACCGACCCTTTTACCGCTTCATCAAGATCGGCATCCTCAAACACGATATTGGCTGATTTGCCTCCCAATTCGAGCGATACCGGAATCAGATGCGAAGCGGCATTCTTCATAACGGTCTTACCGGTGCTAGATTCTCCCACAAAAGAGATCCGGCGCACATGGGGATGCGTCGTCATCGCCGTCCCGACAGTCCCCCCCGGACCAGTGAGGATGTTGAGCACGCCAGGTGGCAGACCTGCTTCATTGGCAATTTCTCCGAGCATCACCGCCGAGAGTGGTGTGTAAGAGGCTGGCTTTACAATGACGGTATTTCCTGCCGCTAAAGCCGCCGATGCTTTCCAGGTCATCTGCATGAATGGCAAATTCCATGGAATGATCAGACTTGTCACACCTGCCGGAGCATATTTAGCGTAGGACATAAAATGGCGCATTTCATAATGCTCATGGACCATGTATTTGGCCATTTCGGCAAAAAATCGCAAATTTGCCGCCGCTCTCGGGATATCGAAGCCCCGGCTTTCTTTGATCGGTTTGCCGACATCGAGCGTTTCCACCAAAGCGAGTTCGTCTACACGCTCCATCACCAGGTCAGCCATTTTGCAGAGAATCTTGGCACGCTCATCTACAGGCATCTCACTCCAAACGCCTGACTCAAACGTACGCTGCGCCACGTCGATCGCTCTTTTTACATCCTGCTCACTTGCATTGGCCACAGAAGCCAGCTTGAGATTTGTCGCTGGGTTGATTGTATCGAAGGTTTCACCGGAAACAGCGTCCACGTAATCGCCGTCTATGAATAGCTTGGCGTCTTTTCGTACATAATTTTCCTTGACGGTCTGACTCATGGGAATCCTCCTAATTCTCGATTTCCAAGATCATCTCTACTTCTACGGCGTTATTTAGCGGGAGCTGGGCCATCCCTACAGCGGACCGCCCATGCCTACCTTTGTCGCCGAATAGCTCCACCAACAAATCGGATGCCCCATTCATGACTGTAGGCTGATCGATGAAAGCTGGATCGCTGTTAACGAATCCGAGTATTTTGACCACTCGTTTGACTCTCCCCAGCTCTCCCAGCTCATGCTTGGCAACAGCCAGCAGATTGAGCATGCACTGCCTGGCAGCCAAGTAGCCTTCCTCTATCGTGACATCCTGTCCCAGCTTCCCTCGATATTCGTTTGTCCCTTGGCCTGCCAGAAAGAGGAGATTGCCCACTTGGACACAACCGACATAATTACCGGCCGGCTGTCTCGGTTCGGGCAGAGCAAGGCCCATAGCCTGTAGACGTTGCTCCGGCGTTTCAGTCTGATGCTTCACAGTCCGTTCATCTCCTTTATGTTCAGGAAGCGAAGCGCGTTTTCACCCAGCAACGCCCGTTTCTGTCCATCCGTCAGCTCCCATGTATGATCGATGACTTCCCCGGGAGGTGTTTCACGAAGCAGGAAGGGATAATCCGAGCCCATCATGATTTTATCTTCGCCAAAGCGCTTTATCATGTAATGGATGTTCAGTGGGTCGTACGTCAAGGAATCAAAGTAGAATTGTTTTGCGTACACACTAGGCGGTTGTTCGGTCAGACGCAGATGCGGCCATACCTTCCAGCCTTGGTCCAGCCTGGGTAGAATAAAAGGAAAAGAGCCGCCGCCATGGGCAAAGCAGATTTTCAGGCGCGGAAACCTCTCGATCACGCCTCCCAGGATAAGACTTGCTGCGGCAAGCGCTGTCTCGCTTGGCATCCCGACGGTGTACATCAGGTTGTGCCGCGGCATCCGTTCTCTCCCCAGCGTCTCCCATGGATGTACGAAGAGCGGCACATCCCATGTCTGACACCTTTCAAAAAAAGGAATCAGTCCCGGGTCGTCCAGATTGTTGCCATTTACGTTGGTACCGATTTCAATCCCTCTCAGGCCGAGCTCGTGCATGCAGCGATCCATTTCCCGAATGGCTGCCTCGGTGTCTTGCAAGGGAACAGTACCCAATCCGATGAAATGCTTCGGATGCTGGTTGACCGTCTCTGCGATAAAATCGTTTTGAATCCGCGCCATCACTTCGGCTTCGGCTGGCTTGGCCCAGTAGGAAAACGTGACGGGAATGGGTGACAACACCTGCCTATCCACGCCTTCCTGCTGCATGTCATGAATCCGTTTTTGGGGATCCCACACCTGATCCGTCACTTCACGAAATACTTTTCCCCCGACCATGATAGTTGCCCCGCATGTGCAAGTGCGGTGCAGAACTGGCCAGCGCTCTCCATGAAATCGTTCAGCCAGGTTGGGAAGATCCTCTGGAATAATGTGGGTATGGAAGTCTACTCGCATTTCCACTCACTCGCTTCCGGAGACATGATGTGCCCGCAGTTTTGGCATGTCCGCAGCTCCAGATTGCTGTTGAAGCCTTCGATCGCTTCTTTTACCTGCACCTCTATGTTGGTCAGTTGAATCCGTACGCGATGCATTTCGTGGTCGCAGTTTTCACAGAACCAAGCAAAATCCTCTAGTTCTCCCTCGTTTCTGTTGCGCTCAATCACGAGTCCGATCGTATCCGCAATCCGGTGTGGGGAATGCGGGACATTCGCAGGAAGAAGGAACATTTCGCCTTCTTTTACTGTAATGATCTCACGCTTTCCATCCTGATTGATGATCTCGACGAAGCAATCGCCCTTGAGCTGGTAAAAGACTTCTTCGGATGGATCAATGTGAAAATCCCGCCGTTTATTCGGTCCTCCCACTACCATGACCATTAGTTCTGCATCTTTCCAAATCACTTTGTTATTCACTGGTGGCTTGAGCTGATCGTTGTGATCCTCGATAAACTTCCACAAATGGATAGGTGCCAATGTACGCATGCTCTATGCCCTCCCTGTTTTTATTTGTTTAAAGAACCTGCTTCGTCTGCGATGCTGTTTTGGTAGTAAAAACGCTGAGCGCATCATCCACCATCGTGCATGCATGAGACTTCTTATAGTTGTTGTAAAAAATCGCCAATTTCCGCACCGGATCACCCGTATAGTACCGTTCATATTGCAACAAACGCTGTCCGAAGGCTTCCCCGCACAGGTCCCAAGCGAGCTTAAATAAGCGAACCCGATCTGTACCTGAGATACCCTTTCGTCCCGCATAAAACTTTTCCATATCCTCCGCCAACTCGGGATGCTCCATGTCAGAGTCAGTCGGGGACATGAGAAATCCGCCTGCTCCAATAATCTGGATGACTTCGATCGCTCGCGGGTACAGCTTCGGAAGCAGTCCGCGAATGGTTTCGAGCTGTACGTAACCCGGCATGAGCTCACCAGACGGCAAGGTCTCGTAGTCCTGCTCGGCTGTCCTCAGGAGCGCTCTAACCGATTCCAACGATTGTGCCAGTTCTCCGAGAAGGTTTTGGACATTCGGATAGACGTCTACCCCGATGGAGTCTGCCAACCGCATGGCAACTTCTGTGGCAAATTGGAGCTTCAACAGTCCTCTCACCCCTGTTTGGTGCGCCGGCTGCTGACCAATCCCTGTCTTTGGATAAAGCAGGTTGGCCGCTTCTACATTGTTGTAAAGGAATAAGCGATCCCAAGGTACGAGTACGTCATGAAAGACAAGAAGAGCATCCATTTCTTCGAAGCGTGATGCCAAAGGATGGTCATAAACGGAACGAATTCCATCCTGCATGGGCTCTCTACAAATGATGCGTAAGCCCGGCGTGTCAATCGGAATGGCAAATGCCAAGGCGTAACGCTCATCTCCTGGCTGGAACCCAGGGAACGAGTAAATGATGACTTCATCCGTGATCGGCGCCAGTGTCGCGAGCATTTTCGCTCCTTTGACAATCAACCCTTCCGGCGTCTCCTCTACTGCTCCCAAATGGGTGTACACATCGTTTTGTTCGTGCGAGGACTTGCTGCGGTCATTTTGCGGATTGATAATGGCATGCGTTAAAAACAGGTCTTGGTCGCGCACATACTTGTAATAATTTTTCACGTTTTCCGCCCACTGCGGATCGTACCTTTCCAAGAAAGACGCATTGCTGTATAGCGACGTCAAGACGACATTGAGAAAATCCGGCGTTCTTCCCATCAAGCCAAAAGTGGCTTCCGCATAGGCTTCGTACAAGGCTCGTTTTGCCTGCAATTGCTCAGGGGTCTTTGCAACGAGAAAGGCGTTGTTCACACGCTCACCGGTCTCCTGACAAATATGCGTAATCTTGTCCTGGTACTTCTCGTCATGCTGCATGTCATACAATTTGGCTATTTCATGAATCGGCTGTCGAAAAACAGCTTCCTCACATACGTTTGTCACCAATCTGCCTTGCAGCCAAATCTCCGGTTGCCGTGATCCCAAGCCCCGGATGTATTGGTCACCTGTACGGATTCCCACCAGAATTCCTCCCTGTAGATTTTTGTTGGTTGAGACGTTTTTGTTCTTAAACCGGATTATAATGTCTGTCTTTTCTGAAAAATGTAACCCACTTAACATCGCGGCAGAAAAATGTAAAATGCTGCTCACCTGATTCATGGGCAACGGAGGATGTGTAAACGAATTAACATCATTTCTGTTTTTCTTTCGAATGCGCGTTATTTTCACGTTGAAATATTGGTAAGGAGCTTTTTATTTTCATATAATCAAGAGGGGTATGTTCAGAAAATTAAGATTTAATGTTAGTTGATGGGAAGAGCCAGATCATTGATGAGGAAAGGAGCGGTGATGATGGTATCCTCTTTTGAAACGGATTTAAAATGGGAAACCCTTTTAGAATACGGCACACGCCAATTTGTGAAAGGAAAAACAGCGATCTATAAGCAAGAGACGATCGGAGAAGGCTTTTATTATCTTCATAAGGGACTAGTGAAGATTGTGACCTCTACCTTCAAGGGGAAAGATCGTCTGGTGAACATCGTCGTCCCTGGTCAAATCATGGGACTCCAAACGCTGGATCAACAACCTCATTTCACCACGGCTATCGCTGTCAAGAATGCAGTCGTCTACCATTTCTCCTGTTTGCAATTCCTCGAAATGCTGAAGGCACGCCCCGAACTCTTGTCTCTTCTCACCCAAACAATCAATCAAAAAATGCGGATTCTTCTAACCTCCATTAACATGAAAGCGCTGACTTCAGAAGAGCAAATTGCTCGTCTCCTCCTCAACATTTGCGAAGACTTTAAAAACCACGAGGTTCCCCTCACTCAACAAGAGCTAGCTGAATGTGCTGGCCTCACCCGTATCACTGTCTACAAGATCCTGAAGGCATGGAAGGAACAAGGCATCATTGAAATCAAAAACCGATCCTTTGTCGTCAAACGCCCAGATATGCTAAAGCTTCCACAATTCACGGCACACACTGCTCGCACAGTGTAAGCAAAAGCAAATCAATGTGAAAGGTGGTCACAATGGCCTGTCTTCGCTATCAGTGGACCCCATACCTTATGTATGGCAAGAAGATCGAAATGGGAAAACATACAACGATCTACCATCAAGGCGATGTGGGGACTGGATTTTATTATCTAGACAAAGGGAGCGTAAAGATCACTCTTTTATCTGAGAACGGGCATGAGCGGTCTATCGATTACATTCCCACAGGTGGGTTGTTTGGGGAGCACGGCGCTTACAACGGCTCATACCTGACATCAGCCATAACGACCTCTCCTTCCGTCATTCACTTTTTCTCTGACGACGACTTATCGCGCATATGTCAAGACCACCCACAGTCGGCCGTGATCTTCACCCATTCACAAATCGATAAGCTCCGTCTCCTGGCTGAAATCATCGCGTTCACTGACAGTCCAATTGAGCTTGCGATGGCGAATTATCTGCTCAAGCTGGTAGCTGTGCACGGAAGTAATCATATCCCTATTGATCAGATGTCTTTTGCACGCTATATTGATACGTCTCGCATGACAGTGAACAAGACTTTGCAGAAATGGCGCCAGCAAGGCTTGATTGAGCTTTCTGGACGTAGTGTCATCCGAGTTGTGAATATAGAGGGATTGCGTCGGGTTTATTCTCGCAACCAATGTAAATAGGGCGAAGCCTCCTCAGGCTCGCCCCATCTGCATTCCATATAACCTTTGAAACTCTTGGTACAGCCCTACTCGGTTCTACTTAGAGCAGATGCATCTTTGCTTCTGCCTCGTCCCACGGTACTGAGTAGCCTGCCCCCTTGGCGCAAAAGATCGAAGAGGATGTATAAACAGGATCTGCGTCCTTTTCATAGCTTTTCCTTTCAATTACTTCCTCTGCGTTATGGCAGCGATCGTATCCGCCAAATACACAGCGGATGCTACCGCGTCCATGCGTAAAAGAAGCGAATTCGGTGCTGTAATTCATGAAGGTTGCTACGGGCACCCTTCCTGTAATGACCGCATGCGTGTCCGACATCTGCGGTGGTTCGAACGAACCGAAGGCGCGCTGAACATCCGAAAGTACCCTCCCCATCTCGTTCATTCCCACCTTTATTTTGAAGTCATAATAAGGTTCTAACAGCATATTCTCCGCTTTCTCCAGCCCCTGACGCAGCGCGCGGAAGGTGGCCTCACGAAAGTCACCCCCATGCGTATGTTCGTTATGCGCACGACCCCTTAGGAGCGTAATTTTCATGTCGGTGACTGGCATGCCTGTCAATAGCCCATGATGCTCCCGTTCGTAGAGATGAGACTGAACCAGATTCTGATAGTTAAAACTCAGTTCATCAGGATGACATACACTAGTGAAGTGGATCCCGCTGCCTCGCTCTCCCGGTTCAAGCAGGAGGTGCACTTCCGCGTAATGCCTGAGTGGCTCGAAATGTCCATATCCTGTTACAGCAGACTTTATCGTTTCTTTATACAAGATTTCCGGTTGACCGAAAGAGACATCGAAACCGAAGCGTTCCTTCACCACCTGCTCCAGCACTTCTAATTGGATCAGACCCATGACGCGAATGTGAATCTCTTGCAAACTCTCTTCCCAAACCACATTCAAAGACGGGTCCTCCGCATTCAGAATGCGAAACGCACCTAGTACTTGCTGCACGTGAAGCGAACCATCAAACTGTACTTTCGACTGTAGCGTCGGCTCGGTCTCATAAGCAAAATTGTCTGAGTAGAGCCCCACCCCTTGACCAGCTTTGGCCTCGGACAAGCCGACGACCGCGAACAAATCGCCAGCAGTTACTTGTTCAACCGAGTGTGATTTCCTACCCGTAAACAATAAGATTTGTGTAATCTTCTCTTCGTATCGAAGTCCACCGCTCTCATAGCTGAGCAGCTCCCGTACCTTCAGGTTACCACTCAGCGCTTTGACGAACGTTAGTCTCAATCCGTTTGCTGCGTGTCGAATTTTATAAATGCGCCCCCCGAATGAAGCTGTCTCGTCATAGGACGCGGTCGTTAACAAGGATAGTTGATTCAGGAATTCTAAAACGCCATCATCTTGTAGTGCCGAGCCGTAAGCGCAGGGAAAAAGACGTCCTTCCCGTATCATCTCCTGCAAGGCCCCCAGCCAAAAAGCTTGATCCTCTCTTTCCTCTATGAACGCTTCTAGCAATGAGTCGTTCCGCTCCGTCATCATCTCTCGCAGCCCCTCAGCGACGATACCGTTGGCGAAGCTATCCTTGATGGAACAGACATCCCCTGTCAACTGACTGCGTATCTCCTCTTCCGTCCTGCTGGCATCCGCGCCGATCCGATCTGTTTTATTGATAAAGAAAAATGTCGGTATCCGATGTTTGCGCAACAACTGCCAAACTGTCTCGGTATGACCCTGAACACCTTCTACCGCACTAACAATCACGATAGCGTAATCCATTACCCCGATCGCCCGCTCCATCTCAGAAGAAAAATCGACGTGTCCTGGTGTGTCGATTAAATAATAAACGTCGCCCTGATGGTGCATAACTGCCTGATCGGCGAACACGGTAATGCCTCTTCTTCTTTCGATATCGTGGCTGTCCAAAAAGGCATCTTGATGATCCACCCGGCCCCGCGACCGGATGCTGTTCGTATGGTATAGCAACTGTTCGGCGAAAGTAGTCTTGCCCGCATCCACATGGGCAAACAAGCCGATCGTTAGACGCTTCATGTTATCCCTCTTCCATAGCTACTCGACTGCATTTTTCTTTTCTCATTAAAACATAAGAATGGAGCAGAAGAATAGTTTCGCACATTTTCATTTCCTGCAGGCTCGTATCAGTTGCCAAGCTTCCCCCATTTGCATCCTCTATACCATGCAGAGAGAAGCGAGGTGATAAATATGACTGACGTAGTAGTGATCCTTTTCAGACGTACCGTAGTGCATGGCGTACGAAGGCGAATTATTCGCGACGTTAGCATCATTGGAAGTGCCGCACCATGCAACCGATTTTTAATGATTGGTAGACGTGTGGGTCCAGCTGCACGTTGTCTTTTGAATAACGGGTTCCAACGTGTGTTATCAAGAGATAATGTTTTGGTGTTTATCCGTGTAAGATAAGTGGGTCCGTATGAAAACGGTAGCGAATAGGGTTACCGTTTTCGATGCGTCCGGCTCCCTCTCCTTTTGGGCAAGTTCAGCTTACTGTGTCCAAATTCCCCACTCATTCGCATCCCATGCCAACGGATTTGTCATCGTGTTTTTACTGTTTTGTAAAAATAAAGTGTTAGACTGGCGGCAAGTTATTTAACTAATGGGCAGTTATTTTTCAATAGCTCTTGTTTTTATGCTTTAGACAATGGTAAAATATCACAGGAACATTAGTTCGTGTTTTGTGTATATTCCTACAGATAGGGGGAATAGGCGTGGTTGAAATACTTCCATTATGGAAAGAAGCAAATCGTAACTTTATTGTGATAAGCAACTTCGCCATCCATCAGCATGTGCAAGCTGCTCCCGTTTGTTTCGTTAAGGAGTCGACGTGTACATGATCCAATTGACGAACCGCCAAGCACGACAATTTCTGTTAATGAAGCACGGGCTGTTGGGCGAATATCAATTTACCGGAAAGCAAGGCGTAATGGATTTTGCTCGGCAGGTCGGCTGTATTCAATTTGATCCCATCGATGTTTGCGGAAAAAACGCCGAACTGGTTCTGCAGTCGCGAATCAAAGGATTTACCAAGAAAATGCTCGACGAGTTGCTGTATCAAGATAGATTCCTGATCGATTATCCCGACAAGAATCTGGCTATTATCCCTGTCGAGGACTGGCCGTATTTTGAGCGATACAGGCAAGCCGCCCGACAACATGCCAAGCGCTATCCCGAAATGGAGGTTTTGACAGCGCAAGTACGGACTCATATCCAAAATCACGGTACGCTAAGTTCAGATGAACTGAAATTGGATGGAGATTTCACTTGGCAATCGGCCATCCACTGGAGCGGTGGAAACAATACATCGCGATCGGTGCTAGAACAGATGTACTCGACAGGCGAGTTGATTATCCATCATAAAAAAGGAACGCGTAAATATTACGATATTGCCGGGAAGTACATACCGCCAAACCTTCTGAATGCGCCGGAGCCGCTGGAGGACGAGCTTGAGTATCACAAGTGGCGGGTACTGCGTCGAATCGGCGCTGTTGGCCTTTTATGGAATCGCGCATCCGATGCCTGGCTGAATATATGGGGAATGAAAGCGGAGCAGCGCAACGAAGTTTTCCGCCAACTGTTACACGAAGATCGCATTGTTGCTGTTACCGTAGAACAAATGAAGGATACGCTATACTGTCGCACGGAGGATTTGCCGCTTATTGAAGCCGTCCAGCAAAATCCAGCGCCGAAATTACGCTGCGAGCTGATTGCTCCGCTAGACAATTTGATATGGGACAGAAAGCTGATCAACAAATTGTTTGGCTTCGATTATACTTGGGAGATTTACACGCCTGCAATCAAACGGAAATTCGGCTATTATGTGCTGCCCCTATTGTATGGAGAGAGCTTCATCGGACGAGCCGAGGTAATCGTGGAACGAAAAGCCGGGACGCTCGTTGTTAAAAACATCTGGTACGAGAACGACATAAAGCCAACAAAGCAATTGCGAACAGCTTTGAACAATTGTTTTCAAAATTTTGCATTATTCAACGGATGCGAGACGATTTCGACAACGTTAATTTGAATAACAAGCAAAACACCAGCGGTAGACTAAGACTTTATTTCCAAGGTCTTAAACTACCGCTTTTTCTTTTTATAGATCAGTCTAAAACACTATTTTCACCAGACATTTACTTCATCGCTTCGTCAAACACAGATTCTATTTGATCCACGTCTTTCGACACCGCGAATAAAATAAACGGCCCACTCGTTTTCAAAACATGCTTTTCGATAAGAAAATACTCCTCTGGGCGATAGTCTTTCAATTTGATTGTTTGGGCCTCGATCCGTTGTTGTATTTTCTCTATGACATGTTCGGTATCGCTCGCATCTTTGACTTTGATAACTGCCAGTTCATCTGCTTTTACATTGGATGAAGCCGTGTACAGAATGAAATCCTCCACTTTGTCTGCCTCGATCTGATACAACTTTTGCAGTTTCGTGAGATCCCCTTGCTTCATGTTCTGTAAGCTTACCGTTTGTTGAATTCTTTCTCCCATTTCGGCGGTCGAAAGTTCTTCGGAATTCCCGCCGTCACTGGAGCATCCGGTCAACATTCCCATTCCGATTGAAAACATAAGTAGTACAAACAATAATCGCTTCATTACATTCACTCCGTGATGTTCAGAATAGAGGTGTCTTCAAAAAACGTTTTGACATTGTAAAGGAATAACATGTCGTGAAACTGCCGATCTTGGATGAGCTTTGCTACGGATTCCTCATAATATCGAAGGTCTACGACATCAATCTCCGCGAAGTGTTCGGTCAAAAAGGGAATCAAGCTATTGGCGTACGAATCTTTCACTACTAGCAGCTTCTTCCCGTCCGGATGGTCCGTTGTGATTCGGACCAGTGCATGGTTGCCGTTCAGGAATACTGCATACTTATCCTTTTTGGAGAGATTGTCCATCTGGTACAAGGAATCCGCAGAACGTCCTTCGTCCACGTACTCCACCTTCTTTTTGCGTTCCTCCTTCGGCAGATAGAGATCGATACGATCGGGCTGCAGATGACGAAAGCCGCTTTTCGAATAGAGTGATCCGTAGAATGCATCCGTCACCTGCCGAATGTTGAAAGCAGCTTCGTCTTTTGGAACAATCCCCATCTGCTTGCACAACACCCGGTATGCATAATAAGCGCCCTTGCTTGTCCAATGATGATCTGTTTTATAAAAAAGGGCATCTTCGCGTCCGGCATACAGCGCGGGATAGACATCAACGAAGCGAATATCAGATGGAAGCGATTGCCGAACTCGATTGAGCGCAGCATGCTCGTCGCCCATTGGCGCGTAGGCAGGTAGTTTATCCTGAAGCAACGCGGCAGTTGGTACCAGCATGATGTACTTGCGAAGGTCAGGTGTTGTCTGGTGAATCGACTGAATGGCCTGAACCCTGTCATTCACCTCGGCATCGAGCGGTGATGAGAAATGTTGAATCAGGTATCCATCCTTGCCCAGATAAACGCCGTTGCTGTCCTTTTTGCCCAGAACACGATCCGCATCCGTTTTTAGCCCGATCCAAACGTCCCGGAAAGCAAATTGATCGGTGATATAAGCTTCGTAATCAGAAGTGAACTTCCCCGCCAGCAGTGATCGTAGTGAAAATGGCGGCTTCTTTTCTAGCACCCTGTTTTCAGACTCCGAGAACGCCTGATCAGGGGTCAGTATGTTCAAAACGGCCACCACGAGGATAAACAGCAAGAACAACAAGCCCGTCACGACTCGTGTTCGTTTGTCATAGCTGGTCAAGATCGCTCCCTCCTCTCAAAACCGAAAATATAAGAATGGATTGTAATCCTCAAAGACCAAATAAGCGGACGACAAAACCAAGCTAATGATAGAAAATGCTAGAGCAGCGATCATGCCTACCGAATTCCATCGTGTTTTCATTTGCCCCCATATTTTCCCTGGTAGCGGTGTCGCGCACAAGGCCAACAGAACGAGCAATCCCCCATACGTCGTCAGTTCGTAGAGCGCCTGGCGATCCACCCATTCGTGCGCTCCGAAACCAAACATCGTACGGATGAACATCCACGCGGAAGGTAAATGTTCGAATTCGAATAAGACCCACCCGACAACGACAATCAGCAGCGTGTAAAGATGACCTGCCCAGTTCGGCCAATGCTTCAGCCATCTCAATAAAAATAGCTTCTCAAACACAACGAAACAACCAAAATACAAGCCCCATACGATAAAGTTCCAGCTCGCCCCATGCCACAGTCCAGTTAAGAACCATACGATCAAGAGGTTACGGAACTGCTTGCCCAAACCAAACCGGTTGCCACCGAGCGGAATATAGACATACTCCCGGAACCAGGAACCGAGGGAAATATGCCATCTGCGCCAAAATTCTGTGACGCTTCGTGAAATATACGGATGCCTGAAGTTTTCCGGGAATTCGAAACCGAACATTTTGCCAAGCCCGCGCGCCATATCCGAATACCCGCTGAAATCAAAATAAATTTGAAACGTAAACGCTAAAATGCCGAGCCACGCGGAAAGGACCGTCAACTCCTCCATCGGCGTCGACTTCACATTGCTCCATAAGAGTCCGATATTGTTGGCGAGCAGCACTTTTTTGGCCAATCCCCGGATGAACCACTCCGCTCCTTCGCCGAATCTCTCCAGCGTCACTTTACGAAAGACCAGCTGCTCCGCAATATCTCCGTATTTGACGATCGGACCTGCGACCAGTTGAGGAAACATCGTGACGTAAGTGCCGAAAGCGACGAAATTTCGTTGAGCCTGCACTTTACCAAGGTATACATCCACTACATAGGACATCGTTTGGAATGTATAAAAGGAAATACCGACGGGTAGTGGCAGATCAGCCACCTGTATATGCAGACCGAATAGATCATTCACATTCGAAACGACAAACTCGGCATATTTGAAGAAACCAAGAATCGCCAAACTACCGCCGATGGAAATGAACAACACTGCTCTGGCGATCGGCTTGCGGTGTCTGTACTTGTCGATCACAAGCCCGTTGATATAATCAAATACCGTTGTGAAAATCATGAGGATGATATATACCGGTTCGCCCCATGCATAAAAGATGAGGCTCGCTGCGAACAGAACAGCATTTCTCAGCTTATTGGGCGACAAATAATAAACGAGCAGCACGGCGGGCAAAAATTGAAACAGAAAAATCAGACTGCTGAATACCAACGTTCGTTTCCTCCCGCGCCGTTATTTTGCGCTCTCCATACGCGACAGCTCATCTTTTACGTAATCGAGCAGGATCGGATAAAACGTGGCCTGGAAATGAATGCCGTCCTCATCGTACATGTCAGGATGATCGGCGACAATGGACGACACATCGATGTATCCGACTTTTACCTTGCTTGCCAGCTCTTTCAATCCCTTATTGTAGTCGCCGATATTTTTATAGCGGGGCTCCGCTTTTTCTGCCTTGGCCGTAACCGGTGTAACGGATAGTATCGTGATGGACGCCTCAGGGAGCCTTTCTTTGATGCGCTCGATCAATTGTGCGTAGTACGATAACGAATATTCCTTGGGATGATCGGTCGGCCATAAAATGTCGTCCGAGCCCAGTTGGATAAAAATATGCTCAGGCTTTCGCTTGACTAATTCGTCCACATCTTCCAGCGCGAATTCAGCCGTTTTCCCTGCACCTGCCAGCACGTTCTCCTCTTTCAACACATCATGGTAAGACAATCCCTCCGTAATCGAATCTCCGAGAAAAACGCTTGTTTGATACAGGGATGCATATGAGGTTTGCTCCGGAGTGGAGATGTTTCCAGCTTGTCTGGTAATCTCGGAAGCAGGTGGTTGTGCTTGTCTATTGGTGCCACATGCCGCAACCGTTAAGGCGACCATGGCGAATAGTGTAATACCCATCAGTTTCTTTTGCACTTTCATCTTTCCCCTTTCTTCTTGAACAAGGTAAAGAGTAATCGTCGGATATCAAGATCAGATGCAGATCAGTTGCAGATTGGGTAGAAATGCAATAAAAAAAGTGCAGAACTGAGGTTCTACACTTTCGTTTTCTTCAATTCAAAATAGAACAAGACGCCTTCGTCCGTATTCATTGCCCCATAGTCCGCCCCATGCAGTTCTAGTATCTGCTTGGAGATCGCCAGGCCCAAACCAGTTCCTCCCGTCGAACGGTTGCGGGAATGCTCAACGCGGTAGAAGCGATCCCATATCTTCTCCAGCTGTTCGGCAGGAATCTGGACGCCTTTGTTTTCGATGCAAATCTTGAGTGTATCCTCCCCTTCAACCGTCGAGATGACAATATCCTCTTGGTCCGGCGTGTAGCGTATGGCGTTTGTCAGGAAATTCACGATCACCTGCTCGATTCGATGCTGATTGGCGATGACTTCAACTGGGGCTAAACGGTGGTGCAACTGCAACTGCTTGCCGGCGAGATCCGATGCCAACTTTACGCAGATTTTCTCCAGTAGCACATCAATCCGGAACGAATCCATCTGCATTCTATACGTACCGGATTCATATTTTGCCAATTCTAGCATATCGGTAACCAGCAGGTTCATCTTCTGCACTTCATCTTCCATCGCAGCAAAATAGTAGTCCCGCTTCGGGCTGTCCGCCTTATCCTTCAAAATGTATAGGCAGCTTTCCATGATGCTGAGCGGAGTTTTTAGCTCATGCGACACGCCCGCTATAAATTCTTTACGCGTTTGCTCCAGCCGCTTTTCTTTCTCAATATCCTGCTCCAACCGGACAATATGAGCATGCAGCATATCCGAAAGCCGATTAATATTCCGTGACAGGCTCCCGATCTCATCCTCTGTCTTGATCGGAATTTTTTCAGAGAAGTCCAGCGTGGCCATTTTTTGCGTCATGTCGTCCATGCGAAGCAAAGGAGCTGCTATTCTGCGGGAGTAATAGAAGGAGGCGAGCAGAACGAGCAGCAAGGTACCCGCAATGATGTAGCTGTAATAAATTCGCATGATCTCCGTCGCTTCGTTTACGGGCTGCAGCGATGTCATGGCAAACAGATAGGCGGGTTTCCCTGTTTGATCGGTCACGCGCTCAACGAATATTTTGTAATCGATATTGTTCTCTTGGTAGTCCGTTATGGTGCTTGTTTGCTCCACAACATCTCCGTAAAGAAGATCCGCTTGAAAAGCTTTCACCCGTTCAAGAAACAAGCGGTTCATATAGCGGGATACATCCGCGCCTTGCGGTTTTCGGACCTGTGTGATGGTTCCGCGAAACAAAACGCTGGGATACCGCTCATGGTATTCGGTGCCACTCTTGAATCTCGGGACGACCTCATACTCTTTTTTGACGAGTTGCTGATTCTCCAGTTGATCTTCCTCTCTGAGATTGGAGACACTCCTCCCGATCCGTTGCGCAAACCATTGATTATCGAACATGATCCCTTCCATGGCAATCTGTTGACCCGCTTTCACATAAGTATCTAGGAAGGGGTTATCGGAGCTTATATCCTCCACATCCATGACCGTGTACAACGGAACGACAAGCGACTTGCCAGAAAGAGCAGGGATGATGTCTGAGTCCTCCAGACGGACCTCCATCTGGAAATCGTCCGTGTATTTCAACTGGCCTCTTTCATCCAATCGAGCGAACCAGGCATTCGTCTTTTGATAAAACTCCTGTTCCTCCCTGACTTCATCCTGGGAAGCCCCGTCATGAGTCAACTCGTTTTGCCGATAGGATTGAAGGGCTTCCTTCACCTTCTCTACCTTTTGATGCACATAATACTGCTCGAAAAATACGGTTTGTCCGATAAAAATGCTCGCGATCACAGACAAGCACAATCCCGTCGTTAGCAGAAACAGCTTGCGTACAATGCTTGTTCTCATAGTCGCTCCTCGAATTTATAACCGGAACGAACAACCGTGACGATATGCTTCGCATGCTCTCCCAGCTTGGAACGCAAATTCCGAACATGGCTGCTGAGCGTACGATCCTCGCCGACAAAGTCGTAACCCCAGATTTTTATAATGAGCTGTTCTCTAGAGAGGATGATGCCTTTGTTTTTCATCAAGTAGGCCAAAATTTCATATTCCGTGTGCGTCAGGCTATAATTCTTTCCCTCAATCGAAACGGTTCGGGACGGCAAATGAATCGTAATCCCCCCGCCGGACAGCATATCCCCCGGTTCGTGCATTTGTCGGTTTTCCAGCAACCGTTTGGAGCGTGCCAGCAGGATGGGAGGACTGCATGGTTTCACCACATAATCGTCCGCCCCGAGCTCGAACCCAAGCAACGTGTCATCCTCATCCGAACGAGCTGTTAACATCAGAATGGGGACGTTGGAAACTTTGCGAATGCGTCTGCATACCGACCACCCGTCCAATTCCGGCAGCATAACGTCCAGAATGATCAAATGTACTTCATGCTCTTGAAATAACGTCAGAGCCTGACTCCCGTCCCCCGCTTCCAGTACTTCGTATCCCTCGTCCATCAAGTATTCCTTCATAATTTCTCGCAAAACCTGCTGGTCTTCCACTATCAGTATCGTTTTCGCCATGCTAATGACCTCTCGCCCTCTATTTCTCCAAAAGATATTTTTTAGAATGTTATCATGACTTTGCGGTCGTCACAATATGGCTCAGCTTCAAATCGACATGGGAGATACCTTCCATTACGGGCGCACAACAAAAGCCAAATCTTGTCGACTAACAAGATTTGGCTCGTCTCTACTATTATTCTACTAACAACATTCTTTCCTGCCCCATGAGCTGGACAGTTCTTCTCATCGCTTATTTTTCAATTTTGTAATAGCGATCCCCGGTCTTCGGATTGAAGTATACACGACGTTTTTCCTGCGTGACCGGATCGATCATCACTTCATTCGTCGGCTCAAATCCGGGTGGGACGATTTCGCCGTGGTCTTGGTGCAGTCGCTTGTCCTTGATTTTCGAGATGATTAGCAAAATGATGAGAAGCAAGATCTGAAAAACGATGTAGGAAATGATATAAATCATTCCTTACACCTTTTCAACGACAACTGCTGTACCGTATGCGACAACTTCCCCCATATTTCCCATATTTCCAGAGTCGTAACGACACATGACCACAGCGTTAGCTCCCATGGCCGTTGCGTTTTTTATCATGCGGTCAAGTGCTTGCTTGCGCGCGTCCTCCAGGAGCACCGTGTACTCCTTGATTTCTCCGCCAATGACTGAACGAAGACCAGCCATGATGTCCCCGCCAATTCCGCGTGCTCGAACGATTAAGCCGAATGTCGTTCCTTTCACTTCAACGACACGATATCCTGGAATGTTTTCTGTTGTTACAACGATCATTTGCTTCTCCTACTTTCTATCGTTTTATTTTTCAAGATCACATGTAGCACGATGTCAGCACTAAAATGACTAATGATCGCAGCTTCTAAACCGTATCGCCAATATAGGAAGCCAAACAAGATGCCCAAGATACCGTTTAGCAACATCGTCCATACAGTGACCACCCTACCTTTTCCGTACGTCATGTAATTGGTTGGAAGATGGGATACCGCGAAAACAATGGCGGCCACACAGATGCCCAGCCAATAGGAGCTTCCCAGCCATCCCATCTTCTGTGCCAAAAAGACGACAACAGTCATAACTCCTAGACGCATGAGCACTTCTTCGCAAACCCCTCCGTAAAAAGACGAGAGAAAGCCGAAGAACCGTGATGAAATCGGTTCTTTGCCCATTATTGTGGTCATGTGTTGTTGAAAGAAAGAACGATCCAACCATTTTACCAAGAGGCCTACCGCGATACCTGAACCAATCGATACAGTCCAAAACGACCAGGTGGAAAAAGGCAGCTCCGTTCTGGACACCCAGTGATCGAGCATCCAGAGTCGAAGACCAGTGGAAGGCATGAGCCATAGACCTATCGCAGTCGCCAGAGCCAAAAAGACACAACTCTGAATGATCATAATCGCAACCATGACAGTAACAGGCGGGACTTTCTTAGTAGAATAGATGGCGGCTTGCAGCTGTACTTGTTGGCGAATCACGTTGGATTGAATAGGTATCGTGCATAGAGCGCACAGTACACTAACCAACCAGATCAGCCAAAAATGTTCCATTTCTACCCCTCCTCTTTAGATTTCTGATCGATCTAAAAAGTACCAGCCCATAAAGAAAAACACGATGTTGCGTGTAAAGACACCTGCGAGGCCCGGTAACCCTGTGATGAAAGCTTCGGTCAGTGTTGAGTTTTCTTGAATCACCATCATCGCCGCATTTGACAATCCACCAGGTGACACCATATCCAAAAATTTACCGAGAAATTGTGGAACAGTGAAGATCAGGATATTGAATACCAGCGAGACTCCACCGGTACCAACAGCATTTGCTAAAAAAGCTGGAGTCGCACAGCGTTGTTGTGACGACAAGGAATAGATTCGGTATGTACATCAATGTACCGATCCATACATGGGTCCTATCTAGTTTTCCGAAAAGGATCTCCGTATAGTAGGCAGTTATCCCCATCCCGATTAGCATGCTTGCCATTGTTAACGTGTAGTAGGTAATGGCTTTGGCGAGATAGTATTTAGCTCGACTGTTGGGCTTGACGAATACCATTTTTAGAAATTTATCTAAATATGGAATCGAGAAATGCCTTTTAAATTCTTTCTACCATAAATACAAAATTTATCCAATAGCCTTTATACAGTTTATTCCAACTCAAACATCACAAGCGCTTACGCCAAAGCCAAGCTAGGTCGAACAGGGCAGCTACGGCAGCTCCCGCAGTGTAACGCACAAGGTCCGCCGTCAAAAAGCCCTTTCCTAATACTAATGCCCCAAGAGTTGTCTTCCGAAGGGAATTGATCCAGTCAGCCTGATACAATTGGCTGGCCTCGATCGCAAAGCAGAAAACAAGGCTGCACCATAGTGAGAAAGAAATCTTTTTATGCGCATAACAAGTGCGAAAGCCGAAGTAGATCATGCAAGCCCATAATGCATCGCCAAAATGCTCCACTGCAAAGACAGGCAACACATCGGCGAACGCTCTGGACCCTAAGCCCAAAACCATAACTACAAAAACGGCCACGATATAGGTGACCCTGTCTCTCCATCGACACGCGGAGCGCTTGTTACAAGTGCTCATAGGTATCGTACAGTAGTCCTTCCATTCGGCTTTGTGCATACACCATCCATCTTCCTCTTTTATTTACCGATTTTTTGATAAGGGTAATTAAAATTTCATGAAAGTAATCGTAAATCTTGTAAAGCTGTCTTTTTCACTCTCAACTTTAATCAAAGCATGATGTGCTTCGATAATGGCTTTGACTAGCGCCAATCCAATTCCAGTCGAATCCTGCTTTCTAGAACCTGCTGCTTTGTAGAATCGATTAAAAATATGCGATAATTCTTCAGGTGCGATTCCTTCTCCAAAGTCTTGAATCACCAACTCTGTATAGATCGGCGTATCTTTTACTTGAATCATGATTGTACTGCTGGGTTTGGAATGCTCGATCGCATTCTTCAGCAGGTTCAACAATGCTTCCTGCATCCATAGTTTATCGTGGGCGACGACGATTTCCTTCGGCGCATCCCAGTCAATCGCTATATGCTTATCACTGATCATGCTTGTCAAGCGATCTAAAACTTCATCGATCGTCTCCACCAAATTGGCTGGCTCTCTATCAAATGAAATAGCGTTGGCGTCAATTTTCGCTACTTTTAATAAATTTTGAATTAAGACATTCATTCTGGAGATTTGAACTTCATTATTTTGCAGGAGTTGAACTTGCTGCTGACGAGACAGTTCTGCATTCAACAACATTTCATTGTAGATGGATATCGTTGAAAGAGGCGTTTTTAATTGATGGGAGATATCTTGCAGCATTTGTGCTAAAAACTCTTTCTCTTCCAGAAGATCCTGCATGCTTTTTCGAATAATATTTTTCATGGAACGAAAGGATGCCGCTAGTTTAGCGAGATCCCCTTCTTTATTTTCATTGATGACTACCGAGTAGTCCCCATCGATTATTTTTTTTGCTGAAGAAGTAAGTTGTCTAATTTTATGGAAGACCATCTTGTATTGCATATAGCATGCCCCAAGCAACATCAAACCGAAACCAATCAATCCCCAATACATCCATTGATTATGACTGGAAATCTGTTCATTTAAAAGGGGAAAAAGCTCTGATTCCAAATCTTCATATAATCCATACTGTCTAAAGAGCTCTCTTCCTTTTTCCTGGTACACACTTGAATTAGATGCATGACTTGTTAAGACTTTCATAATTTCCGCTTCATTCTTGGGATTTTGTTCAACCAATCTAGCCGTAATTTCACCCCAGGTTGCAATCGAGTCGCTTTTCAAAGCATCATAAAACAGTTGATGGGCAATAAACTGGTAAATGGTAAATAGTGATAACAGACCGGCCAGTATCGTTATATACCCTTTCAATTCGGTATTCTTCATCATCTTACTCTCTACTCACATCCTTATTCCACCGATAACCTAATCCTCTTTGCGTAACGATGAATTGCGGATTTTTGGGGTTATCTTCCACTTTAGCTCTTAGACGTTTAATGTATACAGATAACGTGTTTTCATCAAAAAAAGCATCTTCTCCTTCCGATACTTTCATCAGGAGATCATCTCTTTTTAGTGCTTTATGGGCGTTCATCATGAAAGTTAACAGAAGCTTGTATTCAAGATTGGTTAATGGAATGCTTTCCTGATTTTTATAAGCCTTGACGAGGTTCGTATCCATTTTTATATTTTCAGATACTAAGGTGATAGAAGAAGTTTCTACTCTCCCACGTTTGCGCAATTGTACTTTCACTCTGGACATGAATTCCTTGACTCGGAATGGTTTTGTAATATAATCGTCCCCGCCAATATCCAGGCCCATTACTACATTTGCTTCTTCATCCAAGGCCGTTAAGAAGATAATAACCGATGAATCGTTTTGGTTTTTGAAATGCAGACATAAATCATAGCCGTTTCCATCTGGAAGACCGACATCCAGGATCGCCAAATCAAAAGGTTGTTGATCAAACTGCTGTTTCGCTTCTTTTACACTAGAGGCTCTGACCACTTCATAGCCTTCATTTCTCAATGAGAATTCGATGGCTAGACCAAGCGCCTCATCATCTTCCACAAGCAATATTTTATGCAAGGTTGTCATCTCCTCATGTTCATTCCAGTGTTCAGGCATTGACCAAACCGAAAAGCCCGACTATAAAATAGCCAGGCCCATTTTATCATTGTTCCCTGATCACATCGATAAGATTATCTTTTTGAATTTTTCTCAGTGGTAATAGAACAGATAAAAAGCTGATGATCAAAGCTGAAACAAACGTAATGAGACAAGCTTCGTAGGGGATCGTCCATTCGACCCTCAAGACACCGGAAGCCGCCAAATAGATAATATAAGAAAGTATACAACCGAAAAAGATCCCTTGCAAACTTCCAAAAAAACCATAGATCAGCGCTTCATAGATGATCATTTTTTTCAAATCCCTTTGTGACATGCCTATAGATTTTAACGCAGCCAGCTCTTTTCGTCTGATGATGATGCTGATCGTAATCGTGTTGAGGATATTGAGACTGCCAATCAAAGAAATGACTGTGATAAAGCTGTATACCAGCACTTTTATGACGAGTTCCGAATCTTTCTTCACTTTATTTTCATCGATGTGATTCACAATGGAAATGGCGTGTTTTTTTCCAACAGAGTCCTCGATGTGAGCAACAGTTGCAAGAGATTGAGTCTTATCCTTCAATTCGATTTCAAAATGGAGGTCATGTTCCTTCACTCCGGATATATTTTCAACTGACTTCAAAAGCTCCGAAATTTGCTGTCTTTCTGCTGTAGAATCATCATGATCTTGTTTCAGATAGATGGATAGATCTGTTTTCGAAGATAAGTCTTTCATATATTTGGATGCAAATGCGATATCCATCATAGACGAGAAGGTAATAAACAAGACACTGGATATAATGATGGATAGAATCGTAATGGTATAACGATTTTTATTTCTTTTGACATTTTTCAAAGCCAGGCTCATGGGAAAAGATAACGGTTTTTTCAACACGTTATTCTTATGTTTTTTAATCGCCTCTTTTTTTATGGATAATCTGCTACTGATTGCCAACAGTGGAGATATTCTACCCGCAAAAAAAGCTGGGTAATAACTGGACGCTAGTACGGCCGTCAGCGTAATGATCGAACTGATGAATAAAATCCACCAATCGATATGAAAGAACGAAACACCTGCACCATCTTCTAAAATGATCGAGAAAATGGATTGGAGAACCGCGACCGCAACTATGCTACATACAAGTCCAACCGGAATGGCGATGACAGCCAGCACAGCCGCTTCTCTCATCACGATTTGTCTAATTTGCTTTCGCGTAGCACCTATGCTTCGGAGCAAGCCGAACTGCTTCATTCGCTCTACGACGCTGATTTGAAAAGCGTTGTAAATCACCACAACAGTTGCGATCACAACAATACTAACAACGATGACGAGCACGGCCAGAATCGATTGATTCGATCCCGGTTTCAAAACTTTGATCAATTCCTCATTGATAACCAGATTCTCGTCTTTCGTAAGTGATTTTATCTCCTCTAAAACTTCTTTAAAGTCCGCTTTCTCGTTTATTTCGGCTAAGATCCTACCCTCTCCGATAGCAAAATCATGTTTATAGGTTAGGAAACGCCCTACTTTATCTTTCTGAGTGAACGCCCGATTATCCAGTAAACCAACCAGTTGATAGGTTTGACTATCCAATTCAAATGAGTCGCCGATCTGAAGACCCTTTTTCAAATAAGGAAGCGTCCATGAATCGACAGCTGCTTCATGCTCATTGGCTGGTAATCTGCCATCAGCGAGACTGTAGGGTAAAAACTCCAATGCGCTATGATCAGCAAAATTCTTTTGAACAGAAACTTCTCCATCTCCAATCGGAACGATTCCGCCCTGAGACATCAAGCCATACGAAGCAATTTGGGGATTATATTTGATTTTGTTTAATAGTGCTTCATCGTAATTGGAAATGCCGAGATGAAAAGAAAACCCGTTTACCTTCTTGATATTCTCGATTTGGGATAGTTGAGATCCTTTCATAAAAAGACCGACTGTCGAAATTAACGCTACAGAGAGTATGATTCCGATCAAGGTCAAAATCGTTCGTTTCATATTCCTCTTTAAATACTTGCTGCTTAATTGTTTATAGCTGCTGATCAAAATCATTCTCCTCCAGTCTATTAGCTAATTCGCAGCAAGCCGTTGGTCTGAAATGATCGTACCGTCTTCTATCGTGATGATTCGGTCAGAAGCCGAAGCAATCGCGAGATCGTGAGTAATCAAGACAATGGTTTGATTGTATTTTCTGGCAGTCAATCGTAATAAATCTATGACTTCCTTCGTATTTCGTGTATCCAGATTCCCAGTGGGCTCATCCGCCAAAATCAAATGCGGCCGATTCATTAAGGCTCTGCCGATGGAGACCCGTTGCTGTTGACCGCCCGATAATTCGGAAGGCAAGTGGTCTTTCCGTTCATGGAGACCCAGGATTTCAATAAGTTCATCCAGATACTTCATATCTATCGGTTCCTCATCCAATAACATGGGCAACGCGATATTTTCCTGGACATTCAATACCGGGATCAAATTAAAAAATTGAAAAATAAAGCCGACCTTTCTTCTTCTGAATATCGAAAGCTCATCATCTGTATAATCGTAAATATTATGATCCCCAATGAATACTTGTCCTGAAGTTGGACGATCCAACCCGCCTAAAATATGCAGCAGTGTACTTTTACCAGAGCCGGAAACACCAACAATGGAAACAAACTCTCCTTGCTGAATCGAAAGGTGAATCCCCTTTAACGCATCTACCTTGCTATTTCCTTCCCCATAACTTTTTACTACGTTTTCCATTCGTACAATCTCCATACAGTCACCCTCTCATCAACCAAACTCAATCTTGTACGTCTACGAAGTTTACTTTGTCTTCACTATTTCCGTATACGTTCCCGATTTCTTGTAAGACTTGGTTCACTTGATCTTTCTTTTTATAATCGAAGCTGCGATTTTCAAACTGGATCAAGGAGAGCGTTGACTCTGCTTCGGTTAATTGGTTGTAAGTCTGGTCGTCAACGATAACAAGATCCGCTTGTGGTATATACCCGATCCACATCTGATGGTTCACATGCGCAACAGGTACCATCTTGCCGTTCAAATCAATTTGGCCATTCTTCATTTCATCATCACTAAAAGAGTAAAGCAGATTTTGACCATTCGATAATTGTTTGATGCTGGTAACAGGGTCTGAAATAATAGACGTGCTGTTTGGCTCTTGTCTGGCTCTGAGAATCCCCTTCTTGACGAATTGCTCAGCGGTGGATCGAGTAACAACCGAATATTTGATCTCTCTAGTATCAAATTCTTGACCTGTTTCTTTCTGACCTTGCTCTGACAATTTCGTAATTTTTTTCGTTGTAACCAATTTGATTTTGTAGTCAATCGCTTGTTTGGTGTTATCTTTATACAACTCTTTGACCTTATTCGCATCTTTTTCTGTGCCGATTACGAGAACGCCATCGACCGGTTGTGATGGACCTTCTATAAATCGGTTTACTCCGAATCCAATCCCTGCAAAAATTCCAATAGCCAACAAGAAACCTATTACTTTTTTCATCTTAACTGCTCCCTTATAAACTATTTATGTCTGGATTATAGACGAGACTTTCATTTAATTGAATGACTCTAGTCTAACGATTGTGACCTTCTTTCTTACCATTTAGTAAGAATGGAGCCAAGTATCTGAATTGCATCCTCTACATACTGAGTTACTATACCATGCGTCTTCTCACGCAAGGTAAATACAAAAAGGACTGCTTCACTGGCACAAGCAGCCGAAGCAGTCTTTTCTCTTATACAGATGTAGTTGTGCTTTCTTCTCGTTCAAGTAATACATTTCTCATTTCCTGCATCACCGCTGGTCCCTGAGGCAAGACGAAGTTAGGCTGCATGGTGCCAGATGCTACTTCATAAGCCATAGCTTCTACTGGATTCACAACAATGTGACCGTCCTCTCGAAGCTGATTTACATTGCGCTGAACCGCTTTTTTCATCCACATGAGGCGAATTCCGTTAGCAGCTTGTCCAATTACATTCGCCGTCGCTGGCAAAACAACGAACAAATCTGCCCAACGTGCTAACTTAACGTGGTTCATTTTTTTCTGAAGACGAGGCTCTTCATCTATAAATATCTCGTTGCAGTAAAACAAAAGCGTAGACGGCGGGATCAGTGTTGCGGCCTGTTCTGTCATCACTACTTTTATCTCTTTGAACAGGGCTCGAAACATACTAAGATAAGCAGACACACCTATAACGGCAATCGAGCCTGATATACCGACCAAAAGTTTCTTCTCCTTCAGAAATGGATCGTGTGTCATATCTCGATTTCTCCTTTTAGGCCAATAGGAATGACTGATCCCACAGTGGCTCTTGATTACTGCTTGCTGAAAGAAGGGCAAGACCAATACCAGCTGCACCCTCAAGTGCACCTGCCTTATTGAGTCCGACCTTTCCATCACCATTTGGTTCTATATCTTGATAACCAAAAGGAAGCGAGGGATTAAAATTATCTACTAGGCACTTAGTTAAATACTCGATATGTGACTGATAGCGTTCGTCATTAGTAGTCGTTGCCATTCTAAGCGTCATTTGCAATAGTCCTGCTTTTCCATGACAAAACGTATCAGCATACAGATTCCAATCGCTTTCTGATCTCTTGAAAACATCATCGTAAGCTTGAATGGCAAGATTACAATAAGATGAATCTTGTAGAGCTTCACCCGCTAGATAGAGTGAGCGAGCTACTCCTGGCGTGCCATAGCACCAGGCATCACGGCGAAACGGCTGTTGGGATAGCATTTCTTCCCCTAGCTCTTCTTCTAATTTCACTCTACCTCTCCACATAATCTCGCAAGCGTCCTTTTCCTTCCACCGTACCAACCAGTCAGCGATGCTACGTATTGCTTCCCTCTGACCAGTTACTTCGACTCCTTCTTTCAAAGCAAGTGCTAATAAGGCTAATGGTCCAGGAATCCCATGAGCAAGCCCTACGTTAAAATTTCCATTCGGATACATCTCTTTATCAATGTCTAAATATTGCATCTCCTGAGTCAAGTACCACCCTGGTATTTTTCTACCATCTTTATATTCTCTCGGCTGGCTTATATATACGAGATATCGCAAAACATCCTGTAAGGCGGAATGAAGAACATCGATTTGCTTACTTGCCAGTAAGTACCGCCCAATGCCTGCTACACCATTAATAACATCATAGACATGAGGATTACTTCCTCCTCTTTTTTTATCAAGAACATACTCGTCTTCAATTATGACCGCTGTTCGTGAAGCGAGCAATTGATCCAGTTGTCCAAGAAAGCGTTGATAATGCTCTCGATTGCGTGAAGCTACTAGCGTAGCAAAGCAAATACCTGCTACTCCACCACACATGGACTCACTTGAAATCCCTACTGCCTTAATTTTTTCTTGAAGAGCAAGGAGATGTTCATGAGCAACGATATTCCAACCCTTATCAGGGAAATGTCTTTCCAACTCAGCAAAAAAGAGTATGGTACCCGGATATCCGTGAGAAAGAGTAGCAGCTCCCCAAGGATGTTGATGAATCGGTCCTGCGACACTTATGTTATCTTTATCCATTACGACCTTTTCTACTTGAATGGGATCTCGCAAACATGCAGCTACCTTGAGCGCAGTAGATAACGCCTTTGTTCTCAAGTCTTCACTTTTCATCCCTTTCCATGCATGCTTAGTCGTTGCCACTGCTTTATTTGTCTCCATACTTTCCCTCTCTCTTTTACATTTGTCCGACCATCTGTCTGGTCGTTTCATCCGTTTCTTCCAGATAAAAAGAAGCCTGCATATGAAAAAGAGATGCATAAACGCCGTCTTCTGCGAGTAATTCCTTATGCGTCCCCGTTTCAATGATCTCTCCTTGTTTTAGGACAAGAATCTGGTTGGCATATCGAACAGTTGAAAATCGATGGGAAATAAATAATCCCATTTTATTCTGGGTCAATTCACGGAACCGAGTGAATACTTCCTGCTCTGCTTGAGGGTCTAGTGCTGCTGTCGGCTCGTCAAGAATGTATAAGTCCGCATCACGCATATAAGCGCGAGAAATGGCAATACGCTGCCACTGCCCCCCCGAAATCTGATACCCGTCGGCAAACCATTTGCCAAGCTGTGTATGGAATTGTTGCGGAAAATGTTTAATCATTTCATCTGCACCGGCTTGTTTGCTTGCCTCGATAATGGCTGCTTCATCATCCGCTTTTAGATAGTTACCAAAACCAACGTTCTCGTTAACTGACATTTCATATTTAATAAAATCCTGGAACAAGGCGCTCATTTTTTGGCGCCATTCGTCCTCCTCATAATGGTAAATCGGCTTACCATTAAACAAAATCTCGCCTTCTGTCGGTTGATACAATTGCGTAATTAATTTTACGATTGTCGATTTTCCCGAACCATTCTCTCCTACTAACGCCATCGTTTCTCCTGGACGAATGGCGAAACTCACATTACGTAGCGTGTAGGCATCGACACCTTGATATTTGAATGAGACATTGCGAAACTCTAAACCAGAAGCATTCTTCTCACAAGGATCGCTTTCGGCGTTTGCTAATTTTTTCTCATCTGGCACAGCTAAAAATGTAAATAACTGACTAATGTACAGATTGTTTTGATACATGTTGAAAATCGTTTGCATAAGATCTGTGGAGGTTGTTTGGGTGTAAGATATCGCCTGGATAAACGCAATTAAGCTGCCAATTGCAAGCGTACCTAACATCGTTTCCCATACGACATACGACTGCATCGATACGACAGCAAGGAGTGACAGGGCCTGAAACCCAAGCGCCACCTTTGTCCTTTTTATCACCATTGCTTTGTCCTGCTGAAAAAATCGCTCGTAATATTTACGATATCGATCAACCAGAAATCGACCTAACTGAAAGATTTTTAGCTCTTTTACTGATGAATCGCTGGTCAATAAATGCATCAGATAATATTGCTTACGACGATCAGAAGCGCGATTGTGGTCAATCATGAATTCCTCTTGTCCTAATCGAATAAATGAGAAAGTGGAACAGATTGGTAGCAAGAGCAAAATCAGTGCTAGCCACCACTTCCAAGCGATCAGCATAGCGGAAACAGATAGTAATACAATCACATTGCTACTAATACTTATCACCTGTTGAAATAACTGATAGGGGCGGAACGTGGAATCTTGCTTTGCCCGTTGAAGTTGGTCATAGATTCCTGCATCCTTAAAACTGGAATAAGGAAGTCGCGTTGCTTTTTTCATGATCAACAGATTTACATGATTGGCTAGCAGTTCTTGATACAACGTTTTATAGACTAAGTCAACGTGCTTGAGAATATCGCGGATCACAGATAGAAACGCGAAAAGACCAAACGCGATGAAAAGCGGAACGATTCTCCCACCGACTGAGATGGCTACTGCCGCATCAATTAATGATTGCGTGGCAATAATCACCCCTACAGGTATCAGGCTACTTATAATCGTCAATATCATAACAATCACAAAGTAGCGAGGATTTGTTTGATACAGTAAACGAAAAACACTAGGCCAATGAGAGAAGGAAGCAAATACGTTTCGAATCGTTTCCAATCGATTACTGTTTGCCTTAAATGGAGTCACCAACATTCTCCCTCCAGTGAAGCTGGCTGTGTAAAGTATGACGTACAAAGGCCATCGCTTTATCTTCCATCTCTCGCCTTACTCCAAATAAGCGATTGCAATGCAAATGGATCAAGCTACCCATGATCATCGATGGGGAACTCCACAGCGATTGATTTTGTTCACCCTCTGCTACAAGCCTTCCGAAATCCTGCAATACATCCACTCTCAAGGCCATCGCTTCACGAATGGCTTCCCCGCTCGGATGACTACGCAATCCTTGCCAATTGCTCCGCGGATCAGCGAGAGTAAGCAATGGTTTCCGCCATTTTCGGAACTCCTCTCTCTGGGCATCCTTTTTCACACGCATGTCCATCCAAGCCAGTTGCTGTTCAAAACTAAGTCCGAATCTAGTCATTATGTCAATAATACTAATCGTTGCCAAAACATAGTCTGGTAGATTCGTTTGTTGAAACCGCAACAATCTCAAGAGATTTGCAGTCGTCTGGCTATCTTTGGCAAATACTCGCTCCGCATCAGCCATCATTAAAGGTCCACCATATCTTTCTACTTCGCGATCATACGTATCAATTACCATTCTTTGAATAAATCCTTCTCGCTGACATTCTTGAATCCAAGGGTAAAGTTCTGGAAAAATCTCCTTCATAAGCTTCTCAGCCTTACCGTGAAAGCGAAGGCGAATATGATGGTCAGGGTCTATAAATCGCATGAAAAACCATTCATCCGCTACTCCTTTTTTAACCATGGAATTCGCAAATGCATGGATTTGATCAACGATAAATTCATCCTGTCTCTGGTGACCCCCATACAGTTTTAAAAAAAGCCAATCACTTCCAGGGAGTTTTATGTATTGCTCCTTAGTAAGAACATTTGCATTTCTATAGGAGGGGATCATTTTTTTCTTTTCTATATGTGGTCTCCTTAGCAATGGAACCACGCATTCCATGGAAAAATGACCTTTTGGTCCAGTGACCCAATATTCTTCTGTACCCCCGATTTTTTCACGGAGTTGAATGTTTTTTGACTTAAACAGTTCGGTACGTAGCTCTTCAACATGATAAGGATTATCCAAATCTAACAAAATACGATTGTCACCGAAAGCCATGTACACATATCGTGGTAGATCCCACTCCATTCTCCATAAAGCAAAAGCCTCATTCCAGATCTTGTCTTCTTTCGGATCAGCCTTAAGCCCCAGGGATTCGGGTATCACCTTCCATATAGCAGGCGACAAGATGGTTTTTCCATAGCGAACACGTGGCAAATACGGTGAAGCATCCATATTTCCCCAAGAGAATGGATTCCAAATACGTACATTTTCCATAGAGACTTCACGCAAGAAACGATAAATATTAGGAGCATTCTTGAAATTAAGCATATTATTCGCTGAGACAATTAATTTCTTTCTATGTGTACGGGATTTCAGATAGAAATGCTCTATTGTGGCACCTACCACAACATCCTCCAGTTGAAGGGGATGGAGAGCGTTCTCAGAACAATTCGTGCCGATGGCCAGTTCATATTGGTTGAAGGACGGATGGAGAACGATATTGGCATGTCGTCCAACGGTTGAAAGATAATTGGCCTCAACAAAAATCACATCTTCATACTGTTCCTGTATTTGATTATGAATCTGTTCATGTTTCTCTATCGCTTCTGGTCCGAGTATATCGAGGAATCTTCCAAACGATTGGCCCACCTTAGCCGAACCAGGCATTGGTGCTACCTCTAGCAGATAGTTTCCTTGATCGATTGCTTCCTGTGAGGGTGCGAATACTTCCACATACATTTCCAAGGAATCTGGTGCGTATTTCGTATCTACTGGCTCTGTTTCTAGCTGATCGAGAAAATCATTGGTAATCTCTATCTCTCTCGTTTTTGTTGCAATCGCATGAACTACTTTTCTCATCAAACTAGCTTCTCGCTTATCAGAATACTTGAGAGGCGATACTGGCTCTTTTCGACTGCTTTGTGGAAACATATATCCTGCTGGTGTTCCTAAACCAACCTCATCACTGAGTAGCTCCAAAACAGGTACTTCTCTTGACGTTCCGTATTTCTCCAAAAAGTCCTTATGGTAGCTCCTTAGATGGGACGCTCCCCGCTGTGGTAAAGACAGTCGCCACAGACATTCCACCGCTTTTGCTACTTCTTCTCCTATACTGTTGTGTAAAGATACTTTGTTAGTACCTACACGGAGGTCTACTTGTACTGGCATCATGCTTGCTTCAAGGGCTTTCATCTGCGTCATTAATTCTTGAAAGCTTTGAATGCCTGTTCCAATCGGAAGTCCATCGTACTGTTTCATTTTTGCTTGAATCTCAGCTAATTCTGAATATATATCCTGTACACCATCAAGTAACACAAGGCGCTTCATCACATAATCAAATGGAGTGGATACTGTGAGAGGTGGACGTAATTCGCTAATTAAAAACTCTTGAGAGAATAATTGCCACAGCAGTCCAGTTACTTTTTGTTCCCCCGCCTCAGGGTACTTTTCCATCAATCTACTAATTAATTGTTCAAATTGAATCGGATGTTTTGCCAGATCAAAAACAGCGTGCACAACTTCTGTAGCACGGATTGAGATTCTCTCTTTTTGTTTACCATCTAAACGTTTCATTTGCCCGTATTCAGTGGCATACGTAAGCTCTATTCGCCCGCCGACCTGCACCGAAGCGTGATTTCGCTGTACTTTTAACTGTTTAACTACATCTAGTCGTTGCTCTATTCTCTGAATGATTGCAAGCAGCCATTCCATGTCTGGACGTGTGCGTTTTTGGTGAAAGTGCGAGTCTTTCAAAGAGACGGCTGTCTTGCCGTTGAATGAGCCCAGAGCAACACCAGCGAATAAGCCATATGGAGTAGCACGGGTACACATCCTTAACAAAAAACGAACAAAACTAGAAAGAGCCTGCTTGGTTTTTCGAGAAGTAGGATCGCCTTCTAGATTCGGTAATGCTTCGTACAGAGATGGACTAGAAAGGAGAATAGCTTCTCGTACATTTTCGTCCCTCGCATATTTCCTTATAGCAGCTAGATAATCACTGGTTTTATTGGATTCATTGAAGACCTCTATTGGAAACAGAGGTACCCGCAGCATAAAAAAGTCTGCTGAGGTATATAGGTTTTCCTCCTTTTTGTTCTCATGGTAGCGAGATGTCAGCTCCCTCTCTAAAATTTGCTTGGCCATTCGTATCCCTCTTTCCCATGCATGAAGTGAGACTATAAAGGAAGAACATCGCTTATCGCGATGCTCCTCCAGCGTCAAACTAAATTAGCAGCAGTTGCTTTGGCACCAAGTAACTGAACAGAATGTAGTGCAAATGATGTCGCTCACTACTGAATCTGATTGTACTTGATTTACCTCTTTTACTTGAACATCCACATCGAACAGATCTTTTTGCATTTTTTGTTCGTAGCCAGAACTTCACGCGCGTCTGTTAGTGCTTGGTTACGATCACAAATAAATAATAGAATAGAAATTATTTCCAGCAAAGGATATTTTTAATGATTTTTTAAATTTTTTGAATTTTTATCCACAACCATTTTTTAAACAGAAAAAACCATTTCCCATTGAAAAAACTCCAATGAAAAATGGCTAGTTTCTCGTAACAAAGAAGTTGTCTCTAGAATTTCCACTTGCTCCAGGGTGTTAACAATGAAAAACCAATTGGATACTTGTTCCTTCACCGAGCTTGCTTTCTATTCTTATTTTAGCGTCATGAATTTTAGCTATCTCCTTACATAATGAAAGCCCGAGTCCCAGCCCTCCTCCATTCGCTCTCGATCTCGATTTATCGGACATAAAGAAGGGCTCAAAGACTTTGTTTATGTCGTCATCAGGAATACCGATCCCTGTATCTTTCACTTCAAGAATAATTTTTGACTCCGTATCTCTGTATGAACGTAGAATTATTTTATCGTTGTTCTTCGATGCTTTAATCGCATTGTCTATCAGGTTTGCAAGCAAAATTTTCATTAAATCCGTATCCATTAACACACTCAGATGCTCCGTCGATATTTCCAGATCCATATTCTTTATGTTCAGTTTTGGAATAAAGGAATGTTTGATTTCCACAAAAAGTTCGTCAAGTTCTCCCGTTTTTAACTCAAAATCTTCTTCTCGCAAAACGATGAGCTCCATGAGCTTAAATGTCAGCTTCTCTAGCCGCTTTCCTTCTTCATAGATAAAGCTTAATGAGTTGATATAAGTCTCTTCATCATACTTATTCGTTCGTAAATAATCCGCATAGCCTATGATCGAAGTCAAAGGAGTCCGGAGTTCATGGACTAGGTTATCGATAAACCTTTGCTTGTCTTCTGAAGATTTTTTAAGCTGATTTACTTTATCTTCTACATCACCGGCCATTAAATTGAAATTTTCTGCTAACAACCCGATTTCATCTTTTGATGTAACCATGACTCTTTCGCTGAAATTCCCGCCTGCAATTATTCTTGTTGACTTAATCAGTTTATTTATCGGTTTTACGATAAACATGCTCATGATGATGGTAACGATCACCAAAATGGCTGAAACAAGAGCATTTAACTTGATTAAGAGGCTTAATAAGTCTTCTCTATTTTCATAAACACTCGAAATATCTTTCGCGTAAGAAAGTTTATAGTGATTATTTTCCAAATAAAGATTCTTTGCTATAAATAAGTACGTCTTTTCCCCTAGATCCCGTATGATGTAATTTACTTTATCGGATGGGATGTTTAATTCTTCTCGATTCGTAAGAGTTATCTTGTTGTTTTTAAAATGGCTAAAAATAACTTTGTCATTTTCATCTATTACATCCAAATACACATCCTGTTCGCCGAGGTTGTCCAAGTACGTACGAATCATGGAATCTATGTTTGGTTTGCCAACGCCTTCTGCATCTGGAGTGGAAGATTTTTGAACTTTAAGTAGATATAGATTTGATTCTAAAGAGTTAGCAAATCGATCCTGTTCACTTATCCCGGAACGGATCTCCATATTGAGATTGAGTTCAAAGCTGCTATTAATCAGGTAAATGGATGCTGGTACAAAAAAGATTTCAAATATGATTAATGTACATAAAAATATCTTCTGCCAAAATTTCATTTATTCCTCCAGCCTATATCCCAATTTAAATACTGTTTTAATTTCATCTTTCCATCCCAGCTTTCTTCTTAGCTTTTGTATATGGTTGTCAATCGTTCGAGTCTCGCCAGCGTAGTCATATCCCCAAATTTTTTCTATGATTTTTTCCCTCGTTAATACGATGTTTTTATTTTGCACTAAAAACACCAATAATTCGAACTCCTTCAAGGTAAGCTCAATCATCTGACCGTTCTTTTTCACCTTCATTTCTTCCAAGTATACTTCTGTGTCTTTAAAATTTATGATGTTGCTTTTTTTATTGTAATGTCTTAATACATTTTCAATCCTGGCCAGCAATTCAATTCCTTCAAACGGTTTCGTTATATAGTCATCTACTCCCGCTTTTAAACCATACACCTTATCTGTGACAGAACTTTTCGCTGTTAAAAAAATGACAGGTATCCCTAAAGGTTTAATTTTCTCGAATAAAGTAAATCCATCAATTTTCGGAAGCATCACATCCAAAAGTATGAGATCAAAACGATCTCTTTCAATCACATTTAGAGCTTCCTCTCCATCAAAAACGATTGAACTCTCATAATTTGCGGTATTTAAATTCAATTTTATTAAATTTGCTACTGCGATATCATCTTCAACCACTAAAATTTTTATCATTCCGTTTTTACCTCGTTCCTTTTGTAACGGTTAGATGGAGTAAGTACCATTTCGGGCACTCACTCCATCTAATCAGTCCTACTATATCTTACTTCACTTTCAGTTCTCTGAAATTCTCACTGTGGTCTTTTTCTTCGGAAGGTAGAGGGAGTAGTCTGTCATAATTAATCTCATAACTAGATACGGAATAATTCTTCAAACTAATTGTCATCTCTGCATCTCTTCCATCTTCCAGGTTGCAAAGAACACGTATGGTTCCGGAACTAGCACTCTTACTAACCTTCATCGTATGTTCCTTCACATTTTTCTGTTGTTTATCAAAAAAGCTGATAACCGCAGATTTAACTTTCGCATCATCGATTGTTGTCTCTGAGCTTCGATCTTCATTCGTGAAAGCAGTTAAAGAAACAATTTCACCTGTTTTTTCATTTATGACAATGCGATTAGAAGCGGCCATTGGCTGGTTCAAGTCTTCAGCACGAACAAACTGTACAACGATAACATCAGCCGTATCTTTTTTCGCGTTTTCTTTTAATACAGCTGCATCTTCTTTTGAATATAAATCCATAAAGAACGTAAAGTCTTCTTGGTTGTTCGTTCGATTTACATGCGCCTCACCAAAAGATTTTGCGTCAAGCCCCATATAGTCTTTGAGAGCTTTCGTTGCCATTTTTACTGCTTCTTCATCGCTAATCTTTCCATTTGCTACTTTGACTACATCATTTGTTGTGGTTTGAGTTGTGCCATTTCCTTCTTTGCTTGCCAACGTTACGACTTTGTTTTTCGTAGAATGAATTGCGTTATCGCTTGCAAATACCGCTGCTGTAGCACCGCCTACAATTGTTAGTGCCATTGACAAAACGAGAATATTCTTTTTGTTCATGGTAATGCCTCCTGAAATTTTTTGTTTTTGGTTTGGGTACGAAACCCTTGTTACAGTTCAAAGAATATAGCGTTGATATGTTAAAAGTATCTTTCAGTTGTCTCCAAGTTGTAAATTCTATAAAAACCACCTAGAGGCTTGCTTCAGATGGTAAGTAGAACATCGTAACCGATTCGATTTCTACTAGGACTATAGAAAATATAAAGCAAAGAACAGTATCCAACAACAAATACTGTTCTTTGCTTTATTTTTCTAATTATGCTTATTGAAGATCGAAACGATCTGCATTCATTACCTTCACCCATGCAGCAATGAAGTCACGCACAAACCTTTCTTTGTTATCGTCTTGCGCATAAACTTCTGCAATGGCACGCAGAACAGAGTTTGAACCGAACACGAGGTCAATAGCAGTTGCTGTACGCACGACTTCCCCCGTTTTGGGGTCACGTCCTTCAAATACGCCTCCGTCTACTGGCTTCCACTGTATGCCCATATCTAGCAAGTTAACGAAGAAGTCGTTCGTGAGTGTACCTACGCGATCCGTGAATACACCGTGTTGTGTGCCACCGTGGTTTGTCCCGATAACACGCATACCGCCAACGAGTGCAGTCATTTCTGGAGCAGTAAGGTTTAGTAGCTGTGCCTTGTCTATCAGGAGTTCCGCAGGACTGACACGATATTGCTTCTTCTGGTAGTTCCGGAAACCATCAGCGATTGGTTCGAGAACAGCAAAGCTCTCAGCATCGGTTTGCTCTTGTGTTGCATCACCACGTCCAGGAGCAAAAGGAACCGTTACATCAAAGCCAGCATCTTGTGCTGCTTTTTCTACTGCGGCACTACCGCCAAGTACAATCAAATCGGCCATGCTGACTTTTTTACCAAAGTCCTCTTGAATGACGCCCAGGATCGTAAGCACCTTTTCAAGTTTTTTCGGCTCATTCACTTCCCACTCCTTCTGTGGAGCAAGACGGATGCGAGCACCATTCGCGCCACCACGCATATCCGAGCCTCGGAAGGTACTAGCGGAAGCCCAAGCCGTTGTTACCAGCTCGCTGACGGTAAGGCCCGAGTCTAAAATCCGTGTTTTCAGTTCTGCTACATCGGCATCTGTTAACTCATATTCAGCAGCGGGTACAGGATCTTGCCAAATAAAATCTTCTGCTGGAACTTCTGGGCCTAAATATCTTGAGCGAGGCCCCATGTCGCGGTGTGTGAGTTTGAACCATGCAGTTGCAAATGCATCTGCAAACTCTTCTGGATTCTCATAGTAACGACGAGAAATCTTTTCGTATGCTGGATCCATACGCAAGGCCATATCCGCAGTGGTCATCATCGTTGGAACACGCACGGACGCATCTTCTGCATCCGGTGCAAGATGCTCATCAGCAGGATTTACAGCAACCCATTGGTGTGCACCTGCCGGGCTCTTGGTCAGCTCCCATTCATATCCGAACAAGAGTTCAAAGAAACCATTATCCCATTGTGTCGGATTCGCAGTCCAAGCCCCTTCAATACCACTGGTGATGGCGTCGCGACCTTTACCGGAACCGTGTGTGCTCTGCCAGCCTAAGCCCATTGCTTCCAAAGGAGCAGCTTCCGGCTCTGGTCCTACAAGAGCAGCATCTCCTGCGCCGTGAGCCTTCCCAAATGTATGGCCACCTGCCACGAGGGCAACGGTTTCTTCATCGTTCATTCCCATGCGTTTGAAGGTTTCGCGAATGTCGCGAGCACTGGCAAGCGGATCTGGATTCCCGTTCGGACCTTCGGGGTTCACATAAATCAGACCCATTTGAACAGCAGCAAGCGGATTCTCGAGATCACGATCGCCGGTGTAACGCTTATCGCCTAGCCATTCCTTTTCAGCACCCCAGTAAATATCTTCTTCTGGATGCCAAACGTCCGCGCGTCCGCCTCCAAAACCGATTGTCTTCCCGCCCATGGATTCAATAGCTGCATTACCTGCTAAAATGTACAAGTCTGCCCAAGAGATTTTGTTGCCATATTTTTGCTTAATCGGCCATAGAAGGCGTCGAGCTTTATCAAGGTTGGCATTGTCTGGCCAGCTGTTAAGTGGAGCAAAACGTTGTGTGCCGGTTCCTGCACCGCCACGGCCGTCTCCTGTACGATATGTACCAGCGGAGTGCCAAGCCATACGGATAAATAACGGCCCGTAATGCCCGTAGTCGGCAGGCCACCAATCTTGGCTGTTTGTCATGAGATCATAAAGATCCTGTTTGAGAGCCTGGTAGTCCAACTTTTCGAACTCTTCTGCATAATCGAATTCTTCGCCCATAGGGTTAGATTTTCTGTCATGCTGATGCAGGATGTTCAAGTTCAACTGGTTGGGCCACCAGTGTTTGTTCGACGTAGCACTAGGGTTGTGATTCGTAGTACTGCCGTGCGAAAACGGACATTTTCCAGTGTTAGCGGTTGCCATAGAGTCCATTTGTCCCTCTCCCGTCATTTAAATTAAGTATTAAATAATAATACTTCTAATTAAGTTATATAGCAGTTAACAAGGGAAATCAACATTTTTTTGTTTTTTCTTCATGAGGATTTAAAATATATGAACTCTTTCATTTCGGAATGGTTGATTCTAACGTATGCATGGACCGTGTAGATTATGATCTTGTCAGGCTCCATTGTTCGCCTACTATTCGAACCATCACAAAAAGCCCACTGTTCACCTCCTAACGGAATGTGTGGGCTTTTTGTGCGTAACTGGCTTACTTGATTGTTATTTGAAATTCCGAGCCTGGTGTACCGGCAAATACCATTGTTCCGTGCTTCGGCAGAGTCACTTTATTGTTGCCACTGACGATAGAATAGTTGAGAGGGTATTTGTTAGTTAGCAGAGTCTGGAGAAATCACTTCCCATTTTCCAAACAGTGTGAATCCCGCTGCTTTGGCCAAAGCCGCAGACGTATCATTATCGAGTTGGCATCGGTACTGTGGTTCATATCCTTGACCATAAGCATATTTGGAGAGGGAGCGCACCACTTTGCGGGCGTGACCCTTTCCTCTAAACGACGTCAGCGTCAGCACGCCCAGATCCGCAATATGCGCATCCTCCTCCCATGGATACATACTGGCAGCGCTGACCAGGCGATTTTGTTCAAAAGAGCCGAACACTGCCCAGTGATCCAATTCCACATAAGCGTCATCCAAGTCTTGTTCCGATGCGGAGGAAGCAAACGTGGAGAAAACCGCCTCATCTTGCTCGGTTAACCGGCGCAGGTCACCTTCGAGGTTTTCTTGCAGCAATGTGTTCTTCTCGGCTTTTGAAAAATAAAAAAGATAGTCTGCGCCATGTAGGGTAACGCCTGCTTCATTCAATTTTTGGCGAAAGATCGACTCAGTTAAGGAATGTTGTAGAGATAGGCCTATCTTATCGACCAGAGCAGGTGTTACGACCGCCATCACTCGTCCATCGGAAGTTTCCAGCACCATGACCCGGCTATCCTCGTCAAGTGCAGAGTTTACGGCAATAGTAAAAGATTCATCGCTATAGAGGACCTCACCGCTTAAAAATTGCTCCTGCCAAAAGTCAGTGATCGTCTGTGAAAATACAGGCGCACTTCTTACTGGATTTGTCATTATGTTCACTTCCCTTTCAGATTCATCAAACAGTTCTTCTGCCATTATGTATGCATCGGAAGTTCCTTTAGAAATCGCTCGATTGCATCCATATAACCCGGTATCGTAATTTGTCGCGGAGCGAAAAGACTAATGATGACTGCCTGCATATTTGAATTTGCCGTTTGCTTGCTTAACATAGAGTGATCAGCATTAGGAAAGACCGCTACGTTTAGCAGCTCAGGTTTTACGATATCTCGATATACCCTCTCCGTTTCCTTCACATCGACATGTATATCTTCTGCCCCCAGAATCAGGAGCACTGGCGAATTGAAATTCGGAAGGTCATTCGTGGCATCTGACAAGAAATTTTTGCTTACAAAAGTCCATCTATCTTTTGCCATCAAATTATTTTCGCGAGCAATTTTCACATACTCCTCATAGGATGCCTGTTTTTCCAAAAACGTGAGTACTTGCTGGTCATACGCCTCTTTGTCTTGAATTTCCGCTTCTGAGTACCCGTCTATCACCATATTTTTGCGTGTATGGTATTGCCCTTGACTTACCCAATTAATGGCGGGTGATAGAAGTAAGCTGAATGCGAGCGGTTCCTTCTTGGCGAGCTTAGGAATAACCCATCCCGCCTGGCTTGCTCCCCAAACCCCAATCTGTTTCTCATCAATCATCGGCTGCTCTTTTGCCCAAGCAATAGCCTGACGCGCTTCTTCTACGCGGTCATCTATACTCTGGTGTAACCAATTGCCCTCGGAACCGTTTATTCCTCTCTTATTAAGGGATAAGGAGGCGTAACCAAGTGAGGCTAACCGCTCCCATAGCGGCTTATAGCCATCATCATGCGTGGCATCAATAGGTCCATCACCATGTATAAACAAGACTAAGCCCAATTTGTTCGTGTATTTTTTTGGCAGTACGAACGTACCTGTCAATTTGCCTTCAGATGTCTGGATTTCAACGACTTGCTCAACCATATCAAAGCTATTTTGTTCCAAAATGTAAAATCCTGCCCCTCCAAATAGCAGGACGATAATCATGATGGAAATCATTATTTTCTTTTTCATCTACCCTTCTCCTCTTAAAAAATTTCTAAGTGAATTTCTCAACCATACACCTTAGGTCAGACCTAAGGTCAAGTAATGGAATGAGTAAGGCAGATGTAAAATCTCGCGCATTTGTCTCTTTTTCGCAGCTACCCTTCATTTTCTTAGTACAAGTTGAATGACATGGGCTAATCCGGTGTGCGCCTTTCCTGCCACACGTTCTTGTTCGCCATAGAAGAAATGGATCACCTCATGACCTTTGCACCAAGCAAGAATTTCCTTTGGATCATACAGCATGTCATGATCCTGGGGGCCACCTGTACGATACTTCAATTGTTCCTCCGAGAATACCTCAAGCATCATAATCCCTTTCGGCTTTATTGCCTTTTTCATTTTATTCAGAATCATGGTCTGCGCATTTTTATGAAAATGTCCATATACCATAATCGCGGCATCATATTCTTCGCTCGGCACCTCTTCTTCCAAAAGGTCCATTTTTTGGGTAAGTACCTCAACGGAATGCTTCTGCGCCAGTTTTTTCGTTTTTTGCAATCCGCTCTCTGCATAATCAATGGCTGTCACTTCAAGATTTCTTTTTGCTAAAAAAACCGCATTCCGGCCTTCACCCTCTGCGAACGCAATCACTTTTTGTCCTTGTTCGAACCGATAAGCCTGTTGTTGAATAAAACCGTTTGGTTCTTCCCCATAATAATATTCTTCCGAATGAAAGCGCTCATTCCAAATGTTCTCCATACTCACCAGCCTCCTGTCATTAAACCCATTATAGATTTATTGTATCTACAATATCCTTAAAGGTGAGGATATGTCAATATGGCGTGGTATCGAGCGTATTTACAAAAGAGACTATCTTTGAACGTACCTCTTGACCTTAGGTCTGACCTACGGTGTATGGTAGAGATATTCCACCACGTCTATAGGAGTAACATTTATGAAAAGTGAAATCACCATTAGCGAACTAGCGAAGCTTATGAATGTGTCTGTTCATCAGATTCGTTATTTTGAAGAGAAAGGGGTTCTTCTACCTGCTTACTTCGATAACAATCAGTACAGGATGTACAGCATGGATCAAGTTTACCAGCTCGCCCATATTCTGTTGCTGCGCAAATTGGGAGTGCCTGTCCAGTCGATTAAAGAATGCATGACTTCCTATTCTGCTGATCAATACGGGCAACTACTCAATCATTCTTTGAGAGAAATAAATAAAGAGATGCTTCGCCTGCAAGAGCTTCAGCAATTCATTACAAAGGTTTTGCAGGAACAAAAGAACTTTCAATCTCACACGAATCCCTACCAAATAAAGTGGCGCGAAACTACTTATTTGACACGGTGGCTGGAAATGAGTTCACAAATGACGCTAAACGCCAAACTGTTGGCTGAACAGGCCGAGTCTGTCCCGAACTTGTTCGAATCGGACATTCATTTTATCGAGCATGGTTCCAGTACCATTACTTTATACACGGAAACAGAAGTGCCTGGCGATTTTTCATTGCCTAGTGGTAACTATCTGTCTACCCAAAGGCTGGTCCATGAAGAGGATAACCTTGAACAAGTGATTGAACAGTTCTACTCCTATGCCACAGCTCAGTCTCATGTTATACAGGGACCCTTGATCCTCATTGAAAGATCTTACTTATCCCTATTTAGTCAAAGCCAACTGCACTATGAACTACAAGCTATGATCGAACCGACTACCCATTCCGAAAGGGGAGACTGATCTTGACTGTACCACCAATTACGATAGAACCTATGCACTCCATGTACAATCAACAGATTGGTCAGCTTCTTGTTCACGGGTTTCGCGGGAAATTCCCAACCCTTACGAAGCTCAATGATGGCGAGCTCGCCCTCTTTTTCGAAAAGTTATTTGATCATGTTCCTACAGACCCTACGAGTCAACGAATGGTCGCGCTACAAGAGAGAGAAGTTATCGGGACGATATCCATCAAGTGGAAAACCGAATCTGATCGCATGCAAATTTTTCCTGCATGGAAGAACCTCCATCGTTTTGGCAAATGGAATCTCCTGAAAATGTTTATCGGGTTATCTCTCTTAGACCATAAACCACAGGCAGGTGAATGTTACATTACAGACGTTGTTGTCCATCCGGATCATCAAGGCAAAGGAATTGGCAACCTACTATTGCAGTGGGCGCAAAATTTCGCACAAGCGCAGCCAAGTCTAGACAAGTTAAGCTTGTACGTCGCAGGAAAAAACCCCCGAGCTGAGCAGCTTTACCAGCGATTAGCGTTCCATACGCAACTACGCGTAAGTAGCTTTTTATCCCATGTTTTATTCAAAGAGAAAAAATGGAGTTACATGGTGAAGAGATTGAAATGACTCATGACAAAGGGCGAATCGTCTCTACACGCCCGCCCTTTGCTCGCTTTGCTTCAGCTTTGAGTCAAATGCCATTACAGTGCTTCACATGCAGCAGACGAATTCGTCTCTAGTAAAGTGACATTCTGATTCTGCTTACAACTTTTTGATTCTTCATCACGAGCGATCTTCTGACTACATCAAAGGCTACCTCGCCATCAAGCTCTTTGCTCATACAGCTTAACGATTTCAATGATGGTGTTCACAGCGTGCATCATGTTGTCTACGGAAACATACTCAAACCGCCCGTGGTAGTTTTCCCCGCCTGTGAAAATATTCGGAGTTGGCAACCCCATGTAGGATAGCTGGGAGCCATCCGTACCACCGCGAATCGGTTGAATATTTGGCGCGATTCCGAGGTTTTCTAGTGCTTTCGTGGCGATGTCCACTACTTCCATGACAGGTTCGATCTGTTCCCGCATGTTGAAGTACTCATCTTTGATGTCGAGTTCAATTCGCTTCTCTCCGTATGTTTTCTGTAACTCTTCTACGATACGAGCCAGTTCAGACTTTCTCTCCTGAAACCGATTACGATCGTGATCCCGGATCAAATAACGAAGCTGCGCTTGCTCGACGTCACCCTGAATGGAAAACAGATGGTAGAAGCCTTCGTAGCCCTCCGTCTCCTCAGGTGTTTCATCAGCCGGCAGCTTTCCATGCAGCTCCATGGCTATTTTAGCAGCGTTGACCATTTTGCCTTTGGCCGATCCGGGGTGAACGTTCGTCCCTTTGCAGGTAATGGTGGCAGACGCAGCATGAAAGCTCTCATACTCGATCCCGCCAAGAGGACCGCCATCCATCGTATAGGCATATACGGCGTCGAAGGCGGACACATCGAATTTATCAGGGCCTCTGCCGATTTCTTCATCCGGGGTGAAGGCTACTCTTACTTTCCCATGTTTCAATTCTGGGTGGCGAATCAGATAGTCCATGGCGGTCATGATCTCGGCAATACCGGCTTTATCATCAGCACCAAGCAATGTGGTACCGTCTGTCGTGATTAAGGTGTGGCCTTTGTAGCCAGCCAGCTCTGGAAACTCCTGCGGCGAAAGGACAATATTCAGTGCTTCATTCAAGACAATGTCTTGTCCGTTATAATTTTCAATGACTTGCGGTTTCACGTCAGCGCCTGTAAAATCGGTAGCCGTATCCATATGAGCGAGAAAACCGATTGTGGGAATTTCTTTGTCTGTATTGGACGGTAGGGTTGCCATTACATAGCCGTTCGAATCCATCGTAACTTCCTGCATACCTAAAGCTTTCAGCTCGTCTACAAGCATTTGGGCCAGTACTAGTTGTCCTGGTGTTGAAGGGCACGTTTCGCTGTTTTCATTGGATTGTGTATCCACTTGTGCGTAAGAGATGAATCTATTTATGATTTCCGTTTTCATGGTCTTATCTCAACTCCAGTACAATTAGTCACACCTCTTCTAAAAAGAGGTAATCCCGTGACAAATTCTACCACGATCCCCATCGATTCTTCAATCGATTGGCCTACTGCTTTGATAGATGAGTTGCACAACGCCAGAGGAAAGTGTTTTTGTATTCACCAAGCTCAAATTCAACCTCTGTTTTATATCCGTAAACAACGGTTTTCCTTCTCCCAAAATAACCGGGTGAACAGATAATCGAAATTCATCTACAAGCTCTAAATTGATAAATGTGGTAATAAGACTGGCTCCACCATATAGCCAGATGTCTTTGCCGGGCTTATTCTTTAGCAGATTGACTTCTTCAAGAATATTATCGTTGATGAATATTGCTTTATGATCAGTCCCTTTCTGTGTCTTGGAAAACACATACTTTTCTTTACCATGGACCAATCCCCAAATCTCTTTTTCCGTATCCGTATGTTCATTTTCCGGCGTATATTGCCCCCATAAATCATAACTTTTTCTTCCATAAAGAATCGTGTCGATCTGATGTAAGAAATGAACAAACCCCATTTCAGCGTCCATTATGCACCAATCAACTTCTCCATTTTTCCCTTCAATAAACCCATCTAAAGTAACAGCTAAATCTAATATGATTCTTCGCGTCATGAGTGGTTACCCCTTTCGTTGATCTCCTCCCATTTTAGACCTTTAAATATGTCATCTTATGTCTTATTCGAAGTATAAAAACAACTCACTTCATTGGCGATAGATACCCATGCGTGCATGCTAAAGCTATCGAAAAGGGAATCGGATGTGGGGCGTTTTCATGTCCATGCATCGGGCAACAAATGTCCTTCTGCTACCAGCTTTGAGTTGCCTTCCAAGTAAACAGATTCGGCAGCATAATCAGTGAGCTGGTAAGAAATTTTAAGTGGTCCCCCTCGAGTAAGCAGGTTCACAGGGGTGTCTACTTGTCCTAAAATACCGGCAATGATGGCTGCAGCAGTCGATCCGGAACCGCACGCGTAGGTCTCTGTCTCTACACCGCGCTCATAGGTCCTGATGCCAAGCGTTTGCCTATCAATCCGTTCCACAAAATTTACGTTGGTACCATTGGGAAACTGCTGCAGATCATTTCTGACCATCCGTCCCCATTCTCTGAGCTGGTCGTCCGCTATCGCGATAACATTTTCGACAAACCAGACCGTGTGGGGAACGCCGACAACACCATAGTGGTAAACGCCGCTCGGTCCGTCCCACTCATAGGGCTGATTCAGCTTCAGCGCTTGTAATGGAACGTCCGGGAACTTGACCTTCACGCTGTTCTGATTGAGTTCTGCCTGATAGATGCCGGCCATTGTTTCGAAACTCATCTTCGTCTCTGCTGCTCCGATGTGGTGAGCAAAGCGCGACATGCACCTTGCACCGTTGCCACACATTTCTCCTTCACTGCCATCTGCATTAAAATACCTCATCTTAAAATCAGCGATGTTGGAGTTCTCCAGCAGCATGAACCCATCCGCACCGATTGAAGTGCCTCGCCTGCATACATTTTGGACAAAGGCTGAAAGCGCAACCTCGTTCAACAGGCCATCGCGATTGTCTACTACAATAAAGTCGTTGCCACAGCCATTCATTTTTTTAAACGGGATCCCACGTTCAAACATTTCTCTCCCCCTTTTTTTTCGATGATCAGTTTCTTATTTTCATCCAAGCGACTGCTCCACAGGTTGGACTAGGGAGCAGTCACCTTGCTTTAAGAAGGATGGATTGGAGCAGATGATTGATAGAGATGACAAGCGACCGATTGCCCTTCTATTTCACGCAGCTTTGGCAACTCGACCTTGCATATTTCCATGCTGGAACGACAGCGCGGATGGAATTTACATCCCTTCGGTGGCTTAGACGGGGACGGGAGTTCTCCTGACAACACAATTTGCTCTCGCGTATCATCAGGATCGGTAATGGGTTTGGCTGAAAGCAGTGCTTGTGTATAGGGATGCAGTGGTCGTCCAAACAGCTTTTCTGTCTGGGCATACTCGATGATTTCACCTAAATACATGACCGCCACTTTATCAGCAATGTGCTCTACTACGCTCAAATCGTGCGAAATGAAGACATACGTCAAGGAAAATTGTTCTTGCAAATCCTGTAGCAAATTTAGGATTTGCGATTGAATTGACACATCTAGTGCGGAGACGGGCTCATCCGCGATAATCAGCTTTGGCCGAAGAATCAGAGCACGGGCGATGCCAATTCGTTGTCTTTGCCCTCCGGAAAATTCATGAGGATAGCGAGATAGATGCTGCTTGCTCATACCGACAATCTCAATCGTTTCTTCCAATAGCGCTTGTCGCTGCTCCCGGGGAATACGGTGCGAAATCAGCGGCTCCGTCAAGATGTGCCCGATCGTTAGTTTCGGGTTCAATGTTTCAAATGGATTTTGAAAAACCATTTGCATATTTCGCCTAACTGCACGCATTTCATTTTTGTTCATTTTTCCTATTTCGTTCCCTTGGAAACGAATTTCGCCTTGGACGGGCTCCAGCAAACGTAGAATACATTTTCCCAATGTAGACTTTCCGCAGCCTGACTCCCCGACAATCCCCAGCGTTTCTCCTTCATAGACGGTCACATCAATCCCGTTTAGGGCATGAACATCATGCGGTTGTTGAAGCCACCCTCTTTTCATGCGAAACAGCTTGCGTAGTCCTTTCACTTCCAGGATTGGCGTCGTCATCCACCTACCACCGAGCTTTCCTGTACATGACCCTTGTCTTGGGTAAATAACCAGCATCGACAAGAAGAATACTGATCCACTTGAGTGAGCACCGGATTCTGCTCCCAACATATCGCCATCGCTCGATCGCATCGCGGGGCAAACCGGCACCCATTGGGTTTGTTTTCCGGTGTCGGCACACTGCCCTTTATGCTGTGAAGCCTCTTTGCGTGTTGCCTTGGTGTCGATTGGAGCAAACCTACAGTGTACGGGTGCTTCGGATTGCGCAGCAACGACCGTACGTCCGCTGTTTCAATCGCTTGTCCCGCATACATCACCATGACGCGGTCGCACACTTCAGCAATCACCCCTAAATCATGCGTAATCATGATCACTGACATGCCGATATCCCTTCTGATTTTTTTGATCAAATTCAAGATTTGCGCTTGAATGGTCACATCCAATGCGGTCGTCGGTTCATCTGCGATCAGTAATGACGGATTGCATGCGATCGCCATGGCAATCATCACCCGCTGCCTCATTCCTCCTGACAAACGGTGCGGGTAATCCCTGAAAATCTCTTCCGCACGGGAGATGCCCACCACGGTAAGTAAATCGAGTACCCGTTGCTTTACCGACGCCTTGCTTTCCCCCTCATGCTCGTGTAGTACCTCACTGATTTGCCGACCGATCGTCAACACCGGATTTAACGAATGCATCGGTTCCTGAAAAATCATCGCCATTTCCTTGCCTCTGAGACTGCGCATCTCGGCTTCACTCAGCGCAAGCACTTCTTTCCCGTTGAATCGAATGCTTCCAGTCAAAGTGGCATTATTGTCCAACAGGCGCATGAGTGAGAGCGACGTGGCGCTCTTGCCGCACCCCGACTCTCCGACAATTCCCAGCGTCTCCCCTTTTTTTACATGTAAATCGAGCTGATCAACCACCGTAATCGTTCCCGACTCTTTCGTGAACCGGGTTGTCAGCCCTGTCACTTCCAATACATTGTCCATAAATGGAGTCCCCCTTCCAATCCTCTTATCGCCCTTTTACTTTTGCGTACGAGGATCAAAAATATCACGTAAGGCATCTCCCAGCCGGTTTACTGCCAACACGACAATGGTGATGGCCAATCCTGGGTATGTCGCAAGCCACCAGGCATCGGACAAGTAATCTTTTCCTTCATTCAACATGGTCCCCCATTCGGGAGTCGGCGGCTGCGCGCCCAAGCCGATAAAGCCCAATGCAGCCGTATCGAGAATCGCTCCCCCGACGAACAATGTCATGTAAACAAACAATACATTCGTAATATTGGGGAGAACCTGGAAAAGAATGATCCACCAGCTCGGCGTCCCGATCGATCTGCTGGCTTCCACATATCCAGACGACATGATCACGAGCGTCGCTGCCCTGATCAGACGTGCAAAGCTGGGAATCGAAGAAATGCCGATTGCGATCATCGCATTGGTTTGACTCGGTCCAAGCGCCGCGACAATGGCCAAGGCCAAAATGATCCCCGGCAAGGCGAGCAAAATATCCATGATCCGCATGAGCAGATGATCAATGAATCCACCCACATATGCACTGATGACCCCAATCATCGTTCCTGCCACTACTGTGATGCCGACCGCCATGACAGCAACCACAAGTGTAACGCGCGTTCCGTATAAAATACGGGAAAACAAATCGCGGCCGATCGCATCCGTTCCGAGCACATGCTTGGCAGACGGGCCTTGCAGAAAGGCTTCGTAATTACTTTCAGTAGGGTCATAAGGAGCAATCCAAGGCCCGACAATTCCGATCGCAGTAATGAGTAAAAGCACCACCAAGCTTAGTTTTGCTGCTCGCTGTTTCTTCATTTTTCCCCAAAAGGCAAGCTTGGGGAAAATCGGGTATTTGGCATGCGCCACCCCATCTGCGACGGTTTTGCTCACTTCATTCAAGTTACCGCCCCTCCTTTTCCGTAATGAGGTCGACACGCGGATCAATCAAACCATAAAGGAGGTCGACCATCATATTTACCACCACATAGACAAAGCCCATCAGCAACACAATGCCCTGAATCATCGGAAAATCACGGGCTGAAATCGCACGGATAGCTAATGTGCCGATTCCAGGCCAGTTAAACACTTGTTCGATGATAACTGCTCCGCCCAGCAGAGTTGCGATTTGCAAGCCTACCACCGTAACAACAGGAATCATGACATTCCACAAGGCGTGTCGGAATAGGATGATCGACTCCCTCAATCCCTTGGCCCGTGCCGTTCGGATGTAATCATGAGAAAGTACTTCGACCATACCTGAACGCGTCAGTCGGCTGATCATTGCAGAAGACAATACGCCCAAGGTACAAGCAGGCAAAACAAGATCCTTCCATCCCGTACCACCCGCGATTGGAAACCAGCCTAATTGAACGGAAAAGAACATGATGACGATTAAGCCCAGCCAGAAGCTCGGTAGCGATAATCCAATCGATGCTGCCGCCATCAGCATAAAGTCCAAGAGCGTATTCTTGTATTTAGCAGCAATTATTCCCATCGTTAAACCAATGACGACCGCGATGCCAATTCCAGCGAAGGCTAGCTTGACCGTTGCTGGAAACCGTTCCATTATTTCCACGATGACAGGTCTTTCCGTTTGTAAGGAATTTCCGAAATCCCCTTGGATGACTTTTTCCATGTAGGTCAGGTACTGATGCGGAAGGGGCTGATTTAGCCCCATTTGTTCACGTAACTGTTCCACTTGTGCTTTTGTAGCCTTTTCCCCTAACATGATCCGTACCGGATCGCCAGGAATAAAATGAACGAGTGCAAACGAAAAGATGGAAATACCGAGGAGGACAATCACTCCTGATAGCATCCGATTCAACAAATACTGTTTCATGATTCGTTCACTCCTCTCTTCTAGAATGCGTATGGCTAAACTCGCTTGGGAATTTGGCGATAGGAGCCCATCATGCGAATTACCGTTTGACTTTTGTCTCGTATAAAGCGTACGGTTTGATTCGACCCTTCAACGTTTGTAAGAAAAACATCTTCGTCAATCGCTTTTAAAGAGAATGAGTCCGAATGATCGACCGTTACGATCAGCGTACCTGCATCCACGCTTACCTGAAGATGAATTCCTTCCATAGATCCGTACTCCCCCGCATACTCAAGCAGACGATCTAGCTGGAGGTCATATTCCTTATAGGGGACATGCGTTGATTTCGCCGGACGATTCTCGATGCAGTGAAACGTTCCATGCGCCAATGCGGTGGCTGGCGAACCGCTGAGATTAGTGAGGGCTACGGCAGCCAATCCGTTCTCGGGGATGATGCTCATGTGGGCTTGAATCCCTTTCTCGCTGCCGCTATGGCCCAGCATCACAGCACCGTAGAAATTGGGTGTAATCGCTATACCGTACCCGTAATATTGGTTATGTTCGCATCGGAAATAAGGGGTGGTCATCTGCTGCACACTTTCCGTGTGAAGAATTCGGTCCTTGCCAATCAAACCTTTCGTTCGAAACAGCTCGGTGTATCTCATCATGTCGGTGAGCGTTGATTTTAATCCACCGGATGATTGAAACGTCGGTGTCTCAAATAGTGGTGTTCGATCCTCGTACCCGTGCAACTCCGCCAAAGAAAAGCAACTATGCTGCATTCCCGCTGGTTGGAGAATATGCTCCTTCACATACGTCGAATATGGCTTACCGCTTGCCCGTTCGACAATTGCTCCCAGTAGCGTATAGCAATCATTGGAATAGCTGAACTCCGTACCTGGTGCGCCCAATAAAGGAAATTCCAGTTGGGCCATATAGGTCATCAAATCCTCATAGGTGTTCATCCCAAGCTTGAGTGCTTCATCGACGCAAGATAATGGCGGCAAGCCGGAGGAATGGGTTAGAAAGTTGTGAATGGTAATGGCTTCCGTTCCACTTCCCGTCTTTACATGAAACTCTGGCAAAAAGCGGGAAACAGGATCGGCAACCGTCAGTTTTCCGGCTTCCTGTAGCTGCATGATCGCAATAGCGGTAAACGATTTCGTAATCGAAGCGATTCCGAACAGAGTATCAACTGTCGCTGCCTGACCTTGCTCGGCATCACGATAACCGAAGCCTTTGGCATAAACGAGGTGCCCTTGTTTGGCCACTCCAACTGCAGCTCCAGGCACTTTACTTTCCAACATGGTTTCTCGCACAAACTCCTCATAACTCACGATCCATTCCTGACTGTTCATGACCTGTTCTCCTTGTTTTTTGTTTCCACGCTTACTTAACCCACACGTCCTGATACAATTTCAGTCCGGATGGATCAAGCTTCAGTCCCTGAACACGGTTGTTTACCACGACAAACCGTTTTTCCGTGTAAATGGGAATCCAAAAAGCCTCCTCCACAGAGCGCTTCTGAAGTTCTTCGTAGATTTTTGCTCTATCGTCGCTTTTCATCGTCACCTGTCCCTTTTCCAGCAAGGCATCGATCGTTTTGTCATGGATGCCTGAACGATTCATCCCACCGATCTGACTTGAATGCATGAACGGAAACAAGATATCAGGGTCATCAGCGACGTATCCGTCAAGCGCCAAGTCAAATGTGCCAGCAGCCGTTAGCTGGTCGACTGCGCTGCCTTCCAGCGTAATGATTTTTACGTCTACTCCAATTGCTTTGAACATTCCTTGCATCAACTGGGCAGGTTGAGACCACACTTCCATACTCAACAATTCGAGATGAAGCGGTTTTCCTGCTTTCTCCCTTATCCCTTGTTCATTCAGTTTCCATCCGGCCTCTTCCAGGAGCTTCACCGCTTCTTCGGGGTTGTATTTGTACGCATAGTGGGCAATGGATTGATCGTATCCGAACAAATTGGCAGGCAGCGGACCATCTGCAACAATTCCTTCGCCTTGGAGATGCGACTGCACGATAGCCTCTTTCTTGACTGCCATTTGCAACGCTTTGCGTACGTTTTTATCTTGTAAAATCTCGTTATTCAAGTTCAACTCGACAAACAGCCCCAAGCCGCGCTTTGTCTGCTCAAGTACGGTAAAACGATTGTTGTTCTTGAATTTCTTCGCGTCTTTCGCAGGCAGATCAGCGATGTCGATGGTGCCACTTTCCAAAGCAGCGACAGCCGTTTGCGGATTTCGAATCAATTTCAGAACTAATTTGTCCGGCCTCACTGGTCCTTGATTTTGAAAGGAGGGCGGTGCCCAGCGATAGGCATCATTTTGTATTAACGTGATCGAATCTCCTGATTTCCAGCTCTCCATCTTCCATGGACCGACACCGACCGGATTCCTTCCGTATTGATCCCCAAACTTTTGCACCGCGTCCACCGAGAGCGGCTGCATCCAGCTAGCGGAAGTGAAATAGGTGAGGAGCGTGGCAGACGGTTCATTCAACTCCAAAATCAGGGTCTGATCATCTGGTGTTTTGATTGATTGGATGATCCCAAGAACCATGCCTACGCCTTTCGGAGCGATTTCCGGAGACATGGCCCGCTCAAACGTTCGCTTGTACGCCTGTGCAGTGAGCGGTGTCCCATCATGAAAGGTAACGCCTTGGCGAATGCGAAATGTCCAAGTCTTCCCATCTTCCGAAATGGAGTACGATTCGGCCAGATAGGGCTTCACCTCATTTGTTTGGGGATCTCTGTAAAGGAGAGCCCCCCCTAGATTGAGCGCTACCCCCTCCGTGCTTAACGCTGTCGATTTGTGGGCATCCAGTGTATCTGGTTCACTGCCGATCGCAACGGTGATCGTTCCGCCCTTTTTCTCGGATATATTGGCATCTTTATTTCCTTCATCCGTACCTGATTTCGTTGCTGGCGCATTGCAGCCGGACACGATAGCCAGCAGTACGAAACAGGAAAGGACAATGCTAACAAACGTGGCGATTTCCCGATTTCTTATCCCCATCAATGACACCACTCCCTTGTTTGGGAAATATCCTCGCCTCCTACGATTTGAGCCAATCAACCGTTTTTTGATCCAGCTTTTTGACGAGAGCAGTCAGCAATTTCACCGTATTTTCCACATCATCATGATGGAGAATCGAAGCGTGACTGTGAATGTAACGCGCAGGGATTGCAATGACAATGGATGGAGCCCCTTTGCCAACCATATGAGCAGCTCCTGCGTCCGTACCCGCACCTGCAAGAGCAGCATATTGATACGGGATGCCTTCCTCTTCAGCCGTATCAAATAACAAATCACGCAATTTCCGATTAGGCACGAGCGAGCCGTCGAATAGAGCAATCGTAGGCCCACCACCACACTTGATATCAGGCAAATTAGGAGAGTCGGCGCTTCCCGGCGTGTCAAACGTTATCCCCGTCTCCAATGCAATGAATAGATCCGGCTGCACCATATACGCGCTCGTGAATGCGCCGCGGCATCCCACTTCTTCTTGTGCAGTTGCGCCGCTATAGACGATGTTGGGGTGTTCCGTTTCCTGCAACTGTTTCATTACTTCAATGGCTGTCAGGCAACCCCCGCGATTATCGAGCGCTTTTGCCATATACATCTTGTCATTCGCCATTACCGTGAAAGGGCAGATCGGTACAATCGGATCACCTGGGCGAATACCCAGCTCCTTTGCGTGTTCTGCATCGGATGCTCCGATATCGATGTACATCCGTTCGATTTCAACTACTTTCTTTCGTTCTTCCGAAGACAGCAAATGTGGCGGTTTTGACCCTATTACGCCGACAATGTCCCCTTTGCGTGTTTTAATGTTCACGCGCTGTGCCAGCATCACCTGCGACCACCAGCCACCAAGCGGCTGGAAGGCGATGAATCCATCCTTCATGACACGCGTTACCATGAACCCCACTTCATCCATATGGCCCATCAACATGATTTTGGGGCCATTGGCCAGGCCTGTTTTCCGACCGATTATGCTTCCCAGATTATCTGTGAACACTTCTTCTGTAAGCGGTTCCAAATACGTGTGCATTAATTCTCGCACTTCCTGTTCTTGTCCGGGAACTCCGGAAGCCTCTGTCAGCTCTTTCAGTACCTTTACCCAACTATTCATCCATCTCTTCCTCTCCATTTGTAGGTTATCTCCAGCTATCATCCATGCGATCATAGGAACCGATGCGAAGATCTGCTTTTTCGTTCGCCAGTACATGCTTGGCTATACGCTCAGATGGGGTACGGGGCAATTCACTGCGGTATTCCCAATATCGTGGAACCTTGTAGTAAGCAAGATGCTCGGTGCAATAAGCGATCAACTCATGAGGAGGCACCACATGGCCCTCTTTTACTACCACGTATGCCTTGATTTCTTCCCCGCGTAATTCGTCTTTCACTGGAAGACAGGCAGCATATTGCACAGCCGGATGCATTTTCATGACTTCCTCAACCTCAGCCGCTGAAATATTTTCCCCGCTCCGGCGAATCATCTCCTTTTTTCTGCCGACATAATAGATGTATCCGTCTTCGTCCATTCGCACCAAATCTCCCGTGTGGAACCAGCCGCCCTGAAAGGCAGCGCAAGTCGCATCAGGATCTTTAAAATAGCCATCCATCATCCCCAAGCCCCGCAGGAGGAGCTCGCCAACCTCGCCCCTCGAAACGGGGCGGTTATGAATATCAACAACGCGGACGGTCCGGTCTTTATCCGGTTTTCCGATGCAGCCTGTACCGAGCAATCGGTCATGATCGTGTGGTTTTACCGAAATATCTCCCCCTGTCTCTGTCATGCCAAAAACCTCATACCATGGCGCACCCCATCGCTCTTCCAATTCGCGGTGCAGATGCGGGGGAATGGCCGAACAAAGGATGGTGCGAACGTTATTTTCCCTGTCTAATGGCGAGCGTGGTGCTTTGACCATTAGTGTGGGCATGATCCCTAGGCAGTAGAAAAAGGTAACGTCATATTGCCGTACTTTCTCCCAAAATGTAGAGGGATGAAATCGATCGAGAACCACAAGCTTTGCCCCCACAGCGATCACACCCAGCAAATTCCATTGGGGGTCCATATAGTAAAAGGGCTGAGCCGTTAACAGTACATCTGAATGGGTCAAATGGGGATGCTGCTCCACCACCTTTTTTGCTATGGTGAGCCAATATTCATGTGAAAGCATACACCCCTTGGGTAAGCCTGTCGTGCCGGAAGTATATTGGATGTTGACTAACGTTTCAGGAAAAACGGGAAGCGTTGTTGGATTCGTGGGCGCTGTTTCACACATCGTTCTGAAATCGACAACGTTGGGATCATCTGATTGGTCTATTGAGAGGATTGTTTTGAGGGTTGGTAAAGAAGGTCTGATCTTCTGTAGCAGGGATAAAAACTCTTGTGAAGTGACGATAACGATTGCTTCGGAGTGGTGGAGGATATACTGCGCATCGTACTCTTTGTAATTTACATTTATCGGCACGATAGTCGCGCCCAGTTTTGCCAACGCCAGCCAGGTAAGGGGGAATTCCGGCTGGTTCCTCAGCATGACGGCTACCCGATCCCCATAGCCTACACCCAGCGCTTGGAGCATGTTGGCGATCTGGTTGGAACGGTCTTCTATCTCTTGAAAGGACAATTGTTCATTCCATTCATCAAAGACAAGCCCGATTTTTTCTCCCCATCGTTTGGCTGCCCGTGCCGTCAAAGACTTGATTTCTTGCATATCCAAAAGGTTTCAGCCCTCCTTCTCTATACCGATCCTTTTTTTCGGAACTCTTCAGCCGCCTGCTTGGATTCGTTCGTTTGCACGGTTGCCAGCGCATGCTCGATCTCTAATTCAAAAGCTGCCTCCAGATCACATTGTGCCCCGCGATTTAGTGCAAATTTGGCTTTTGCCAGCGCTACTTGCGGGAGCTCAGCTAACCGTTTCGCCCACTTGTCAGCTTCTTGTGCTAACACTAAATGATCCACTACCTTGTTGATGAGTCCTAGATGCAGTGCTTGCGATGCACCAAACCTTTCGCCCGAGAACAGCAATTCTTTCGCACGGACCAGTCCGATCGTGATGGGAAGGATATGCGAGATCCCCCCGGTAACACTAAGTCCCACACTCACTTCCGGAAAGCCGAATTCGGCATCTTGAGCGGCGATGATCAAATCGCATCCGAGCGCAAACTCACACCCTGCTCCTAGTGCATACCCGTGGACCGCAGCGATCACCGGAAAAGGAACACGCTGGATCTTCCGCGTTATATCCTGAATCTTCTGTAAATTACAGCGGAGCTCAGCCTCATTTTCAGGCTTTTCTTCATGACGCAAATCATGTCCTGCACAAAAAGCATTCCCGCGGCCAGCCAGTATTGCTGCCCTAACTCCTTCCCGTTCCAATTTATCGAGCGATCCATACAGCTCCTCTACCAATTGAGGAATCACCGCATTTAACCGTTCGGGACGATTCAGGTGAATCCAGCCTATCTCTTGACGGATCTCACACTCTACCACCGCCTTACGTGTTATCATTCTTTTTTACCTCCGCCTTTATTTTGGAAAACAATGCTCTCGCATTCGAACCGAGCACCTTCTCAAGCACCTCGGGCTTTATGCTTAATTCCTTCCATTCTGCAATCGCGCGTTTCAGAGGAAATACAGGCCAGTCTGTCGCAAAGAGGATTTGATCTTGCAAGAGGTTGTTTGCTAACCTGTACATCATCTCCCACCCTGCTCCTTGCACCCCCAAATACCTTGGAGAAAGCCCGCCCAAGTCCATCAGAACATTGGGGTGCTTGCGTGCTACGGCAACCATTTCAGGCACCCATGGCCACCCTCCATGACACGCGATCAATGTTAATTCCGGAAAATCACAGGCGACTTGATCCAGCAGCAGCGGGTGTTCATTTCGGATGGGATGAATGCTTGAATAATTAATTCCCGTATGAATGGCAACTGCCAAGCCTAACTCGGCAGCCTTTGCGTATACGGGATATAATTTGCGATCATCGATTGGCATCTCAAAAAATGCAGGCTGGATGTTTACTCCCAGAAAGCCCAGCTCTCTGATGCGGCTCACTTGTTGGACAGCGCGCATCGGTCTGAAATGCTCCATTGAAATCGTACCAAATCCTGAGAAGAGGTCGGTGTGAGCGGATATGACTTTTGCCAATGCTTCATTCAGCGCATCCCCATCCTCGCCGAACTCGTATTCTGCATGCATAATGGCGTGGTCGACTCCTGCTTCTTTCATTTCTTGCATCAAATCGTCGAGCGTTTTCGCCATAGTCGATCTTACTTGTAACACCGCGTCATATTGAGCGACGTACTCATTTCTCATTTCACCTATGCGTGCCTCACGGAACTGCTGTGGCAAGCGGACACGGGCATCAAGAATGTTCATGCGCAGCAGCCCCCAGCCATGGTTTCATAAAAAAACGAGCGGGTGTAGGTAGATCCAAATCGGAGATAGTCAGTTGCTCACCGTTTCGCTTTGCCTGAACGAGTGCAAGCGCCATATCGGAAAAATTCAAGCTGATTTCTTCCAATGAATTTGGGCCATCGGGCGAGTACCAATGGGCGACGCCCGTGCACATTTGAAGCAAAGCCAGGACGGCAAGCTTGGTATTTTCTATCGTAAATACGCCCCTCTCCAATCCGCCCGTTAAAATACGCTGCCAGAGCTGCTCATATTCACTGCGCAGCCTTACTATTTCTTCGCGGGTATTTCCTGTCAGCGCACGGAACTCGGTATCTACTACTAGCGCTGTTAGCTTGTCAATGGCATGGCTGGTAACATGAAGCTGGACAAACGCTGCCAATTGTTGTTCGGGCGCTTCAAGCTCAGCGAGCACTTCCTTTGCATTTCTGAGAAGGGTCTGTAACCCTTCTTGCATGATGGCAACGAGCAGATCCTCTTTTGTTTTCATGTAATGATAGAGGGTGGAGGAAGTTACCTCTGCTTCTAGAGCGATATCGCGTATGCTGGTTGCTTCAAAACCTTTTCTTGCGAATAGCCGTAATGCTGCTTGAAATATTTTTTCTTTCGTCAAAAAAGCGCGCTCCTTTCTACTGATGATTACTGGAAACAAGAGCCTCACATGTTCAGTTACTTGTCGCGGTTACATCATCTGCTTTTTTGGGTTTTGTCGATCGATCGATCGATAGGCTTTCTTTAATCCCCACTTTACTAATCGTCTGATTTAATGTCAAGATTATTTTTTATTTTCTGACATCTGTTTCGGCATAACAAAAATCTCCTCCGGTTTCCCATGAGGAGATCTGTATCCGTTATGACATAGGAGCTTATTGCTTCAAGTATCTTCCCGTGATCGACTGCTCTGCATGAATGATCTGCGGAGGTGTGCCCTCGAAGATCACTTGACCGCCGTTGCTGCCCCCATCTGGTCCCATATCGATAATCCAATCTGCTTGGCTGATTACATCGAGGTTGTGCTCGATGACGATTACCGTATTGCCGGCATCCACGAGGCGGTTCATGATCTCCAGAAGGTGGCCGATATCTGACATATGTAAGCCTGTCGTCGGCTCGTCCATCACGTAAATACTACCTTTCTTGTGCAGCTCGCTGGCCAGCTTGATGCGCTGACATTCCCCACCCGAGAGCGTGCTGAGCGGTTGGCCGAGTGTAATATAGTTCAGCCCCACATCACTCATCGCCTGAAGCTTGCGCACAACCTCTTTTTGCTCAAAAAATTCCAATGCCTGCTCCACAGTCATCTCCAGCACTTCGGCAATGGACTTGCCGTTCAGCTTGTATGCGAGCACCTCTTCCTTGAACCGTCTCCCTCCACATACTTCGCACGGTAACTTTACACTTTCAAGGAATGCAAGGTCTGTATACACAACACCAAGACCTTGGCAGTTCTCGCAAGCCCCCTTGGAGTTAAAGCTGAACAAGCCTTGATTGACCTTATTCGCGGAAGCAAACGCCTTGCGCACATCATCCATGATCCCTGTGTAGGTCGCGGGATTCGAGCGTGTTGACACACCTACCGCCGATTGGTCGATGACGATCGCATCCGGATGCTTGCTGAGGAATATTTCGTTAATCAGTGTACTCTTACCTGATCCTGCAACACCCGTAACGACTGTCAGCACCCCAGTTGGTATATCTACACTCACGTTCCGCAGGTTGTGCAGTGTGGCATCCTCGATGGTCAGCTTGCCGGACGCCTTTCTGGAATCTTGCTTCAGTTGGAGCGGCCGCTTCATATGAGTGCCTGTCAGTGTCCCTGATTCCAGCAGTCCTTGAAAGCTGCCTTCATACACGATAGTCCCACCGTGGCTACCGGCGTGCGGTCCGACATCAACGATATGATCTGCCACCTTAATCACATCGGGATCATGCTCGACGACAATGACGGTATTGCCCTTATCGCGCAGCTTCTGAAGCAATTCATTTAATCGGTGTACATCACGGGGGTGCAAGCCAACGCTGGGCTCATCGAAAATGTAAGTGACATCCACCAGACTGCCGCTCAGGTGCTTCACCATCTTGACGCGTTGTGATTCGCCGCCGGACAAGGTATCCGTTTCACGATCCAGCGTCAAGTAGTCCAGTCCGATATCCACTAGATGCTGCAACCGTTCCGTCAGTGACTTGACCATCGGTGCGGCAACCGAATCGTCAATCTCCTGGATGATGCGTATGAGCCGACCGACCTCCATGGAGGACATCTCCGCAATGTTGAGGCCATTGATTTTGCAGTTGAGTGCAGCTTGATTGAGTCTCGCACCATGACAGCTGGAACAAGGACCTTCGGAGATGAATGGCGCAACAGCTTTTTGTGTACGCTCCGACTTCGTTTTTACATCCTGCTTGATGTATTTATTGGTGAACTTCTCAAGGACGCCTTCCACAGTAATATTCACGGCTTTCCCGGCGAATTGCATCTCTACTTTCCTCGCCTTGGCATACAATAGCTGCTCAAGCTCCTCATCCGAATAATCGCTCAGCTTCTTGTCAGGATCGAAGCCCGTCTGAACGAGCATATTCCATTCCATGCCGTCTACCTTATAGTCCGGCAGCATGATTGCCCCTTCCTTCAACGACTTAGACATGTCCACTGCCTTGCTGAGGTCGACGCCTAATTTGCGACCGATCCCGTTGCATTCGGGACACATACCTTGTGGATCGTTAAAAGAGAACATGTTCGCTTGTCCAACATTGGGCTGACCTACTCGGGAGAAGAGCAAGCGGAGAATGGGAGAAATATCAGTAATCGTGCCCATCGTGGAATGAGAACCACCGCCCAGTCGCTTCTGATCCACGATAACCGCCATGCTGAGGTTCTCGATCGCGTCTGTATCCGGCTGCGGATAGCGGGGCAGGAAATTGCGCACGAACATGCTGAAGTTCTCATTCAGCAAGCGTGTGGATTCTGCGGCGATCGTATCGAAGACGATTGACGACTTGCCCGATCCAGATACACCGGTGAAGATCGTAATCTTTCGCTTGGGAATACGCAAGGATACGTTTTTGAGATTGTTTTCCCTCGCACCGGAGATTACGATATACTCCTGATTAGATTCGCCCATGCCTATCATCCTTCCGATAGCATTCATTTCTACTTATATTTTCATTGTACCATGAAAAAGCTGTTAGGGAACATCAGTTCCTCCAACAGCTTTTCAGTGTCAATCATCCTATGATTCTTTGCTTGCTTACAGAAGAGGCAAAATTGCGTTCGCGTACGCCTGGGCTCCCTTTTGATTAGGATGACCGATGGAGGCACGCTTGCAAATCTCGAAATCCAAGCCCGTGCACCCTGCTTCTGTGCAGGAGACGAGTCGCTCGGCTGCGATCAAATCTTGTGGTGTCAGATCCAAATTGATGCCGAATACATAAGGGTCATTCGTTAGGGCCGCATGCTCCGGACCAAAATTCGGATCGGCGAAAAAGATACGTTGTTGTCCAAGCTCCGCATTTCTCTCATCGATGGCTTTTCGCAGGTAGACCTTTGATTCTGCTTCTAGCTGGGCACAGCGCTTGTATACCTTTTCTAGCTCAGCCAGCCCGAGAATTCCTCCGGTTGCACCGCCGCCGACTCCTCCGACTCCTCCGACAATGGCCCCTACGCCGATCAAGAGTGCTTCCACCGCAGTCATATCGCTCTTTTCAGACACAGGGGGATAATAACCGGTAACGATGATTTTCGCTTGTGTAAATTTATTTGTCACCTCGATCAGTAATTGCTTCATGCTCGCATAGAAATAGTCGTAATGTAATTTCCCTAAGTCGGCTGGATGGAATGGATTCAGAACTGTCCGAACATCGACATCGTTCATGCCCCCATCTAATAGAATCAGATCCACCAATTCAGCCGCGCCTTGGAAAAACGCACATTGCTGCAGGATCGTTGGGAATGATTTAGGTACCTCGCCGTCTACTGGAGCTACTATGTCATGCTTACCCTCTCCAATGATGGCGCCGGAATGAGCGAGTACTTGTGTATATTGCTTGATATTTCCTTCTCTGGCCTGAACGGCTGCTCCCACGATGGAATAAAACTTCTCATGCTCTTGCAAGCCTTGCCCCCAACTCACGGAATCGCCCATTACGAGCATATGGAAGGTTTCTAGGGTCAGTGGAATTTCATTGGAAGGTGTGCCATCGGAAAGCCGCACTTTCAAAGTCACCTGTTCACCCGCTGGATTGCTCTCCACCTCGGCAGGTCGAATCAGAGTAAATTCCATTTGAGTCGAACTTACCATCCGAACATCGGGCATTTCCTGGTTGTTTACCAAGACGAGTGTCCCTTCGGAAAAGCCGCTTCCGTTCACGATCACTTTTTGTCCGGGTCTCATCCGTGTTATCACTTGATTTTCCTGCTGGGCAGAAATGACTCGTGGATTTACGAAGACGGATGCCTTGCTCGAAAGAGTCATATCTGATTGCCGTACTTGGAGCGTATGGGAGCCTCCTGTCACGAAAGGCAAGACAAAATGAAGCATAGTATCACTTACTACCTGGGTTTTCGTTTCCATTCCATCGATCAGAACGACATCGGTTTTGGTATAACGACTTCCTTCCAGCGTCACTGTATCACCAGCGAATGCATAGCGCGGAGAGACATGGCTGATCGACGGCTCCAAGAGCTTGCGTCTGAATTCATCTGCGTCAATGGCTTGAAAGCTGACAGGATCAGACAATCTGCCCCCCGCATATCCGACACGACCGGCATCGGCGAATGAACCCTGCTCTCCCGGTTGACCTGCTGTTCTCGGACCGGGACCGCATGCCGTACCGAATTTTGCATTCTTGCTGTCACCCACAGCCCCACCTGGTCCGCCCGCGCCAGGATTGCCGGGGATTCCGCCTGCACCTGGGCTGCCTCCCTCAATCGTGATCGCAAAACCTTTCGAATAATTTTCGATGATGGTTTGTGGTGCGTACAAGGCCAACCGCCCACCAGCGCCTCCATTGCCTCCTGGGCCGCCGTAGCCTGCTGCACCGCCACGTCCTCCGTTTCCACCTGCTCCGGCTCCGGCCTTGCAAAATCCTGCCCAATCCAGTTCGGCTGGTTTGCCTTTTCCTCCCCGGCCACCATCCCCTCCGTCTTGCCCAGGGCCACCTTGTGTGCCATCTTGCCCTTTCAAGTCAAAATGAGGACGTCCTGCCATATTGAGAACCCATAATTCGAGTTCAGGAGCAGCAGCCCCGTCGAATCCACGGTCTCCGGGTAATCCTGATGTTCCAGGTGTCCCCGGAATGCCTGAGAGCGTCGAAGACATTGGTGCATCTGGCGGTGTTATTGGTTTTTGTCGTTTGGCCGGTACATAGCGGTAAGGACGCTCCCAAGTAAACGTAACATTCTGTCCGACCGTCAACTTTTCTGCGATGATGATCAAGTAACGCTGCGGATATTTCAAAATGACATTCGTTCCATCCTCGATATAAATTTCCGATGCGGCCCAGTAGGCAGTGTCTACCGAAATATTCAAGGCCGAAGCAGGAGATGGTACTGCTAATGTAGCCGTCATTTTTTTAGGAAACGGGATTGCTTGCAGCAGTTCCGCTTTTCCGCTCAACATTTGCAGGGTTGGTGTAGGTTTAGCTGAGTCGATTTGATACGCAGACTGAATCAGGGTATTCCCACTGACGAGCGTAGGGCTTGGTTTCGTCAGCCCCGATTGAGGTACTACTGTCCCACGGATCTTGAGCGACCCTAGACTGGTCAGGGAAGTAATCCCGAATGACTCCAGCACCGCTTTGTGATACGTCATTCGATCCTGAACCATTTGCGATGCTGCTTGGAAGGAAGCCGGATTTACAGCCATAGTCGTAATCCCGAGCGTATTTCCCCCTGCATTGAACGTGTTTGTAGAAGTTGACATTCTTTTTTCCTCTCCCTTATCACCATGAATGAAATAATTTGTGCGAGCCAGTCTCTATTGCACGGATGATCATTCTTGGCTAACGCCGAATTCCTCTAACTCCCGAAAGCTGATTTTTCTTCTGTGTGGAGGGGGTGCTTCCCCTCGATGCGCCCATATGATCTCCACATGATTGCCTTCCGGATCAAGAAAAGAAAAACGTGCATATTCGCTCTCCACATACGGACCATGTGCCAAAATCCCGTGATCCGTCAGCCTCCTCCACACTTCCTTGAAGTGATCCAACGTATCTACCCAAAATGCCAGATGCATATGATGCGGATTGTTCAGGATGAGCAAATCGTGCCGGCCTGATTGGGGATCAATCGCCAAGCATGCCGTTTCGTCGCTATGGTTCACCACTGCTAGTTCAAGTGCGGTTTCATAAAAAGAGGCCAATCTGCGAACATCATGCGCATATAAGGAAATGTGACCCAAGCGGCTTAGCTTTGACATGTTCCCTCCATCCTTTCGTATTGACTCGCCTGTTTCATCCTAACACCGAGAATACAGGGCTCGATATTACTCGAAAGGATACATCCAAAAGGATACCCGTGCGATAAATAGGAGTACTCAGTATAAAAGAAGCGTAGTAAAATCGTAGGAAGAAAAAGGTAAAACCTTGTGATGGAGCAGGTGATGCGATGAATTATCAGGATAGTCTTGAAGATCTGGAAAGTCGTCTGCTGGTAGGACGAACCGAGGAAGTCCTTCATTTTTTGAAGTTGCTTGCGGATGAGCGGCGCTCCAAAAAAATCATGAATCTCTTCGGGACCGCAGGCGTAGGGAAAAGCTATTTGCTCGACGAGCTTAAGCGGCAAGCTCATCTACATCAAGCAGCTACTCTCTCTATGGATAGCGAACAATTTTGGCACACGCCCTCTGATTTTTGCCTACATATTTTGCAGGCATTGCACGTTTATCATAAGAGAGAAGAGCTGCATCCTGCCCAATTGTTGGAGGAATGTGTTTCGAAGCTGAATGAAAAGGCAGCAGATCAGAGACTCGTCCTCTTTCTCGACATTTACGAGAACTTGGACGGCTTGGACCATTGGCTCCGCGAATATTTTTTCAAACGATTAAGCGCGAATATCCTGATCGTGATCGCAGGACGGCATCCGTTGTCTGAAGCTTGGCTTCTTTCACCCGGTTGGCGGCACTTTATCAGTAGGGTCCCTTTGTCCCATCTTCCTTACGATGCTGTCGAGCGCTATGCGCATTACTGTCACATTTTTGAACCGCCTACCATCCAGGAAATGTGGCGTCGCTCCAAAGGACATCCCCTTACCCTTTCATTGCTTTCTTTTACCTTGCAATCGAAAGATCAAGAAGGAAACGGTGCTTTTCATGAGGAAATGGACACGCTGCCATTTGTCGTAAGTCAATGGCTACGAGAAGTTCCCGGCGACCATTTGCGTCCGCTCGTGGAAGCTGCTGCCGTATTGCGTCACTTCAATCAGGATAATCTGTCTTTTTTATTGAAAAGGGAAATTACGGCGTCCGAGTTTTTCCAACTGATTCGATTTTCGTTTGTACGGAAAGTGGACAGCGGCTGGACGATTCATTCCTTGATGAGAGAAGCCATCGCCCAGGATATGCGGGCACGTACTCCGCTGCATTTTGGAGATTTGCAGAAGCGTGCCGTTCACTACTATTATGAGAAGTTTACCAAGTCAGCCCATTCGGTCCGCACACCAGAGACTTTGGAGCTGACGTTCTTTCTGGGTGACGCACTCATTCGCGCCTTTTTAAATTGGTTCGACCCATTACCCAAACCATTCGAATCGATCCACACTGGTCATCGGGAAGAACTGCTGGAGTATATCCGCAATCAGCGGCACTCTCCCTCCCCTAAAACGATCAAACTATTTGATCCGCATACAAACCGCCATTTTGATTTTCACCTGACAGCGGAGCAAACCTTGTACCCATTGAATTGGCTTGATCATGACCGTCTATTCTCACTGGGATATGACGTACTTCGCGTTCTACGCAATGAAAACGGAGCGATCTCGGCGCTTGCCGCAGTTGTTCCCATCAATGAAAAAACCCTTCCTTACCTCATGGAACATTCCGGCTCCCGTTCCTATTTCACTGCTCTATCCGCACAAGAGTTAGAACGGTTCAGGGTACCAGAACACACAAGGGCTGGCTGGTTCATTCACACGATTCACCAAGACGATTACGAGGATGTTTCCCAACATACAGCCATTGGCCATATGCTCCACGGCTTGATGTTCACTGGAGAGTTTTTGTTGTGTTCACCTGCTCCATTTCCTTTTTTCAAAGCCGCCCATGAAAGTTTGGGATTTGATATTGCCGAATTTGCCACCCACACCAACTACGACGGAGTAACACCCACGCACGTATTTTTTCGTGATACGCAAGGCCAGCATCTGTCCTCCTACCTGCAAAAGCTGCTCAAACGATCTGGATTAGATGCGGATTTACGCCTGGAAGAAGAAGCAGTTCCATCTGCTGATCCACCTGTATCTCCAGGCATAGTTACAACGCTGGACATGAGCATGTTGACGGCACGGGAACAGGAAGTAGCCGCGCTTGTTCTTGAGGGAATAACGAACGCGGAAATCGCTGCCCGCTTGTATTTGAGCGAAGTCACAGTAAAAAAGCACTTGAAATCGATTTTTGAAAAGATGGATGTCAGTAACCGGACACAGTTGGTGAAAAAAATGCTTGTGTAGATTGAAAAAGAGGAACCGTAGGTGACGGCTCCTCTTTTTTCTACTCTATAACTAACAATGACTATGGAATCATATACGGTTGTTCGAAAACAATATTCTCGACTGCCTCTATTACTTTTTCTGTCCACTCACGTTCCTGATCCACGTTCGTGAGATAAATCATTGTTTTATCTTTTTGGATATATCGTCTTAGCCAGCTTCGATACCCCGGCCAGCTTCCGCCGTGATGCACGACTTTTCCTGTCACCTGATCTTCACACAGCCGCCAGCCATATCCATAATGAGATAAACTGTTATCAGAAAGCTGCACTGGGGAAAATGCTCTCTCTAGTGTCGCTTTTTTGACCAGCTTTTCTGTGTAGAGAGCTCTGTCCCACTTACGCAAGTCATCCAGTGTTGAACTGACCGCGCCGTCTCCCTGAATGCCATCCAGATAAATGACAAAATCGTGCTCACTTGATTCATCCGGTAACACGATTGCTTCAGATTGAGGAGAATACACGTATCCATAGGCGTATTGCTGAGTTAACTCAGGAGAATATCTTCGGTTGTACACCTTCGTGTGCTTCATACCTAGTGGTTGAAAAATGTGTTGCTGCAAGAAATCGGCAAATCGTATTTTAGTTACGTGTTCTACAATAGACGCCAATAAAGCGTAGCCAGTATTACTGTACTCATACCTTTCATTGGGTTGAAACAACACGTCGGGTCGATGCTTGATCAGCTGTTCGAGTATGTCTTGATTCGTAGCAATTTGTTTTTTGTCCCAAGATTTCGAAAACAATTCCATGTAATCTGGCAACCCGGATGTGTGCACAAGTAGGTTCTCTACGGTAATATCGGCATACGGGAAACCTGGAAAGAAGCTATCCACTTTATCTGTATAGTCGAGCTTCCCTTGCTCTTGCAAGATCATGATGCCCATTGCTGTAAATGCCTTGGAAACTGATGCGAGTTCAAATACCGTATGCGGTGACAATCTCTCAGCCGTTTCCAGATTGGCGATTCCTATAGAATTTTGATAAAAAGGTTTCCCTTCTTCCAAAATCAAGATGTTTCCGCTCCAATTGTTTTTTTCGGCAATCGTAGAAAAAAGCTCATCAAGCTGACGGCATCTCGCATCACTTACGTTTGCGCGCTGGGTCATACTTCGTTTCCCCCACTCGTTTTATTATCTTGAATCGTAAATTGCCTTCCAGCAAAAGCCATTCGAACAATCTTATTATTTCCATCCCTGATAAACCGTGCGGAGAAATCGGTTCCAAAAGCCCGGATTACAAAGAGATCTTCAGCAAATGGTCTCATTACGTAGTTTTCTCCCAAAAAGGAGAGCATCAGCTGACCATTTTCCAATCGGATCGGCAATGTCCCAAACTCACTTGATTGATAATCCCCTGCGTATTGATCCATAGCTTCCTCGGTTAGGAAATCAATCTTGCTAACCAGATGGGAGGATTCCGGAGGGCGGTTTTCCAGACTATTTAACGCACCCACCATAACCGCCACAACAGGCGACAATTCTAGATTGGACAGTGCCACTCCGGCCAGTCCTGTTTCGGGAAAGAAGCACATTTGAGCCGTTACCCCTTTAATACCACCACTATGTTCCACAAGCGTTTTTCCGTAGTAGTCAGTTGTTATGACCAAGCCGTACCCGTAAAATTGACCAGGTGCCATATCAGTCGGAAAATAAGGGGTCATCATTTGTTGTACACTTACCGGGGTCAGGATACGAGTGCCCCGTGAGGTAATCCCACCTTTGCAGAACATGTCCGTATATTGCAACATATCCCGCACGGTTGATTTTATAAATCCTGCCGCCCGAGAAGCGGGAGAATCCCACCAGTTCGGAGATGAGAGCACTTCCTTGTGATCGCCTCTGTCTCGCATGATATACAGCTTTGTAATATTCTCATAGCCATTTAGCTCTTCCAGAAAAAAGATCGTGTGCTCCATCCCGATTGGATCGATGATATGCTCCTTGACATAAGCCTCATACGACTTCCCGCTGACGCGTTCAATGATCGCTCCCAGCAAGGCGAAACAGTCATTGGAATAACTGAACTCCGTGCCTGGTGGCCCTAGAAGCTCTAAATCTAATGTAGAGATTACACTCATCAGGTCTTCGTACGTATCGATTGGGACCGTTTCATCTGTCTGGTTTTGCATCAATGGAAGGTCTTCTACCTCGTTCGCGTCCAAGCTTCGCATCACACTTGCCAAAAATGTGGGCAAGGGGGGAATTCCACTCGTATTCGTCATAAAATGATGAATCGTGATTTGCCCCACATCAAGATTTTTCAGACGAAATTCTGGCAAGTATTTGACAACAGGGTCATGTACGGATAACTTACCCGCCTCTTGTAATTGCATGACCGCCACACAGGTAAAGGATTTTGTTATCGATCCAATTCCAAATACTGTATCGATTGTAACTCCTAACTGCCGTTCCACATCACGGAAGCCAAATCCGTTACTATAGAAGATTTGACCATCTTTTGCTAATCCCATACAAACACCAGGAACCTGACTTTTGGTTATCCAATTTTGGGCATATTGTTCAAAAGAATCAATCCATCCGTTATTTTGCATATGTTTCTCTCCTTTGTTGACATGTAGTTAGTTCTCGATCCAACTGTCATTATATGTCGGCATGACAGATGTCCACTTTACTCCCTTTATCCGAGAATTTATGACAGTAAAGGCCTTATCGTAATAGAGAGGGACAACATACGCTTGCTCAATGAGTTGCTTTTGTGTATCCATATACACTTGCTTTCTGGCATTCGTCTGTAAGGTTGTTCGACCTTTCAAAAGGAGTGCGTCCAGCTTGTCATCTTTTACACCAGACAGGTTGTAGGCACCGTTTGAATGGAAATAAAAGTATAAAATATCAGGATCATCATAGGCGCCCGATATCAACGTTACATCAAAATTTCCTTTGATGACTTCCTGCATGTACCCTCCTATTTCTAGATTCTGTATCATTATGTGGATACCAGCCTCTTCCAGCATGGCTTGGAGCAATTGGGCTTCTTTGTCAAAATCTGCGGTACTGAGTAAATTCAGACTCAGTGTTTTTCCATCCTTTTCTCTCACACCACTTCCGTTTACTTTCCAACCAGCATCGTCCAACAATTTCTTTGCTTCGACCACATTATACGCGTACCCGTACTCTTCTAAGGATTTGTCATACCCTAGCGTCGATGGAGATAGCGGTGTATGAGCCACTTCGCCTTCTCCCTGCGTAACCGCTTGGACAATGGCTTCTTTATTGACGAGCATATGAAATGCTTTGCGTACTTGAATATCTTGAAACGGTGGTCTCTTCAAATTCATTTCCATCAATAAGCCTAGTCCAGGACGTAAGCGTTCTATCACTTGATATTTCGAATTATTCCGATAATAACCCACGTCTTTCACAGGTATTTCCGTTGCTACATCGATAGCACCGCTCTCTAGCGCTGACAACCTGAGTTGGCTGTCAGCAATCGCTTTTATGACAAGTTTGTCGGCTCTTGGAGGACCTTGATTTTCATAATAGGGTTCTCCCCACTGAAAAGCTTCATTTCTAACATAGGTGACACCTGCGTCCGTATTCCAGCTCTCAAACTTCCACGGCCCTACTCCCACAGGACTCCTGCCGTAATCCTCCCCAGCCTTTTCAATTGCTTTCCGTGATAATGGCTGTGTTATATAATTCCCTAGTGAATCGAGGAAGGCAGTATTGGGTTCGTGTAGTTCCAAAACGAGGGTCTGATCATCTGGCGCTTTCACACTTTTTATTGGAGCCATTACTTCAGCGGCTGTTTTTGCTTTTGTCTGCGGATTAAGAGCACGATCAAAGGTTTCCTTAAAACTTTTGGCAGTCAGCGCTGTCCCATCGTGAAAGGTAATCCCGGAACGAATGGTAAAGGTCCACGTTTTGCCATCCTCAGAAATTTTATAGTCACTAGCCAGAGAGGGCTTGTATTCGTTTGAGGCAGGATCCTTATATAGTAGCGACCCACCGAGCAACCAGGTATAGACCCCAGCGGAACCAGCAGACATGTGAGCATCTAACGTATCCGGTTCATAAGGGTACGCTACTGTAATGGTTCCGCCCGATTTTGGTTTGACACTCTCCTGTTGCTCGGCTGGCACAGTTGTTTGCGTGCTACAACCAACCACCAGGAACAGACATAGCGTGACAAATCCCCCTAAAAAGACACTGTACGCTTTTCGGTTGTTTTTTTTCATGTGTCAGCATGCCACCCCTACCCTTTTCTTTTGGAAGAACTTCCGATGATGACAGATGATTTCACCTCCTTCGCATGCTGTAACAAAGCGTATATTTACTCGTTGTCCAGTTGTTGAAGCTTCCACTGTACTCCTTGGTAGAATAATTCATTTGTTTTCATATACGTTTGCAGACCTGGGTACAGGATTAAACAAATTCTTCTAAAGCGTTCAAGATTTTCGGTTTGGCTTGAAAGCAACCATTCAGCAAATCGACGGAAAAATGATGGCGAGACAGGGAGTTCGTCGACATCCGCAAACAGCAACACATACTCTTGAATATTCGCCTGTACGACAGGGCTGTCTGGCGTTGCATGTTGCTCCGCTGCTTTCAATAGCTGTTTATGGTTTTTAAGCAATCTGGCAGTCCACATCTCCACACTGATTTTAGGCAGGTGAACTACTTCCAGGAAGGACATAACATCCTGCTTCATTTCCCGGACAATCTGTGGATCATTAAACATTGCCTCCAACTCATCTAATGCAGCCGTTTGCGCTGCCGAAAGATTGCCTTCCAGCAACGAAGAGACGTTAACCCCTAGTAAAAATATCTCTCGCCATTCAACCGGAAATTGTTCAGGAAAAACGGACGAAAACATTTTTTCTAAAATAAACTTTTCTCGTTCCCATGCATCTGCGGAAATGGATTCAATTAGCTCGTGCATATAGCCGAGAGAATCATTGCCATCCTCACTCTGCTTTGTTTGTTCCAAAATAGACTTCATGCTGGCAAGCGTACGCATTTGGATGTCCAAAGCTTCGATTTGCCATTCTATCGCCCTATCAACAGGGATATCCCCAGCTAACATTCTCTTAATCTCATCAATTCCAAAGTTTAAATAGCGAAGGGTTAGGATCAGTTTTAACCGCCATATTTCCTCTGCCGTATACACACGATGACCTCCAGGAGTTATCTCGGCAGGTGAAAGCAGGCCAATCTCGTCATAATAGCGAACAGTGGGTACAGAAGAGCCTGTCATTTTCGCCACTTGTCCTATGGAGAACTTCACTTCCATTGTTGTTAGATCATGCTGTTGATTTTGTGTGGTGTCTAATCTGTTCCTCGCCTTTGCGTGCACGTTACAACACCCCTTTAGCCAATTATAAAACCTCATGTAGCTTGAGATTCAAGTGACAATATGAAAATTTGAATTACCAATCGCTTGATGAACACCTGATAAAATCGTGTTTTGCGTAGACATAGCATCTCTTTTCGTATATTTTGGACTATATAGTGTCTGTCCCGAACCATATACAGTTTATTTCTAGAAATCAAACGTATATACGTATAAGATAACGTCCGAATTTACTGGAGGGCATTTATGGAAGAGTTTCACACAAATATTGGAGAGAACATAAAGCGTATCCGGAAGGAAAGAAACTTGAGCTTGGATAAAACTTCTGAAATAACAGGCGTTAGTAAAACGATGTTAGGACAAATTGAGAGAGGTAAGTCTGCTCCAACCATCACAACCCTTTGGAAAATAGCTAGTGGGTTGCGCTTATCCTTTTCTTCACTCATTAGTCAATACAAGCCGAATGTTACGATTGTAAAAAAGAAGGAAGTAAACCCCATTATCGAAAATGACGGTCAATATCGTGTGTATCCACTTGTCCCGTATAATCCTGAACAACAGTTTGAGATCTTTTCAGTAACCCTTGAACCAGGATGCGAGCATATCGCAGAACCGCATACAACTGGGGTTGAGGAATTTATTCTCGTAAACGAAGGCACGCTAGAGGTTGTTGTCAATGAACAAATTTATGTAGTTGAGCCAGAAGATACTCTCATTTTCAAAGCGGACAGGCCACATATTTATCAAAACAACGGAGATCGTATCGTAAAGTGTTCGGTAATCATTCACTACTCCAGTCAATGAAAGCAAAGAGAAACCCCACTACATGCAGGGTTTCTCTTCTATTAGTGTTAGATCACTAGATAGATGCTATCCGTTTGCAGAGTCCCCCCATTCCCGTTTCCGCTCATGTAGCGAGCTCGTAATAATACGGTCCAGCAACTGTGTAAAGGTCATACCTGCCGCTGCTGCACTCTTTGGAAACAGACTGTTGGCGGTCATCCCCGGTAAGGTGTTCACTTCTAGTACATAAGGCATATCCTGACACAAAATCATATCGACCCTTGCATAGACTTTGCACTGCAGCAGTTGGTAGCTGGCGAGGGCTGCCTCTCGCACTCGCTGCTGGATAACGGGAGGAAGCTCGATCACCTTCTCCTCCGCGCCGCCATCCTCATATTTCGCTCGGTAGTCGAACCACTCTGAATGCGCCGAACGAATGCCGATAATCGGGAGTACCTCGCCATCCAGAATCGCGCAGGTTAGCTCCGTCCCTTTCAAATAGGGCTCAATCAAGATCCCCTGATCCAAATAACTGGCTTCCTGAACAGCCGACAGCAGCTCCTTCTCATTTTGCACGAGCTGGACACCAATGCTGGATCCCCCCAAATTTGGCTTTACAATCACCGGGTAACCCAATTGCTCCACCGCCTGTGGATCATAAACGTCCTTCCAGTAAAGACCTGCAGGCGTTTGAATGCCCGCCGTCTTCAGCAGCATCTTGGACAGTTGCTTATTCATACATAGGCTGCTTGCCAGTACACCGCTTCCTGTATAGGGGATACCGAGTGTCTCCAGCGCTCCCTGCACTGTGCCATCCTCACCATATTGGCCATGCAGCGCCAACAGCGCGAAATCGATGCCTGCCTGCTGAACCTGCGTGATTAAATCCGCTCGCTGTGTAATGACAATGGGAACTGCCTCATAGCGACTGCGATCCAAATGATTGATCATCTCTTGACCAGTCTTCAGTGAAACTTCACGCTCCGAAGAAATACCACCCATAATAACGCCTATCTTCATGATGACACCTCATTTTTCTTCCAAATAGTTGTTCGGTCTGTAATCGTTATGTCTCAAGTAAGCGACGCGCCTGTTTGCCGATTATCTGAATACCCCGCTCGATATTTTCATCCGTTACTCGTGAAAAACCGAGTCGCAACGTATTCGTCCCTGTTCCTTCTTGAATAAAAAATTTCTCCCCCGGTGTAAAAATGACACCCTGTTCTGTGCAAGCTTCTAGCAGCTGGTGTGTATTTACGACTGACGGAAAGGTAAGAAACAAATGCAAGCCCCCGTCGCCAGATAGCTGCGCCTCAGGGAGATGTGCTTCACAGCAGGCCTTCGTCAGTTCATATTTTCGCTTATATTCCATACGTGCTTTTTTGATATATTTATCGAAATTTCCATTCAGCAAATATTGATAGAGGATCGATTGATCGATGGTTGAGGTATGAATGGTGCGTGCACGCTTCATGCTTTCCAGATGGTCGAGCAATGCCTTGTCACCGAGCACCCAGCCCACTCGCAATCCAGGGAATAGTACCTTGGAGAAGCTACCAATATAGATGACTCCATTCCCTTGCCCTGCTGTTGCGATTAATGGCGCAACATGCGCTCCCGAGTAGCGCAGCTCCTCATTGAATCCATCCTCGATCACCGGAATCTGATAGTGCATCAGTAATTTCATAACAGCACTGCGCTTCGCTGGCGACATGACTATGCCTGTCGGATTGTGGTAGGAAGGAGTCAAATAGGCCAAATCGAAGCTGTTTGTCTGCTTCTGCAATACCGCCTCAAGCTGCTCCACATCAATACCATCGCTCTCCATCGGAATGCCAGTTATCTCAAATCCTTGCAGCTTCAAATTCTTGATCGCTGTATGATGGGTCGGATTTTCACAAATGGCTGCTCCACGGCGCGAAGAAGGACGAAGTGCCGACAACACGATGTCGAAACCTTCTGTAAACCCGCTTGTAATCAGCATATCCTTACCGCTTACATCAACGCCTTTATTCTCCATATAACGCATCAAGTAATCGATCAGTGGCTTGTAGCCCTTGGCATAGCCGTAGTTGAGCAGCACCTGCCCTTCGATTGCCATCCGATCCATAAAGGCCCGCCTAACATCCCCTAAATCAAACAACTGCTCATCCGGCGCGATGCTTGTAAATGAAATGGTTGCTTTTTTGGCGCGTATGCCCTGTTTCATCATGTCCAGTTCTACAGCGGATACAGCATATTCGTTCATTCGTGCCTTCCAGTCGATTTGCCATGCGGCAGAGCCTTCCGTACCTCCGTTATTTGCAGCCAAATGCCCCATCATAGTAGCTACATAGCTGCCTTTTCCTGGAATCGCATACGTAAATCCGTCATCCTCTAGGCCTTCGTAGGCAGCAATGACTGTATTGCGGCTCACCTTTAGCAGACTGCTCATTTCTCTTGTGGAGGGCAACTTTTGATCTGCTTGAAGCGCACCCTTGATTATTAAACGTTTGACATATTCTTTCACTTGTATCGCGACTGGACGGTCACCAACAAGTCTGAAATCCTGGAACATCCTTCATCGCCCCCGTCTATAATGATGGCATGGGAGACGAAAGAAAAAAAGAACCACCGCACTGGATTTTTCATCCTTCGGTGGTTCTTTTTTCGCAATCATTTTTTAGTAGGCCGCTAGTGTATCCTTTTACCAGATGCTATCCGTTTTATGGTTGTTTTGTGCCATCACAATATATTTGTCCAATTGCTGGCTTACCCCCAAAACTACGTCACTTGTAAGACCATGTTTTCCGGCCAATTCAATCATTTGCTGTCGAAGTTGTTCGATGCTTGTTTCTAGGTCCAAGTGGTGGCGACTTGCTTCTCTTCCCCCGCCCCAGATCGTGCACTTGCTTTTCGGGGATGTTCCTAGGTGCACAGAGACGTCCCTTTCTATTGAACTTACAAGAGCTTTTATGTTAAGCACCTCCTATGATTTACAAATTATGACATTAATAACTATAAATGAATATGCAAGAAATCACCAACTAAGGAAAAATGGAATAGAAAAAAACATCCTATCGAAAGGATGTTTTTTTGTGTGTATCTTATCAAGTATTTTCTAAAAATCTGCACCATGCTGATAATTAATTACGTGTGCTGTGTCAGACTTTTGTGGTTCGTACACGATGCCGCTGCTAAACCCAAACGTTAGAAGAAGTGCTAGGAATACATGTTTCATTCTTTTTCATCCTCTCTACTTATCATCTTTTTTGTTATTGTTGATACATCGTTCTACAACTCGTCTATACATGTAGCTTCAGCCTTCTTCTCTCCAATTACAATGGCTTGATATTGGAGGATTTGTGATGGCGAGGCAAGATGTCGATATTTTTCAAACAACTGTACACATTGTAGAGCATCATAATGTCGATTCATCAAATCTGATAGAACGAAACAGTGCAGGGTTTCATTGATTCCACTTTCAATGCGTCCCTTTGTAAAATCATATTTTGCTTTCTGATATCGATATTGGAGGTGCTGAACCATATTCACCAACATTGTTCGTTCATGGAATCTAGCAATATCTTTAGAGAGGCGTAATAAAACCTCATCCACACAAAAATGATATTTATTTGCTGCTTCCATAATCGTAACGAGACCCGGAAGTATTTCAACAGGCTGCTCCACCAGATAGTTGGTATATTCCTTAATAATTTTTTCATTCCCCATTAATACTTCCAGAGTGTAAAAATTCGCTCTCGCAAAGACAGTAAACCGCTCAACGATTCTAATCCCTTCATCGTCCAGAAGTTCAAACCAATGTAAATCGGCGTATGCTTGTACATATTCTTTGGATTGGGAATAAGCGCCTTGCATCTGTAGGACTAATCCTTTATATAAATAGCCCATTCCGTAGTAGTAGACAAGCGGACGTTCTGTTTTTATCAACTCTGTCGTTCGATTTTTTCTGCATTTTTGCAGCTTATCTTGATAAATAATTTTGGAAAGCCCTCGTAGCTCATCTGCGTAAGTTTCTGCTTCACTCCATTTTTGCAAAGTGAAACACACCTTCGACAAATTTAATAAAGCATCTAATTGATCCGTTTCGGGTAATCGCTTTCGATATGGCGAAAAGCGAATAACAGCCTTCTCATTTTCATCAGCATTTGTCCCGAGAATTGCCTGAAATAATCGGTAGTGACTCATCACAAACTGGGTAGAGTAGCTATCTTTCTCGTTCTCAATTACGTACTCATAGAATGGCACCGCCTTTCCCAGTTTTCCATCCTCATATAATTGCTCTGCCACAGTAAAAAGGATGGAGATATTTTTGGGATTCTCCAATAATTGGGAGGCAACAGCTTCGATGCAATCCTTTCGCCCATTCTCAGCGCTTCGAATCAAGTAAGGTATCAATCGGGGGCGCGAAATTTTCCCTTCATATAAACATTCATCGGGATAAAGTTCATACATCCAGCCTGGCTCGTAGCCAAACACCTCAGCGAGCGCGTCTAATTGACTGATCGTAATAGCCCGAGGCGGCTTCCCATTTAGAATCTCGCTCAATGTGCCCGGATTAATACCAGTTAAATCCCCTAGTTTGCTCAATGTATAACCGCGTGCTCTCCGATGTTGTTCGATTTCTGACCGCAGCGACTGGTGCAATGTCCCTAGCAGTCCCCCCATAATGGATCACCCTTTTAGTTTTGCTTTATTTTACAACCAAATGGTTATTTTTGGAAGATGCATAAGATATATCTTATCGTTTTAATGTACGAAGATAAAAAAAATTCAGACTACACCTCCCGATCAAAACAGCGGTAGCCATGGACCAGAAAATAAAGTCCTAGACTCCCGCTGTATTCTTGACAATCCCCTCAGTATTCTGATACATTATTTTGCCCGCTAGACGAAGTGCAGAATTAATAATCATTACGTTAAAAATCGGGGAGGTATTTAAATGGAATTTAATATATCTGAATTAGTTGAAGCAAAACGTCAAATTGATTCAACTTTACACAAACTAAGAGAAACAGTAAAAACTTTCGAAGCGAAAGAAAATCCCAATAAATATAAATCTCAAATTACCTTAGCGAAAAGGCGGATAGAAGCATTCGAAATTTCAGTGTTTCTGATTGAAAGAGAAATAAATGACCTTGATAAAAAAGGTAGTTAGTTTTAGACTCAATTATCAATCTTTACTGATATTGCGCCATTAGTTTGTCCAGCTTTCTCTCATAACATGAATCAACTCGTCTGGCGCTTTTACCTTTGCATCCGTACCCAATCCTATAAAAAAGTGGCCGAAAAATGGAAGGCTGCTCGTGGGGATTCGATTCCCCAGCCATCCTGTGCAGTCTTCTCATGGCTTGCAAAAAATACAGCAAGCGCTTCCCCTTCCATAAAGCGACTGGGGGAAACCCCGGAGCTTTATAGCGTTCATCGTACCCCTTCTTTTAAACGTTCGCTATTCCTTTTTCCCAATCAACAATTCCACTTCTTCGATTTCCTTCGGAATCTGCGATGAGAGCACCTCGTAGCCGTCTGCTGTTACTAACACATTATCTTCAATCCGAATGCCAATCGCTTCTTCCTCTATGTACAGACCTGGTTCAATCGTGATCACCATGCCGGGTTGCAAAGCAGCACTGTAATCCGAGACATCATGCGTATCCAGTCCAAGGTGATGGGACACGGAGTGATAGTAGTATTTAGACAGCTCACTGCTGTCTTGGATGAGACCGAGACGTAGCAGGCCTTCTGTCAGGACTTGTTTCGTCACATCATTGAGTTGTGTAAGTGTGACACCAGGCTTGACTGCTTCTATAGTCTTGATTTCTGCTTCGAGCACGAGCTGATAGATCGCTTTCTGACGTTCTGTAAAGCGACCGTTCACGGGAAACGTTCGCGAAATATCAGCCGCATAGTAATTCGATACTGCACCGAGGTCGAGGAGGACCAAATCACCATCTTCTGCACGCTGATCATTCGCTTCATAGTGCAAGATCGTAGCATTGATACCGCTACCAATGATAGGTAAATAAGGAAGCTCGCGAACACCATGCGACTTCAACGTGAAATCATAGTACGCTTCTAGCTCATATTCCATGATTCCAGGACGTGCATGCGACCACATGCGACGGATTGCTTCATCCGTGATCGCAATCGCACGTCTGATTTCTCCGATCTCTGCTGGACTTTTCAACATACGCAGTTCTTTCAGCCATGGGCCCGCATCGTGAATCTGCAGGGTCCGGTATTTCTTCTGCGCGTCTTCAGCAAAAATCTCTGCAGGGGTCAGCTCGTCGCTCCACTGATAGCGATACAAGTCGAGATAGAGCGAGCACTTGCCTTCGCAGCGTCTCATAAAGGTTCCAAATGACTCCAGCCACTCGTCGAGATAGTCGAAGTGTTCGATACCAGACTGCTCTTTCGCCTCTTGATCCGATAAGACGGCCCCTGTCCATTTCGCTTCCAGTTCATTTGGGCGCTGAAGAAATAGCGTTTCGTTCACGATGCCAGCGCGTTTCGTGATCATGAGAATGAGGTTGCTGCGCGCAATGCCGGTTAGATAATAGAAGTTGCGGTTCGGTGAAAACAGGTATTTATCGTCATTGCTGCGTGTCTTGACACCCCCCGAAAAAAGGACAATTGCGCTGTGATCAGGCATTTTTTCCGCGAGTTTTTGACGGCGGTTGATGAACTCTAGTGAATGTAAGGTTACTGTCATTAGTTTTATACCCCCTCGTTCGTGAGTTTCTTCTTATTGTAGGATACTTTCATCATTTGGGAAACGAGTTTCAACAAAGAGCAGTTGCTCTCGGCAAACTGCTCCTTGTTATCGTAGTCTACGACCGCATTTTATGAAACGTTACTCTGCCACTCTTTTCGCCCAACGCAGATCCGGTGTCCCGGTTACACTGAAACGGACGCCTTCGATCTTTTTGCTGTTGAGGTAGTTTTCGTTATTGAAAAAAACCGGGATGACGGGCATGTCCTGCATCAAAATGGTTTCAGCGTCATGCAAAAGCTTCATGCGTGCTTCCTCGTTTTGCTCGACCTTTGCTTTTTCGATCAGCTCATCAAACTTCGGGTTGGCCCAGTTGGTGAAATTGCGGGAGCTTTTCCCAGTATATAGCTCCAGCATCGCGAGCGGATCAAGGTAATCGCCGCCCCAACCCATGCGGGCAATCTGGAAGTTTTTCTGCTTGAACGTATCGATGTATGTTTTCCACTCCTGATTCTCCAGCTTCACTGGCACACCCAAATTTTGCTTGAACATTTCTTGCAGGGCTTCGGCGATCTTCTTGTGGTTTTCCGCGGTGCTGTATTTCAGCGTAATCGGCGGCAGCTCTGTCCAGCCTTCTTCCTTCAAGCCTTCAGCCAGGAGCAGCTTCGCCTTGGCCGGATCAAACTGATAGTAAGGTGCTACTTCTTCGCGGAAGTCCTTACCCGAAGGAGTTTTCACCCCAAATGGCGTATAGCCGTACGCTGGAAGCTGGCCTCCCTTGGTCACGTTTTTCGTCAGGATGTCCCGATCGATCGCGTAGGAAAAGGCCTGACGAATTTTCGCATTCGTAAACGGCTTTTCCTCTACGTTAAACGTGTACGTATAAATGCTGTAGTCCGGGAATGATTTGTACTCTTCTTTTTCTTTTTCCTGCTCAATCACGTCGATCGGCAGGGAATCAATCAGATCAAGTGCTCCTGTTTTGAACATCTGGTAGTAGGTAGTCGCTTCGTTTACCATCTTGAAGTGGACGGTGTCCATCGTTACTTTTTCTTTCTCCCAGTAGCTCTGGCTTTTGGCGATTGTCAGTTGGCTATTGTGGTCCCAGCTCTCCACGGTGTACGGGCCATTGGTTACGATGCCTTTCGCTTCGGACGCCCAGTTTTTGTCTGCATCCACGACTTTTTTGTTCACTGGCAGATAAGCGCGACTCATCATGATTTTCGGGAAATAGGTGATCGGATCTTTCAGTCCAACGATGAGTGTTCGGTCATCCTTTGCTTTGATCTGAACGTCATCCACGCTGCCTTTGCCCGTGTTGAATGCCTCCGCGCCTTGTATGTAGTAGAGTGCAGATGGTTCATAGGCGGCAGTCTGTGGATTCAACACACGCTTCCAAGAGTATTCGTAGTCATGCGCCGTCAGCGGATCGCCGTTCGACCATTTCATCTCGGGGCGCAGAGTAAACGTGTAGGTTTTGCCGTCCGGGGAGACTTCCACCTTTTCGGCTGCGCCTTCGCTGATGTCCCCATTTTGGCTGTATCGGTACAAACCTTCATACAGATGATCAATTACCCAGTACGATGTGGTATCGGAAGCGAATGCCGGGTCTAATGTGTACGGTTCGCCCCGTAGATTAGCGGTCATGACTTGTTTGATAGCTGTCCCCGTCTGTTGATCGGAAGATGCAGCTGATTTATCGCTGCCGCACGCAGAAAGCGCAGGCACAGCGAGAGCTAGCAATGCAACAAAAGTAAGCAATCCCTTTTTCATGATGATTTCCTCCTTGTTCTCCTCTGTCTACTGTACAAGATGGCAAGCGATCCAGTGTCCGTGCCTCACCTCCTTCCAATCCGGTGCTGTTTCGGCGCAAACGCCTTGGGCAACCGGACATCTGGTGCGAAACGGACAACCGCTTGGCGGATGAATTGGGCTGGGTGGTTCTCCAGTCAGTACAATCTGCTCCCGCTCTTCGCGCTGGGCTGGATGGGAGACGGGCATTGCCGAGATCAGGGCTTGCGTGTAAGGATGTAGCGGCGTGGCAAACAGCTCCTCGCTCGGTGCAAGCTCCATCATCTGCCCCAGGTACATCACGCCAATCCGGTCGCTGATATGCTTCACCATCGACAGGTCATGGGCGATAAATAGATAGGTGATAGACCGCTCTGCCTGAAGATCGGCTAAAAGATTGACGATTTGCGCCTGAATGGAGACATCCAGTGCGGAGATGGACTCGTCTGCCACGATAAAACTGGGCTCCACCGCAAGCGCACGAGCGATTCCGATACGCTGCCGCTGTCCGCCGCTAAATTCATGCGGAAAACGTTTGGCGTGGCTTGGGTGCAATCCTACTAGCTCGAGCAGCCGATAGATGCGCTCTTCTCGCTCTCTTCCTTTTGCCAATCCATAGGAGTCGATTCCTTCGGCGATGATGTCGCCTACCCGCAACCGCGGATTGAGTGAGGCCTGCGGATCCTGGAAGATCAGTTGCATGTGGCGATTTGCTTCCCGTCGCTCACGTCGATCCATCCTGGCGATATCTTTGCCTTGAAAAAGGATGCGCCCTGCAGTAGCCGGGTACAGGCCCACGATCGTCCTGCCCAGCGTAGACTTGCCGCAGCCGCTTTCCCCAACGATTCCAAGCGTCTCCCCTCGCCTGATTTCAAAAGATACGCGGTCAACAGCTCTAACCCGTTGGCCTTTGCCAATCTCAAACGATTTCGCGAGATTCTCCACTTCTACTAGGTTGTCACCCATGTGTCTCCCTCCCTGCTACCATCCACACTTCTGCTCCCCGGGCACGCGGGTCGTTCAGCCAGCAGCTGGCCTCATGCTGATTGAAAAACGAATTTGATTGCGGCATATGCTCCAGGCAAATTTCCATGGCAAACCGGCAACGGGCAGCGAAAGGGCACCCGGCAGGTGGACGAAATAGATCCGGGGGTGTCCCTTCGATGGGGATCAGCCGTTCTTTTTTACCTGCTTCGAGCCGTGGCACAGACTGCAACAGCCCTTGTGTGTATGGATGGCGCGGATTGTCAAAAATCTCTCCTACCGGGCCGCTCTCCACCACTACACCTGCGTACATGACCGCTACATGATCGGCAACCTCTGCGACTACGCCCAGATCGTGGGTGATCAAAATGATCGACGTGTTTAACTGCTCCTGCAACTCCTTCATCAGACGAAGGATCTGCGCCTGAATGGTCACGTCGAGCGCCGTCGTCGGTTCATCCGCGATAATCAACTGCGGTTGGCAGGCAAGCGCCATAGCGATTCCGACACGCTGCCGCATTCCTCCGCTTAGCTCGTGCGGATATTGTTCAAATCGCCTCGCCGCCTCTGGAATACCTACTCTCTCCAGCAGTTTCAGCGTCTCTTCCTTTGCTTCCGTCTTCGTTTGCTTTCGATGTTTGATCAGCCCTTCTGCAATCTGTTGACCGATTTTCATCGTGGGGTTCAGCGAGGTCATCGGGTCCTGAAAGATCATACCGATCTGCGAGCCGCGAACCTGCTGCCATTCCAGCTTCGTCAACCCAGTGAGTTCACGCCCGCGAAACTGAATGCTGCCTCCTTTTACCTGACCAGATCGGGGTGGAATCATCCCCATCAATGCCCGAGCTGTCACACTTTTTCCGCAGCCGCTTTCCCCCACAATCGCCAGCGTCTCTCCCTCCTTCACAGAAAAGGAAACCCCTCTTACTGCCTGCACCTCTCCACCGTACGTGCGAAAGGAGACGCGTAGCTGATCTACTTCCAATAAAGGCTTCATGATGTACTCCCCCTCATTTCCTGATCCGTGGGTCCAGTGCATCCTGCAAACCGTCCCCGAGTGCATTGCACGCGAACATCGTAAGCGAAATCATGAATCCCGGAAAAAACAGCCGCCACCATTGTCCGCTCAGCATAACCGCCAGCGCGTCGTTGGCCATGGTTCCCCAGCTGGCTGTTGGCGCTTGCACACCCAGCCCAAGAAAGCTGAGAAATGATTCGGCGAAAATCGCGTGCGGGATCGTGAAGGTCAGGTTGACGATGATGACGCCGATCGTATTCGGAAGCAGATGTTTGATGATGATTTTGGTATGTGAGGTGCCCAGTTTTTCTGCGGCCAGCACAAACTCTTGCCGCTTGATCTGCATGATTTGTCCTCTGACCAGGCGGGCCATCCCCACCCAGCCTGTTAACGAAAGGGCAATAATGATGGTTGCGAGTCCAGGCTCCAGAACCACCATCAGCAGGATTACCACCAGCAGATACGGAATGCTGTACAGAATTTCGGCCAACCGCATCAGGATGTTGTCTACATGGTCGCCCAGCTTGTTCCTCCCTGCCATGTAACCGGATATCCCGCCGATGCATACACCAATCACGAGGTCGATGGCTGCTGCCGCCACACCAATAAACAAAGAGATTTGTCCGCCTGCCCAGGTACGTGCCCACATGTCCCGGCCCAAGTCATCCGTTCCAAACCAGTGCTCACCTGACAGTGGCAGATTTCCTTTCGTCAAAGACTGTTCATGTGGACTGTGGGGAACGAGCAGCGGACCGATGATTGAGAGGGTCACCACTGCTGCGAGCAGGAAGAACCCTAGCATTGCCAGCTTGTTACTGAATACCCGCTGCAATACCTCCTGCCAATACCCAAGACTCGGACGCTCCCGAATTTCCTCAGAAAGCCGGTTTCGGTCGACTGGTCGAAACAGGGAATCCAGTTGTGTTGCCTGATTGGCCATAATGCTACTTCCCTCCACTCGTTAATCTGATGCGCGGGTCAATCACCCGATACAGCAGGTCGATGATGTACAAAGTAAAAATGAGCACAAAGCTGTAAAACACAGTGGTTCCCAAAATAACGGGATAATCGCGGTTAAAAATGCTTTCCACGAAGTATTTGCCGAGCCCGGGAATCGCGAAAATCTTTTCCACCACAAAGGTTCCGGTCATCAGGTTGGCAAACAGCGGACCGATAAAGGTAAGAACAGGCAGGATGGCATTGCGCATCCCGTGTCTAACGACAATGGAAAAGGTGCCAAGCCCTTTAGCCTCTGCCGTGCTTATGTATTCCTGTTGCCAAACCTCAAGCATGCTGGCTCGTACAAAGCGCGCGATGATGGCGAGCGGACCGATAGCGAGCGCAAGTGTTGGAAGAATCGAGTGCTCCCAGCTCCCCCATGCAGCGACGGGTAAAAGCTCCCATTTGACCGCTAAGTACTTGATCAACAGAGGCGCGAGAATAAAACTGGGGACGGAGATCCCGATGATGGCAGCAAACATGGACAAGAAATCCAAGGTTCGATTGTGATAGAGTGCCGCTACGATTCCCAGTGTGATTCCACCTGCCAGTGCGACCGCAAACGACTGGAGTCCCAGAACAGCCGATGCGGGAAATCCCTCTGCAATCAGTGTGTTCACATCCCTCGTCTTGGACTGGATAGAGGGCCCCAAGTCAAATTGCAGCAATCCTTTTAGATAGAGCAGGTACTGTACCGTGATTGGCTGATCCAGGTTGTACTCCGCTCGCATGTTCTCCACCACTTCTTCTGGAAGCATTTTGGCATCTGATGCGAATGGATCACCTGGAATCAGGTGCATGGTCACGAACGTTACCGTGACAATCATCCACAGCGTAACGATCATGAGAAAGCCACGCTTGACTGCATAATAAAGCACGTTGTTTCCTCCTTTGAACTACACATAGTAAAACGATATGAATACTATGGATTATAAATATAGAAAACCCCTCTCCGAAAAGAAGAGGGGCGATTGCACGTTTCCCACCTTCTCATCTCGCAGAATAACTCCGCAGGAATTAGCACCGTAAGGTCAATCAGACCAAGGTTGCCGGGTTTCATCGGGCCAGTCCCTCCACCACTCTCGATAAGAATGTTCTATGAAATTTAATTTCATTGTAAAATTCTTTTTTATCTTATCATTTTACTCGGATATGTCAATGCTGTTCCATGACAATTGATTTTTCTTTATTTTGTTTGTAAAAAAAGTAAATCTTCATACACGTATGAATAGGAGGATGTCAGCCCAAATCTTAATCGTGGTGGCTAGGATCAACAAGGCAAGAATGGATTGGAGAATCCGCGTGCCCAAACGTTTGCTGACCTTCGTACCGAGCGGCGCTGCCATGATGCTGGCGATAACCATGATCACGGATGGCCACAGCAATATGTCCCCTGCCATCCATTTCCCTATCGTCGATCCAATGGAAGATAGAAAAGTGATGGCAAGAGAGGAAGCAATCGCAACTCTTGTCGGTATCTTGAGGATGATCAGCATGATGGGAACCAAAATAAAAGCGCCCGCTGCCCCGACAATTCCGGAGGCACCTCCGACCATCAAAGCAGATAAGACAGCTGTTGGTTTATGAAAGATAACCCTGGTCGTCTGTTCACGTTCGTCCACTCCCTTTTTTGGCAGGAACATCAAGATTACAGCAATCGTGGCCAGGATGGCGTAAACGATATTGACGGCATCTGCCGAAAGAAATTTTCCTCCATATCCTCCAAGCAAGCTCCCGACAATAATGGCACTTCCCATGTACACAACGAGCTGGTAATGAATAAGCCTATCTTTCCGCAGAGTCCAAAGAGCTGCTAGGGTGGCAAAAAATACTTGGACGGCACTTATTCCGGATACTTCGTGAGCTGTGTAAGCAACGAATCCAAGGGCGGGCGGAATGTACAGTAGCATCGGATACTTGATGATGGAGCCCCCGATTCCGACGAGACCAGAGATGAACGATCCCACGAAACCGATAATAAACAGCGTGATCACTAGGTCGATAGTCATAGGCTCACCCTTTGCAGCAACTCGCTTTGATTTCGTTTTATCCTCGTTCTACTACTGGCAAGCCGTCTATTTGCCATTGTAAGATTCCGCCGCTCAAATTCATTACATCCTTGAATCCGTTTGCTTTAAGAATGCTTGCACCTATAGCGGATCGGGCACCGGAACGGCATTGTACGAGAAGCGGTTTATCGTGAGGAAGCTCATCTAGCCGCATGGCGAGTGAACCGAGCATGATGTGCTGTGCATCTTGAATATGTCCTTCCTTCCACTCAGCCAGATTACGTACATCTACTACGTGAACCTCACTCTTTTCCACCCGGTCTGCAATCTCCAGCGGTGTTACCTCTTCAATTGTCTCGAGCGAAGACAATTCCCTTTCCATTAGCTTGGAGCTGTCGATAAAGCCAGTGACAAGATCAATCCCAACAGCACGCAAGGCTTGCAAAATCTCGTCCAGCTCATCTGGGGTGGTCAGGATCTGAACGGGGCGATCGTAATCGACAATCCAGCCCGCCCAGTTGGCAAATGACTTGTTGAAGGGAATGTGAAGTGTTCCCGCCAGATGCCCCTTCGCAAATTTCTGGAAAGGTCGCGTATCGATCATCTGTCCGTTTTCCAGCGATTCCTTTACCGCTTCTAGCGAGTTGAACTCTTGAACAACAGGGAGCTCCTTGAGCAAAGGAGGGCCTTCCTTATTCACGCGTTTCATCACGGCAAAATACGTTGGCGGCTCTGGTTGTCCATCCAGGAGTGCCTGAACGAATTCCTCTTCACTCGTGTGTGACATCGCCCAGTTAAAGAGCTTTTCATAGCCGACGGTAGAAGACGGCACGGCCCCTAATGCTTTCCCGCAAGCACTTCCTGCGCCATGAGCTGGCCATACCTGCATATAATCCGGCAGTTGCTTGAATTTTTGGAGGGATTGGAACATGGCTCTTGCACCTAACTCGGACGTCCCCTTCATTCCCGCCGCTTTTTCAAGCAAGTCCGGTCTGCCGATATCACCGACAAAGACGAAATCTCCGGTGAAGATCCCAATGGGGCGATCTGCATTCCCTCCAAGGTCTGTCAAAAGGAAGGAGATACTCTCAGGTGTATGGCCAGGGGTATGCATGACTTCAAATAGCAAGTTTCCGATAAAAAAGCGATCCCCATCGTGCACAAGCTGATGGTTCAAGCCTTTCACGTATTGATATTTCCAATCTTCATCGCCCTCATTGGATAAAAACAGCTTCGCTTGATGAACTGCGCCCAGTTCCCTGGCACCAGATACAAAGTCAGCGTGAATGTGGGTTTCGGCGACGGCTACAATGGTAACTCCCTCTGCTTTGGCGACTTGAAAATAAGGAGCCAGATTACGGGCGGGGTCGATTACAATCGCCTCCCCGGTTTTTTGGCAGCCGACCAGATAAGATGCATGGGCCAGCTTCTCATCATAAAAGTAACGCAATAACATCGTGTATTCCTCCCTTAACCTGTCTATGATTTGTTTGCTTTTTCCGCGAGTAACTCATGCAGATACCGGAGTGATTCCAGATCGTGCAAAATGGATGTCTCCTCTTCTTTCGAAAACTGCCTCACATCAATCCTTTTAGCATGCCTTTCCAATAAAGGATAGGGAGCAGTTCTTTTTTCATCAGGTACATACTGAATCTTTCTTTGGATTGGTCAAAAGGAAAGGTTTCGCACGGCTTCAGGTTGTAATCAAATTCGGCGAGTACTAGCTTGTTGTACCCCGTTACGAGTGGGCAGGATGTATAACCGTCATACTTGGCAGTCAATGGGTTACCATTGATCAGCGCGAGCAGGTTTTTCTCGACAACGGGCGCCTGTTTGCGAATAGCAGCTCCAGTTTTGGACGTGGGAAGATTCGCGCAATCGCCAATACCGAAAATTGTAGGAAATCTCTTGTGGACAAGCGTAAATGGATCGACATCGACCCAGCCTCCTGTGTCTGCCAATGCGCTGCTTGCAATGAAATCGGGCGCTTTCATGGGAGGGGTCACATGAAGCATGTCATACTTCCATACTACCTGCTCTTTGGTATCCAGATTCTCGAAGACGGCTTCTTTGGTATCCGCCCGTACCTCCAATAGGTTATGCTTGTATCTCGTTTCGATGTTCTTGCGACGAATGACCTTATTGAGGGTATTGGCATACGTGGGAACGTCAAAAATACTTCCTTTCGCTGATGCAAAAATGATCGCTGAGTCGTTGCGAACCTTTAACTTGCGAAAGTAATCATCGGCCAGATACATGATTTTCTGAGGGGCTCCACCGCATTTTACAGGTGAATTCGGATGGGTAAAAATGGCAGTCCCACCTTTAAAACTACGGATGGCTTCCCATGTACTTTCTACCGTTTGGTATGCGTAGTTGCTGCAAACGCCGTTCTTCCCGACGGCATCCTTTAAACCCTTTACCCCCTCCCAATCAAGTTGCAGTCCGGCAGCAACAACGAGGTAATCATAGGAAAAGACGGCTCCCTGCTTCGTACTAAGCCTGTTTTGTTCCGGTTGAAACATGGTGACCGCATCGTTGATCCAGTCAACGCCTGTGGGAATCAGAGAGGAGAGATCACGCTCGGTTTCCTCCTTTTTCGCGGCACCACCTCCGACTAATGTCCACAAAGGCTGATAATAATGCTTGGATGCAGGATCGATGATGGCGACTTGTCCCATGAGCCTTTTGGAAGCACGGACGAGACGGGCAGCAACAGAGATACCTGCTGAGCCTGCTCCCACGATCACAACCGAATAATGAACTTGTTTTGCCATAGCTCCTCCTTCGACGACCATTTGGTTTCCAATCATACGATGTTCGTTCATAAGATGCAGTCTCTCTATTCAGTTTATTCCGCTGACATTTTTTCCATATAGGGGAAGTCCCCTACTTTTGGATTCAAACCATTAAAACGCCAGATCGAGATATCTATTTTTTATGGCGTATTGGATCAATTGATGCTTGGAATCCAATCCTAGTTTCTGCATGATATTCGTTTTGTGGTTCTCCACGGTTTTGACGCTGATCAATAGCTTATCCGCCATTTCCTTATTGGTATAGCCGAGCACAATGAGTCTGACAAGCTCCTTTTCTCGCAGCGTTAAAACAGAAGGCAACGTCTTGGCATCCGATCTCAGCCATAGATTGATGATTTCTTGCGATACAGAAGTCTTGTAAAAGCACTTGCCTCTGTAAACCTCCACAATGGCTTGAAACAGCAGTTCTCCATGGCTGTTTTTCAAAATGTACCCATGGGCTCCGACCGTGATGGCCTTCTGGACGAAAATCTCCTCGTCATGCATGGTCAATATGACGATTTTCACCAAAGGATTCGACTTGCGAATCTCATTGCTTGCGGTAAATCCATCCAGCCCATTCGGCAATGACAAATCCATCAGCACCACATCGGGTTTTAGCTGATTGGCTTTCACGATGGCATCATTGCCTGTATGACTCTCTCCGACAATTTTAATTTGAGAGTAACTTTCGAGAAGCACACGCAATCCCTTCCGAATCATCGTGTGATCATCAACCAAAAGCACTCGTATCACTCTACTCTCCCTCCTTGTCCTGCTACCGTGACCTTGATCGATGTACCTTCGTGGAGCACGGATTGAATCTGAAGAGTCCCCTCCATCTGATCCACTCGCTCTTCCATATGTTTGAGGCCCAGACCAACCTGAACCTGATCGCGCACAAAACCGATTCCGTTATCCTGAATCAGCAGAGTCAGCAGGTCGTCTTCCTTGTACAAGATGACTTCAATGAGTGTGGCCTTCGCGTATTTCAGTGCGTTATGTAAGGCTTCTTGGATGACACGGTACAGATTGATTTCCAAGTTTGGCTGAAAATGATCACTGACATTGCTGTAAGAAAAGGTAATGGAAACATCCTGATGTGCTTTGTTCAAGCTAGAAACAAGATGCTGTACGGTAGGAATCAGCCCCAGTTGATCGAGACTATGCGGACGCAGCTGTAGAGAATACAGCTTGACGTCTTGTATTGCTTTTTCCAGCTCATTCACAATCTCTTGCATGAATTCCCGGAATTGTCCCCTCTCGTTGAGGCGTGCTTGAATGGCCTGAATACCTACTGAAACAGAATACAAGGATTGTCCTACGCCGTCGTGCAGCTCCCGGGCCAGGCGTTTGTGTTCATTTTCTTGAGCTTCTAGCGTTTTTTGCAGCACCTGCTTGGAGATTCTGACCTCCTCTTCTTTTTTCTTGACCGTCATATCTTTTAAAACTAATAGGACATCCTGCATGTTTTGTTCACCATTTTCATAGATAACAGCCGTGCTCATTTCCATGTCTACGAACCGACCTTCATAGGTAGGCATCGCAGAAAGAAAATAGGGAATCTCCCGTTTGGCAAGCAAATAGCAGCGTTCTTCTCCCGGTGCCAACTCTCTGTTTTGGCAGTAGGAGCAGAACGGGACCTTTTCTCCTCGTTTCCAACCAGTCATTTTCTCTGCGGATGGGTTCATCACCATAATTTTTCGTTCCTGATCCATGAGTATAATCCCGTCCTGCAAGTGATCGAAGATTTGCTTCAGATACCCGTTATCCATCGCTTTTGCTTCTTCACCAGATCGTTCAAAATAAGTCGGACTTTGATCCATCATAGGTCCTCCAAGCTGCAAGTTTTGTTTTATCCAATCGTAAGAGACAAAGGGGAGCGTTTCAAATAGGTACCTTCCCCTATTTTTGGGGTTTCTGGCACAAAGGCAATGCTGGATGGATATCGAAGGTTCGCCTGATAACGAATAAAGCGGTAGTTCCTTGGTGCAGGAATTACCGCTTTTTAAATATATGCGTAAAAAGAATACCTTGACTTAACAAAATAGAACAGGTAATCTTTACCCGCTACGTTAAAACGACAATTCCATCGCAACTTATACTGCAGAAAGGTTGTATTGACTTCATGGCGTTATCTCAAACTACTACCAAGAAACAGGTCAACAAGGAAAAGTCTTCGATCTCTTTGCTCTCTCTTACCGTGGGTTCCTTTGCCATTGGGATGACGGAATTTGTCATCATGGGTCTACTGCCGAATGTTGCAGAGGATTTGCATGTAAGTATCTCATCTGCGGGACAACTCATTACCATGTATGCGCTAGGGGTAGCTGTCGGAGCACCGATACTGACAGTCCTCACCCACCGGATTCCCCAAAAGAAGCTACTCTGTCTCCTTATGATTCTATTTATTCTCGGGAACGGAATCTCTGTTTTTGCTCCCAACTACGATATATTGATGGGAGCACGCCTGATTACCGCATTGACGCACGGGACATTCTTTGGGGTTGGGGCTGTTGTAGCCTCCAGTCTTGTAAGTCCTGACAAACGTGCCGCTGCCGTTTCCATTATGATGGCAGGTCTGACGATTGCTAATATTATTGGTGTGCCTCTGGGTACTTTCATCGGTCAACACATGGGATGGCGAGCCTCATTTGGTACGATTGCGATCATGGGAATGATAGCACTTGTCGGAATACTCGTTTTCGTCCCAAACATGCGGCAAGAAAACACTGGGAGTATCACTGGGCAAATTACTGCTCTACTCAAGCCCAAGCTTCTTCTATACCTCTTGATCGGAGCGCTAGGCAACGCTGGTCTATTCACCGTATTTACGTATATTACGCCGCTGCTGACGCAAATTACTGGTTTTGCTGAGTATCATGTAACCTGGATTCTTGTCCTCTTCGGCTGTGGTGTGACCATCGGTAATATCGTGGGCGGAAAGCTTGCGGATTGGAAGCTGATGCCTTCCATTCTCGGACTTTACTTCACGATATGCGTCATTTTAACGCTGTTTACGTTTACCATGTACAGTCCAATCGCTGCCGTATTGACCATATTTCTTTGGGGAGCTGCTTCTTTCGCTGTATTTCCAGGGCTGCAAGTACGCGTGATGAACCTCGCTCAAAATGCGCCAGCGCTTGCTTCTACTTCCAGTCATTCCGCCGGAAATCTAGGAAATGCTGCTGGTGCTTTCATTGGCGGTTGGGTTATTACCCATCTTGATATAACCTCTCTGCCATGGGTGGGTGCCGTGCTCGTAGCACTGGGTCTGATTTTGGGAATCGCATCCTATATGGCTGAACGCAAGCTGCAACAAAGCTGAAAAGGGTACTCAATATGAGCACCCTTTTTCTTTTTCTCTGGTCTAAGCCGTTCCGTATGATTTTGCCAAAATTCGCTCCCACATCGGAATAAATTGCTTGATAAGCGGTCCAATGGCAAGAGCCGTCACAAAAGTTCCCACAGAAACAGGACCGCCAAGTAACAAGCCTAACACCATGACTGTGCACTCTATACCGATCCTGACTTTACCGATGCCCCATCCCATTCGTTCATGTAAAGCTAACATAAAACTGTCACGTGGTCCGGCTCCCAATCGGGGTGAAATATACATACCTGTTCCGATCGTATAGATGAGCAGACCAACAACGAACAAAATAGCTCGTTCGAGAACGGTCTCTCCTGTAGGGATCCAGTTCAGCCACATGAATACGTCAATAAACAGCCCGAAGAAAAACATGTTTAAAAACATACCCACGTTCGGCCGGATCTTGCCAATGATGTAGGAAGCGAGAATAATCATGGCTCCCACGATTTGCGACCAAATGCCGATGGTCAGTCCAAATGTCTTCTGTAATCCGATATGCAGTGTATCCCACGGCGCAACACCTAAATGAGCCTCAATCATCATGCCAATACCAAACGCCATTACCGCCAGTCCGATCATAAACACGCTGTATCGAACTGCAAGCGGATGAAGCAGAGACTTCTTCCACATGATTTTCTCCCCCTCTACTCATTCTGACTTTTTCAGAACACGTAGGTGGGGATTTGGAGTAAGCTACCTTATTGATAGCGATTTGCGAATTCATTGAATCACCTTCCTAATTCGAAATGGGAAACATAATTTCCACAGTGGTACCTTTGTTGATCTCACTTGAGATGGTGATGGTTCCTTGATGATCTTTCATTATTTTATTGCTGACAAGTAAACCTAAGCCTGTTCCTTTCTCTTTCGTTGTATAAAAAGGTTCACCGAGTCTGGGCAGCAGCTCTTGGGAAATGCCACATCCATTATCGGTAAAGCGAATCCGCACTTGGTTATTCGGTAGACATGTGGTTTCGATGCTAATTGTGCCATTTGTCGTGATCGCATCCAGGGAATTCTTCAATAGATTGATAAAGACTTGTTTTACTTGATTTTCTTCTCCTTTAATCGCTATCGGAATATCGCTGAATATTGTGTTGATCGAAGTGTTGTTTCGATTTGCTTCTGATTCCAGAAACTTTACCACGCTTTCAATAAGAGGGTGTAAAAGAATCCGCTTCACATTCAGCGTTTGCGGCTTGGCCAACACAAGTAGCTCACTCACGATAAAGTTGATTCGATCTAACTCGGACAACATAATGTCCGTATAAGTGGCACCCCCCGATAGTGTTGGCCGCAAATATTGGATAAAGCCTTTCAATGCCGTAAGCGGATTTCTTATTTCGTGCGCGATACTTGCGGCCAATTCACCAATTACGGACAACTTCTCTGTTCTGCGGAGAAGCTCTTCGTTTTGCTTCCTCTCTGTTAGGTCACGTGTGATATTGATGAAGTATTGATTTCCACCATCTGAGCTAAAAAACGGCATCCCTCTTGATTCAAGGTAGATCCATTTCTCGTTTTCCAGTTTGTATCGATACTCACATGTAACCGGGATTTCGAACTGAATCATTGTGGAAAATCGCTCACAGACGAGCGCTGCATCTTCTGGATGTATGTTTTCAAAAATAATTTGGCTCGTACCTAATTTCTTCACATGAGAAGGTGAACTGTACGATACGTGACCGAATTTATCTATGACGGAAATGAAGTCTGCCGTGTGTTCGGCAATGAATCGATACTGTTCCTCGCTCTTGCGCAAGGCTTCTTCGGAGTGTTTTCGCTCGGTGATATTGCGTGAAACGAATAGAAAGCTATCAATCTCTTTGTTCTCAGACATAATCGGAACACAACGTGACTCCCAATACACCCACGATCCATTTTTATGACGTAATCGAATCTCCATTTGAACATTTTGGGGATGCATAGAGATTAAGGAACGCAGATCTTTCACGGTTTCTACATCATCAGGATGAATGAGATCAAAACTATTCGTTTGAAGAAATTCATCCTGAGTGTATCCCAAGTGGTGTTCGATAGAAGGAGATACAAAAAGATTATTCATGTGTACATCATGTTGGCAAATAACATCACTCGTATTTTCTACAAGGATGCGGTACTTTGCCTCGCTATTCACGAGTGCTTCTTCCGCCATTTTGCGGTCCGTAATATCTCTGGCGATAACGGAAGTGCCTACGATCGTACCTTCTGGATCTCTTATAGGCGAAGCCGTTAAACCAACGTGAACGATCTCACCATTTTTTCTTTGACGCACGGTCTCATAGCCCGTAATATTTTTTCCTTCAAATTTAACCTCGTGGAAAATTTCCTTTGTTTCGTGAATGAGATCTTCAGGTACGAGGCAGTACGGGTCATTCAGGAGGTCTTGATATGTCCAACCGTAGATTTTTTCAAAGGCACTATTCACAAAAAGTATATGACCCTGCATGTCCCTAATTGAAATCGCATCCGTAGTCGTTTCAACCAGTGACTGAAGCAGCTCTTTCATGTTGAACTGTTCTTGTCTAAGGTCGATTCGCTGAGCTTCTTTATCCATAGGTTTATACCTTCCTTAAACGAAGATTGTGAATAATGTTAATATTCTATACCGGTTGAAAATATCCTTGAGAAAATATCTATCCCACTAAAAAAATACCGCCCCTTGAAAAGGAGCGGCATCGATCATTTCAAACATGTAAGGATCACTAATCCCGACGGTTTTACCTTCAGCCGATGTGGCACCTTCTGAACTGCCAACGGAGCCATAGACACCAGGTTTCCGCAACAATCATAAATCTCTACTACTCTGTTAGGTAACTCTCTGTCTACATCCAAAACCAGCTCTTGGTGTAGTGTCCCGTTCATAATGAATAGCTTTTTATTGCCCGGCTCAACCACTTTCACGTATGGGCTACCGAATACTGCCATGACTACTTTCGATGAATTTCGCGCTTGAACATTCGGATAGAGTAACTCGGGAGCTTCTGCACGTAACTCTCCAAATAAAAGCACGTCTCTGTTTTCTCTCCAAAACTTCAACCAGAACTTTGTCATTTCGATATGCTCCGGCGGTAATTTCTCGAAGCGCATCGATAACTGTGGAACCGCAAACAAAACATTAATGAGCTGTAGGGCCGCATTTTCAACCGTATCTTCCGGGCTCCACATCAACATATCTGAGTGAACAGCTGTGTTACCGGAGAACAACCGCAAATCAATCGTCCCCACCCGATTGGTAACGGCATCATTCGGACAATCGGCAACCCGAAATATGTTTCCAAACCTTCTCATAAAGGGACCGATATACTTTTGACGAAATTCAATCATGACATCAGCTTTCCTGGCGTGTAACCGCGCGAAGATTCCTTCAAGCAAGCATTCAACCGCTTCCTGAACGGAGTCAAAATCTCTTCTCCCATCTTTTTCGAGGGCTTTGTCATTCGCTTTGTTCAAATCAAACTCATCTATAAAATCCAGCTTGAAGCCATCGACGCCCCATTCGTTCAGAGCAGTTTCATAAGTGGAAATCAAGTATTCCCGGACGTCCGGATATCTTGGGTCCAAAACACCTGCTTGCAGATGCTCTCGATAAACCAGCAGCTTATCTTTATAGGTATCCCACGCTTTCGAATGCAAACCGATAAAAGGCATGCTATACCACAAGATGTATTTCATTCCCATAGCCTGTACTTTTTGCACATGTGCTTTCATGTTGCCGATCTTTTGATGAGCGACCTCCCAATCCCCGCAATAGGCATATCCTCTTTGGTTATCGGTTGTTTGCCATCCGTCATCCACGATTACGGTGTCGCATCCGAGCTCTTTTGCCATTCTGCACTGTTCTTCGATCTCTTTATCTACAAGCTCTTGATGAAAAGAATACCAGGTAGAATACATCGGGAATGTTGCCGCTTTGGGTATCATACATGGCCGATAGGCATCCATGCTCTCGTACCAATAGGATATGGCCTGAATCGCTTGTTCAAAAGGAATGTCTCTTTGATCAATACGAATGGTTCCCTCATACCTTTTCATCGGTTTGGAAGGCTCTGAAAAAAGCGTGATTTGACAGCGAATTGTTCCGTCCTCTTCACGGATGCCCATGTGAAAGTTGACAGTCTCGATTGCATTGGAATAAGCAATAGCAAGGCGATTACGTCCATCTGAACTGAGAAAGCAACCAACAGGCGCAACAACCGTACCTTTGGAGGAAAAGCCTTTACTCCAATCGACTCCGAGACTTTTGTTGCGAAAACTGCCAGGATGCCAGTACGCTTGTATATTGACCGCGGGGTAATGCCATGCGAGTTGAACCTGTGGAAACGAAATTTCCTCATCTGATTCGATTACGACATGTACATAGGAGATGTCACCGTCAGTACATTCGTTTTGCAATTTGACCCGAAGCACAGAATCATGATAGGCCTCTATATGATGAACCATCTTCCTCCTCCTTTTTATGATGGATTTACTTGAATCCGGTAGTAGATGCTCCGTCCATGATGTATCGTTGAGCTAGGAAAAACACAAAAATGGGAGGAACGCAGATCAAGAGAGTCGTTGCCATGACGGATATGACATCCACATCGAACATCCCTTTAAACTGCATCAGGCCGAGCGTCAACGTATACTTGCTTTGATCGTTCAAGAAGATCAATGGGCCAAGGTAATCATTCCAGGAATTGATCATCTGATACACGCCTCCCACTACAAGTACTGGAGACATCAACGGAAGTATGATCTTCAAGTAGATTTGCAGGGAGTTGGCGCCATCTATTCGTGCGGCATCTTCCAGTTCTTTTGGGATTGTCAACAGGTATTGTCTGAATAAAAAGATAAAAAAGGGACTTCCAAACCACGTCGGGACAATCAAAGGCAGCAATGTATCGATCCAACCGAGCGCATTAAATTCAATGTACTGAGGAATGGCTGTCACATCCCAGGGGATCATCATAGATGCCAAAAGAATCATGAATAACGTATCTCTCCCCTTGAAGTCAAATCTGGCAAACCCATAAGCAACAAGGGACGAAGCGAGTAATTGTCCGATCACACCTAGCCCTGTCACGATCACGGAATTGAGCAAAAAAGTCATAAACGGCAGCTTGTTCCACGCCTCCAGAAAATTGCTGAAATGAAATTCGGATGGGAACCATACGGGTGGATAAACAAACGCTTCTTGAGGTGACTTGACAGCCGTTAAAAACATCCAGATAAATGGAGCAAGAAATAAAAAGCTGAAAAAAAATAGTACGGAGTGAATCATCCATTTATAAACACGATTGGGTTGAATCATCGTACCTCCCCCTACGTTTGGTTTATTTCTTCCCTTTCCTTTCATTTTCGTTATACACCCAGGTTTTCGATGTTTTGAACAATACAAAAGTCAGTGACAAAATGATCAGGAACATAAACCAGGCATTTGCCGCTGAGTACCCCATCTTAAAATAACGGAATGCGTTCTCATAGACGTACATGGCGTAAAAATAAGTCGACCGCAACGGCCCGCCTTTGGTGATGACCAAAGCAAACGTAAGTTGCTGAAATGCACTGATGACCGCTGTGATTAGATTAAACAACATAGTTGGGCTGAGCATGGGCAGAGTGATGGAGAGGAATTTGGAAAAGACTCCAGCACCGTCTATCTCTGCTGCTTCATACAATTCTTTGGGGATGTTTTTCAGTCCAGATAGAAAAACCAGCATCATGACACCTTGCCCCCATAATCCCGCAAAAACAATGGCAAAGAGTGACCACTCCGGATCGCTTAACCAACGCGGACCTTCAATGCCGAACCATGACAGAATATAATTCAGAAGGCCGTATTCGCCGTCATAGACCCAGGCCCAAATAAGCGACAACGAAACTCCTGCAATAACTGTCGGAAGATAAAAGATCGTTCGATACCAGGAGGAGCCTCCGACATTCTGATGTAATAGAAGGGCCAACAGCAACGATATCAAAATATTTAACGGAACCAGAATCGCAGCAAACTTGAAGGTAACCCCTAAGGACTCCCAAAAAATCGGATCATTCGTAAACATCTGCACGTAATTGTCAAAACCAATAAACTGGGGAGTACCGACTATTGGATAGTCAAAGAAACTGATGGCGAACGAAAACAAAAGAGGTCCCAGTGTAAAGGCTACAAATCCAATGATCCATGGGGAGATAAACAGGTAGGGTGTGAGATTCCCACGCCTTTTCTTTTGTGAAACAGCAATTTTCTCGATTCGTTCCCTCTTCTCTCTTGTCTGAATATTGGTCGAAATCATCTTTCAGATCGCCCCTTTGTTACTTCGTTTCAACGAACTGATTCGAAATTTTCACCGCTTTATCCAAGGCGTGGTCTGCCTGGTCTTTTCCGAGTAAAACAGATGAAATGGCATAATCCAGATTTTTATCGATTTCGTTCCATTTTGCATGGAGAAGGAAAGCCGGTACCTCATCGCCTTTCTCTAACATGGAATAAAAGGGTTTGCGCAATGGGTCTTCTGCGACTTTTGTTTCCTTGGCGACACTTTTTAGCGCTGGCATGTCGCCCTTCCGTATTTTGGCTCCCTCTGTAGAGACAAAAAATTTGACGAACTCCCACGCAAGCTCAAGTTGCTTGGTATCCTTTGCTATGGATACTCCCGCCGAATGAATCACACCTTTTACCGGCTTTCCAGGAAAGGCGGGTAATTCCACCGTACCAAAATCGAGCCCCGCTTCCTTAAATCCCTCCAATGGCCAAATGCCGTTTTCGATCATAGCGATTTTGCCTGACTTAAAGCTCTCTGTGTATCTGTCGCTCTCCACTACGATGGCACTTCCGTCTTTAATCAGATCGCTAAATAGAGAGATCGCTTCTTTTGTTTCTTGGCTGTTCATGAACCCTTCCAGTTTCTTCCCATCCGGACTGATGAAATTTCCACCATTGCTCCAGACGAACTCTTGGAAGGCATAAGAATTGTCTTTTTGCTTCAAGACAAACCCGTATTGCTTTTTAGCTGGATTGGACAGCTGTTTAGCTGCCGAACGAAAATCATCCCAAGTCCACCCTTCTGTTGGATAAGGAAGGCCTGCTTCATCGAAAAGTTTTTTATTGTAGTAAATGACACGGGTGACAAAGCCAACGGGTAATCCGTACGAGCTCCCTTCAAACTTGTGGTAGTTAAAGATGTTTTCATAGAAGTCCTCCGTGATGGACTTGGCAGCCGTATCCTTTGCGAGTAAAGCATCCATGGGCAGAAGAGACTGATAATAGGTAGGATAATTCCACATATACATCACATCCGGCGGGTTTTTCGTACCAAAGGAGGCGGCAATTTTATCGTCATATCCTTCCGCATAGGATTCCACTTGGACTTTGACATGAGGGTTTTTCTGTTCAAACAGCTTTGCAATATCTTGTTCATACTTCAAGCTCTCCCCAGTGTCCCAGGTAGCGAATCGAAGCGTAACCTGATTCGACGAGGGTGAAGCCATTTCATTGCTGCAAGCGGATACAAAAATTGAGGAAAGTAATAGAACGCAAACGATGGTCGATACGAATTTCTTCATGTAGTCTCCTCCTCGGGATAAAAAATTGTTGCGTTTAATATGTAGTGAATTTTCTGATAAAACATGTTACTTTAATCTTAAATCCCGCTTAAACGGCTATCAATCGTAATAAAGTGTGATCGGAGGGTAATATATTGCTGTATTTGATCAGTAAGAAAAACAACTATGGAAGCTACGGCTTTCGTTTTCAGGATGATTCTCGAAATGAAACAGCCAATATTTGGTCAATTGGCTGGCAAAGGCAAACTTCCGCCAGTTACGATTGGGATGGCTTAAATCGAAGCGATGTCGGGACATATGTCTTCCAATACACCATCTCGGGGAGCGGACGACTGGATATCGGGGAAAAGTCATACCCATTACGGGCGGGAAAAACCTTTCTGGTGGAAGTACCTAGCTGTCATCGATACTATTTTTCCGGAGAAAGTGATCACTGGGAATTTGTTTACATCACGCTTGTTGGCAGCCAAGCTACTGAATGCTGGAAGTACATACAAGCGAACGGGGGGCCTGTCTTATCGATTCCACCAGAAGCGAAGCTCGTCCAGCTTTTGCTCAAGATTTACCAGGAAGTTTGTGAAAAACGCGTGACTGATCTTTACTGTTCTTCAGCAAAAGCATATGAGTTCGTCATGGAGTGTTATCGATTTATGAAAAATATAGATAATCCTAGCAAGCAGGTACCGGATCGGATTTCGGAAGCCGTTTGTTTTATCCAAACTCATTACAAGGAAACCATATCGCTGCAAGACATCGCAAACGCGGCAGGATTATCTAGATACTACCTCATCAATCTATTTCGCGAATATTTGAATACGACTCCCCTTCAATACATCACCAAGCTTCGGATTGAAAAAGCAATGGATTTGCTTACCCAAACGAACCTCTCCGTCAATGACATTGCACTGGCAATCGGATACGCAAATGCCAACTATTTCAACAAAGTGTTCAAAAAGCTCATTGGGACATCCCCCGGTCAATTTCGAGAATGCAAAAACAGCTTGCCAACCACCCATATTCTGATCGAGTAAGTGAACAGGAAGAAACCCGACAAAAAAGCTGTCGGGTTGTTATTTGCCTTGTTATGAAAATTGCGGGAGCCACTCCCCGTGGGCTTCAATTAAATCATCGCATAAAGACACAATGTCATCGATGGATAATTCTGAAGCGGTATGAGGATCGAGCAGTGCTGCATGATAAATGTGCTCCTTTTTCCTTGTAATAGCTGCTTCAATTGTCAAAAGCTGCGTATTGATGTTCGTGCGATTGAGAGCGGCCAACTGCTCAGGAAGCTCCCCAACATACGTAGGGGTAACACCGTTTCCATCTACCAGGCATGGTACTTCTACACAAGCCTTTTCCGGTAGATTGTTGATGAGTCTTCCCGTATTCAAAACATTACCACCTATCGTAAATGGCTTGTTCGTTTCCATTGCTTCGATGATGTATGATGCGTATTCTAGGGTGCGAGCGTGACTGATTTGCTTGTTGTTCACCAAGTCTTCTCGCATGGCTGTCCATTTGTTTATTTGTTCTACGCAGCGTCTCGGATATTCGTCCAACGGAATATGAAAGCGTTCGATCAGCTCTGGATATCTGCCTTTTATAAAGTATGGGTGGTACTCCGCATTATGTTCGGAGGATTCTGTCACATAGTAACCAAAGCGAAGCATGAGCTCAAAGCGAACCATGTCATCGTGTCTGGCCTTTTGTTTTTCCGCTGCACGCCGTTTTATCTCCGGATACAGGTCTACCCCATCTCTCGTGATCTCCAGCAACCATGCCATATGGTTGATCCCCGCAATTTTATACTGAAGATTGTCTGTTTCCATTCCTAGTGACTGTAGTAAATAAGGTGCGCATACTTGGACACTATGGCAAAGCCCAACTGCTTTAATCCCGCCAAAACGAAGCAATGTACCCGTCAATGCAGCCATGGGATTCGTATAGTTGAGAAACCAGGCATTCGGGCAAACTTCCTCCATATCACGTGCAAAATCAAGTAATACCGGGATCGTTCTCAAATTTCTGAAAATACCACCGATACCCACGGTGTCTGCGATCGTTTGTTGTAGACCATAACGTTTGGGGATTTCAAAGTCGGTAATGGTACAAGGGTCATAACCACCGATCTGTACGGCGTTTATCACGTATTTCGCTCCGCGCAATGCCTCCTTTCGGTCGGTATAGGCTTTGACCGTCACCTCTCTACCTGTACTTTCCTTTAAATTGTTCAACATACTCTCAGAGTCTTTTAGCCTTTGGGGATCAATATCGTATAGGGCAAACTCAGAGCCTTCTAACGCAGAAACATGCATGCAGTCTCCTAATACATTCTTGGCAAATACAGTACTTCCCGCTCCTAAAAAAGTGATTTTTGGCATGACTACCCCCTAACGGATTTGCAATGCAAGACATTTGGATTCATGAAATGGTATGATTTGTACATTCTTAGCGTAATAGAGCGAAAAGTCACCAGCAAGGGTAAAAAAACCGTATCGAACGGTAAAAAATTGCTGTATACATGCCAGTTCCAGACCAAGGAATGAGAAGCGTGCTCTCCATACCTTCCCCAATATTTTTGAGTCGCTGCCTCAAGGTAAGACAAGCTTAAGTCCAAACAGAAAAACCACCTGACCATTTCTAGAGGTGGTTTCTGTGATGTCTAGCACCATTCCTATTAGCTCGATTCTTATTGAGGGCTTTCCTCAGAAGCCAAGGCACTGGCCTTTGTCTCATGAACGGTGCCAAAGGGATGTTGCGGTGGCGCATAGATGGAATATACCTTAAGCGGCGTATTACCTGTATTGATAACATTGTGCCATGTGCCCGCGGGGACCATGATGGCATCGTTATCGTTGACTCTTCGTTCAAAATCTAAATGATCCTGGCGATCCCCCATCCGAACAAGCCCTTGACCTTCTTCCACTCGGATGAATTGATCTGTATTCGGATGATTTTCTAAACCAATGTCGTCTCCAACATTTATGCTCATTAGCGTTACCTGCAAGTGCTTCCCAGTCCATAATGCCGTACGGAATGTGTTGTTTTGCTTTGTGGCTTGGTCAATATTCACGACAAAAGGCTTTGCTCCATAATCTCTCAATTCGATGGTATTCTGATAACGGTTCCCGTATCGATTCCCATTCGCATGGCTCCAGCTGTAATAATCAGGACTCCACCCATAGTGAAAATGGTTGTTATTCCAGCCGGCAAGCACGGGATAATACCATTGATAGTGGTGGTAATAGTTGTTGTACATCTCAATCCCCTCTCCAGTGTAAAGGCTTTACCCTTTAGCCTATGTGGCTACCTGATGACAGGTAACTATTCTGAAGAGCAATTTCTGCTGGTTCTTCACAACGATCACATTCTTCCTTGCCAATACTGTCGTTATGATTGGTTGCCTGTCAGCCTTTCACGGGTATCAATTTCCACGCCGGATAATCGTTTGGTAAAAGTCGCTCGCCAATTTGAGGACAGCTCCTCTACTTCCAATAGCTTTTTCATACCATCGATATTGTCTTTTTCTTGATGCATGATTCGGTTTGCATACGAGACCGTTATCGCTTTTGGATGACTAGACAGTCTTATTAATCCATCCGTATGAGATACAAGACCTTCTTTTAGCACGCGAAAATAAAAACCAGTATAGCCGGTCTCTTGTACCTTAACCAACATTTCAGGTACACCGTAACGCACAGACAATTTGTAACAGGGCTGTCTCGGTTGACTAATCTGTACGACCGCTTCCCCTAGCTGAAAGGTATCACCGATACAAACATCCGTTTCTACTAATCCCCGGATCGTTAGATTTTCTCCGAATGCACCGATTGGGAGCTCCCTCTGCAATTGGGCCTCCCAAAATGGGTAATGCTCATAGGGATAGACACATACAGCCTTTTCCTTCCCTCCATGGTGGACAAGATCTGCTTGCCCATCTCCCTCCAAGTTCAAAAAGGATAAATAAAGAGCTTTTGTGGTCGGGATTTTGTAAATGCCGGTAGAAACCGCTTTGTTTTGATACTGTACTTGTTTGGGTTTCCCTACATTTATCGATAGGATTTCAGTATTCACAAGTGATCACCTCATGCTTTCATAGATGTGCGCGCATGGCACACTACATTCATATGATTTCATAATGGTTTGTCTTATAATAATAGGAAAATCCTATTGTTTATTTATAAATCGCCGGAGGGATGGTCGTTGGAGCTCAAGCAATTAGAATACTTTATGGCACTGTGCCAGGAGTTGAATTTTACTCGTGCAGCTGAGAAATTGGGCATTGCGCAGCCTTCACTCAGTCAGCAAATCCGTCTGCTTGAGCATGAAATCGGCATGCCTTTGTTTGATCGCATTGGCAAACGAACAGTTATAACGGATGCAGGCAAAACATTGCTTCACCATAGCTACCAGGTGTTTCATGAGTTGTCACAGGCACGCGCAGCGATTAGCGAGCTGCAAGGCTTAAGCAGAGGCGCATTAAGGATTGGCGTACTGCTGACGGTTGTTAATTACTTGCTCCCGCCTACTGTTATCGAGTTTCACCAGCGTTATCCGAAGGTAGAATTGTCTGTTTTCGGGTTGAGAACTGGTGATATTTATGAAGGACTTTTGAGAAACGAACTCGATCTGGGGATTGTTTTTTTACCGATGGAGCATGACGATCTGGAAACCATTCCACTCTATACAGAATATCTGGCCATTGGTGTACCTGTGGATCATCCGCTCGCGAAGGAACCGTTTGTTTCCCTTGCGATTTTGAAAGAAACAGCCTCCATTTTATTGCCCAATACATACTTTTTGCGTCAGTTGATTGATGAAAGATGTAAGGAGCTGGGCTTCTCGCCACAGCCTGTTTTGGAGATGACCACAATGGAATCGATTACGAATATGGTCGGGCAAGGAGTCGGTGTCACAGTTCTTTCGAAAGGCTACCTCGACTATATCGATGATAAACGGATTCGCACAATTCCAATCCAACAGCCAAGTATCACGGCACAAATCGGTATCGTTTACCGGAAAAACAAATATTTATGTGCGGCAAGTCGAGTTTTTATGGAGCAGTTGATTGCCACGGTAAAACGCGATGAGGTTCGCTGATGCGTGAGTCAAGATCAGTTTATGACGAGGCGAATCATTGTTCAATAGCATCGTTGTTATCATTTCGATAGGAAATGCCTATCATTATTTAGTCATCAATTCCTTTTGAATAAAACCTTTGAACGCTTCAATAAATTCTCTATACACGTCTTTTTCGAAGGTTAATGGCGGAACATGGATCGGTTTTGACATGTCCACCCCATATCCGAAGGTTTTCCAAATGATGTAATTCTCTCCCTCCTCTACATTCGTGGCGATAACTGTACAAGAGAAATCCATGTCATCCGAACAAACTAAAATAGGAAGAGCTACATTTATAAAAGAAAGCAATTCAAGGACTTTTTGCTGATCCCGATTATCAAAAAGCCCGATAGGTGGAACCAATAAATCAAAAGAACGACTCTGCGTATTTTGATTCAAATAGTCATTCAAAGTGATGTCATTGATTGTAATGACATATTGGGGATGCTGAAAACCCTTCATCTGATCTTGGCGTATTCCGATTTTGCTATGTATGTATTTATGGGACTTACCCACTTTGAGCACCTCCGTCAAGAATGACTCTTTGTATTGACTCCCTTTCATTTTACAGGTTTATAAACCAGAACACGATGAGAAAAGAAGGCTCTGGAATGCACGCCCACAGAGCCCTTGCGTTCATCATTCGTGTCATCCATCCATTCCTGCTTTTTTCAACAAAACATGAACAATCACGCCTCTTTCCGCGGAAGGAGCAATAGAGATGCTTCCCTCGTGATCTGCGACAATTGCTTGAGCGATGGCCAGACCGATCCCGCTTCCTCCCCTTTTTCGCGTACGGGATTTGTCTACGCGATAAAATCGTTTAAAAAGATGGGGAATCTCCTTTGCCTGAATACCGATCCCCGTATCCTCTACCACAATGTGCACTGCCTCTTCATCCCCATATGCTCGTACCCTCACTTGTCCTTCATCTGTGTATTTCCGTGCATTGTCCAAAAGGATGTCCAATAACTGTCGAATCCGCTCTCGATCCATGAAAAGGACAAGAGCTTCTTCCCATTCAAACAGCAGCTTAATTTGTGGAGGGAAAATGGGTACCCACGCTTGCTTTACTTCCAGTAACAAAGGAGTTAATGGCTGCACGACTTTCGTTGAGCCTACTTGTGAGGTATGCTGCAATTTGGCTAGCGACAACAGGTCATCAATGAGTTTGAAAAGTCGTTTACACTCCTGCTCCACTGCAGCAAGTGCTTCGTCCCTTACTTCTGGTTTGTGCTGCCCCCATCTTTGCAGAAGACTTACATATCCTTCAATAATCGAGAGCGGTGTTCGCAATTCATGAGAGGCATCTGTGACGAATCGCTGCTGATAAACCATTGCTTCTTCCATACGATCTAACAACAGATTAAAGGCATGGATTAGCTCGTAGATTTCAGTCTCTACGTGATGATGGTGAATTCGCTGGGAGAGACGTTGAGGGAAAATGGAATGGATTTGCTGGATAAGATGATCGAGAGGCTTCAGTCCCCAGTTACTCAACCAGTAGCCTCCAATCGCCGAAAGAAGCAACGTAAAAAAGGACGAGAGAAAAAGAATCGTGAGCAAGATCGAAAAATACCATTCAAGCGCCGCTGTCGTAGTAGAAATTTGCACAAACAAAAGCTCGGTTGTAAACGGCAGCTGTACAGGCTCTTTCGCGACCAAGGTCCTTTCATAATAGTCTTCCGGGTCTTTTCTCCAATTGGCTCCCTGTATCGAAGCGATTTCCTTCCCGTTTCGATCGCTGATGGTAATGGATTGATTGACGTCAGCGTAATTGGTTAACAGACGCGTCAGATAGGGAATCTTCAACGATGCCTCTTCGGTGATTTCTGTTTTCAAATCGGCTGCGATGGCCGTCGCTTTCTGATTCAGTAATTTTTGCTCATGTTGATGGACGAGATTAGAGGTGCTGAAAAAAATAAAAATAGACAAAAAGAGAAGCAGAACCAGCATGCCAGAGCTAAAAAATAGTGTCAGTCTCCATTTGAGTGAGTATTTGCGAGGTGTAAGCACTGCGTTCTCCTTTTACTCTCGTAGTGTATAGCCGATTCCTCGGACGGTATGTATCAGCTTCACGGATGGATCACTTTCAATCTTGTTCCGCAAATACCGGATATACACATCCACGATGTTGGTATTCCCCATAAAGTCAAAACCCCAAACGGCTGTGAGAATTTGCTCTCGCGAGACCGCTTGCTCCTTGTTTTGAACCAGATAATAAAGCAAATCAAACTCGCGTGGGGTCAACATGATTTCCTCTTCATCGAGGAACACTCGCCGTGCGTTGGGCTGGATACGCAAGCGACCAACCACTATCTCCTGGTTTGCTTTTGATCCCCGCTGACGCAATAAGACTCGAATCCGGGCAAACAACTCCTCGATGGCAAACGGCTTTGCCAAATAGTCATTGGCTCCACTGTCTAATCCCGTCACGATATCCGGAACCTCTCCACGAGCCGTAATCATGATAATGGGGACATCTTTGGTTTCCCGAATTCGCCGGCATAATTCTATCCCCGATAATTCGGGCAGCATGACATCCAGGAGGATGAGGTCGTACTCAATCGTCAGTGCCTTTTCTAATCCAGAAAGTCCGTCGTATTCAATATCCGTCGAAAATCCCTCATTCTCCAGCTCCAATTGTAAGTATCTTGCCAAGTTATGTTCATCTTCAACAAGCAGCAAATAGCCTTTTCCATCTGGCGTAGGCATGGATATCATCTCCGTTTGAATATCTTACCAACAGTTTTCTCAGGAAACTCTCATGAAATTCTACCGGGAATCTTAGTTTTATTCTGTACGATAAGAGCGTGGATGAGGAACACACAACATGAACAACCATTCAGAAGGAGGAACATCATGACAAAGCGAAACTGGAAGGGTACCACTACTACGGTCGTAGCTATTCTAATGGGAACTTCTCTTCTCATGAGCGGACAAGCCCACGCGGCTTCTGAGACAAGTCTTATCTCCACAGCTGCACATACTCCGGATAAACAGCAGAAAGAACATAAGTATGACCAGAACCTGGAACAGATTGATAATGAGCAATATAGTCAGATGGTGCAAGATGGTACAAATAACGACCTGACTGCCACTGAGGAAAGTACTACTGATGGTAGCCAGAATAAACAGATAGTTAGTAAAACGGCTCCCTCTTCCGACATTGCCGATCAGGTCATTTCAGAAGGAATGAAGTATAGAGGCGTCCCTTATAAATTTGGTTCCAGTAAAAAAACAACGCGTACATTTGATTGCTCTTCCTTTACACAGCGAGTGTTTAAAGAGGTCGGAGTAAGTCTGCCACGAGACTCACGTCAACAGTCTAAAGTCGGTCAAAAAGTCTCGAAGGATCAACTGCAAAAAGGAGATCTTGTGTTCTTCCACAGCTACGGCAGCTCGTCTTCTCATATTACCCATGTTGCCATCTACGCTGGAGACAATAAGCTGCTGCATACGTACGGTAAACCTGGAGTTACGATAACCAATTTCAAGGGAACTTCCTGGGAAAAACGTTTTGAGCTCGGAAGACGTGTCATTTAATCAATTTCTGGGGCGCAACACAAAAAGGCTGCTGAGAGCTTCAGCAGTCCTTTTCATGATCTTCTCAAAACTGGCGCATGATTCGCCCGCCGTGATGAAGGAAGTGGGAGAACCATGGTACTCTGCTCCCCCTTGTGTAAAAGAATCCGAGAGTTTTGCGGAAGAAAGCTGAAACGTTGTCAGACATTCCTCGTCAAATGGAGTGAAACTTCAAAAATTGACGAGGTGGCTACCATGAATATCAGAAAAAATATGATCTCTCTTTCCTTCCTTGCATTGCTAACTGTGTCTTTCGCCCAACCAAGCTTTGCTGCAACGACTGCTTTTACGGATCTTGGCCAATCGGGAGCGAAGGATAAAATTCTTTCCTTACAGCAACAAGGTGTGATAAAAGGCGTAGATGATAGCAAATTTGCACCGAACGAAACGATTACAGCTGCTCAAGGTATTCAACTGATGGTAAATGCCTTTGATTTGAGTTTGGCAGCGGTCACTTTTGTAAAGGCGCCACAAGCGACTGACTATTTTTCCAAAGCAGATAACGATGCTTGGTATGCTGAGAGTCTGATCATAGGGTCAGTGAACGGATTAGAATTGCCGAATGATCTCGATCCGAATGCGGAATGGACCAGAGAGCAGTTCATTCACCAACTAATGAGAGTCATGGAGACCAAAGGTAATCTTCCCATGATCAAACTAGTACCAGTAGAAATCCGCGATGATCAAGAGCTCATTGTGGATTACCAAGGCTCCATTCAACGAGCTTTGGCAAGAGATATTATCGAATTGGATAAGGAAAACAAACTCCATCCCAAAAAGCCCGTCACTCGCGAAGAGGCAGCCGAAATGATTTATAATGCCCTTGCGTATTTGAAAAGTCATAAGCCTGTGAACTAATACGAAAAAAATGCAGCGATCCTCGTGAGGAGGGGCTGCATTTTTGTTTACTTAACCCGAAATCATCCGATTCACTTGCCCGGTTATCAACAGCATTGCTTGCAAAACGGGCATCATATTAACAAGATCAGGCGAATGGAAGCGTACCGTGCGTCCTTCGATGAGCTCCATTCCTGGCATCCAGCTGACTGCTGTGGCAAATTGTGATTTCGTAAACTCAACTTCTATTGTATTCTCTACTTTTTGCGCAAGCGGTTTAACTGTGGGACGATGGAGCAATGCTTCTTTTGCTTGCTGACGGATCAGCTCTCTCGCACGAACGGGATGCATCGCTTGCGACGAGAGTCCTGTAATCCCTGTTTTCACAGCGACCGTAAAGACTCCAGGGATATCTTCTTCCACCTCTTTCGCCGTTTGCGAATCGCCGGTAACGAGTACGACAGGGACACCAAAGGCTCCCGCGATCGCTGCATTTAACCCTGCTTCGCCCACTTCTTTGCCATTTAAGATAAGCCGATGGATAGCGAGGCCAGACAATGTATGATTGAGTACCGCATCTCCTGTCCCTGCTTTTCCATGATAACCGATGAAAAATGCGGCATCGCAGCTACTGTCGATCCCTTGCATCATGCAGAGAGGCTTGAAAAAACCACGGATAACATCTGCCTGTGGATGCAATTCTTCCAGGATGATATTGTTCATCGGCCCATGAGACTCATTGACAATAATTTGGGTGGCTCCTGCTTCCAGTGCTCCCTCAATCGCCGCATTCACATCTTGGGTTAACAGTCTTCTCCCCGCTTCGTAATGTCTGCGACCGGGGATCACATCCTCCCATTCACTTAATCCTGAGATTCCTTCCATGTCCAACGAAATAAACACCTTCATGCGAGACTGCCTCCTATCTTTGATTAGATTGCTTTTAGCATTTGGCGCGAACCAAACGCCAAGCGCTTGATCTCACCGTCTGGGTGGCGAACAAAGCGGATGAGAGAATCGATGTTGTGGCGCGTGAACAAAAACGTATCTTCGCCAACGGAACGCAGTGGAAACACATCACTGCCTAGAACGAGTACAAGCTGGCTCTGTGCTTCCTCAAATCTGATCTCTACTACGTCTCCTTCTCCTGATTTATATGTACCGGGACATTGTTGCAAGTAAGGAAGCGGCACTTCATATTCGGGAAATGTGGCGAACTGCGTCTCGAGCGGGCGACCGAACATACTATTCAACAGTCCTAAGGTCAGATTGGAAATAGGGGCATCATCCATGTTGGTCAAAAGAATGCCAGTTACTCCCGCCTCTGGGACGATGAACATTTGTGCGGTCATCCCTTTCAAGCCGCCGGTATGGGTAAGTAAGGTGTAATCTTCGGAAAATGGAAAAACGCCGAGTCCGTAACCATAGCTTCGGCTCAAGTCAATACGGACATGAGGGGCAGTCATTTGTGAGGCGCTATCTCCAGAGATGATTCTCGCTCCATTTGAAAGCCCGCCTGTCCGATAAACATCCGCATAGCGAAGCATGTCACGTGCGGTCGATTTAAGGAAGCCTGCTGCACGCATGGAGGGAGCATCCCACCAACCTGGGGCACGTACTACTTCACGAACACCATCTTTCATGCGACATGTGTACAGCATGGTAGTATTGTCGTCTTCGTCTAACTCCTCTAGTTGAAAAACCGTCCGTTCCATGCCAATTGGCTGTAAAATATGCTCTTGGACATAGGCTTCGTATGGTTTACCGCTGGCACGCTCAATAATCGCCCCTAGCAAGCCAAAAGCTTCGTTCGAATAGCTGAATTCTGTCCCGGCAGCTCCCAACAACTCAAAGGGCAGCCTCTCTATATATGCCATGAGGTCTTCGAAGGTATCGATTGGCTCTTTACATTGGTCTTCAAAATGGTGAAGTAATTCGTCTGCTGTCGGATCAGTTTGTAAGCTGAGTAGCATTGCGGGAATGAGAGATGGAAGTGGTGGAAATCCGAGGGTGTGTGTCATGAAATGATGAATGGTAATGCTTTTCGTTTGGGCTTCATCCGGCGTTCGAAACGCAGGCAAATAGGTGATTACCGGATCATGTACGGATAGCTTTCCTTCTTCCTGAAGCTGCATGATCGCCATGCATGTAAACGACTTCGTAATTGATCCGATCCCAAATACCGTATCCAGATCGATGGGAGCTTGTTTTTCACGGTCCCGAAAACCAAACCCTTTTTCATAAGTGAGTTCTCCGTCTTTGGTTACTGCAATGATCGCACCGGGAACCTGAAAATCATCCATCAGCCTTTGGACGTAAGCTTCGAACGACGCTTCCCACTCCTTCATTTTCATGTCACGCCTCCTTAGGTTCATTTCTTACAAACAGAAAAGCAATTTCATGCTTAATTCGAAGTATATACTTCAAAAAACTAGGGATATGAAGTTCACGCACTAGTAGAATTATAAGCGGCAAATAAAAAAACGACAATGTTTAATTCTGAAAATAAAAAATATTGATAACAAACTGATCTGTCCCTTTCCTCTCCCAACAATAAAACCGCCCTTATACTTGGCGGTTTCATGTAATGCAACATTTTTAGCCTGCTGATGTGGACTCCGCAAATTGACTGTTGTATAAATCAGCATAAAAGCCATCTTGCTCCATCAACTCGTCATGTGTTCCTTGTTCAATGATCGTTCCCTTGTTCATGACGAGGATCAGGTCTGCATTTCTGATCGTAGACAGTCGATGTGCGATTACGAAGCTCGTACGCCCTTTCATTAGCTCATTCATTGCTTCCTGGATATGTACCTCGGTACGTGTATCTACGCTGCTTGTCGCCTCATCCAAAATTAGAATCGTAGGGTCTGCCAAAATAGCACGAGCGATGGTCAACAGCTGTTTTTGCCCTTGGGAGATATTGGAGGCTTCTTCGTTTAACACCGTCTTGTATCCTTCTGGTAGCGTGCGAATAAAGTGATCAGCGCGAGCTGCCTTCGCCGCGCGAATGATATCCGTATCAGAAGCGTCTGGATGTGCATAGGCTAAATTATCATGGATGGTTCCGTTAAAGAGCCATGTATCTTGCAGGACCATGCCAAACAAGGAGCGAAGATCGCTTCGTTTCATGCGTGTAATATCGATGTCATCGATCAGAATCGCTCCGCCATTGAGCTCATAGAAGCGCATAAGCAAATTAATCAGGTCGTCTTCCCCGCACCTGTTGGACCTACGATTGCTATCTTCTGTCCAGGTGCTACTACAAGATTGATATCTTGCATCAACAAATGCCCTTCTTTATAACCAAACTGGACATGCTGAAATTCCACTTTGCCTTTCGGTGCTGCGATCATGACAGGCTCTGTGCTTTCAGGTACTTCCTCTTCTTCATCTAAAACCTCAAAGACTCGCTCCGCTGAAGCGATCGTCGACTGGATCAAGTTGGCGATGTTCGCTGTTTGTGCAATTGGCATCGTGAACTGGCGCGTATATTGGATAAATGCTTGGATATCCCCGATTTGAATGGAACCGTTCGTAGCGAGAATCCCGCCGACAATGCAGACGAGCACGTAGCCGATATTTCCAATGAAGCTCATAACCGGCATAATAATCCCTGATATAAATTGCGCCCTCCATCCGGCTTCGTACAGCTTTGCATTGATTTGATCAAATGTCTGCTGTGACTTCTTCTCATATCCGAACGCTTTGACAACCTGATGCCCCGTAAACATTTCTTCTACATGCCCATTCAATTCACCAAGCGAGCTCTGCTGTCCGATGAAATGCTTTTGTGACTTCGAGGCGATCTGTTTCGTAGCAATGACACTGAGCGGCAACGTCAATATCAGAATGAGTGTCAGTAATGGGCTAATCGTCAGCATCATGATGATGACACCGACGATCGTCACGACAGAAGTGATGAGCTGTGTCAGGCTTTGCTGGAGCGTGTTGCTGATATTATCAATGTCATTTGTGACACGGCTTAGAATCTCCCCATGCATTTTCGAATCAAAGTATTTTAGCGGCAAGCGGGACAATTTCTCCATTACCTGCTCACGCATGTCATAGACGATCTTCTGTGATACACCTGCCATTACGAATTGCTGCAAATAGCTGAAGAGTGCACTGATGATATACAATCCGATCAAAAGGATTAGGATATTTGCGATATACGCAAAGTCAAATGCGACTTCCTTTGGCTGTCCCTGCATGACCCCGATCATACCTGCGAAAAGGCTCGTTGTCGCCTTACCCATTAGCTTGGGGCTGACAATGGAAAAAATCGTACTTAAAACGGCAGCCAGAAACACAATGATCAGGTGCACACGGTGTGGACGAAAGTAGCCGATCAAGCGTTTGAGAGTACCTTTGAAGTCCTTTGCTTTCGCACCCGGCATCGCCATTCTCATTGGACCACCCATATGGCCGCCACTCCTTGGAGTTTGCTTACCTCCTCTCGGCTCACTCATGCGATCTCCTCCTCTGTCAGTTGGGATCGTACGATTTCCTGATAGACTACGCAGTTTTGCATAAGCTCTTGATGTGTACCCACACCGGCAATCACGCCTTCATCCAGCACGATAATCTGATCTGCGTCCATCACAGTGCTAACCCGTTGAGCCACGATGATTAATGTGGATTGGTTTTTCTCGATCTCTTCTTTTAAAGCGGCTCTCAATAACGCATCTGTTTTGAAATCCAACGCAGAAAAGCTGTCATCAAACATGTAGATTGCCGGCTGACGGACAATTGCACGTGCAATCGATAACCGTTGCTTTTGCCCACCGGACACGTTCGTACCGCCTTGGGAAATGTGTGCCTCGTATCCGCCGTTCATACTTGCAATAAAATCGCTAGCCTGCGCAATTTTGGCGGCATGCTCGATTTCGACATCTGTAGCACCTTCTTCACCAAAGCGAATATTGTCGGCAATTGAGCCTGAAAAGAGCAGAACTTTTTGTGGGACATAGCCAATTTTTGCTCGCAATTGCTCTAGAGGCAGTTCACGTATGTCAAGGCCGTCTACCTGAATAGCTCCGGAAGTCACATCGTAGAATCGCTCAACCAAATTGAGTATCGTCGTTTTACCAGATCCTGTTCCTCCGATAATCGCGGTCGTCTGCCCCGGACGTGCAGTAAAGGTGATCGAGGTCAAAGCGGGATGTTCTGCACCCGGGTAAGAAAATGTGACATCTTGAAACTCCACCGTGCCTGAAGTTGTCGCCTTGGTTCTCGACACAGGCGCTGGGCGATCATAAATGGTCGAATGCAAATCTAACACTTCGTTAATTCGGATAGCGGATGCAGATGCTCGCGGAACCATGACGAAAATCATGGACAGCATCACCAATGAGAACATAATCTGTGTCGCATATTGGATGAACGCCATGAGATCACCCACTTGCAGGTCCATATTACTCACACGAATACCACCAAACCAAAGAATGGCAACGGCCGACAAGTTAAAGGTCAGCATCATAATCGGCATCAAGGCTGCCATGATTCGATTCACGTTAATTGCAGTCTGCGTCAAATCGGTATTCGCTTCGTTAAAACGCCTTTTCTCCGCATCCATACGGTTAAACGAGCGGATCACACGAATTCCTGTCAGGCCTTCCCTCACAACTAAATTCAGCTTATCCAGCTTCTTTTGCATGGCTTTGAAAAGAGGCATCCCTTTGCGTGCGATCAAGAAAATGGCGAAAGCTAGAATGGGAACAGCTACGACAAGAACAAGTGTCAGCTTGGCATCCTTAGAGGAAGCCATAATAATTCCACCAGTACACATCATGGGAGCAACCACCATGATACGCAAAATCATGATCAGAACCTGCTGTACTTGGTTAATATCGTTCGTTGTTCTCGTAATGAGCGAGGCTGTACCGATTTGATCGATCTCCTGCATGGAAAAGTGTTCTACTTGGTTAAACACCTTGGCACGTAGCTCACGACCAAAGCTCATGGCAACCTTGGATGAGAAGTAACTGGCTCCAATCGCACAAAAACCCCCAGCAGCAGCGACGAGCAGCATAAAACCGCCAACCTTCCAAATAAAGAAAGTATCCCCATGCACGATCCCAACATCAACGATATCTGCCATTAATGTTGGCAAGTACAGATCGGATAACGATTGGACGAATACAAGCACCAATATCGCTGTGATCGGCCATTTGTAAGACGTCAAATATCGAAATAGCCTCATCATACGAATGCACGCTCCCTTTCCTGCCTCTTCCATACTACATTTCCATTTGGGAGGTAGTTGTATGCAGAAAAAACGACCCTTTTTCAGGGCCGTGAAATGGTTTACTCTTATTTTTCTAATTCTCCATCGCTATTTGTTACCGCAAAATTGTAATTAATAGAGCGTGTAAATGGTTCGCCATCCTCATTGATGCCGGTTATGTCAAAGGAGAGATTATAAACGCCTGGCTTCGTCGGCACAGTAAAATTGCCCGTAATCTCATCTTCTTTTACGGCAAACTTCACTTCATCCAAGACGCTTGCTTTTTCGCCGTTCATGGAACGAGTCAGGTTTGCTTTTTCCAGTGATGATTGATCAATTTCGTTTTTGCCCAGGTCGACGGAAATCTTCGCTTTGTCGCCTTTCTTGAATACCTTTTTGCTAGCTTTTACTTTTGCTTCTTCTCCACCATCCACGGAACCAACCATGAAAAAGGCGTCGTCAGAACCCTCCACTTCCAGTGTCCATTCACCTGCTTCAGGCTCCTCTACTTCAATGAAGTGATGAACAGCATCTTGGAATATTCCTGGTTCATCCTCCGATTTGCTTTTTTTACTAAGATCCGCCTCGTACTTTTTGCCGGACGGACTGATCAAGGTTACAATGGTGTCTTCTGACGAGGTCATCGTATCAAGATTCAGCTTATCGATTCCGCTCTCCAGGTAAAATGTTTCGGAGGCGGTGTCTTCCACTTCGCCGCCGCGGAGAATGACGGAGCTCTCTTCCACAGTGGCTTCTTTCAATTTGTCTTCGCTTACTTTATTTGCACGTTCTTTCATGGATGCATTTTGTAATTTCGGCTTGACCAGATCCCATGTTTGTGAGGCTTTCGCTATTTGACCGTGGGAAACGTCCTTTGTAAAGCTCTTGATTCCATACGGCAAACCAAAGGCAGACTCAACGGAAACTGCTCCATCGTCTTCACCCGGAAGAACCGCATGACCAAACCAGGTCGCACTAAACCAGCCATCATCCCCTGTTCCGGCTGCCATGTATGTCTTCGTTGAACTAACTTCGCTACGGCTGTCAGTCTGTGCACGGAAATTGGCCATATATGATGTTTGCAGAGAATACACCGCATCGTCTTTTTTGCCAAGAATGTCGGCGAGCCATCCTGCCCAATTGCTGTACGCCATATCAGCCAATTCTGAACCTTTGTTTGGCGTGGAAAGCTGGTGAACAACGTTGACATACGGATGCGCACCATAGTGGACCAGTGCTGCTTGTGTATCGATGCCACCTTTGGAATGTGCAATGATATTGATTTTGGAAACACCATAATATTCTGCAACCTTTTTAATAACTTCAGCGAGCTTGGCTCCGTTTGTCCACATGTTGCCACCAGTACCATCCGCGTCCTTCAGTTGCACAAATGCGGTTCGATACCCGGCGTTATAGGCTGCATCATAATATCCGTCTGTTGTATACCAAGTATTGTAAGAGGAGTGCAGACCTTGGACAAACAGGATCACGGGCTTGTCTTTGGATGCATTGGGAGGAACTGCACCTGTGTACCAGTCACCAAAATGACCACTTGGATTTTCATCATGCAAAACCGGAGCTGGAGCCGCCGCGCTTGCTGCTTGTGGGTAGACCAGTGCCGTTGATAATGTAACGGCCGCCAGCAAACGAGATAGTACTTTCTGAGTCATGAAAAAAACACCAACCTTCATCTTAGGATTTATTGTTGCCGTACACAATCGTTAGAATTGTGCACGGATTGCAACTGTTTGTTCTACCTTCAATGTGTCTTGAATGATCACAAGGATCGTATTCATTTGCTGATGAATAAAGAAATGCCCACCAGGCATAGGGAAAAATTTGCATTCTCGCCCGCAATAGTCTCGCCATGCCACAATATCTTGGATTTCAATCGAATCTTCTTTCCCGAACAAAACCGTCATGTCGACGGGGATTTGCTGAGGAAGCTCGTGATTCATTTCATACGTCTGCACGGCCTGGAAATCAGCGCGAATCATAGGCAAAAATACCTCCAAGATCTCGTGATTATCCAAAACTTCATCGGGTGTGCCCCCGAGTGTACGCAGCGATTCGATGAACTCGTCATGCGGCAGGTTGTATGTTTTTACCAGTTTGTGGTACGCGTGTGGCACACGGGATGCAGACAAGAACAAATGCTGGGGCAGTGGCTTTCCATTCTGCAACAGCTTTCTCGTCAGTTCATACGCGATTAATCCACCCATGCTGTGGCCATAAAAAGCAAAAGGTTCTTCCCCCAGCTCTGGTATAATCCGTTTGTATACATCCTCCAAGACCTCATAAAACGAGGTGGCAAGAACCACGCTATCGCTATGAAGTGAAGTACGTACCTCGAATGGATCAATTTCCAATAACGCTGGCGACACTATCCTCTTCCAAGCGTAATAAATACTAGGAAGTCCACCTGCATATGGAAAACAAAACAATTTCATCTCTTTTCCCGCCCTTTCCTCATTACGTAATGACCTCGACACCTTTCAATGAAAAATCGCTTGATGCAAATCTTGTAAATCCTTTATGACTACTTGAGCAGCAAACTGATTGGTAGTCGCGCATACTGACAATTTATAGCCTGGATCGATCTCATACTGTTGAAATGCCCAAGGATCGCGCGAATCACTCTGCGAAATCGTAATCGCTTGATCCAGGTTTTTTCTTATGGCGAATGATTGCAACGGAATGGACAGCCCCATGCCTCTCGCTTTTATATAACTCTCCTTTAAAGTCCAAAGGTCATAGAAATACGAAATCCGTTCATTCGGATGTTTTGCCAAGAGATCTTCTACTTCGGCCGGTGCAAAATAATGAGTGGCAATATCCAGTTCAATTGGGCATATCTGCTCCACATCAATCCCCACCTGCGAGTCATGCGTGGCGCAGACGACCCATTCTCCAGAATGCGAGACGTTAAAGCAGAAGTTGGGAAATGATTTCAAAAAAGGTTTTCCATATGCATTGTAGTCATACTCGATTTCGTCATTGGAAATCTCGTAGGCTTCACAAATAAGAGAGCGTACGAGCACGTCCGCGAGCAATGCCCGATAGGAATCAGCCGGATTTCTGAAACGGTTGACTCGTTCCCGTTTTTCTTCGGGTAGTGCTTGCAAAAATCGGTTGAACGACTCTTTCTCCATGACAGCAGGACATTTCAACGCATAAATGGCAATCATGTAGCACTCACTCTCCTTTCTGTCATTTCAAGACTACGATTTGTTCTGCTCGATCCTTTCGCTGCTGCACTTCGTACAAGTTGGCATATGTACCGTTGTACTGCATTAACTCAACATGGCTCCCTTGCTCGATGACTTTTCCATGATCCATTACGTAAATCACATCGGCATCCTCTACAGTCGACAGGCGATGAGCGATGACGAGGACTGTTTTATCTTTCATAAGTGCGGTTAATGCTTGCTGCACCCAATATTCCGATTCTGCATCCAAAGCGGAGGTTGCTTCATCCAGTAGTAGAATCGGTGCATTTTTCAGGATGGCTCTGGCGATGGCAATTCGTTGACGCTGTCCGCCTGATAGCTTGGCACCGCGTTCTCCTGTTTTGGTCTGGTAGCCGTCTGGCAATTCCCTAATAAAATCATGCGCATACGCTGCTTTGCTTGCGTTGATGACATCCTCTTCCGAAGCATCCAGGCATCCGTAGCGGATATTGTCTTCGATGGTTCCTTCGAACAAAAAGGCATCCTGAGGCACGTATGAGATCAAACTTCTAATTTCTGCAAGAGAATAAGCTCCCATGGGCTTGCCCAGTAAATAAAGGGTTCCGCTAGCAGGTGGGTAATACCCTAATAGAAGCTTCATGACGGTGCTTTTTCCACTTCCGCTCGTTCCGACTAGCCCAGCCATTTGGCCTTTGTCGACTCGCAACGTAACACCATCTAGCACATTTGTAGCATCGTTGTATCCGAAAACGACCTGCTCCAGCTTCAGCATGCTTTCACAATGTTTATGTTTGTCAGTGCTATTCTGATACTCTTCTGGTTCGGGAGGTTCATTCAGAAAATCGACGACCCGAGAAGCGCCTGCTAGCGAGCTCTGTAACGCTGTGATGACTTGGCCAAGCTGGAGAAAGGCCAGTGTCACAAGCATCTGTTGTTGAACGAGGGCGACCAGCACGCCCAACCCGATTATTTGTTTGGAAACCATCATGATTCCAAAAACAAGCATTCCCCCGAAGCTTACGAATTGGATAAAAAAATTGGTCCCTTCCAGTAATCCGTGCTTATGCCCTTGCTTGATGGCAGACGTAGCTACTTCTTCGTTTGCTTCCGTGTATCGGGCGGTCACAACGTTATGTAAATGAAACATTTTGATGATGGGCAACCCAGACAAAAAATCGTTTAATCTTTCTGTCCCCATCCCCATCTGTTGCTGCATTCGATCTCCAATGTGCCGTACTGACTTTGCAAACAGCGTATTTACATAAAGAGTTATTGCGCTTACGAGCAACAGGACGACGGCAATTTTCCAATCCATCACAAACATTCCTAGGATCGAGCCAATCAGAGACAGCAGGATGATGCTCAATGTTTTCAATTGCTCTGCGTATGCGTTTTCCATGAGGACAACATCGTTACCCAGTCTCGACATCGTATCTCCCGAATGGTGCTGCTCATAATAATCAAAAGGGAGCTTGCTCAGACGTTGATAGACTTGAAGTCGAATGTTGGCAATGAGCTCACGAACGCATCGACGATATATGTAGCTAAAAAATGGAGACAGGATACTCAGCAAAAGAAACATCACAGCCATAGTGACAATCGCTCTGGTTAATAACGCAGGGTCTTTTGTGTTCGCAAAATCCGTCAGATCCTTGAATACGAAAGGCAAGGATACCAATACAGCAGCTTGACCGATTCCGTCACCCACAAGGCCCAGCATATACGCTCGCTTTTTCGATTTCATTAACGACAGGAGTTGACGTAGTTCCCGCATCAAATTCTGGATGAACATGTCTATACCCCTCCTGCTGCCAGCGAGCTATGCATCTCTGTGGCAAACTGTTTTTGATACAATCTGGTGTAAACGCCGCCTTGGGCAAGCAAATCATAGTGTGTACCTCGTTCAACAATTTGTCCTTCTTCCAAAACAAGCACTTCATCCGCGTCTTTTATCGTAGACAGTCGATGGGCAATGACGAGAACCGTCCGATTTTTCATCACATTTTCCAGCGCTTCCTGTACCAAAGCTTCGGATTCTGTATCTAAGGCAGACGTTGGTTCATCCAGCAGCAGAATCGGGGCGTCCTTCAAAATCGCTCGGGCAATCGCGATGCGCTGTTTCTGTCCTCCGGATAAACGAGAGCCTCGTTCTCCCACTTTTGTTTGATAACCCTGCGGTAGCTCCATGATGAAGTCATGGGCATTGGCCGCTTTTGCCGCTGCGATGATCTCGTCTTGTGTCGCGTGAATGCGTCCATACGAGATATTTTCCACAATAGACACGGGGAATAGCGTCGTATCCTGAGAAACCAAGGAAAGGTAGCTCCGCATGTCCGTCATATTCCAATCCGCCATGGAATGCCCGAAAACATTCAATTTTCCGTTGCCCGGTTCCATTTGATAAAACCCGCACAGCAATTTCATGATGGTGCTCTTTCCACTTCCGCTGGCCCCTACTAACGCAATAGTCTTGTTCGGATGTAGTGTAAAACTGACATGATCAAGAATCTTTGCCTGCTCGTAGGCAAACGTAACATTCTCAAACTGTACAGGAATCGCCTGTGGATCAACAGGAATCGGTGGTTGATCATTTTGTTCGACTGGCTGTGAGAAAATTTCTTGCAACCGCTTTGCCGCACCTGATGTCTCTTGTACTTGGGCAAATAACACGGGCGCGAGTGACAGTGGTTCGATAATAAAGTGAAGCAAATAGCTGAAAATGACCAAGCTGCCCAGATCCAATTCTCCTACCTGTATCAAGTACCCCCCATAAGCGACAAAAAACAGGATTGGGGAAGTAAACAATAATATCCCTGGTGCTGTCATCCACGCACGTTTCTTCTCTGCCTGGAACGCATTTTTCAAAACCTGCTTCATACCCGCATGGTATTTGCGATACAGAACGTCTTCCAATTGAAAAGCTTTGACCATGTGAATCCCGGAAAGCGTATCCTGAGCGATAGCGTTCGTTTGACCCAGATGATCTTGCATTTGCTCCGAATATTTTTGAAGCGGTTTGCTCATCCACCCTGTGATCGCGATGGCGACAGGTAAGATTGCGATGCTGAAGATGATTAACTTCCAATTGATTGTCAACAACAGCCCTAGAGCTCCGACAAAAACAACTGGCAAATAAAAAAGCTGGAAAAAATGCTTTTGCAAAAAGCTTTGCAAGATTTGGGCATCTGTTGTTAAGCGTGAAACGAGATCGCCGGAATGATATTTATCCATGGTGGACATGGGGACTTTTTCAAGATGAGCAGCCATGCTGTTTTTCAAATCTCTCATGGCTTTTGAACTGAATCTAGCTGCCGAATATGTGATGAAATATTTTGAGAGAAAACCGACGATGGTCAGACAAAAAATGATGAGAGCAATACTGACTAGCTTGTCGAAGTTGTTCGTATGTTCGACCATGGTTTTGATCAGGATTCCCATCCAAATATCTGCGACAGCCACAAGGAGTGCAGCAATGATACAGATCATGACCCAACCTCGATAAGGCTTTACATATGAGAGTACCCAGCCAAACACGGGCTCTTTCTTTTTGTGCTGAGCTTGCTTTGTAAAAATCATGTGCGGCTCCTCTCCAAGGATGTATTGAATGAACTCCCCTTGAAAAACATGTTCCCAAGGGGAGTCATCACAAAGCCGTGATCTTATTTCAGAATGAACAGCTCCTGTAGAATGTCTCTAAGGATGGAGGCATTCATCGACACGTAGGTTCCTCCCAACATTCTGGAGTGGATTCCGTACCCTTCGTACGTCATCAATCGTTTCGTAGCCTGTGTCCAAGCGGCTTCATTCCATTTGACTGCAACCAGATCATCCTCACCCGATTCCAGCTCTGATTGAATGAGATGGATCGTTGCGTTCGTTGCACCCGTATTGATCAGTTGATTGTGGTACATCACGTAGCTGACCGTTTTTCGAATGAAGCTTTGCTTGACGAATTCATTGGCAGCGTACAAATTGAAGTCTTCTTGTGTCATGTTGAACATCTCGGTGTTTTCTCCAATTTCGGCAAATAACTGCGCAATATCACTCTCTGTTTCCGCCAGAGTCCTCTCCATCACCTTGTCTTTCCAGTACGAATCGAACAAGATGAGGTCGGTCACGACATATCCTTGATTCTCCAGTTCTTTTGCGACGTCAAAAGCCAGATTGCCTCCCGAGGAATATCCCAAGAGCGTATAGGGTCCTTTTGGATCAATCGCCACGATGGCTTCGATGTATTGCTCCAGTCGATTGTCTTCTTGGATGAAATCAAAGCTATGCAAGGAAACGCCCTTGATTTCATCAGCAAGCTTCTGATAATAAACACTTTGGGCGCCAATCGGTGTAAAGCAGAATACCTTTCTCGCCGTCTCTTCATTTAAGAGAATGGCACCAACAGAATTGCCCTCGAAGTTCTTGTGCGTGATAAAATCCGCTACCTTTTCAATCGTTGGATGCTGGAAGATAAGGTTTAACGGGAGTTCAATCTGCATGTACTCATACACCTTCGCAACAAGCAGTGTTGCTTTCAGTGAATGTCCACCCAGCTCAAAGAAATGGTCAGTGATGCCAATTGGGTCTATCCCCAAAACTTCCTGCCAAATGGCAGCCAATTGATGCTCGATCGCAGTTCTTGGAGCCACGAACTCACGTGTGGTCGCATCCGAAGGCTTTGGCTTTGGTAACGCTTTGCGATCCACTTTTCCATTGGCTGAAAGTGGCAGTTGATCTAACTGGACAAAATAGCTGGGAACCATGTATGCAGGCAGTTCCTTCGCCAGATGCCTTCTCAGCTCAGAAACGGATACATCTGCTGCTGGGACGAGATAAGCGCAAAGATACTGTCCAGCAGTTAACTCATCCTCTTGCACAACGACCACTGCTTGATCGATGCCATCGTAAGCAAGTATGGTGCTCTCAATTTCCCCGATCTCGATGCGGTACCCTCTCACCTTCACCTGTTCGTCAGCCCGACCGATGTAGCTGATCGTGCCATCTGCCCGCCATTTCACCAAGTCACCCGTTTTATACATGAGCTCTCCTGGCACAAACGGATTCGGAACGAACTTTTCTTGTGTGAGCTCTGGTTTATTCAAATAACCTCTTGCAAGTCCGGGTCCTCCGATGCATAGCTCTCCCACTACGCCAATCGGTTGCAAGTGATGCTGTGTATCTACGATGTACACTTGGACATTGGCTAGCGGACGTCCAATCGTGATATCCTGACCTACTTCGATCGAACGAGAGATGGTGGTGACGACGCTGTTTTCGGTCGGACCGTATTCATTGTTGATCTCGATTGCTGGATGCTTTTCTTTCGTTTTTTGCACAAGCTGCGCAGGTAGTTTCTCGCCTCCCAATGTTACGCAACGAAGAGGAGAAAAGTCGGCAGAAGTCGAGCAATCCAGAATCGCCTGGAACAGACTCGGTACACCGTAATAATGGGTAACTCCCGCTGAGGCAATCAGCTTTTTCAGTGCTACCGGATCTTTAGCTTCTTCCTCTCTCGGCAAGACGCAAGTAGCACCTCCGAGAAGTGGAGCGAACAAGCTGGCGACAAAACCATCGAAGGCAAAAGAGAATACCTGTAACGCCTTGTCTCCCGTTCCGAAACCATATTCATCTCTTCTCCACTGCAAGCAATTCACGATTCCCCGATGTGGAATCATGACGCCCTTCGGCTTACCGGTCGTTCCCGATGTATAGATTACATAGGCGAGATCGGTCGGTTGATTGAGTGACGAGAGATTGGAGCCATCTATCTCGACATCATGCTCTGCGCTCAGTTCAAGCCAGTCAAGCCCGCTCGACACGCGAGACAATAGCTCCGACAAATGGGACTGGCAGAGAAGCAATGCTGCGTTGCTATCCGCAAGCAGGTACTGAATGCGTTCTTGCGGATACGCCGGATCGATTGGAACATAAGCACCGCCTGCCTTTAAAATACCAAGGATGCCAATGATCATCTCTGGTGAACGCTCCGCCATGACTGCTACAAGACGATCAGGTCCGACTCCCTTGGTACGCAAAACTCTTGCCAGTCTGTTGGCTCGCTCATTGAGCTTGCTGTACGTCAGTGACTGACCGTTAAAGAGAAGCGCTTCCTGATCTGGCGTCCTTGCTACTTGCTCTTCGAATAATTGATGCAGCGTTTTGTCTTGTACATAGCTGACAGCTGTATCATTGAAACTCTCGAAAATTTGCTTTTTCTCCTCAGCCTTGAGCATGTCAATTTCGCTCAAGCGGATATGCGGATTTTGCACAACGATTTGGGCAATCGCCATGAAGTGGTTGCTTAACCGTTCAATTGTCGCTTTCGTAAACAAGCTTGTGCTGTACTCCACGCCAATGCGAATCTCTTCACGCTCATCTGTGGCAATTACCGTCAAATCAAACTTGGAATGGTTGCCAGCCTGATCAGTCATGAAAGGAGCGAGTGTCAAGCCGTGCAGGTCGATAGAATCATCCGAGTTGTTTTGCACAGTAAACATGGTGTCAAAGAGCGGGTTTCTGCTTAAGTCCCGCGGAATGTCGAGTTTTTCCACCAGCTCTTCGAACGGATAATCCTGATGAGCGTAAGCGTCCAGAGCATTTTGCTTGACTTCCAGCAACAGCTCAGTGAAGGTTTTCCCAGCATACGGCTTGTTTCTCATCGCCAATGTATTGACAAACATACCGACGATTGGTTCTAGATCAGCATGGGATCTGCCTGTAATCGGTGTCCCGACGATGATGTCCTCTTGCCCGGAATACTTGGAAAGCAATACGTTGTACGTCGCGAGGAGCACCATGTACAGTGTCGTTCCCGTTTCTCGAGCCAATTGGTTCAAGCCTTCCATGAGTTGTTTACCGGTTCCGATGGAATACTGATCGCCTGCGAAATTTTGAACGCTTGGTCGGGTGAAATCCGTTTGCAGGTTTAGCACGGGAATATCGTCTGCAAACACTTGAGCCCAGTACTGTTCTTGCTTGTTGAAGGCATCGGATCGGGAAAGCTCCTGTTGCCATACCGAGAAGTCCTTGTACTGAATTCGCAGCTCTGGCAAAACATCCCCTTGGTATAGCTGCACTAAGTCAGACAGGAGAATGCCAGAGGATACACCGTCGGAAATGCTGTGATGCATGTCGGTAAAGAGCACATGACGATCTTCTCCGGTTTGCAGAAGACGTACGCGAAGCAACGGCGCTACTCCCAGATCGAATGGCTGAACGAGAGAGGAAAGGACCTCTTGTGCCTGGTCTTCTGTAATCGTTGTATACGAAAGTTCAAAAGAAACTTTCTCGTGAATCTTCTGAACAGGTTCTCCATTTACAACGGCAAAGGACGTACGTAGACTTTCATGTCGCGCAATCAGTTGCTTGAACGCTGTCTCTAATCGTTCCGGTTCCAACTTTCCTTCGATCAGCATGGTCGAAGGCATATTGTAGCTGATGCCGACTCCCTCGAACTGATGGAGGATATACATGCGCTTTTGAGCCGATGAAACAGGGTAATACTCTTGCACAGGTGCTGGTTGGATCGAAATGACATATTCTTTTGCTGTTTCTTCGATGTGTGCAGCCAATTGCTGAATCGTCGGTTTTTCGAACAAAATACGAAGCGGAATATCGACTTGATATTCGTTATGCATGTTCGAAATCACACTCATCGCACGCAGGGAATGACCGCCAATTGCAAAGAAATCATCCAGAACCCCTACTTGCTCCACATTCAGTACTTGCTCCCAGACGCGGGCCAATTGCGCTTCCAACTCCGTACGAGGTGCCACGTACTCTGTCGTTCTGAGTAAAGATACATCTGGCACTGGCAAGGAACGTCTGTCGATCTTCCCATTTGCGGTAAGCGGCAGCGCTTCAAGTTTTACGAAATACGATGGTATCATCGCTTGAGGCAATTCTTTTAGCAATTCCTTACGTACTTGAGCTGTATCGATCTCATGGTCTGCCACCATGTACGCGCATAAGTACTTTTCTTGTCTGTGATCCTCTCTTGCGACCACGACTGCTTCCAAGATTCCGTCTAGCTTGCGTAGCTGTGTCTCGATTTCGCCCAGCTCGATACGGACACCCCTGATTTTCACTTGATGATCGTTGCGACCCAGGAACTCCATATTTCCGTCCGCACGCCACTTCGCCAGATCACCCGTACGATACAACAACTCACCTGGTGCGAAAGGATTCGGTACGAACTTCTCCACTGTCAGTTCAGGTCTGTTCAAATAACCGCGAGCGACCCCTGCTCCACCGATGCACAACTCACCCACGACTCCAACAGGTTGAAGATTCAATTGTTGATCCATCACATACATCTGCATGTTCGGAAGTGGTTTGCCGATCGGTACCGTTCCCGAGCGAATGGATGAGACATCTGTTTCTTCGTAATAGCTGGAATCGATGCACGCCTCTGTTACCCCATAACTGTTAACAATGCGCAGCGTATGACTGAATCGGGTCAGCAAGGTCTTGAAGTCTTCCGCTGGACAACTGTCTGCTCCGAGGATCAGCAGCTTCATCTGACTGATGTCGAGCTTGTTTTCGTAAATGTAATGCATCAATGGCATGATCAAAGCTGGTGTTGCTTCGAAAATCGTGATTTCATACCGCTTGATAATTTCGTACAAGGAAGCCGGGTCCATTTTGACCTCATTCGGGCAAATGACCAGTTGCCCTCCTGTGAGCAATGCTCTGGCAAAGTCGCCAGTCGAGACGTCGAAGGCGAAGCTCGCCATTTGCAGCAAGCGAACCGGGAAGGTATCCAGATGATACTCATCCTGCCAGGCAAACGCGACATTCGCATAGCTCCGGTGCTCGATCACGACTCCTTTTGGCTTGCCAGTCGTACCGGATGTATAAATGATGTAAGCTGCGTGTTCCGGCAGTGCTACAGGCTCCAGATTGCTCGCCTCTCCCTGATACAGCCCCTCTGCATCCAGATAGAGAGTTTCGTAAGGGAATACAAGCTGTGTATTCATCTTTTGCAAGGTAAGGAATAACTTTGCATCACTATCTTCCAAAATGAATGTCTGACGCTCCAGTGGATAATCTGGATCAATCGGGACGTAGGCCCCACCGGCTTTCAAAATACCGAGCGTCCCTACTACCATGTGCAAGGAGCGATCTACCATGATTCCGACCGTGCTCTCTGGCTTGACTCCCATTTGGCGCAAAACACGCGCGAGCTGGTTCGCTTTTTCATTCAATTCCCGATACGTTAGCTGTTCATCTTCAAAGATGACAGCTACCTGATTCGGTGTTTTTTCGACCTGCTCTTCGAATAGCTCCTGGAACGTTTTTCCTGTTGGATAAGTAGCTTTTGTTGCATTGAAATCATGCAGCATTTGCTCTATCTCTTCTTTTGACAAGACACTGATCTCTGCCAGCGTGCAATCTGGATTGGCAATGATCGTCTCTAAAAGATGGATGTAATGAGCCGCCATACGATCGATCGATTCTTTGGCAAATAGCTTCGTGCAATAGTTGAACTGCACGAGAAGCTCATCTTGTTGTTCCATCGCATCCAGCGCGATATCGAATTTTGCGATCTTGCCATCTACCGGGTAAGCGGACATGTTGAGTCCTGCAATTTCTAATACAGATGAGTCCACAAGCCCCAGGCTGAACATCGTATCGAACAGCGGATTTCGGCTTAGATCGCGCCGTACTTGCAGCTTATCTACGAGATGTTCAAACGGATAATCCTGATGTTCAAACGCATGCAGCGCATTTTGTTTCACATCACCCAAAAACTCGCGGAAGGTCAGGTTGCCTCCTGCCACATTTTTCAGGGCGAGCGTGTTGACGAACATGCCGACGATTCGTTCAACATCCGCGTGGGATCGACCTGCAATCGGTGTACCGACAACGATTTCTTCCTGTCCTGTGTATTTGGACAGCAGCACATTATAGGCAGCCAAAAGCACCATGAATAGGGTGGAGCCCGTATTGGCAGCGAGTTGTCGCAACTCCGCAAGCAAGTGATTTCCTGTACCGATCGCTACCGTATCGCCTTCGAAGCTTTGAACAGTAGGTCTTGGGAAATCATTTGGCAGGTTGAGTAATGGGAGCTCCCCTGCAAAGACGTTCGTCCAATAATCCTCCTGTTTTTGGAAACGCTCAGACTGGGCCAGCTTCGTTTGCCAAGCAGCAAAATCTTTGTACTGGATGCGCAAGTCTGGGAGCTGATTTTCCTCGTACAAGCTCGCGAACTCCTTGGCGATGACTGCAAGCGATACACCATCGGAGATAATGTGGTGCATATCCATGAAGAACAAGTGTCGTTCTGCTCCCAGTTTGATCAAGTCAACCCGGAATAACGGAGCCACTTCCAGATCAAACGGCTGGACCAACTCCTGAATCCGTTGCTCTACTTGGTCTTCTGTCGCCTCGGAAATACCGATGAGCATCGTGACATCCTCATGGACCCGTTGCACGGGTTCCCCGTTTTTCGAATGGAAGGATGTTCGCAAGGATTCATGTCGTTTTACCAGGGTTCGGATCGCGTATTCAAAGCGTTCGTAATCCAGATGTCCATCTATTATCATTACATTTGGCACGTTGTAGCTGATCCCGCTTCCTTCAAACTCATGCAGGATATACATTCTTTTTTGTGCGAACGAGACCGGATAAAAGTCAGCCTGCTCTACTGGTTGAATGGTCTCGAACTGTTCAATATCACTCACAGTGATATAAGCAGCCAGCTCATGGATCGTAGGCGTTTCAAACAGGGCTTTTAACGGCAGCTCGACCTGAAATGCTTTGTGCACCTGCGTGATTACATTCATTGCCTTGAGAGAATGTCCACCCAGTTCAAAGAAGTTATCGTGAATGCCTATCGGATGAATTCCCAGAACCTCTTGCCATATTTCAGCCAGCTTCTGCTCGGTTGCATTTTGTGGGGCGACATATGTGGAGCCCTGTACCCGATCACCAGATGGTTCAGGCAAAGCTCTACGATTGACCTTCCCGTTTGCAGTCAAAGGCAGTTTATCCATTTGGACATAGAAGGCTGGCACCATGTAGCTAGGCAATTCTTTGGCTATTGCCTCTCTTAGCTCTACTACGTCAAGTTCCTCTTCTGGAACAAAATAAGCGCAGAGAGCTTTTTGGCCGTTTGTATCATCTAATACCGTAACGACAGCTTCTTTTACTTTTTCGAGATTGGTCAGAACGGTCTCGATTTCCCCAAGCTCGATCCGATAGCCTCTGATCTTTACCTGTTGGTCGATACGACCCAAATACTCGATCGTTCCATCCGCCTTCCATCTCGCCAAATCCCCTGTACGGTACATGTTTTCACCTAAAACAAACGGATTTGGAACAAACTTCTCGGCAGTCATTTCCGGCTTGTTCAAATAGCCTCTGGCTACCCCGTCTCCACCTACGCACAATTCACCCGGCACCCCAATTGGCTGCGGCTGATTGTAGCGATCCACGATATAAGCTGTGGAGTTCGCGATCGGCTTCCCAATCGGAATATTGTCTTCGAATTCCCTCTCAATCAAATAGCATGTTGAGAAGGTTGTGTTTTCGGTCGGGCCGTACCCGTTCCAAATTTCCAGAGCTGGATGGGCGCTGTTCACTTTGTTGATGTGTCTCGGAGACAATGCTTCGCCACCGACGATTAACGCACGCAAACCTTCAAACATCGCCGGGTTATTTTGCGAGAGCTGGTTAAACAGTGGTGAGGTTAACCACATCGTGGTAATTCGATTCTCTCGCAGGAAGCTACCCAGCTTCTCCGCATCCAATAGAACATCCTTGCTAACCAGGAACAAGCTAGCGCCATGCAACAGAGCTCCGAAAATCTCAAACGTCATGGCGTCGAAGCCAATAGCGCCCGTTTGAATCATGCGATCTTCTTCGCGTACCTGAACGTAATTGGTATGTTTCACCAATCGGGTAACATTGCGATGCTCGACCATGACTCCTTTTGGTTTGCCTGTTGAACCCGACGTGTACATCACATAGGCCAAGTCCTTGGCGTCATTGAGGTTGGTCAGATTGCTGGCGTCTGCTTGCTCCAGGCTATCGTCTTCCAAAACGATTGGAATGAGACCTTCTTCGACGAGATGCAACAGATGTCTTTGAACAAGGACAACCTTCACGCCGCCATCTTCTAACATGTAAGAAATGCGCTCGGATGGATGCTCTGGATCAATCCCCAGGTAGGCGCCTCCCGCTTTGATGATCCCCATAATGCCTGTGATCATCTCGAGAGAGCGATCTGCCAGCATACCTACAACGCTGTCTCTTCCTACTTCCAATCGGCGAAGAGCACTTGCGATCTGGTTCGCTTTTTGGTTCAGCTCCCGATATGTCAGCATCTGATCGTTCATCACAACTGCAGCGTGCTCAGGCGTTCTTTCCACTTGCTCCTCGAACAGCTCCTGTATCGTGCTTTCGCGTGGATACGCGGCAAACGTGTTGTTGAATGCAACCGTTACGAGATGTTTTTCTTCCTCACCGAGCAAGTCGATTTCACGCAACACCGCTGTTTGGTCTGCAATGACTCCTCGTAGCACCTGAAGAAAATGACCTGCCATTCTTTCCATCGTGTCTCTTTGGAACAATTTCGTGGAGTACACAAGACCAAAATGGATTCCTGTCTCATCTTCATACGCTTCCAGGGTGAGATCGAATTTGGCGCTACCTTGCTGCCCATCTCCGGAGTAGGCCTCAAATTTCAGCCCATCCAGCTCATAAGCTTTTTTGTCCAGATTTTGCAAAATAAACATGGTGTCAAACAGTGGGTTTCTGCTGAGATCCCGCTGGATTTCCAACTTTTCGACCAGCGCTTCAAACGGATAATCCTGGTGGGCGTATGCTTGCAGCGTATTCTGTTTGACATCTTCCAAAAATGCCTGGAACGATTTCGTTCCGTCAGGGTAGTTTCGCAAGGCCAACGTATTGACAAACATCCCTAAGACTTTTTCTATATCCGCATGAGATCTACCAGCAATCGGCGTACCCACTACGATGTCTTCTTGACCACTGTATTTAGAAAGGAGTACATTGTAAGCCGCCAGCAAAACCATAAACAGCGTGGTTTGGTTCTCATGGGCAAGCTTGTTTAAATCGTCCATCAACGTTTTATCTGTGTGGAACGAAATGTAATCTCCCTCAAAGCTTTGAATCAGTGGGCGAGAATAATCGGTAGGCAGATTTAGTACCGGAATGTCACCCGCGAAGGACTTCAACCAATAGTTCTCATGCTGTGTATAGATATCGGTTTGGAACAGATCCGTCTGCCAGACAGCAAAATCTTTGTATTGAACAGACAGCTCTGGCAATAATTGGTTTCTGTACAACTTCGAGAATTCCTCCATGATGATTCCAACAGAGACACCATCTGAAATGATGTGATGCATATCCATCAGGAAAAGATGTCGCTTCTCTGCTAATCTGAAGAGTCCAACCCTCAACAACGGAGCCTTCTCTAGATCAAATGCTTGCACAAATGATTCGATGGTTTGCTCGACTTGGTCTTCGGTCAAATCCTCATAGCGCACATTCAGTTCGACTGCCTCATGTACACGCTGAACAGGCTCACCATTCACTGTGTGGAAGGATGTCCGCAACGATTCATGTCGCTTGATCAGCCCCTGTATCGCGGTTTCAAAGCGTCCGTGATCTAGGTCGCCTTCAATAAACATCACACTTGGCATGTTATAGACTGTACTGGTGCCTTCAAACTGGCGCAGGACAAACATCCTTTTTTGTGCAGAGGAAACGGGATAATATTCTTGCCACGGTGCAGGATGAATCGGTACATACGTGTCTTTTCCACTTGTTTCGATATACGCTGCCAATGCCTGAATGGTAGGTGTCGCAAAGAGCACTTTGAGTGGAAGTTCGACTTGATACTCTCGATGAATCTGTGCAGCGAGCGACATGGCTTTCAAGGAATGCCCACCTAGCTGGAAGAAGTTGTCGAGAACGCCGATGTCGGTTACCCCAAGCACATGTTCCCAAATCTCTACGAGCCTGCTTTCCACAGGACTTGCTGGCGCCACATATTCTGCTCCTGTTACAGGTCTGCCTTCTGGTTTCGGCAAAGCTTTCCTATCGATCTTTCCATTCGGCGTAAGTGGGAGAAAATCGAGCTGGACCAAGTACGCAGGAACCATGTAAGACGGCAAGCTATTCGATAGATACGACCACAGATTCGAGACTTCAAGCTTTTCTTCCGCCGTGTAATAAGCAGCAAGGGACGATTGGCCCTGCTGATCCTCGTGGACAATCACCACAGCCGAAGTCAGCTTTTCAAAGGAGAGCATAACTGACTCTATCTCGCCTATTTCAATCCGATATCCCCTTACTTTTACCTGTTCATCCAAGCGACCAATAAATTCAATCGTACCGTCAGGGAGCCACTTTCCTAGATCACCCGTCTTGTACATGCGCTCGCCTTCCAAATAAGGATGGGAAACAAACTTCTCTGCTGTGAGTTCCGGCTTGTTCCAATATCCACGTGCCAAACCGTGGCCACCGATGCAAATTTCCCCGACTACTCCGATTGGCTGTAGCTGATGAAATTTGTCTACGATATAGATGCTGGTGTTGGCGATGGGACGTCCGATCGTTATCGCAGCATCCAGTTGCGAAATTCGCTGCCACGTGGCGACAACACTGCTTTCTGTCGGGCCGTATTCATTGACGATGACCAGTTGCGGATTCTGCTGATTGCTCTTCTCAACGAGCTGAGCCGATACTTTTTCGCCCCCTAGTGTGACGGTTTGCATGGAGCTGATATCCGCAGCAGAATCGCATTCCAATATCGCTTGGAATAAACTTGGCACGCATGTCATTTGCGTGCATCCCGCGGCTGTAATGAGCTTTCTAAGAGCTACAGGGTCTTTGGCTTCTTCATCCTCGACCAAAATGACAGTTGAACCAGAAAGGATCGGCGTAAAGAAGGAAAGAACAAAGGCATCAAATGCAAACGATAAGGGCACCAAATTTCTATCATGGACGCTAAACTGATACTCCTCTTTTTTCCACAACACGCTGTTGACAATTCCGCGATGCTCGATCATTACTCCTTTTGGCTTGCCTGTTGTCCCCGAAGTATAGATAAGATAAGCCAAATCAGAAGCGGTTTGAATCGGCTCTAGATTCGAACGGTCAGGAGAATAATTGTGCTCCTCCTCCAGATACAAGCATTCCACCCTCACACTAGAAGCGAGCTTAGCTCCAAGATGCTTTAGGGTAAGCACCAGACGGGCTTCGCAATCCTCCAGCATGTAGGCCACACGATCTTCTGGATATTCGGGATCAATCGGCACATAGGCTCCACCTGCTTTCAAAATGGCCATGATTCCCACAACCATTTCCATAGAGCGGTTTGCCATGATTCCTACGAATTGGTTAGCCTTTACTCCCCGTTCACGCAAGGTAACGGCAAGCTGGTTTGCTCGCTCATTTAATTCGCGATAGGACATCTGCTTACCGCCAATTTCAATGGCAGCAACCAGTGGAGTTTTTTCCACTTGCTCCTCAAACAGCTCATGTAGTGTCTTGTTCTGCGGATATTCCGTATGCGTTTGGTTGAATTCTACTAACAAACGATGCTTTTCTTCCGCCGAAAGCATCGTGATTTCGGACAACGGAATAGCTTGTTGCTCAATCACGGCATGAAGGATTTGGATGAAATGTGCCGCTATGTTTTCAATCGTTTTTCGTGTAAACAATTTGGTGCAATAATCAACGCTAAAGACGATCTCCTCATCTTCTTCGTACGCCTCTAATGACAGATCAAACTTGGCCTGATTCACTTCTGCTAGATAAGGTGTAAACGTCAGTTGCTCCATTTCGAACGGCTTCTGATCCATATTTTGCAAGATAAATACGGTGTCAAACAAAGGATTCCGACTCAGATCCCGTTGAATGTTCAGCTTATCGATCAGCTCATCTAATGGATAATCCTGATTCTCAAAGGCTTTCAGCGTATTGTTTTTCACTTCTGCCAAAAAGCTAAGGAAGGTTTTCGTCCCCACAGGCTCGTTTCGCAATGCCAGTGTATTGACAAACATACCGATGATCGAATCCGTTTCAGCATGGGACCTGCCGGCAGTAGGTGCGCCAACAACAATGTCCTCTTGTCCAGAGTATTTGGAGAGAAGTACATTGTAAGCCGCCAGCAAAACCATGTAGAGCGTAGCTCCTGTACTATGGGCAAGTCGATTCAATTCCTTTTTCAAAAGGGCACCGGAGCCGAAAACAAATCGCTCACCCTCAAAGCTTTTTACAGAAGGTCTCGGATAATCCGTTGCAAGATTTAATACAGGAACTTCTCCCGTAAAGGTATCGATCCAATAGGCTTCCTGAGCAGTAAACTCATCCGTCTCGTACCATTGATTCTGCCAATGGGCAAAGTCCTTGTACTGAATGCTCAGTTCTGGCAGCTCTTCGCCGTGATAAAGCTGCGCAAGCTCTTGCACAAGAATGCCAATCGATACACCATCCACGACAATATGGTGCAAATCCAACATGAAAAGATGGCGTTCCGGAGCCAGTTTGACCAGTCCAGCGCGCATCAGAGGAGCTTTTTCCAAATCAAACGGTTGAATAAATTGCTCGACGATTTGTTGAAGCTCTGCCTCTGTTGACTCCATCAGCGAGATTTCCAGCTCGACATCTTCATGTACGCGCTGAACAGTCTCTCCTTTCATGGAGTGGAATGAGGTACGCAGAGATTCATGGCGTCTCACCAGACTCTTGAGCGCTTGCTGCAAACGCTCTGTATTCAGCTTGCCATCGATGTACAGGATCCCCGGCATGTTGTAGCTAATGCCTGCACCTTCCATTTGCCGGAGAATAAACATTCTCTTTTGTGCAGAAGACACGGAGTAATACTCCTGCTTTTGGACGGGTTCAATCGTCGTATACTTGCCTTTGCCGGCAGTAGCGATGTATGCCGACAGGTCAGCGATCGTTGGTGATTCAAACAGTGTTTTCAACGGCACATCTACTTGAAGGGTACGATGGATCAAAGAAATGACGTTCATCGCTTTCAAGGAGTGTCCGCCCAACTCAAAGAAATGATCGTGTACCCCAATTGGGTTCACGCCAAGGACACTTTGCCAAATGTCTACAAGCGTAGCTTCCACTTCATTGCGCGGCGCTACATACACAATTTCAGATGTGGATGCTCCCTCAGGTTGAGGCAATGCTTTGCGATCTACCTTGCCATTTGCCGTGAGAGGAAGCTTCTCCAAATAAACAAAATAAGAAGGAACCATATAAGATGGCAAATGGGAAGCCAAGTAAGCTCTCAAATCAGTTGTCTTGATTTCCTGATCGGAAACGATATAGGCGTACAAGTTGTTTTGCCCTTTTTCATCTGGACGGGCAAGGACGATGGCCGTTTTGATCCATTCATGCTGCAAAAGCCTTGCTTCAATCTCACCCAGCTCGATCCGGTGGCCTCGGATTTTAACCTGATGGTCGATGCGTCCGAGATATTCCACATTGCCGCAGGCTAGGTACCTTACCATATCTCCCGTACGGTACATCCTGCTCCCCAGTTCAAACGGATTGTCAATGAAGCTGGCTGCTGTCAGTTCTTCACGATTCCAGTAGCCGCGAGCCAAACCATCGCCAGCAATGCACAGTTCTCCTGCAACCCCTACAGGCTGGAGCTGGTTGCTTTCATTTACGACATACAAACGGACGTTATCAATCGGTTTGCCAATGGGAATCACGCCATACTCCGGCAAACGCGGGCAAATCCAGTATGTCGCATCAATCGTGGATTCAGTAGGGCCATAGAGATTAATCAACTGTGCCGTTTGCGTCTGGTAAAAGCGTGAAACAAGGGCAGGTGTCAATGCTTCTCCACCGCAGAACACACGTTGCAAGCTCGTGCAAGAGCTCCATTCCGGTTCAGTCATGATCAGATCCAGCAAGGAAGGAACCATCTGTAAAGTTGTGATCTTCTCTTCTCTGATCATTCGAGTCATGTATGCAATATCGCGATGTCCGTCTGGCTTTGCCAGTACCAAGCGTCCCCCCGTGATCAGTGGCAAATAAAATTCCCATACGGAAGCATCGAAGGAAAACGGCGTTTTTTGCAAGACAGCATCCTCGGTATGCAGTGGGAAGGCATTCTTCATCCAAAGCATGTGATTGCAAATCGCCTGGTGCGCGATCATTACCCCTTTGGGATTTCCGGTCGATCCAGATGTATAGATGACATAAGCCAAGTCATCCCTGCCAGAAACATTGTCCAGATTGGTGTCATCCCCTGTATAAATCGCTTGATCGTCTACATCGATGATTTCTCCTGTATACTCCACGGTCTCTTTCAAATGACGCTGTGTCAGTAGAATGGGAGCTTTGCTGTCGCTGAGCATGTATTGGATTCTTTCTGGCGGATAAGTAGGATCCATTGGCGTATACGCACCACCCGCTTTTAACACAGCCAACATGCTCACAACCATCCCGATGGAACGGTCTACCATAATGCCGATCAACGTATCTGGTTGCGTTCCTTTGCTCCGCAGCAAACGAGCGACTTGATTGGCACGGGCGTTCAACTGGCGATAGGTCAAGGTGTATCCCTCATAGGCTACAGCTACTTGATCTGGCGTTAGCACTACCTGCTCTTCAAATAATTGGTGCAACACCTGATCAGCGGAACGTTCGACAAAAGTATCGTTGACGTTCAGGAGAAGTGCACGTTTTTCTGCTTCTGTCATCATGTCGATTTCTGCTAGCTTGGCATTCGGCTGTACACAAATGGCACGCAAGATTTCCAGATAATGATGGGCCATTTTTTGGATGGTTTCTTTCTTGAACAGCTTCGTTCCAAATGCGAATTGGAAGTGAATGTCGGATTGTGATTCACTCGCATTCAAAGCAAGATCGAACTTTGAAATTTTGTTAAATACCTCATAGGGAGCTGCTGTAAGCTGCTCGATTTCCAACGACTGCTGATTGGAATTTTCCAGAGAAAACATGGTGTCAAACAAAGGATTTCGGCTAATGTCACGTTGAATCGCCAGTTTTTCCACCAGCTCTTCAAATGGATAATCCTGATTGTCATAGGCTGCTAGCCCATTTTGTTTCACTTCTTGCAAAAATTGTGTAAAGGTTTTGTTGCTCACAGGCTGATTTCTCATCGCCAAGGTATTCACAAAGATCCCCATGATGTTTTCCACATCGGCATGGGAACGACCAGCGACAGGCGTACCTACAATGATGTCCTCTTGGCCGGAATACTTGGACAGGAGAACATGGTAAGCGGCGAACAAGACCATATACAGGGTTGTTCCTGTATCTGTTGCTACCTTGCGCAAGCGCTCCGCCAATTCTTTCCCTGTGTCAAAAAGGACCATATCCCCTGAAAAGCTTTGAACGGTTGGACGCGGATAATCCGTTGGCAAATCGAGCAAAGGAATATCATCAGCAAACGTATTCAACCAATGGAGCTCCTGCTTCTTGTACACATCCGTCTGAAACAGCTCATTTTGCCAGGCTGCGAAATCCTTGTATTGGAGAGAAAGAGGCTGCAAGGCTTCCCCTTGGTACAACTTAGCAAATTCACTCAGCAAAATTTGGGAAGAAACACCGTCCGAGATGATATGGTGCATGTCGAGCATGAACAAATGACGGTCTTCGCCCAACTGGACCAAGCCTGTTCGAATCAACGGAGCAATTCCGAGGTCAAAAGGACGGACGAAATCGCGCATGATCTGCTCCGCCTTGTCTTCCGCAGACTTCAGCATCAGGATTGGTACTTCTACGTCATCATGCACTTTCTGTACAGGTTCACCATCGATACGGTGGAAGGAAGTGCGCAAGGCTTCGTGGCGCTCCGCCAGTCGTTTGACCGCGTTCGCAAAACGATCGTAATCCAGCTTTCCTTCCAGAAGCATTGCACCTGAAATGTTATAGCTGATGCCACTTCCTTCAAATTGCTGAAGGATGTACATTCTTTTTTGAGCTGAAGATACGGGATAAAATTCTTTGACCTCAACCGGTTGAATGGCTGTGTACTTGCTTTTCCCCGATTTCGAGACAAAAGCAGCAAGCTCGGAAACGGTTGGATTCTCGAACAGTGCCTTTACTGGCAAATCCACTTCCAACGCTTTGGAGACTTGAAATATGACAGTCATAGCCTTCAGTGAATGTCCACCCAGATCAAAGAAATGATCGTGAACGCCTACACGGCTAACCCCGAGGACCTGCTGCCAAATCTCAGCCAATTTTGTTTCCGTTTCATTCTGAGGAGCGACGTACGCTGTTCCTGTAACAACGGCACCGTCAGGCTTCGGCAGTTTCTTCCGCTCTACTTTTCCATTGGCTGTTAGCGGAATTTCCTCCAAACGGACAAAAAAGGACGGGATCATGTAGGAAGGAAGTGTACTTCCCAGATGCTCTCTCAGTTCAGATACGGTCAACTCCTGCTCGGAAACCATGTAGGCATAGAGCACATTTTGACCACTGTCATCCTTTTCAGCAATGACGACGGCTTCCTTGATCCACTCATGCTGTGCCAAACGCGTCTCAATTTCGCCCATCTCAATCCGATGCCCACGAATTTTGACTTGATGGTCGATTCTTCCCACGTATTCCATATTGCCGTCGGGCAGCCATTTCGCCAGATCGCCAGTTCGATACATTTTGGTCCCCGGACGGAACGGATTATCGATGAACTTTTCCTCTGTCAGCTCCGGTCTGTTGAAATACCCTTTAGCGACGCCATCTCCGGCGATGTACATTTCACCGACGGAACCAACGGGTGTCGGCTGCATGGAGGAATCAAGCAGATAGAGCTGAACATTGTCTGCCGGTACGCCGATTGGTACAGATTCTTGGATCGGTTTCTTCGGTTCGTACAAATAAATCATGCAGCCGACAACCGTTTCGGTAGGTCCATACTCATTGAAAATCTTGACATTCTGCCCAAAGTTCTCATAGATTCTCTTCGCCAATTTGGTTGGCAAGTTCTCACCACCGACGATAAACCGTCGGATGCTGCTGTTTGTTCCCTCTATTTCTTCTATCAGCTTCAAATGTGTTGGCGTCAGCTTGATAATTCCCACTTGATTATCTTGGATGATGTCTAAAATGACCTGTACCTTGTCTGCTCCCCTGTAGACATAGATCGTATTGCCCGACAGAAGCGGCGTGAAGATCGAGGTGACAGTCAAATCAAACGAAATGGAAGAGTATAGCGGAAAGTCTACAGCTTCACCCTGGACGTACTCCTTGTTGGCCCACCAGATGTAATTGACCAACCCTTGGTGGGTAATCATCGCGCCTTTTGGATTCCCTGTGGACCCGGAAGTATAGATCATGTATGCCAAATCGTCCGGTGTGCATGAATTGTCAAGATCCGTACTATCGCCTTCAAACAAGGAAGGATTGTCTAGGTAGAGGATGTCACCTTCAAACTCGACTTTTTCTTGAAGATGGGACTGAGTCAAAAGAATCGTCGTCTGACTGTCATCTAATAAATACAGAATTCTCTCTATCGGATACTCGGGATCAATAGGCAAATAGGCGCCGCCTGATTTTAGAACGGCCATAATAGCCACGATGAGCTCGAGTGAATGCTCCGCCATAATGGAGACGATACTACCTTGGGTAATTCCTTTCCCACGCAGAGCTCTGGCCAACTGGTTCGAACGCTCCTGGAGCTCCTGGTAAGTCAGGCGATCCTCCCCGCAAATAACCGCAGCTTTCGATGGCGTCTGTCTTGCTTTCTCCGCGATCAGCTCGAAAATCATTTTGTCGCGTGGATAATCAGCAGTTGTGTCGTTATAAGCTACCAGCAATTGCTGTTTTTCCTCATCCGTGATGATTCCGATGTCTTCAAGCAGTACGTTCGGATTGTGAATGACCTGCTCGATGATCGTTTTCAAGTGACCTTCTACTCGGTTCATGAATGACTCTTCATAGACCGCTGCATTATAGCTCAACTTCACATACATCTCATTCGAAGGTGCGACCGCTACCACAACGTTAAAATCATAGGAAGTCTGTTCTTCCCCATTTTCCACGTTGAATTGAAAGCCTAAGGAATCCTCTCGATCATTCGAAGCTTGTTCCGGATAGTTTTCATACGTCACCAAATGATCGATTAACTCTTGTTTCAGTACCGTCTTGCTCTGAATTTCGTACAATGGAGCGAAATCATAAGAAGCAGAAGCCAAGGCTTGCTTTTGAACTGTTTTTACCAACCCACTAAAGGTTTGTTTTCTGTTCGTTTGCACGCGGGTTGGGATCGTGTTAATGAACAATCCAACCATGCTCTCAATTCCCTGAATCCCTGGCGGACGACCTGACACAACAGAACCGAATACCACATCGTCCGAATTTTTGTACTTACTCGCCAAAATACCCCAAAGCGATTGAAACACGCTACTCATCGTAGCCTGATTCCGGTTGGCAATCTGCATCAGCTGCTGAGTCTTTTCAGGTGCGATGGTGAAAAGATTCTCCACATGTACATAATGGCCATCTTCCGCTACATTCTTCTTTTTCGGGAAATCAGCCTGATGGTCATAGCCTTCTAGGTAGTTCTGCCAGTAAGTAAGTGCTTCTTCTTTGTTTTGCTTATCCAGCCATTTGATATATTCGCTGTATGGTTTGGTTGCTTCCCGCGGAACAGCCTCACCCTTACGAATGGCGGCATAGTATGCGAGCAGCTTATGAAGCAATACACCCAAAGACCAACCGTCGACGATGATATGGTGGAACGCCCAAACGAACTGATACTGGTTCGCCTCCGTTTGGAAAATGGCTGCTTTCATCAAGACATCTTTCGTCAGCTCAAACGTATGATGCTGGTTGGTATACGTTTTTATGTAATCGTTCTGATCATCTATTGGCAAATGAGCAATGTTTTCGAAATGAACGGTAACTTTTCTCTCTTTAAAAACAACCTGTCGAGGCCGTTGCAGGTTTTGATAAACAAATACAGTGCGCAAAACTTCATAGTTTTCTACGAGCTTGTTCATGCTCTTTTCAAAAATGGACAGCTGAAAATCACCTTGGAGTTTTGCGGACATCTGAAGGCAGTAGGCACTGCTGTCTGTATCTTTGACAGCATGAAACAACATACCCTCTTGCAATGGGGTTAACGGATAAATTTTTGCGATATTTTCCTGCTTATTCATTCTGCACCTCAACTTTATTATTGAAAGATTCAAAGAGGGTTCCTCCAATAAAAACTCCGCTAGCACAGCTTTTATTGGAGGAAAAGCATTAAATCAGTTCCAGTATGTTCTCCAGTTCTTCCATGGAAAGGTCGTCATCGCCCAGATCGCTCGGAGTCAACTCCCCTCCTTCTTTTGCCATGCAATGCTCGATGATACGCAGTAAGTGATTCCGGTAACTGTACGCTAAGTTTGTCATGGTTTCTTCTTTGTACTGGAGACTGCTGTATCCAAAGCTGATCTGGAGCTTTCCATCCTCGATCAAGCCGGAAATGTCCAAGAGGAATACTCTCTCTGATTCTGGACTGAACAGCTGTCCTGTCCCGAGCGGTGAGAAGGTATATCCGCCCGATTTCACATCTGAGTCAAATTGCCCGAGATAGTTAAAGCTGATTTCCGGCTGCAAGGCAAATGACAAGGGTAGTTGCGTCTTGCTGGACGTCATCGTACGTAAAATCTCGTAGCCAATTCCTTTTTTCGGAATACGGCGCAGGTTTTCTTTGATCTGCTTGATTTGGTAAGCCAAGTCCTCTGATTTTTCCATATCAAGTACGACAGGGAACTGGGATGTGAACCAGCCAACCGTTCTTGTGACATTCATTTCATTCTGAATGTCCTCACGTCCGTGACCTTCTAGGTTGACGACAGGGCAGCTGGTATTCGCCCATTCTTTTACCGTTAACCCCAAAGCTGTCAGCAGCAGATCATTTATTTCTGTGTGATAGGCATGATGCACGTGACGCAAAAGGTTTTCTGTCTCTAGTGCTGTCAATTCGACCTTTACAGTGTGCGTGTGCTTTTGTTTCCGATCGGCTGCGACAAAATCAGTTGGCAATGCGCCTGGCGTAGTGGTGCTCTCCAGGTTGTGCCAATACGCTACTTCCCGTAACAGCTCGTCACTCTGTGCGTAGCTTTGCAGTTGAGCCGCCCAGTCTTTATAGGAATCTGTTTTCTTTGGTAAAACGATGTCCTGATTTTGGAGAGCCTGTGAATAAGCGGATGAAAAATCTTCAAACAAGATTCGCCAGGACACGCCATCCACGACCAGATGGTGTATGGCAATCAGTAAATGGTCGCCTTCTTTGGTTGAGAAGAGAGCCAGATGAACCAGCGGTCCCTGTTCCAAATCGATACTGCTTTGGATGAGATCAGACAATTCCAGGATTTGAGCTGCGCTATTTGCATGTTCCCTCACATCAAAAGAATGGAAACGGAATCGGTCATCGGTAAGCCCTTGATTGATTTGCTTCATGATCCCATTTTCCTGTTTGTATATCATTCGTAGCGCATCATGGTGCTCGACAATTTTATGGAAGGCTTGCTGAACAAGGGCTGCATCAAAGCCTTCTTCACGATAGAGCATGACAGCTTGATTCCAATGGTGACGATCCGTGAAATTCCGTTCGAAGAACCACTCCTGGATGGGTGTCAAGCCAATCTCGCCCTCTACGACTCCCTGATCACTCTCTCTGTTGTTCGGTGTTACATGGATAGCGACTTCCTCGATCGACGGATGTTCGAACAGTTCTTTCATTGCAAGCGTCCAGCCTGATGCGTAGAGGCGAGTCGAAACTTGAATCGCTTTGATGGAATCTCCACCCAATTCAAAGAAATTGTCTTTTATTCCGACTTGCTTGATACCCAATACGTCTGTCCAGATGGTTGCCAGCAATTTTTCCAGCTCGTTTCTGGGTGCCTCATATTCTCTTCCTGAATTGTCATCCTGGCTTGGCTTCGGTAGTGCTTTTCGGTCAATCTTGTCATTAGGTGTCAGCGGCATCTTATCCAATTGGATAAAGAAGGATGGAACCATATAAGCAGGCAGTTCCTTGGCAAGATGCCTTCTCAACTCGGCTATGGGCACTTCTGATGCTGCTACGAGATAGGCGCAAAGATACTGGCCGGCAGCAGAGCCATCATCTCGAGCAACCACCACCGCTTGATCGATGTTCTCATAGCCGAGTATGGTGCTCTCGATCTCCCCGATCTCGATTCGATACCCGCGCACTTTGACCTGTTCGTCAGCCCGACCGACGTATTCGATCGTGCCATCCGTCCGCCATTTCACCAAGTCACCTGTTTTATACATGCGCTCTTTTGGTTCAAACGGATTCACAACAAACTTTTCATCTGTGAGCTCCGGTTTGTTTAGGTAGCCTCTTGCAAGCCCAGGTCCTCCAATGCATAGCTCACCCACCACACCAACCGGTTGCAAGCGATGTTGTGCATCTACGATGTAGACCTTTACGTTGGCAATCGGCCGGCCAATCGTGATGTCTTGACCGGGTTCAAGAGAACGGGAGATAGTAGAGACCACGCTATTTTCAGTCGGACCGTATTCATTGTTAATCCCGATTTTCGGATGCTTTTCTTTCGTTTTTTGAACAAGCTGTGCAGGTAACTTCTCGCCTCCCAGTGACACGCAGCGAAGCTCAGGGAAGTCTGCCACATTCGAGCAATCCAGAATTGCTTGGAACAGACTTGGCACACCATAGTAATGTGTGACCCCAGTGGATGCGATTAGCTTTTTCAACGCGATCGGGTCTTTGGCTTCTTCCTCTCTCGGCAACACGCACGCAGCACCTCCGAGAAGCGGCGCGAACAAGCTGGCTACAAAGCCATCGAAAGCAAAAGAGAACACTTGCAATGCCTTGTCTTCCGGTCGGAATCCATATTCATCTCTTCTCCACTGCAAGCAGTTGATGATCGCACGATGCTCGATCATGACTCCCTTCGGCTTGCCGGTCGTACCGGACGTGTAAATGATATAGGCTAAATCGGAAGGCTTGTTGATGCAAAGCAGATTGTCTGTCTGTTGGGAATAGTTCCTAAAGTCGCCCAAATCGATGATCTCTGCATGACTGGTCACCTTAGGAATCAAGTGAAAATGAGTAAGCACGAGTTTCGCCTGACTGTCCTCCATCATGTAGCGGATTCTTTCTTCCGGATACTCAGGATCGATGGGCAAAAAGGCGCCGCCCGCTTTCAAAATAGCAAGAATGGCAATGACCATCTCTAATGACCGTTCCAGTAACATGGCGACGATTTGCGATGGCTCAACACCTTTCTCACGCAAAACGGATGCGAGCTGATTCGCTCTTTCATTCAACTCTTGGTACGACATTCGCTGCCCTTGGAATACAAGCGCTGTTTGATCAGGCATTTTTGCCGCCAGCTCTTCAAAGAGCTGTTGAAGGGTTTTGTCTTTGGCGTATTCTCTGTCCGTACGATTGAACTCCACCAGTAACAGCTGCTTCTCTTCTTCCGTCAGCATTTCGATCTCTTTCAGCATCCGATCAGGATGGGCCGCAATGCTTTTCAAGATTTGCAAGAAGTGGCGGGACATCCTGTCTACCGTATCTTTTTTGAACAGCTTGGTGCTGTATTCCAATCGCAAAAACAGATCTGTTTCACGCTCCGTCATATGGAACGACAGATCGAATTTCGCTATCGCAAGAGCACTGCCGGATTCATAAGGGCGATAGACCAGTTGATCCAGCGTTTTTGGGTCCAGTTCATCGGTTTGCAGGATAAACATGGTGTCAAACAGTGGATTACGTCCCGGGTCACGCTGAATGCCAAGCTTTTCAACAAGACTTTCAAACGGGTAATCCTGATGATCATAGGCATCCAAGGCATTCTGCTTGACTTCCATCAGAAACTCCTTGAAGGTCTTTTCCGATGTCGGTTTGTTTCTGATCGCCAGTGTGTTGACGAACATTCCCACAACGGGCGCAAGCTCAGATCTTGACCTGCCAGAAATCGGCGTTCCCACCACGATGTCATCCTGCCCGGAATACTTCGAGAGCAGCACATTGTAGGCTGCCAGCAAGACCATGAACAGCGTCGTTTTGGTTTCTGTCGCCAGCTCTAGCAGGGCATCCCGCAGTAGGTGGCCAGTTGAAATCGCGATGTGACTACCTTCGAAGCTTTTTACGGCTGGTCGCGGGTAATCTGTCTGTAAATCTACGGCTGAAATGTCTCCTGCAAACGTACGAAGCCAATACTCTTCTTGTTGCTTGAAGGCATCTGACTGAAACAAGCCCTGCTGCCAGACAGAAAAATCCTTGTATTGAATGCGCACCTCTGGCAAATTTCTTCCCTGGTACAATTCAGCTAGCTCATTGAACATGATCGTGACCGATGCAGCATCTGCGGCGATATGATGCATGTCATAAAGGAGAAAATGACGCTCATCCGAAATTTTCACCAAGCCCATGCGGATCAGTGGCGGAACAGAAAGATCAAATGGACGGACAAACGAGTAGAAGATTTCATCGATCGGATGCGCCTCCGCTGTTTGATACTCCATTTCCACTTTCACATGGCTATGAATTTTTTGGACCAGCTCACCCCCTACCATCTCAAATGACGTTCTCCAGATGTCGTGTCTATCCACCAATGCTTGCAGCGCATATGCCAATTGCTCGCGAACCAGCTCGCCTTCCAGCATGATCATGCCAGGCATATTGTAGCTAATGCCGGCCCCTTCAAGTTGATAGAGCAGATACATTCGCTGCTGGGCTGATGATACCGGGTAGTAATCTCTCTGCTCTGCTGGTTGAATGGATGAATCTGATGCAGCTTCGCTGTTTTCAATCAATCGGGACAAGGCACGAACAGTTGGAGAACCAAAGAAATGCTTCAGAGAAATATCAATTTGAAACTCCCGATGCACATGTGCCACTACCGTCATCGCTTTCAAAGAATGTCCGCCCAGCTCAAAAAAGTTATCCATCACGCCGATGCCGGAGATGCCAAGGACGTTTTCCCAAATCTTTGCCAGTGTTGCCTCTACTTCATTGGCAGGCGCGGCATACTCCACACCTGTTGTAGGTTTTCCTTCTGGCTTCGGCAGCGCTTTGCGATCAATCTTGCCATTTGGCGTGAGCGGGAAAGTGTCCAGTTGAACTAGATAGGTTGGAACCATATACGCTGGCAGTTCTTGAGATAGATGTGTTCGCAGCGCCACTTCCGAGATGTTTTCTTTACCAGTGAAATAGGCAGCCAGATACACGTCCCCGCTTCCATCTTGATAAGCAACGACAATCGCTTCATTTGTCATTTCATAGCTGAAAAGAACCGATTCTATCTCCCCGATCTCAATCCGGTATCCTCTCACTTTTACTTGTTCATCCAGGCGTCCAGCGAATTCAATCGTACCGTCCGGGAGCCACCTGCCAAGGTCACCCGTCTTGTACATGCGTTCACCAGGCGCAAATGGATTGGAAACAAACTTCTCTTCGGTAAGCTCTGGTTTGTTCCAATATCCGCGTGCCAAACCGAGTCCGCCAATGCATATTTCTCCCACTACACCGATTGGTAGCAGCTGGTGCGAACGATCCACGATGTATATGCTTGTATTTGCAATTGGCCGCCCAATGGTGATCGGAGTATCCGGGAGCGCATCGCACAGATAGGTGGCGATAACGCTACTTTCTGTCGGGCCATACGCATTGACCGTAATCATCTGCGGATTCATCTCTTTGCACATCTCAACCAGCTTTGGCGATAGCTTTTCTCCCCCGAGCATGACCATTTTCAGTGGGCTGATCTCTTCGGTGGTGCTGCATTCCAAAATCGCTTGGAACATACTTGGCACGCACACCGTGTAGCTGCAACTCCATGATGAGATTAGGTTTTTGAGCGCGAATGGATCTTTTGCTTCTTCATCCTTCGTTAAGACAACCGTTGAACCGGATACAATCAACGCAAAGAAGGTAAGGGCAAAAGCATCAAAGGCAAAAGATAGGGCCAACAAACCTCTGTCATGAACAGATAAGGCCAACTCTTGTTTGTTCCACGTCACACTATTGACAATACCTCGATGCTCCCCCATGACCCCTTTAGGCCGGCCTGTGGTACCCGATGTGTAAATGATATAAGCCAGATTGGTAGCCGTATGAATTGGGTCAAGGTTTGTGGTGATACGAGAATAGTTACTCTTATCCTCGAGATACAGGCATTCCACTCCAGTAGCAATCTTTGCACCGAGATGCTCTTGGGTAAGCACCAGACGGGCCTCGCAATCTTCCAGCATATAAGCAATGCGATCATTTGGATATTCTGGATCAATCGGCACATATGCTCCGCCAGCCTTGAGAATGGCAAGGATACCAATGACCATTTCCAAGGAACGATTGGCCATAATCCCTACTCGCTGGTCAGCCTTTACTCCCTTTTTCCGTAATGTACGAGCAAGCTGATTGGCTTTCTTATTGAGCTCCTGATAGGTCAACTTTTTGTCCCCGCAAACCAGTGCGATTTGATCAGGGGTTTTCCCTACTTGTTCTTCAAATAGCTGGGGAAGTGTGCTTTCCAGCTGAACAGGCTTAGATGTGTCATTGAAATGGACAAGTAGTTCCTGCTTTTCTTTCTCGGTGAGCATCTCTATCTCATAGAGAGCCAAGTCCGCGTTCCGAGTGACCTCTTGCAAGATTTGGATGTAATGACGCGACATGCGTTCGATGGTCTCCTGCTTGAACAGCTTGGTGCAAAATTCGAAGCAGAATAGGAGGCCTGCATGGTTTTGAGTTGCTTCGAGCGACAATTCGAATTTCGCCATCTTGCCCTCTGGCACGTAAGGCGTCACTGTCATGCCCTCGATCTTGATCGGATCGGCATCCATGTTTTGTAAAATGAACAAGGTGTCAAACAATGGATTGCGGCTTCGATTTCGATTGACCGCCAGCTTTTCGACGAGTTCCTCAAACGGGTACTCTCCATGCTCAAAAGCAGCGAGTGTATTTTCCTTCACTTCTTGCAAAAATTGCTTAAAGCTTTTAGTCGCAACCGGCTGATTTCTCATTGCGAGCGTGTTGACGAACATACCCGTGATGCTTTCCGTGTCAGGGTGCGTTCTTCCAGCTGTCACGGTTCCGACTACCATGTCTTCTTGCCCGGAATATTTCGCGAGCAAAACATGGTAAGCTGCCATGAGCACCATGTAAAGCGTAGTACCAGTTTCGGCCGCCACTCGTTGCAAACCATCCAACAGTTGTTTTTCTGAACGGAATAGATAACGTTCGCCCTCAGAGCTTTGAACAGACGGTCGAGAGTAGTCCAATGGCAGGTTCAAGACAGGAATTTCATCAGCGAATCGCTGGGTCCAATACGCTTCCTGCTTTCTGTACTCGTCTGTCTGTGCCAAACCTTTTTCCCAAACTGCGAAGTCTTTATATTGAATGCGCTGCTCTGGCAATGCTTTGTCTTGATAGAGCTGCGCAAGATCATTCAGGATGATTTGCGATGACACGCCATCCGAGATGATATGGTGCATATCGATGATCATGACATGGCGCCGCTCTCCCAGTTTGACCAGGCCAACCCGACTTAATGGCGCCTTTTCCAAATCAAACGGACGCATGAAATCCGTGATGACTTGATTCAAACGATCCTCTGTCGCTTCCATGTAGGCGATTGGCAGTTTGCATTCCGAATGGATGCGTTGAACCAGCTCGCCGTTGATGGTATGAAAGGAGGTTCGCAGCGATTCATGACGACTTACAAGACCGGAAATGGCATTCTCCATCTGCGGCACGTTCAATTCCCCAGCTAGTACCGTCACAACGGGCAGATTGTATACCGTACTAGCTGGATCAAGCTGGTTTAAAATCAGCATGCGTTTTTGCGCAGAGGATACGGGATAATACTCTTGCATGAGGACCCGCGGAATAGCAAGATACGTTCCTTCCTCTCCACCTTCTACATACTTGGCGATTTCTTGAATAGTTGGTCTATCAAACAAGACGCGAAGTGGAACATCTGTCTGGCAGTCTTTTTGCATCCGGGAAATGAGATGAATCGCCTTGAGCGAATGGCCGCCCAGCGTGAAAAAATTATCCTGAATACCAATCGGGGACACGCCGAGTACACTTTCCCAAATCGCTGCCATTTTCTGTTCCAGCTCGGTGGTCGGGGCGAGATAATTCGCTCCCGTAAATGCATTCCCCTCAGGGATGGGCAAGGCTCTCCTGTCTGTTTTTCCGTTAGGTGTGACCGGAATCCGCTCCAGCTTCATAAAGAAGGAAGGGATCATATACTCCGGCAGCGTTCGTGATAAGTACACACGCAGCTCCTCGTTGCTGACTTCCTCTGTCAAAACGACATAGGCGCACAAATACTTTCCGCCTGTCTCATCCGTTCTATCAATGACCACGGCTTCCTTAATCAAGGTGTGGTTGAGCAGGTGTGATTCGATCTCTCCCAGCTCGATGCGATGACCCCTGATTTTTACCTGATGGTCGATTCGCCCTAAAAACTCGATATTGCCATCCGGCATCCAACGAGCGAGGTCTCCCGTTCGATACATTCTTTCTCCTGATTGATACGGGTTCTCGAGAAACTTCTCCGCAGTCAGCTCCGGATTGTGCAAATACCCTCTTCCCACGTTCGCACCAGATATATATAACTCCCCTACAATGCCCTCTGGTTTCATCTGCAGCTTTTCATCCAGGATGTAAATGCCTGTGTTGCTGATCGGTTTTCCGATTGGAGGCAGCTCTGGTATATCCATGCTTGGGTCCATCGTGTAGGTGGTTACCACATGTGTCTCCGACGGCCCGTAATGATTGTGTAAAAATACGTGATGGTTCCGCAGATATTTTTGTAGCTCATGCGTGACGACGAGCTGTTCTCCAGCTGTGATAATGTGCTTGACGCAACGCGGGAAGCTTTGTGCATAATCTTTTTCGTTAAAGATAAATTTCAAGAAGGATACTGGGAGGGACAAAATGCTGATCTGTTTTTCCTGGATAAACGCAAACAGTTTTTCTACATGACGTCTCATCTCATTCGTAATGAGATAGAGCTGTCCCCCGGAAAGCAGCGTAGAGAAAATCTCCTGATAGCAAACATCAAAGCTGCATGTGGTATACTGCAAAACTTTTTCATGAAAATCGATGTTGGTCTTGGCAAACGTAAAGTGCATCAGATTTGCCATGTTTTTATGCTCAAGCATGACGCCTTTAGGCTTGCCTGTCGTTCCTGAAGTGTAGATGATATAAAACAAGTCATCTGGATGATTGATCGTTTCGACAGACGCACTGCTCTCTTCCCAAATGGCTGGTGCGCTGATATCTATTGTTTCAGTAGTGGCCGAGACCTTCTCTAGTAGATGCTGCTGGGTCACTACCAATTGAATTCCACTATGCTGGAGCATGTAGGCAATTCGTTCTTCTGGCAGCTCTGGATCAATTGGTACAAATGCACCACCGGCTTTCAAAACCCCAAGAATCCCGACAATCATCTCGATGGATCGATCCATCATCGTACCAACTAGACTGTCTGCTGCAATTCCTTTTCCTCTCAAAAATCTGGCGAGCTGATTGGACTTCTCATCTAGCTCCCGATACGTCAGATGCTGTTCCCCGAATACGACAGCAACGTGATCAGGTGTCCTTTCCACCTGTTCCATAAAGAGCTCGTGCATGGTTTTCGTTGGATAAGCTGCGGAAGTATCAAGGTTTCTATCCATTAGCTGTTGTTTTTCAGTTTCTGTCAGCAAGGTAACCTGTTGAAGGGTGACCTTCGGATTGTTTGCCACGCAAGCCGCAATCTGCTTGAGGTGTCCAGCCATTTTTTGGATAAAAGCTTCATCAAAAACAGCCGCATTATAATCAAACCGCATGGCAATCTCTTCTTTGGGCATTACCATGACAGTCATGTCATAATTGGTAGGCTCAAACATCTCGACATCGGAAATCGTAAAGCCTACTTGCTTTGTCGCCGCCTTTTTCTGCAAGGCCTCGACTAATGGATAGTTTTCAATGACCATCAGGTGATCGATCAAATCTTGCTTCAATACCGAATCGTTTTGAATATCGTACAAAGGCACATGCTCAAATTGCTGGGATTGCAGTGTTCTTTGGTGCACATCCTGTATCAAGTCCGCAAAGGTTTGATCGTTTTTCGCTTGCATCCGGAATGGAATGGTATTGATAAACAATCCAACCATTTTGTCGATTCCGACGATTTCAGTTGGTCGCCCGGATACAACAGTACCGAATACTACATCATTCGCAGAGTTATAGGATTGGAGGAGAATCCCCCATAAGGTTTGAATCACGGTCGACAAAGTCACCTGATTTTGACTTGCGATCGCAGAAAGCTGCTGCGTCACCATTCGGTCTAGCACAAAACGATATTGCGCAGGTAGAAAGGTATTGCTAGAAGACTTCCCAAATTTCGGCAAAGAAGTTTGCTGTTCAAACTGTTCCAGATAGTCTCTCCAATATGCGAGAGCAGCCTCTTTATCTTGCTTTTCCAGCCAACGAATAAATTGGCTGTAAGGCTGCACTGGATCAAGAGAAATCGGAGTCCCGTTCTTTAAGGATAAATAGACGGAAAGCAAGTCATCAAAAATAATGCTAAAGCACCAACCGTCCATGAGTATGTGATGAAAACTCCAGATGATTTCATATTCGCTCTCGGTCATTTGGAAAATAGCTACTCTCATCAACGAATCTTTCGCCAGATGAAAGGTTTTCTCTTGGTCATTCCTTTTGTACTGCGTGTAGCGCTGCTGTTTTTCTTGCTCGTCGTATGCAGTTAGATCGCAAAATAAGATGGGAATGGGCCGTTCCTTCAAGACAACCTGCAAAGGCTGCTTTAATTTTTCATAGAGAAACAGCGTGCGAAACACATCAAATCTCTCTACCAGCACATGCAAGCTATTGGTATACAAACCAACATCAAGATTGCCCTCGATCGAAACGGACATTTGCACAAGATGAGAGTTATGTTCTTCGTTTAGTAAGGCGTGAAATAACATTCCCTCTTGCATGGGCGTCAATAAATACATATCTTGTACTTGTTCTTTGCTAAAAACACTCATTCCGGCACCTCGATATCGACATTATTCGTCATATTTGTAATAAAATGTAAATAAAAGGCGAATTTTACCCCTTGAAATTTTAGCAAGTGCTTCTCTAGTTAAGCGTATTGGCAAGTACTTCGAAGATGTCGTCCATTTCTTCCATTTGAAGTCCTTTTAGACTAAAGTCACTAGGAGTCCGTTCGACACCTTTTTTCTGCGAGCAATGCGTAATGATCGACCGGAGATGTTTTTGATAGCCCTTACTCAATTGATGGATGGACTCTTCTCTAAACTGCTCTTCGCTGTAAGTAAACGTGATGAGAAGCTCCCCACCTTCCATTCTTCCTGTAATATTCAAGGCGGTGTAAATCTCCGAATCCGGACTCAGATTGTTCTTCCCATCCGCACCGAGCGAGTTGCCAGCACTATAAGGAGAACGGGTGAACATTTCACTGCTCAGGCCTGAGTCAAACTGACCCAAGTAGTTAAACGTTACTTCGGGTTGCAAGGAAAAGGACAAGGCACGTCGTTTTTCCGGTTCTGTCATATATTTTAAAGTTTCATAGCCAATGCCTTTATTGGGGATCTTCCTTAGGTTTTCTTTCGTGCATTTGATATGGTCAGGTAAGTGATTGATTTGACTCAAATCTAGTAAAACTGGATATTGGGACGTAAACCATCCAATAGTTCTTGTCACGTTAGCGTGTTCGATCACATCCTCACGCCCGTGCCCTTCCAGATTAATTACGATTTGGTCAAGCCTGCTCCACTCTGCAACGGCCAGCCCCAACGCTGCCAGTAGCAAATCATTGATTTCAGTTTGATAAGCAGAATTTGCCTGCTTCAACAATTGTTCGGTTTCCTCTGCTAGCAATCCGACCTGTATGTTTCGGATACTCTTCTGTTTGCTTCCCACCGATTCATAGTCTTTCGGAAGAACAGCATTCCTAGCTCCTGATTCGAGATTCTCCCAATACGGGATTTCTCTCAACAACTCATCACTATTCGCATACTCGTTCAGCCAACCTGCCCAATTTTTAAAAGAATCCGTTTTTTCTGGGAGAACGATATCTTTTCCTGCTAGTACCTGACTGTATGCAGTTGCTAGATCCTCAAACAGAATCCGCCAGGAAATTCCATCCATGACTAAATGATGGATGGCCAAAAACAAATGATCGCCTTGGAGCGTATGAAACAAGGCTGCCTTTACTAACTGTCCCTCTTGTAAATTCATGTTGCCATGCAAGCGTTTCGTCTCTTCTTCGATTGCTTGCTGGACATCCGAATGCGAGATCAGATCATATAGAAGAAACTGGTATAATTCGCCACCCAATCCACGATTCTGTTGAACGATTCTCCCATTCTCGTTCCGATAGACCATGCGTAGCGCGTCATGATGCGAGAGGATTTTATCCAAGGCCTTTCGGATCGCTTCAGGATCAAATCCCTGTTCACGATACAATACATACGATTGGTTCCAATGGAACATATTCGTAAAGTTCTTTTCAAAGAACCATTGTTGAATGGGTGTTAAGGTAACGGGGCCTTCGATAATTCCCTGCTCGCTTCTCCTCGTCGTACTTTTGACATAGAGAGCAACCTGCGAAATTGTCGGGTAATTCAGCAAATCTTTCGTGTCTAGCTTTCGTTGATAGGCATGCAAACGAGCAGCGACCTGGATCGCTTGAATGGAATCCCCACCGAGTGAGTAAAAATTATCGTGAATTCCAATTTTCTCGATTCCCAATACCTCTTGCCATACGGTTGCGAGAATCGATTCTGTCTGATTTCTAGGAGGTTCGTACGCAAGATTTGTCTCAGCAGTAACATCAGGTTCTGGCAATGCTTTTCGATCAATTTTGTCATTCGGCGTGAGCGGCATTTTATCCAGCTTCACGAAATAAGAAGGAAGCATGTAAGCTGGAAGCTTTTGAGCGGCATATTCTCTGATCTGCGTAGGACTTACTTCCAGTTGCGAAATATAATAAGCGCACAAATAAGGTTGAGCGTGTTGGTCTTCTCTAGCGATTACTACTGCCTCTTTTATTTGTTCATGCTTTAGCAAAACGGACTCGATTTCTCCCAACTCGATCCGATGACCTCTGATTTTCACCTGATGGTCGATTCTGCCGAGAAACTCAATTTCTCCATTCGGCAACCATTTGGCCAGGTCTCCTGTCCTGTACATCTTCTCTCCTGGTACGAACGGATTATCCACAAATTTTTCGGCGGTCAAGTCTGGGCGATTCCAGTATCCTCTGGCCAAGCCTACTCCACCTATGCATAATTCGCCTTCACTGCCAATTGGCTGCAATTGTAGCTCTTCATTGACAATATAAGCGGATGCATTTTGAATCGGTTTGCCGATTGGGATCGTTTGGTTAAGGAGCACATTGGAAGGTGCCTCCCAAATCGTCGCGCAAATACTTGTTTCCGTAGGTCCGTATGCATTCACGTACCTGACTTTGTTTTTCCATTTATTCACTAAAGGAAAGTTAGCAGCTGAACCTGCCGTAATCATGATGCGAAGGGTAGTTATATGATCTGGGGTGAGGTGAGTCAAATAAGTGGGTGGCAGCGTGATGATGGTCAATTCATTGTCATTCAGATAGTTTTCAAAACGGATGAAATCATGAATCGTCTGTTTGGAAAGGATATAGAGGCTGGCACCGGTTAATAAGGCCATGAACATTTCCCACACCGATGCGTCAAAAGACATGCTGGCAAACTGTCCAATCCTGTCTGCAGGTGATATACCAAATGTATTTTGAAAGAATGATTGCAAATTGGCGATCCCTTTATGCTCCAGCATGGTTCCTTTCGGCTTGCCGGTTGTGCCTGACGTATAGATGACATACGCCAGATCAGTAGGCTTGCTTGGCAAGTGAAGATTGGAATCCGAGCGACTATCCAACTGTTCTTCCTCGAGCACGACTACAGGACCACGGTATCCGACGTCATAAACAAGCTGGCTGACGTTTTTCTGGGTGATGACGATTTTGGTTTGACTGTCTTGTAGGATATATTGAATCCGATCTTGGGGATATTCGATATCGATGGGAACATACGCTCCTCCAGCCTTAAGGATGGCCAGAATAGCTGTCACATTTTCAATGGATTTCTCCATCATCACACCAACAATGCTGTTGGTTGTAATCCCTTTTTCGATCAGTGCCCTTGCTAATTGGTTGGCCTTCCTGTTGAGCTCCTGGTAGGTTAAACGCTCATTTTCATAAACGATGGCAACTCGGTGTGGCACAGCTTCTACCTGTTCCTCGAACAACTGATGGATCGACTTATCCCGTGGATACTCGGCCTTTGTATCATTAAATACGGCTACCTGTTCTTTTTCCCACTCCAAGTCAATGAGATTCGCCTGATTTGCTAACATATGTCCCCTCCGATAATTGGCAAACCTTAGTCTATCCTGTGCCAATACAATGCGATGGCCAAACAAGTGAACGCAACTGAAAAGAAATGTGCTGCTAAATCTGAAGATGAAGTCTCAGTGAACAATGGATCACACTGGAAATTCCTCATCAACACCATTTAATATAATAGCCAAATGTAACAAAGTATGTGGGTTTTTGTGTCTATTTTGTAAATATTACCCATATCCGTGTTACTATGGTCATGAACCAATTTTTACCTACAAATTTTCCACCATTTTACATATGTTCACAATGGGAAAAATTCCCTGTTTCCTCAAAGCTGTTTTCAGGACAAAAGTCACTTGGCTTTCACACCTCCTTAAAATCCTGCAGAGTAACGTATTCATATGCACCTGTTTGAGAAACTGTTATTCATTATAACAGAGAGCATTTTGGAAATCAGTTAAAAAATGGTTATTTTTTGTAAAATAACCAACTTTTTACCTAATCCAATCTTCATTCCTCCAAAAAAAGCTCACACTTTCTGGCTTCATTCGAAAGTGTGAGCCTTTTGAGTTAGGTAGCACGCATCAATTCCCGATCTCGTTTGCCGTGTAACCAGTAATAAAGCGGGATACTGAAAAGAATAAAGGTAACCATCCCGCCGAAAATCGTACGATATCCTGTATGCGGTACGATAAATCCGAGTAAATAGGGCCCGACTCCTAATCCTAGATCATACATAATGTAGTAAGTAGAGGTTGCTAATCCAAAGCGATGCGGAGCTGTCACCTTCACAGCTACCGTTTGGGCAATGGAGTTAAAGTTTCCGAAGCCTAATCCAATCAATGCAGCAGATAGCAGCAGTATTATGGAAGTCGCGGCTTGACTAAATAGAAGCATCCCGACAGCAAAGATCACCAGGCTGGGGTATGTCACGATGTTCGCCCCTCTTGCGTCCATGAGCTTTCCTGAAAATGGTCGCGAAAGGATAATGACAATCGCATACACCAAAAAGAAATAACTCGCAGTTGAGGAGAGATTAATTTCTTCCGCATAAAACGATAGAAATGACAAGACACCCGAATAGCTGAAGCCGATTAGTAAGGCAATAAATGAAATTGGCAAGGCTTTCGGCTCGATGAATTTCGAAAGCAGTGAACCTGTTTCTTCTTCTTTCACATTCGCGGAAGGAAGCGGAACATTGATTTTTGCCATGGCATAAAACAGCAAGCAAATCAGGGAAAACACGACATTCATCGTAAATATCCAGGTGAAACCATTTTCAAGCCGCAACAAGATCATGCCGAGAAAAGGACCAATGGCAGTTGCTAAAATCGCACTTAAGCTGTAATAGCCTATCCCCTCACCCTTGCGAGACGCTGGCAAGATTTGAGCAATAATGGTACCAGTTGCAGTACTGGCAATACCAACAGCAATCCCTTGCAGCAAGCGATTTACCAGTAAAAAGCTGATATGGACAGCAAAAAAGTAAAGCAATGTGGTGACAGCAAAAAATCCCAACCCAATCCATAGCGTTTTTTTCGTACCCATATAACTAATGGCTCTTCCCGTAAGTAATCGGCCAATCAAAGCACCAATGATAAAGATACTGGAAACCAATCCAGCTAAACTGGTTGAAGCGTGAAATTCTGTTTTGGCGTATGAAGCAATCGTAACCATTAGTAAGAAATACATCAGTGTCAAAAGGAAATTGATGAAAGAAACAATGACGAACTCTTTTGTCCAAAGCCTATCCTGATTCACTGCTTACCCTCTTCTCTTTAGATTTATGATTAGTTTTTCCAGTACTGTGGCTGCTGCGTCTCTTTCTTCTTGTGAGATGCCTTCCATTAGTTCTTCCAAGAATGGATCAGTCGCTTCCATAATTGTTTTATGGAGCGCTTCCCCTTTCTCTGACAGGCACATAATTTTTTGCCGTTTGTCTGCACCTGATAAAATCGAAATCATTTCACGCGCAGCTAATTTTTGCGCAATGGGTGTAATAGCCGGCTTCTCTACTTGCCAATAATCGGCGACATCGCTAAAGGTAGCAGGACCGTTATCTTTGAGATAACGGATCAACGCCCATTGTGTGACGGATATACCGTATGGAAGTAACTCCTCTTGCAATTGGTTATTGTATACACGATGTGTGAATGCGACTGTGGAAAAGAACGGGTACATGTTACACTCCTTGTTATTAGTTAATTAATTTAATTAATTATAATTATATCTCTTTCCTCACTGTTTGAGAAGGTCAAAATCAAGATCGGGTTCCGTGTGGCTTTTTCCGCGCATATTCGTCTAACCTATATCATCATACAAAAGGAGAAAATCATGCTGGAAAATAGGTTGTTCACCGTTCACTTTCTATTATTGCTTTTCTTCGTACTTTCTTTTCCAATACCTACGCAAGCGAAGGAAGCCACCATTCAAAACCTGTATTACGTATTTAGCTGGGATGAGAAAGGCAATGTCCGCATTACCGATTTGGCAAAAAACGAAATCCTCTCTTCCATTCAATACCAAGCCGAATATGGTACCATTTATAATGCGATGACGCCTTCTCTTCCGAAAGGATCCAACCAAATAACGTTGGATCAAAGCCCACCATTTCAACCGGGCGCAGCCATCGAAATTCGATCCGAATCATTTGGGGGCAGAATGAATGCTCCGCTTGTTCATCAGGCGAAAGTGACTGCCGTCCGTGGAAATGATTTGTATTTCTCTCCACCAACGACGAAAGTGATCGACCGGAACATTTTTATCAAACGGGCCAGCCACTGGGTTCGTAAATGGGATAATGTAAAGGTGGAACACCGGGAGACTGCCACTGGTAACACAGTCATCGTCACTGGTCAGACCCCGATTGCAGTGATTTCAACCCAATATGCCTTGCATAAAAATAGCCCAGCCATCGATGTTACCGTAAAAACTACCTACAAGCGAGAGGCAAAGGTTTTTCGTGAAAGTTTCGCCCTGCAATTCAAGCCAAATGTAACAGAGGTTTATCGCAAGAATCGGAAAGTGGACACACAAAAATTCCAAGCTTCTTACTGGCTGGATCACCAAGGTGCGAAATTTGGTCAAGGGAAGCAAGCAGCTTTTTTGTACCATGCCCCCAACGTGTCTTCACTTGAATTGAATACAACGCAAAAACAGCTCATCGTGAATCTGGATCACATGAACGATCACAGATACGTACAGCAAACCTCCACGAATCAGGTCGGAAAAGTCCGGCACGCTTCCGAATATCGCGCAAACGATGTACGGACGAATTCCTTCTCGCTGGTAGTTGGGTACCAGCCGAAGCTCATGCCGCGATTTATGAGTCAGCCTTCAGGTTTTTTGGCGACACATGTATGGACAGAGCATGCTGATGAGCAGACGCTGCAAACAAATCGGGCTGTTTATTTCGGTTCCGAGAAGATTTCATCGTCGGCACAAGCGACAGGCGGTTTTGTCAAACACCGGATTCCGGTTACGAAAAGCGTATTTTACTCGAATCCGTATTTTCAACCGAAATCCCCTGTCAATGTCGCCATTGCGCAAAGCCCTGAATTTTTGCAGTTTCTGGATGATCTGAATCGAAACGGCGATGAAATTACTCTACATACCCTCTATCCATACGATATCAGGCACTATCAAAAGACAACGGAAGATGCGTTGCAAGTAATGAAAGATCACTTCCAAAGCCGCACATGGATTGACCATGGGTATTTGAAGTCTAGCTTTGCCTTTAACGCACTTGACATCCAAACTGCCAATTACTTGGCGCATCAGTGGAAAAAATACGGCACATCCTATTTTTGGCACTACAGCTCAGAAGATATCGCCAATCCCAATAATGGTCTGGATCTGTACCAATCCCAAAAAGGCGACTCCCTGCGCACTCCTCTCTATTGGTCGCATCCGACAGTGACTGGCCCGTTTTATTCATGGTCTGCAGCCACCATTCCAGAGTATTCAGTAAACCTGTATCGGGAGAAAAATCTCCAGCAGCTCATTCAAAATCGTGGGGTTTTTATCAACCATACCTACTTGGCGAGATTTCCATCCAAAAAGCAGGGCGGGAAATTTATCATTCGAGATGCCCAAGGAAACTGGATCATCCATCCCGATTTTGACCGCTTGCTGAAGCGATTGGAAACTCTGCGCGATCAAGGCACATTGCATTTAACAACTGTACGTGAAATCATGGATTATTGGCTCGCCCTCTCTCAAGTCAGAATGGAATATGCACCAAACGGCTCAATCGTTCTGCACAATCGTGGCGAGCACAAGATTTCTGGTCTTTCCATGGCGACAAAAGCTTCGGAAGTCTATGTGAACGGGATGAAGCCGTCACAAAAGAAAGCGGATGGCGATCTTATCTTTTGGTTCGATCTGGAGCCGAATGCATTTGCTGTCATTGCTGCAAACAAATTGGATAGCATTGCATTCCCGAAATAAAAGGAAAACAAATACAAAAAGAAGCTTCCCTTCATTTTTTCCAGGGAAGCTTCTTATTCCTTTATCTATTGAGACAATTTTACCAAGCTGTAGTTTTTCTTGCCTTTGCGGATAATGATGAAGCGGCCGCCGATAGCAAGACTTGGTGTTACTTCCAGTTCCAAATCGGTTACGCGCTCGCCATTCATGGAGATAGCACCTTTTGTAATATCCTCACGTGCTTGACGTTTGGATGGCTCAATGCCGATTTCAACGAGCCAGTCGACAATGTTCTTCGTTTCGAGAGTAGATTCGAATGTCGGCATTTCTTTGAAGCCTTGCTCAATCTCATCTGCAGACAGGGATTTAATATCTCCAGTAAACAATGCTGCGGTAATCCGCTTCGCCTGCTCCAGCAATTCCTCTCCGTGGACAAATCTCGTCATTTCCTCAGCCAGTGCTTTTTGTGCCTCGCGTTTATGTGGCTCAGACTGTACTTTTTCTGCCAGCTCTTCAATTTGCTCTTTGGAGAGGAACGTAAAGTATTTCAAGTATTTCACAACATCGCGGTCATCGGTATTTGCCCAGAATTGGTAGAATTCGAATGGTGTTGTTTTGTTTGGATCGAGCCAGATGGCTCCTCCTGCTGTCTTCCCGAATTTCGTACCATCTGCTTTCAGCATCAGAGGAATCGTGAGACCGAATGCTTTGGCTTCTGATCCTTCTTTTTTGCGGATCAGATCGAGACCGCTCGTGATGTTGCCCCATTGGTCGGAACCGCCGATTTGCAGCTGAACATCTTCATGTTTGTACAGATGCAGGTAATCCAGCGATTGCAGAATTTGATAGGAAAACTCCGTAAACGAAATACCGCTTTCCAGTCTGCTCGACACAACATCCTTGGCAAGCATCGTATTGATGCTGAAGTTTTTCCCGTAATCCCGCAAAAATTCAATAACATTGATTTTGTGCGTCCAGCTGTAGTTGTTCACCAAACGGATTTGGTTGTCGCCTTCTGTAATGAACAGCTTTTTCATCTGTGCGGTGAGTTTGTCGACGTTCTCCTGAATTTGTTCCAGTGTTTGCAAAGAACGCTCGGATTGACGGCCGCTCGGATCGCCAATCGTACCTGTTGCACCACCGATCAAAATGACCGGGCGATGACCAGCAAGCTGGAAGCGTTTCAGTACCATGAAAGGAATCAAGTGACCGATATGCATGCTGTCACCTGTTGGATCGACACCACAATATAACGAGACTGCTTTTTCATTCGTTAATTCTCGCAGCCCTTCTGCATCTGTTTGCTGATTGACGGCTTCGCGCCATTCGAGTTCGTCGATAATATTCACTGCCATACACTCCTTCAATCTCCTATGGTAAAAAACAAAAAATCGCCCCTTGTCTATTGTAGACATAGGGACGATTGAATAACCGTGTTACCACCCATCTTGCACCAATGGACCCAAGCGCTTGCGCAGGCCATTCATGCCACTCGTAGCGAGTTATCGTTCGCGATTCCGCTCGGCATTACCCGAGATACTCCAGAGTGTATTTCGCTCGCTTATTGTGTACCGGGTTCCATCAACCCCCGGCTTTCTAGGACAGGGAATAAGCTGCTACTGGGCTCTTTCAACGTATGTTTCATATGAAATTAAAGTCAGTATATTGAATTCAAATAGCAATGTCAACCATGTAGCAAGGATTCCGCTACGATCCCTTATTTTATTTTCGTGAGACCGTCAGAAGTCAGTTCATAAACAGTTGTGGCGACTTCATGTAAATACCGCCGATCATGCGAAATACTGATAATCACCCCGTCAAAAGCCGTTAACGCGCGGCAGAGTACAGGAGTCGTCAAAGGGCTAAAGTTTCGGGTCGGTTCATCCAGTATCAAGGTTTCGCACTGATCCACAATCATTTTTAACAAGAGCAATTTCGCTTTCTGTCCCCCAGACAAGTTTTGAATGGGTTGAAGCATCTCATCTTTTGTAAATTTGTGCAATTCAACCATGTGGATTCCCCATTTCGTTTTTACGTTTCTCGTCATTTACCCTTTGTTCATCTGTATCACCCCTTTTTGACAACAAAAAAAGATGCTCCTGTCCAATAAACAGAAGCATCTTGCTCTCGTATTAGAAATCGTTATATGAAAAATAGATCATACAGGAATTCAAGCTATAGATATGCGGGTGAATTTGGCTTCTTGTTTATTTATTATGGAATTGGCTTTTCCAATAAATAAACAATGGCGCAAATGATTCACCCTCCGTTCCAAGTAGTTGCCTTCAATTTAGCATGGTCTTCTAAATATTGTCAATAAAGCTATTCAACCAAGGCTAGCAATTGGGCAAGCTTGTCTCTGATGGGGGAAGATTCCTTTTTTGCTGCCTGTGCGAGCTTTTTGTTCCCGCCGAAAAGGCGATAAATAACGTTTTCCCGCTGGTAATCCTCCATCACTGCAAGCTCCTCTATGAGTGCATCCACCAGTTCGGCACGATTAATTGTGACATTTTTCAAAGGCTTCGCCGAGTCGCTACTGCCAAGCACCAGGGAGACGAGTACGGGGATATTCTCTACGGTTACACCATGCGCCTCCATAAAAGCTAGGGCAAAATCGTCCTGAGCAGACTGATGCTCCGTGTCGACAAGCTCCATATAACGCCGAAAGAGTGGAAAATAATCGCTGCTAGACAATCCGAGAGCTAATACCGCATAGGTGCCAGGCATGACGGATTTCTCACTAGGCTCTACATCCCCGTACCATGCGAACTCCTCCATCGCAAGCTCAGCATATTCGGCGATTTTCGGATATAAGGCAGGATACGAAGAAGCATTGGCAAAAAACTGGTGTAGACCTGACTTCGCCAGCTTTTTTACTGGGAGGTAGTGCTTTTCGCTACTCTTCAGCTTGAGCTTGTACCCTTTCGGAAAGCCTTCACACAAAAGACCGTTGATAAAATCGATGGCTTCACCATAGGCAGCTTCTTCCTCAGTCACAATACGGATGTCGATCACTTGCAAAACGTCATTGGCTTTTGCTTGAATCAAACTGCTTTTATACCCGCTTTCAAAGCGACCGCTGCCACGTTTTACATAGTCCGCAGCCCGCTTGGAGCCAAGCTGAACTGCGAGGTCCAAAAATTTCTTGCGGGTGTCAGGTTCCTTGTTCCCAATTGCGAGAGCGACGTATAGGAAAAAGTCCAGCTCCTCTGCTTTTGGTTCCTGACGCTCCTGCTCGGGTTTCAAAACCCAGTCCAATCCATAATGCCCGGTACGATCGAAAAATTTGACTAAAAAACGCTCATCTGCCCAGCCTTTTAAAGCCAAGGCAGAGTGGTATGTCCACGAATCACTGCGTTCTTTATTAGCGCGCAGCTTTTCGCTAAGGCGCTGGATGAGCGGTTCGATAATTTCCTGCTTTTGTTCTATCAAGTCGGGATTGACGAGACAATGGGCGAAGAAGAAATCGTCTCTTTCTTTCGGACGTACAGGAAGCTCCGCTTTAATTTTTGTCTCGATAAATTGATCCAATACTTGTTTTAGACTCTCGCGTTTTCGCTCGTTTATGAGATGGCGAGAATGGCATTGCACCGATTGTTTCCACTCGAATTCGAAGACGAGCTCGAAGCGGTAATTAAAAAAGTGAGAATCATAGTCGGTGGAATGGAACAAGGATTCCATTCGATCACACAGTGCGGGAAAAAACTCTTGCATGAGGATTTCCTCTGTAAGCTCCTCGATATAAGAGCCCGCATCGTATTTGTACGAGTCGTCACTCCAGCTGAATGGTTCATGGACATCGATGTGGATTTTACCATTGGGCCAATTGAGCTTTCCTTTTCTCCACGCCACTCTCAGGTAGTCTTTGACCCCTACCTGCAGTAGGCTCCAGTCTTTGATCCCGTTGATCCGTTGGTTCTCTTTTTGGTAAATTTCTAGGATGGAAGTCCATACTTCGTTTAGAAATGCTTCTGCTGCCTGATTCATTGACTGACTCTCCTCCTTGCCCAAACACCTTAGCCGATGACTTTGACGACATTGCCCTCGCTATCGGTAATATTGGTTTTCACAATATGAATGGCAATTCCTTTCAGGGAAGGAATCTCAAAGCTGCTTTCCTTTGGAAGCAACTGCTTGGTAAGCGCAAGCGTTGTCGCATCATCGAGAACAAATCGAATGACGTCCTCTCCTGGAATACACGCAGGCTTCTCTCCTGCCTCAAATACAACGCGGACATCAGGGCCCACAAGGCTCAGGCTTTCCCCTTTGCGCATACGTCCGCGGAGAATTTTTCCGATGACTTCCGCTTGCTTAGCTCCCAGCCTCAAAGTCGAAGGCGTTTTTTTCAAGAAGCCATTTTTTCCTGGCTCCCATCCAAGCTGGCTGACGAACAAATAAGCCGTGCTGGAGCCTTCTTGTTCCATTCCTTTTTGAACAGCATCAGTTACCGTAGAATGGCGAAGGAGAGAATCCCGCTCGAGATCGGTTATGTAGAAAGGCATATACGGCAAGCCAGATTGAAGTACACCACGAGTATTCCAAGCCATCATCGCATCGAGTTCATCACCTGTGATCCCAACCATTTGCAAGAATTGCACCCGCCCATTCGGCGTATCTATTTCGGCAAGCTGTGGGTCTGTCACAAAAGCGAGCGCAGTCAGTTGGGTATCGGCACCCAAGCATATCGGGCCGTTTGCATCCAAATGATCACCTGCTTGAAACACATTCCCCGTGTTGAATACGTAACGCCCCATATTTTGAAGCAGATTCAACGCCCAAGCAGGCGGTTCTTCCTCGTCGTCCTTTCGCGCTAATCGAAACGTCAATTCAAAGCCAAAACCACTTTCCTCTTCATTCTCGGACTCTTTTTCATACAACTCGGTAAATCCATACGTGACAAAATGCCAATGCGGGTTAGGCTCGTCAGATATATAGGCGCTTATTCCATCCAATGGATCGTTTCCACCCAGCGCATACGAGATAAGCGTGCCATAATGCTTAGGCTCCTGCTCTCCATAAATCTTTCTCATCTCCTGGTCAATAGCATCCCAGCCCGCTGACATCATTTCATCGTTCATTTCATCGTTCATTTCTTTGCTCATCCCTCTTGCCTCCCATGTCATGACTGTCTTAACAATAGCCAAAATGAAATTTGGATACTCTAGTAGACGGTCAATACCATTTAGCAAATTACATCGTTCTCATTCCCTTCTATTCAAAAGTTTTTAATAGGTTTGTGCTATCCCATTTGGAACGACTGGCTTCGATAACCAATGCTGGTCGGTTTGCACATGATTCTTGCGCACAAACTTGGCGGCAGAGTGTTTAAAATCTTCGTACGGAAACCTCTCCGTTACTCGTACCACGTACCCCTCTTGTTCCCCGCCGAAGACAGATTGTTTGGTGTAGCAACTTTTTATGGTCTCTTCCTTCCAAATCCCTCTGTATAAGACAGGTGCTGTTTCCAAGCCAAGTAGTTCAGCCCATTCTACCGTTTCATCCCACGATAAGCATTCATTGTTTTCATTCCAGATCGAGAACACGTAGAAATAGCTCGTTAATTCTTCGTAAAAGATGGAGTGCAGCGCATATACATTTTCCCCACATATTCTCCAGCCTTCCGGGATATGAAACGAAATCGTCCCGTGCAGCATCTTTACCCAATGTCTAGATGCGTGATCTTTGCTATCCAGTGACCGTGCATGGATATGGTTTCGGTACAGTGTGGTATTTTCTCCATCCAGCTTTTCTGTCACGACTACTTCTTTTTCCTCGAAATGACAAACCGTTCGCAAGATTTTATCATCGTCGGTTCTACTTCTCGACCAGGGTAAATGAAAGGTTCTCGGATATTTTTTCAACATCGTTATTCACCTCCTTATTTGGCATAAGCATCTCCTTCCTTGAAGAAGTACAGCTTCCACAGGTACTCTTCGCCCAGCAAATGATAAATCTCGGAAATATCTTGCTGCGTGCCGTAGTTAATCTTCATGTGCATTTGAATCAGGTTGACGACTTCGAAAATAAAATCATCGTCGAATCCTAATTCTTTTAAGAAATGGCAAGCAATTTGCGCAGATACATGCTCATGTCCGAAGTAGGAGTAATGGCCTTTCATCGGCTTGTAGGTTTTGCAAAATGGCTTTCCTGTATCGTGAAACAAGGCGACCACTTGCATGAGAAATTTGTCATCTTCCGTGTAAAAGGCGTTTACATAATCGAAAACATGATAGGTATGCTTGCACAAAGGGTACTGATGATAAGGATTTTCCTGATTAAATTGATACATCTCTTTGAAGATCGGAATGGCATTCAGCCTATCGAACAGCTCTTCATAGGAGGGTTCGTTTTGAAGCAACTGAACGAACTCTTCTTTTTCAATGGCATATGGAACTGGCTCGTGCAAGAGATGAATGTGATCCCAGCCTTCATTTTTGATCGGAAAATGGAAGTTCTTCCGCATCTTCGCCAAGATGTATTCGTCTACGGTTCTCTTTCGGGATCGATTGCGCTCTTGGCAAACGGAATAGGGAACATCGACGTAATAGCATTCCTTTTGGACATCGGGAAATTTGGCCAGGACCTTCATTCTCTTCTCTCTGTCTATATTGGTTGCGTCTAAAATGACGTTCCTTCCATTGGCCAGCTCCGTTGCGATTTTTGAATAAACCTCAAAAAATACTTGCGCTGACTTTTTTTGTTTCCGCTCATCACCGAATAAGTTCTGGCGAATTTCATCCGTAGACACAATGATTGCCCGTTCCTTTTTGGCAATTTCTTGCGCCCACTTGCTTTTGCCACTGCCCGCAATGCCTGACAGGACGATTAATTTCTTTTTCACTTATATCTCACCTCCTTTCAATGAAAACAAATTTTTCGACATGCTTTTCCAATATTATACACACTTCGCGTATGGATGGCACCCTTCTTTGTTCCTAGATTTTCCGTTCTTTACAGCCACGGACCAAAGAAATTCTGGACAGCTTGCTCGGAGTAGCTATCTTCCCCCCGCCAATTCACGACGGCGAAAAAGTCGTTCTTCCCGCCACGCCCTGGTCTGTCCTTACTTGGAGCCAAGATCCCAGCGGATGCAAGAATTTCCATGAAGACATCCCGTTCGTTCTTGCTAGATGGAAAGACACCCTGGAGGCGCTTCTCCAGTTGACGAGCGGCATCCGTTGGTTCACTGCTGGCGATGATGGCTAGCACCTGACGAAGGATCGCTACATCTTCTTCCTGTACTGTAAGATTGTCTTCTTTGCTTACTAGCTCTAGATCAAGCATGAGGTACGGTAGATAGTTCAGGCGAATGCCGCCCCACTTGATTCTTTCAAAATTCAGGACATTCAAATCTTCATCGGTATATAGCTCTCGCCCAGCGATATAGTAACGGTCGCATTTATGGCAGTCCCCGTACATGGCAAAATAGGTACCGTTTTCTGGATTTGTATACTTCCCTGCATTACTTTCAAACGTATGAGCCGTCAAATGCTCCGTCAAGGACCAACTAGACAAGGCGCTGCGCAGGTACACCTTTCGCGTCGAGAGACTGTGCAAAAACGCTGTGGCGACTTGCTCTTTTGTCACTTTTTCATGCAAAGCAATGATTTTATCTATGCATTCCTGGTGACTGATCGTCAGCGGGTCAAACATGAGACCTTTGCTTTTTGCGTATTCAAAATCTGCTCCCGAAAAATCATATGGGCGACTCTTCCAGCCGTTGCTGCTCCAAAATGTTTTCATCAAGATTTGCTTTGCCTTTTTATCCATAAAACGATTTCTCCTTATTCTTAGCTTTCCATATTTTAGCGCTAATCGGACGTGTAAAAAAAGAGTCCAACCCATGAAAGATCGCTGGACTCTGATTCCGTTTCTATTACGTACCGCAAAACGTTTGATAAGGACGTGCTGATTCCGCAGGTAAAGTCGTGTATTCTACCTGTTCAGCAGTGTACGCATAGGGATCAGAAAGGACTGTCAGGAGCCGTTCCATCACCGTGTAGTCGCCCTCTTTCCATGCTGCTTCCAATGCTGCTTCTACCCGATGGTTCCGCGGAATGACTGCCGGGTTGTTCTTTTTCATTCCCTGTTGTACCACTTCGGTGTCTTCTGGCTGTCTCGTTAGTCGTGCTTTCCACTGCTCATGCCATTCCGTGAATTCGCTCGTGCCAAACAGCCCAGTCTCTTCTGGTTGATTAAGCGTGAGAGCACGGAACGTATTCGTATAATCTGCACGGTGCTCCTTCATCATGTTGAGCAAACCCTCGATCAATGCTTCGTCTTGCTCCTCTTCGTTAAACAAACCGAGCTTTGCCCGCATTCCTTTAAGCCAATTGCTATGATACAGCTTGCTAAATTCGGCAAGCGCATCTTCGGCTATTTTCACTGCCTGCGCTTCATTTTCATGCAGCAACGGCAATAAGCTTTCCGCAAAACGAGAAAGATTCCACACAGCAATGTATGGCTGATTTCCGTAAGCATAGCGGCCCTGAACATCAATAGAGCTAAATACCGTTGCAGGATCATAGGTGTCCATGAAAGCGCAAGGGCCGTAATCAATGGTTTCGCCACTGATCGCCATGTTGTCGGTATTCATGACCCCGTGGATAAAGCCCACAAGTTGCCACTTGGCAATCAACGCTGCCTGACGCTGGATGACCCCCTTTAATAGGAGGAGATAGCGGTTTTCTTCTGCCTCGATCTCTGGAAAATGTCTTTGCAATGTGTAATCAGCTAACGCGCGAAGATCTTCAATGGAACAAAATCTTGCCGCGAATTGGAACGTGCCTACTCTGATATGACTGGCTGCGACACGCGTCAAAATGGCACCAGGCAGCTCGGATTCGCGATAGATAGACTCGCCGGTTGTCACTACGGCAAGGCTGCGAGTCGTAGGAATGCCGAGTCCATGCATAGCCTCGCTAATGATGTATTCGCGCAGCATCGGGCCAAGGGCTGCTCTACCATCGCCGCCGCGTGAATAAGGTGTTCTGCCTGAACCTTTTAGTTGGATATCGAAGCGCTCACCTGTAGGCGTAATCTGCTCACCAAGCAGGAGGGCACGACCGTCGCCTAGCATGGTAAAATGGCCAAACTGATGCCCCGCATATGCTTGAGCGAGAGGCATTGCGCCTTCCGGGGTTTTGTTACCCGCGAGCATGGCTATGACTTCTTCGCTTTGCAGAGCTTCGACATTCAGCCCTAGTGATTTTGCCAAACGTTCATTGAGAATGGCAAGCTTTGGCGAACGTACAGGCGGTGGATTGAGCCTGGAAAAAAACGATTTTGGCAGCGTTGTATAGCTGTTATCGAAGTTCCATCCCGGTTCGATTGTTAGTTTTTTGTCAGTCATTGTATCTCCTTTTATCGATTGGCGTTATTTGCATGGAGGTAAATGTACGCATGATACATTTTGCCAATTTATTATACCCTTTTCATCCAAGATAGGAGCACATTCGCACATTTTTCGCGCACTCCTCGCCGAATATCTTTCATGAGTTAGGGGGAAAATACCATTTACATAAAACCAAAAGGTGTTATATCATCATAAAAGCAAAACCAAAAGGTGTTATATTTTTCACTACGAAACGGAGAGATTTTATCGTGGAACAGAACAGTCAACAAGCCGTAGAAGATATTAAGCAAACCATCGTTTTCGACGCCCCTATTCAAAAGGTATGGGAGAAGGTATCCACTGCGGAAGCCATCTCAGCTTGGTTTATGCCAAATGACTTTCAGCCTGTAGTTGGTCATGAGTTTCATATCCAATCCCCTTTTGGCCCTTCTCCATGCAAAGTGCTGGAAGTAGAAGCACCACATCGCCTTTCTTTTGCTTGGGATACAGACGGTTGGGTTGTCTCTTTTCTTTTAAAAGACTTGGGAGATAAAACGGAGTTTACCCTCATTCATGGTGGATGGAAAGCAGCAGATGAGATCATCGAAAAAGCAAACGCGAAGAGCGCAATGATTCGTGAGAAGATGAATCAAGGATGGGTTGGGATTGTTCACGAGCGCCTGAAAAAGGTTGTGGAAGGCTAAATGTCTGCCACAGCAGAAAAGGTTGATGTATTTCAAGCGATCGCTGACCCTACTCGTCGAGAGGTGCTTCGCTTGTTAGCTGAAAAAGAATTGCCGATCTCAGCCATTACTTCTCATTTCCCCATAAGTCGAACGGCTGTGGTCAAGCATCTTCATATACTTGCTGACGCAGATTTGGTTACGGGACATAAGGTTGGTCGTGAGAAAATCTATCGTTTGCACCCCGGCCCCCTGACCGAAGTAAAGCAGTGGCTTTCCTTTTACGAGCAGTTTTGGAACAATAAGCTGTCTATGTTGAAGCACTTAGTAGAGACTAATGGAGATACGAAGTTAAGTGTCGTGCAGTCGGAACCGGATCAAAAAAGGAAATAGCTTGTCATGTCTTCCCTCTTGATGGATTGACCAAAGATCAAGAGGGATTTCTTTGATCAGGTAGTATGGATAGCAAAAAGACTGCCGGTTGCTCGACAGTCTGGGGAGTTCGCTTACTTATTCAACAGCTCGGTCAGTTCAGTGGATTCACTCAAGTGCAACGGTGCCGTTCCATAAGCTTTGCCATCTTCTGAATCAAACATATGGTTTTTGTTGTCTCCGCTCAATACGAAGAACAGTGTCTTCGCCTTTACTTCTGTTTTGTTATCTGAATGAACAGTCGCTGGCAAAGTATTTGTGGTTACTTCAGCGTAGTTGAATTCAACTGCCAAAGCCTCTTTCTTGTCCTTCTCCACCGCTTGGGTGCTCTCGTCAAAACGCATTTGGTCCGCAGGTGTTTCAAAACGTTTGTTCATGAGCGCAAGAATTTCCTTGAACTTGTCATCTTCCGGCTTCAGGGATGTTTTTTCCCCTTGCTTGTACACTACGATTTCTTGTGGAGAAGCGATCACCTGTTGCACTTCTTTTTTCGCTTCTTCAGGTTTTTGCGTAGTTGCTTCACCCGCTGGCTGTTGGGTGCCAGTTGTCGATTGATTTTGATTTGTTGGTTGCTCTGTAGGCTGCGTGTTGCCGCAGGCAGTAAGGACTGCTAGCAGGAGTGCAGCTGGGATCAATGCTGACTTTTTCATGTTGAGGACCACCTTTTACATATTCTCTCCACTGTTATACGCGAAAACGCCCGTGTTGTTGAACGAGATGTGGAGTGCTTTTGACCAAAGCATTATATTACAATAAAATTAACCTTGCAAATAATCACCAATTGTTGTCTTCGTGCAAGCAAGCCATCATGAATGGGAAAGATGAGAGAAGGCAGTACCATTTGGACGACGGACTCATTTTATAAGGAGATACTTCATGACTCATCAAAAAATCATTCATTTTAGTGATAAGGACCTGGACGGCGTATCTTGTGCAATCCTGAGTCAAATTGCTTTTTCCAATCAAGAAGTCGATTACCGCGGTGTGACTCCTTACACGGTCAATCAAGAAGTTCAAAAGTTTCTCGAAGAAGAGCTTACCCCCGATGTGTATGTCGTGATTACCGATGTAAGTGTCAATAACGAGGTCGGATCGCTCATTCAGAAAAAGGTCGATCAGGGACATGTATTTGTCTTGATCGATCATCACCCAACTGCCCTACCGTTGGCTTCCACGTACGAATGGGCAAAGGTTATTACCGAAGAATCAGGGAAAAAGACTTCGGCAACGAGCCTTTATTATGATTATCTGGTAAGCCAGGGATATCTGACTCCTACAGGCGTTCTCTCTGACTATGTGGAGCTGGTTCGTGCCTTCGATACGTGGGACTGGGATGCAACCGGTACGGTACAAGCCAATCAACTGAACATTTTATTCTATATGGTCGAACGAGACAGGTTTATTCAGAATGTGCTGGGACGCTTGCGTGGTGAAGGTACTCATCAGGATCAGTTCGTATTTGACGAAGTAGAATCGATCCTCATCTATACAGAAGAAAAGCGTATCGATGAATTTGAGCATAAAAAGCTGAAGCAAATGAAGCTAATTCCGGTAGAAATTGATTTAGACGAGCCAAAAACGTATCAAGTGGGCGTGGTTTTCCTCGAACAATATCACTCCACGACAGGCAATTTCTTATGTAAAAATGCGGAAATGATTGATTTCGTCGCGATGCTCGATCCCGGGAAAGGCAGAATCAGCTTTCGAACGATTCGAGAAGACGTAGATCTGTCTGTGATCGCCCAGCATTACGGTGGTGGCGGTCATCCAAAGGCTTCCGGATGTTCCTTTACAGGCGTTACGTTAAAGGCTTTCGTGTACCCTGCTTTACGAACGAATTAAAAAGGTGAGGAAACCTAAACGGTTTTCCCCACCTTCCAACTACAATTCAACGATCTTTGTAGCGATGTTATTGCAAAACTCCCTGTCATGCTCCACAAAAAGAATCGTTGGCGAGTGTTCAAGGAGCAGCTCTTCAATTTGCATGCGAGAAATGACGTCAATAAAGTTTAATGGCTCATCCCAGATATGAAGATGTGCTTTCTCGCAAAGACTTTTCGCAATGAGTACTTTCTTCTTCTGCCCGCCACTAAAAGCAGAGATATCCTTCTCAAATTGCACGCGGGAAAAGTCCAGCTTGCGCAAAATCGATTTAAACAGACTCTCCTCAATCTCATTGTCTCGGGCAAAGTCAGTGAGATTGCCTTTTAAATGGGAAGTGTCTTGAGAAACATACGAGATTTTCAGTTGACTTCCCTTTCTGAACGTCCCCGTATATTGAATGTTCTCCCCGCAAATGAGCTTGAGAATGCTGGATTTTCCTGAACCATTCTTTCCTGACAGCGCAATACGCTCTCCTTGCTCAATCGTAAAGCTGACATCTGCACAAACTAGCTTCTCTCCGTAAGAAATCGAGACCTTCTCCAGTTCGGCCAGTTGATTTTTATGATAAGCAAGCTGTGCAATCTTTAAGCTTTCCTGGTTTTCAATGTTTTTCAGTAGCTTCGATTTTTCATCAATAGCGGATTGCTGTCTTTGCTCCATTGATTTGGAGCGTTTCATCATTTTCGCAGCCTTGTGGCCAACATACCCTTTGTCTAATTTGGAACCGGAATTCAATGTTCCATTTTTCGTCTTTTCCACAGCGTCCGACCAGTTACTTGTGCGTTTGGCTGCGTCCGACAAGCGTTTAATGTCTTTTTTGAGCTTCTCATTCTCAGCGAGCTCATAGTTATCCTGTCTCTGTTTATTTTCCCACCAATCGGAGAAACTCCCTTTTTGCACCTCGATGTTCGTCTTGTTGATGGACAGGATATGGTCGACACAGTTGTCTAGAAATGCGCGGTCGTGGGACACCAGAATATAGCCGCTTTTGGAATGGAGATAATCACTGACAAGTTCCCTTGCATGCATGTCGAGATGATTGGTTGGCTCATCAATTAACAAAAAACTGTTTTCCTTTAGAAATAAGGCGGCTAGCATCACTTTCGTTTGCTCCCCGTTAGACAAAGATTCAAATGGACGATATAGAACATCGTCTGAAACCTTTAAGAGGGAGAACTCGCGCATTAATTCCCATAACTGGTAGTCCGGGACAATGTCTTGAACGATATCAAGGGTAAGATATTCTTTGTTCTCGACTTGGAAAGGAAAGTATTCAAAGCTGACTTGAGCACTAATCTTTCCACTGTATTCATACTTACCAAGCAACAGGTTGAGAAAAGTTGTCTTCCCCCTCCCGTTTCTTCCCGTAAAGCCCAATTTCCAATCCGTATCGATTTGGAAGCTCACATTTTCAAAAATGTTATCAAAACTGCCTTCATAGGCAAACGTCAAGTTATTTACACTGATTAATGACATACAATCATCCCCCTGTACGCAAAAAAATAGAAAAGCTACAAGAAAGTTACTCTCTTGTAGCTCAAATAAATACAGCAAATCCAACTCAAAAAAATGAAGTTAGATAAGGATATATTGTTCGAGTGAAGAGATATAAGTAACTTTCTTGCACATAAAGAATAAAACACGCGAAAAATATCGCTGTTTGTTTTATTTTTTAAGCAAGAAAATTATCCATTATACTCTTCAGCTCCAGTCATTAAGTTAACAGCATCATATCATAATCATTTGCACCTTTCAACAAGGAATATTTCCGTTTTTTTACTGTAGCTTCTATTGAAAACACGTGTTCCTGGGAACAATCCTCTCGCTCGACAATTTTTCGACAAGAAGTTTTTTCCATAAAGAGCAGGAAGTTTCAAATTAACCCAGAATTCTCATTATTGAAATTATTTTTACTTATTGCAATTATATGGAGGAGTTAAACTATGAAAAAAGTAGTAGGAGGCTTGGGTATTCTCGTCTTGGCATCATCATTCCTGTTCGTCCCGACTCAAGCAGCAGATGCGGTAGGAAAGGGAAAAGACGCTAACGCACGTCCACAAAAATACATCTTTGACGGAAACTGGAAGTACGGTGATACGTTAGTAGTGGCATACGATACGTTCTTTCCGAATGGGTGGATTTCGATTGAAAAAGAGCCACATCGTGGAACACAGCTTGGATATGAAGTAGCGAAATATATTGTTGGCGCTAATTATGGGCAAGTGGAAAGAAGCTTGAGCTTTAACATCCCTTCTGGTTGGGTAGAAATCGGTCGAGGTTATAACAGCAAGAGACAGGCTTATATCGATATCAGAAATGAGAATAAAAAACGGTACCAACCTCAAGAGCTGGAGAATAAATGGGTGGGTACCGGGGTGCCTGTACCATATGGCTGGGTCGTGGTAAATGTAAGTCTCTATGAAAAACAAATCGTAAATATCACCAGTATCCCTACTGAATCCAGCATTGAAGCGGTCAAGCACCCTTCGCCAGCCTTTGCTTATGAAATCCCAAGAGGCTGGGAAATCACTGTAGACGGAGAGCATTCTCGAATTCTCACAAGAAAGTATTAATCATAACAGATACAATCTGTTACGATCTCTCAATCAAATGCTCGCTGAGTGGAAGTCTCGTCGCATGTAACATCAAACAGCTCGTATCAATGGAAAAGCAGAAAGGCAGCTTTGGCGCTGAAAAAGCCACGGCTGCCTTTTTTCATAAGAGGATGACATCGATCATTTGACTGGTGATATCTCATCTTCCGTTACCCATTTGTAGTTCTTAACTTCTCCTCCCCCTGTCGTGGGAGTGTAATCGATCATATAGACAGTCGTTGTATTTGCCGTTTCAAGCTTGCCTGATGCATCGAGCATCCCTTTCACATGATCCGCCTTCAAGACGACTTCCGTTCCCGGATTATACGGTTGCTTGATATGGTTCTTGATTTCTTCTTGAATAATCCATTTATACGCCTTCACAGGAGGCTCACCCGTTGTAGGCGTATAGGTCACTGAATAGGCGGTTGTGTCGTAAGCCCCCACAATTTTCGCTTTCGCCCCTTGCATCCCCGGTTGGTGACTTGCTTTCAATATGACTTCACTCCCTACTGTATATGTAGGTTTCGGTACAATCTCTACTTGTTCCAGTACATCCGGTGCAGCAGCACCGCCACATGCACTTAACCCCATCGTGGTAATCAGCATGAGCAATAACAGTTTCCATTTTTTCATTCTAAACACCCCGAATTCTTTGTTGTCTGTCAAAGGTATTATGGGTACACAGGAGCTTCCTTATCCACTTATATCCTGCTTGATGCTTTATTTGAATGCATCCTTGGACGGGATCGACAAATCCTTGTTTTCAATCAACTGTAAAAGCAAAGCGTAGAATTGCTTCCGCTGCTCACTTGGCAAATCCTCGAGTATACTCTCAGCAATATCAGTTTGCAGCGCCAAAACTTGATCAATGCTGGATTGGGCTAATTCCGTTAGCTCGATCAAGGTGGCACGGCGATCAGTCGGATCAGGGATCCGCACCAGTAGCTTGTCACGCTCCAAGGCATCAATAAAATCGGTGACAGTGCGCGGCTTTACACCCAATTTTGCGGCGAGCTCGTTCATGCGAATTTTTCCTGCTTCTGAAACGATAGAAAGCAAACGTAGCCTTGGCCCAGAGATATGGTAGGGAATATCAAGCGCAGCCAATTTGGTCTCGAATTCTCGCTGAATAGAATAGGTGGCACGAATCAGGATGTGAATGATATCAATCGCTGGTGGACTCATTTGATTGGGAAACATGATAGACCTCCTTGACAATTGTGCGAAAACCGAATACCCTCTTTTACAGAGGTTACTCACTATTTTATAGTTGTTTAGTGAGGAAGCTCACTATGAGGGAACACACTAATTTCGTCAGTATTCTCATTATTGTAGCGAATCTTACGCTATATGCAAATTCGAGTGGTCTGATTGCCTTTTGAGAACTACCCTGGAAAAGGAGGAATACACATGAATCAGCCCGATTTTGCCATGGAGAATAGTACCAAGCTCCTTCGAGTCCTTGTCGTCACCTTGATTTTTTCTGTCATGAATGGAACCATGTTTAATGTAGCTTTACCGGAAATTGCACAGGAATTTCATCTGATGCCTTCGCAGGTTAGTTGGATTATGACAGGATACATGGTCGTCTATGCCATCGGCTCGGTTGTTTTTGGCAAGCTCGCTGATCAATATAGGCTCAAGGACTTACTGACATACGGTCTCCTTATTTTCGCAGTCGGTTCCATTGCAGGGATGCTCGCCAGCGAATATTGGATGATCATTCTTGGACGTATCATGCAAGCCTCTGGTGCATCGGTTCTGCCAGCGACCGCCATGATTATTCCGATTCGTTATTTCGCTCCTGAACAACGAGGACGAGCACTTGGTACGTCTGCTGTCGGACTCGCTTTGGGAAATGCGTTTGGTCCTGTGGTGGCGGGCCTAATGGCTAGCTTTGGAAGCTGGCGCATGCTGTTTCTTATTTCCTTGCTTCCGCTCTTTACTCTCCCATTCTTCCGCAAATATTTGGACGATGAAAAGGGAGCGCCTGGATCGATAGACTTTCTCGGAGGAGGACTACTGGCCTCAACGGTTACCTTGTTTCTCCTGTCGATTACTGAGAGCAGCGGACTGTTACTCGCAGGGGGAGTTGTGCTGCTGACCATGTTCACCGTGCGGATTCGGACTGCGAAACATCCCTTTATTCAACCTTCGTTATTCCGCAACAGAAGCTTTTCAGTGGGCTTGTTCATCGCGTTTCTATCAACAGCGCTGAGCTTTAGTGTCATGTTCATGACCCCGCAATTTTTGAGCGCACTCAATCAGTTGTCTGCCGGAACCATTGGCTTTGTACTTTTCCCTGCCGCAATTGCCTCTGCACTCTTGGGACGCAAAGGCGGTCTGCTCGCAGATGAACGCGGGAACTTCTTTGTTGTCTCCCTAGCTGCTTTCTTGATGCTCGTATGCTTCAGCCTGCTCTCTACCTTTGTCGGCATCTCGCCAATCGCCATTGCTGTCATTCTCATATTGAGCAATGTAGGCCAAACCTTTATGCAAATTGCCTTGTCCAATACACTTTCGAGAACACTCGTGAAGGAACAGACAGGCGTCGGCATGGGACTATTCTCGATGCTGAACTTCATCTCAGGTGCCGTTGCTATGAGCTTGATTGGAAAAGCGCTAGACAATCAAACGGCAACGATGAAGCTCAATCCGCTGGCAAATCCGGCAGCATCTGTGTACAGCAACATCTTCCTCCTGCTTGCCATTCTCATCATGGGAGTTTGGATGCTGTATCGCCTGCAATTCCGGGCCAGTAAAACTCTTGTCCATACAGACGAACCATCCATGTAAAATGTTTCATGTAAAAAGAAACCAGTTCTAAGGACCTCCTCGTGTCCTGAACTGGTTTTCGTTCTATTCCACTGCAAGTATGTACTGTCTGAATAAAGCAAGCGGCCGCAAAGACTGGTCGTACAGCTCACTGCTACACACAACAATCATCTTTTGCGAAGGAACAATCAGTATGTACTGCCCTCCAAAGCCAAGGGCAAAATAGTAGAAGTTGTCCTCTGTCCAGTCATCGCTTGGATCGATTCTGTCATTCCACCAATGCAAGCCGTAAGACCCAATCCTTTCGTATGTCCGAAATTTTGGCTGAATCGATTCTTGAACCCATGCTGCTGGAACGATTTGCTTGTCTTGCCATTGACCGCCTTGCAGATAGAGTAATCCTAGCTTTGCCATATCACGCGAAGTAAGACGTAATCCATCTCCCCCGTTATGAATCCCCTGTCCGTCCGAATACCAATACGAATCTCCGATGTTCAAAGGCTGAAAGAGATACTTTTTGGCAAAATCATATGTGCTCATTCCTGTTGCCTTTTGCAGGATGGCAGACAATAAATGCGAACAACCAGAATTGTAATTCATCTTCTCTCCCGGTTGGTCAAGCAACGGTCGATCCAGCACAAATCGCACCCAATCCGGACTGTAAAGCATCCGAGGAAATGATTGCCACTCGCCGAACTCTGGCCAATCAAAGCCGGGTGTCATCGTGAGCAAATGAAACAAGGTAATGGATCGTTTAACGGGATCGACAGACTTTTGCTCTAAATAGGGAAAGTAAGAAGTGATAGGTGTATCTAAACCAGCAATCAGTCCTTGATCCAATGCAATCCCGATGAGCGCTGAGATAAAGCTTTTGGTGCAAGAATTGATCTTTTGAAGTTTTTGCGCTTGCTTCTTGTTTTTATGATATTCGTAAGTCAGATAACCGTCTTGAATGATGAGGCAGCTGACGACCTTCTCTTTTCTGATCTTTCTGTCAAATCTATTCAAAAGCTCTGTATCTAACCGCGTTATTGCAGGGTCTGCAAGTGGAAACAAGGGTGAATGCACGTGAATGTTCCTCCTCCGACCGATTGGTATTTAAGACTCTTTCCCTGGTATTTCCCCCCGAAGGTATCGTTCGCCCCATTCACACATGAGATCCATGATTGGTTTGAGCGTTTCACCCAATTCACTCAATTCATACTCGACCTTTGGCGGTACTTGGCTGTACACAGTCCTGATGACAATTCCGTCCTCTTCTAGCTCGCGAAGCTGCTGTGTCAGGATTTTTTGGCTAATGTCCGGCATTTGTTTTTTCAATTCGCTCGTTCTTTTTGGGCCGTAGTATAACTGACATAAAATCAAGGTTTTCCATTTGCCCCCTAAAACATCTAGCGTTGCTTCAGAAGGAATTTGGTATGTATGCTTGAGCTTTGGTCTCATCGATTGGCTATCCTCCCTCATTACTTACGATTTTTCAGGAACCTTTTTGTTCCTATGTTACTTTTTGGTATCGAAAGCACAAAAAAGTGCGTACTTTTCACATTCCATTATATGGTGCATGATTCGGATATACCAGCACCTTAGAAGATGGACGCCCATCTGACATACAAATGACTACAAAGATAGAGGGTGTATGAAGATGAAAGTACTGACAGTTGTTACTCATCCACGAACCAATTCCTTGACCTTTTCCGTTGCAGAACGTTTCGTTCAGGGACTAAAAGATGCAGGACATGAGGTTGAAGTATTGGATTTGCATCGCAGTGGTTTTCACCCTGTTTTATGGGAGGAAGATGAACCAGATTGGAACAATGGAGATAAGAAATATTCCGAAGAGGTCGAGATTGAAATGGAGCGCATGAGAAAACACGACGCGTTAGCCTTTATTTTTCCAATCTGGTGGTTCAGCATGCCCGCCATGTTGAAAGGATATATCGATCGCGTCTGGAACAACGGGTTTGCCTATGGCTCAAGCAAGCTGCCTCATAAACATGCGTTATGGATCGGTCTCGCAGCTGCTCCTGAAGATCATTTTCAAAAAAGAAGCTATGACCAAATGATGGCGCACCACCTTAATGTCGGAATCTCCAGTTACGTCGGAATCGAAGATTCGAGAGTTGAGTTCCTTTATGACACCTTGGCGCAAAATCCAGCGCATATCGAGCAGCTGTTGGACCGTGCTTATCACCTGGGATTCCATTATGGGATGAAAGAGAGCCTGAAAGTATAAAATATTCTTTTTCTATCGAAGCCAACGGTGGGCGTTGCAACTTTATCGCCCACCCTTCTGATTTACAGGATGTTTAAACCAGAAAAAAGAAAGCCTTCTTTTTCTCATGAGAAAATGAGGGCTTTCGAATATGTGTATACGCGTTACGCAAGTACCTCAACGGTAAATCCTCCAGGAGCTTTCACATAAAACGTCCAACCATGCGATCTTACTGGCGATGCAACTTTGTAACCATCTTCTTTTAATCGTTGATTGATTTCATTTACCTTCTCTTCGCTCTCTTGGATGAAGCCGATATGAAATGTCTTAGGATATTGGACTTCGGCACCCTTCATCAAGGTAAACACCAGGCCGTTATCGTCAAATAAGATCCCAAAATTATCGCCACGAGCATCCTCCGATGTATCTAACTTTTTCAGGCCAAAATATTTCTCCAAGAAATCCGCAGCAGCTGGAACATCCGTAACGGTAAGATTGACGTGATTCAATTTCATAATGACCACACATCCTTTGCACGAGATTAATTCAAGCGTAGCACATTCATGCAAATGCCAATCTTGATAGGCTCCGAGGCAGATCATTGTCATGAAGATCCGTCACATATCTTTAAGGTTTTACGATCATTCTATTTATTCACAGCTACTTTTGATTTGTTTACGATATGAATAGCATGGCCTAACACCGCTTCGGCAGCCTCCAGCCATACCTCACTTAAAGTGGGATGCGGATGCATGGTTAACGCCACATCTTCTACACGCGCAGCAAGCTCAAGTGCCAGTACGCCCTCCCCAATCAGGTTCGATGCATCAGCACCTACAATGTGCATTCCCAACAATAAATGACTTTCTTGATCCACGATCACTTCAGCAAAACCTTCTCCTTCATCTATGGCGAGTGCTCTGCCATTCGCCCGATAAGGGAACGCCGCTACCTTGACCTTGTACCCTTGAAGCTCTGCCTCATCTCGTGTCATCCCAACACCAGCTATTTGCGGCTCAGTAAAAATCACATAAGGTACAAAAGGGGAATCTACGCTGCTAGGTAGCCCTGCGATCACCTCGGCCGCCACAATCCCTTGCTTCGCCGCACGATGGGCTAACGCAGGTCCAGGCGTTACATCGCCGATGGCATAAATATGCGCCTTGTTCGTACTACCCGTCGATGTCACAGGAATATAGCCGCGCTCGTCCATTTCTACCCCCGCCTGCGCAAGACCGAGTTCCCCTGTGTTCGGCACTCGCCCTATAGTGACGAGGGTTTTATGTGCAGTGATACTTTCGGAACCGTTCTTTTCCGAAGTGCATACGAGTGTGACTCTTCCGTTCGCTACCTCAGACTTCTCTACTTTTGTCGCGATCTTGACCGTCATCCCGAGCTGTTTTGCCTGCTTGAGCACTTCTTGAGAGAGATGGGCGGCTGTTTGCGGCAAAATGCGCTCCGCTGCTTCAATGATGGTCACCTGCGATCCAAGCTTGGCGAACGCCATCCCGAGCTCCATTCCAATATAGCCGCCGCCGATTATGGCCAGTGTTTCCGGTACGTCATCCAATGCCAGCATATCAGTAGAATCTAGAATATATTCTCCATCTGTTTTCAAAAACGATGGAATGAACGGACGTGATCCTGTCGCAATAATCGCTTGTTTACATTTGTACGTTTCAAAATCGCCACCCGTCTCTACGCCAATCCGATCACTCGAGAGAAATGTGGCCATCCCCTTCACGATTGTAACCCCATTGGCCTGACAGAGATAATCGACCCCTTTGTTCAATTGAGCAACGACAGAAGTCTTCCACGTCTGCCAGCTCGGCATATGGAACGTCGTTTTCCCTGTCGGAAGTTGGATTCCAAGCTTATTCAGTCTATTTAGCTTGTGGTATTCGCCTGCTGTATGAATCAAGGCTTTTGACGGGATGCATCCGCGATTTAAGCAGACTCCACCCAGAACCTCCTTTTCAATCAGAACAACCGATTTCCCCAGCTGTCCGAGACGAATAGCGGCTGCATAACCTCCTGGCCCACCACCGATGACAACCACATCTGTTTCGACTGCTACTTCGCCGACTACCATCTATACCATCTCCGCAAACAATAGATTCGGATCTTCCAGCAGCTCCTTGATCCGGTTGGTAAAACGTACTGCCGTTACGCCATCGATCAGGCGATGATCAAACGAAAGTGACAGGTTCATCATCCAGCGAATAACGCCTTCATCCTCACGCACGACCCAGCGCTTCTCCATTTTGTGCAAACTGATAATCGCTACTTCCGGGTGATTAATGATTGGCGTTGCTTGCAGTCCCCCGATTGGCCCTACATTGCTGATCGTAAAAGTGCCACCTGTAATGTGCTCCATGGTCAATTTTCCTTCTCGAGCCAAGCGTGCCAGTTGATCGATTTCTTCAGCGAGTTGAAAAATCGATTTATGGTCTGCATCCTTGATGACTGGTACAATCAAGCCCTCAGGCGTATCCGTTGCCATGCCGATATGGTAAAAGCGCTTAAGCAGGATTTCATTCGTTCGTTCGTCAATCGATGCGTTTAGCGTCGGGAATTCCTTCAGTGCAATGACCAACGCTTTGATAAAGAACGGGAGGAAGGTCAGCTTGATATTCCGTTTTTCCGCATGTGGCCTTAACGTTTCGCGCAAAGCACGCAGCTGATCCATCTCCAGCTCATCAACAGATGTCACATGCGGGATGATTGTGACTGATTTCACCATATGCTCGGCAATCTTTTTCCGAATGCCTTTTAGCGGTAGCCGTTCGATATCTCCCTGCGACGAGGTGGCTACACGAGTAGCGGTTCCTGTTTTCGGCTGAACAACCGGTTCAGTCTCAATCGACACTGTACTTGCCTCCAACAGACGCTCATTGCCAGGAGCCGTCGTAGGAAACTTGGCTGGTGCTGATTTTTGCAATCGATTGGCGAATTGGCGTAAATCCTCTTCCGTCACACGTCCCGCTGCTCCTGTACCTGTGACCAACTCGATATCCAGCTTCATTTCCCGTGCCAACTGCCGAACATAAGGCGTGGCCAATGAGCGGCGGTGATCAGCACGAGCTGGAGTAAAATTGACTGTCTTATCCGGGTTTGCGACCTTTTCTGGATGCTTTGTCTCTGTCTTTACTTCCCCTTCCGTACCTGCATCGATCACGAGAAGGGTAGTGCCGACCTCTACTGTTTCTCCTTCTGCTATGAAAATGTCACGAACGATGCCAGTCACTGGCGCAGACAACTCGGCATTCACCTTGTCTGTCTGCACCTCCAGTAGTGGCTGATCCTGTTGAACGGATTCGCCTGTGCGAACCAGTACTTTTACGATTTCTCCTTCATGCATACCTTCTCCCACATCCGGAAGCTTGAACTCAACCATATGACTCGCTCCTTCTCTTAAAACGTAGCCGTTTCCATAATTCCGTCCTTCACGCGTTCAGCCGTTGGCAAATAGTCATCCTCGATGCTAAATTGCGGGACGGGCACGTCAAATCCGGTAATCCGTTTCACGGGAGCCTTCATGTAAATCAATGCTTCATCATTGATTATGGAAATGATCTCTGCACCTAACCCAGCAGTCTTATGGGCTTCATGTACGACAACTGCGCGTCCAGTCTTTTTGACCGAGGCTATGATGGTATCTCGATCCAACGGATATAGCGTGCGCAGATCAATGACTTCGCAGCTCAAGCCGTTTTCGCGCTCGATCTGTTTCGCCGCATCCTCAGCGACACGAAGCATCGCTCCCCAAGCAAAAATAGATACATCCGAGCCTTCCTGGACGACCTTCGCTTTTCCGATGGGCACGCGGTACATTTCTTCCGGAACCTCTTGTTTAAATGCGCGATAGAGTTTGGTCGGCTCCAAAAAAATGACCGGATCAGGATCTTCCATTGCTGCAATCAGCAAGCCTTTTGCATCATAAGGTGTGCTTGGTGCCACAACCTTTAAGCCCGGGACATGAGCAAAAAACGTTTCGACACTCTCCGAATGCAGCTCCGGACCGCGAATCCCTGCGCCGTACGGCGTGCGTATGACCATCGGGACATGGTACTGTCCGCGAGTACGATAGCGCATACGAGCAGCATGAGAAACAATTTGCTCAAAGCCTGGGTAAATAAAGGCAAGGAATTGAATCTCGACCACGGGAATTTTCCCGTTCATGGCAAGACCGATCGCCGCCCCGATGATTCCTGCTTCGGCTAGCGGTGTGTCCACTACACGATCCGGGCCGTATTTGTGCACCAAATCTTCCGTCGCCCGGAACACGCCACCATTCACGCCAATATCCTCGCCGAGCAGCATGATGCGTGAATCATCTGCCAATTTTTGATCCATGGCCTCCGTGATCGCTTGAATCATCGTCAGTTTGCGTTTCATGCTGGGATTCCCTCCTGCTTCGATGGCTTGACGAGCTCGCTCTCCTGTTCCGTTGCCATCCACGATGGTTCAGCGTAGACGTGCTTGAACATGTCTTCTGGCTTGGACTTCGGATAGCTCTCTGCTTCCACAAGAGCTGCATCGATTTGTTCATTCACGCGTGCCATCAGCTCATCTTCCTTCGTCTCATTCCACAGCCCTTGATTCTCCAGATACACACGCAGACGTTGGAGTGGGTCGCGCTCTTGACGCCATTCCTCGGACAAACTCTCTTGATCCCGGTATTTCTTCGGATCATCTGCTGTTGTGTGTGCGCCATAGCGGAATGTCACCGCTTCAATCAACGTCGGTCCCTTCCCTTCCATCGCACGTTGCATGGCTTCTTTCATGGTCAGCCAAACAGCGAAGATATCATTGCCGTCTATCCGAACCCCAGGGATATCATAAGCGGCCGAACGCTGCGCAATCGTTTTCGATGCAGACTGCTGTGAAAACGGGACGCTGATCGCAAAGCCGTTGTTTTGGCAGAAGAAAATGGTCGGCGTCTGAAATACGCCTGCAAAATTCAATGCCTCATGAAAATCGCCCTCTGAGCTTGCTCCGTCACCAAAGTAGGCAATGCTAACATGCTGTTCGTTTTGCAGCTTGCTCGCCCAAGCAGTCCCTACCGCATGAACCATTTGAGTCGCAATCGGTACACATGGCGGCATGATATTCAAATGTTTCGGACTGATACTCCCTTCCATGTGTCCCATCCAATAGAGGAACACCCTTGCCATGGATTGACCATGGACAATCGCTGCCGCATGGTCTCGGTAGGTTGGGAAAAGCCAATCTCCTGGTGTTAATGCCATCGCGCTGCCTACTTGCGAAGCTTCCTGCCCTTCAAAAGGAGCATACGTCCCCATTCTTCCTTGTCGTTGCAGGTTAATCGACTTGCGGTCAAACTGCCGAACCAACACCATATTTTCATACATCTTGATCATCGTCGCCTCGTCTAATTGCCCCTTGAGATCGCTTACCAGCTCACCCGCTGGACTCAATACCTGATATAATGAAGACATGGAAACATCCCTCGCTTTTTCGATGAAAAACACCACGGTGTCTTTCGATTATGTGATTCGACTTGCATTTGCTTTCGTCCCTATAGAAGAGCAAGTAGCATGCCAAACAATTGAAAGCGATTTCACAACAACACTATTCGAAAATGATCATTTTTGCATATGCACACTTGCGCATCGATGATTAATTCTGATTATTCCGTTTACAAGCTGCTGAGGAGGACTTCGATGTATCAAACCAAGTATTTTCAGGCCAGTGACAATCATGAACTTGCAAAATTGCTGACGACCATCTTCAGTACGTCCCACGACGGATTGGCGATCTGTGACCGTAACGGCTACGTTCTGCTTTACAATGAGGCGTACTTGAACATCACGGGAGTTCCCGCCGACATTTTAAATAATTTCAGCTTCATGGAGCAAAAAGAAATGCATCTTGTTCCTGACTCTTCTGCTGTACGTACGATTTTGACGAAACAAACCCATAGTGTTGTCATCGATTATGCGAACGGTCGGCAAGCGATCAATACAGCTACCCCGCTGCTCGATCCAAACAAGGAATTATTGTTTGTAGTGGGAAATGTGCGCGACGTCACTGAGCTGAATCAGCTTCAGAAGGAGCTTGCGGAAACACGTCAAATCAGTTCGGCGTATCAAAGGGCGTTGGAGAATATCCAAACCGATGGTGACTTTGACGAGCAGATTATTTATCGCAGTGGGCTCATGCATCGAATTGCTTCACTCTCCAAGCGCTTTGCGACGAACGACTCTCCCATCCTTTTGCTAGGCGAGTCTGGTGTCGGTAAAGATGTCATGGCGAACTACATTCACGCTCAAAGTGGACGAACTGGCGAATTTATCAAGATTAACTGTGGGGCCATTCCCGAGCATTTGCTCGAGTCAGAATTATTTGGCTACGAAAAAGGCGCCTTTACGGGGGCAAGTCAGTCGAAGGAAGGATTGTTCGAGCTGGCGGATCGGGGAACCATTTTTCTCGATGAGATTGGAGACCTCCCTTTTCCTTTACAGGTAAAACTCTTAAATGTATTGCAGGATGGGCGGATTCGCAGACTCGGGGGGAAAACATCACGTCAGGTTAACATGCGTATCATCGCTGCTACCAATAGTGATTTGGAAGCGATGGTCGAACAAAAGCGTTTTCGGCAGGATTTGTTCTACCGGCTAAACGTACTAACCCTCACCATACCACCCTTGCGTGAACGCCGCGAGGATATTCCGGCTCTTATTTTCTACTATTTGAAAAAGCTCGAATGGAAGTATCAGCAAGAGATGCGTATCGAAACAGATGCGTTGGAGGCGCTAATGGATTATGACTGGCCCGGGAATATACGCGAGCTGAAAAATGTGGTGGAACGTTCTTTCCACATGTGTGAAAATGGGCGAATTACCTTTGATCAGTTACCAGCGTCCATTCGCAATACGCAACAGACCGCCCTACCTCTCCAACTCGCCAAAATGGATGAGCTGTTGCCGCTAAAAGAAGCGGTCGAACGGTTTGAACGAGCGTATATCCAACGCCTCTTGAAGGAGACAGACACCATGCAGCAGTGTGCGGATAAGCTGCAAGTGAACATCTCCACGCTCGTGCGTAAAAAACGCAGCCTTGGCATTAAATAGTGCAAAAGGAAGAGCCCGATACACGTTGGTTTCGGGCTTTCTCGTTATTTCAGCGTTTGGTCTCGCTATACATCCGGGGGCTATCTCACAAGCCCTTCTCTTAATGTGTTGATCCCATGCTCCAGATACCCCTTCAAACAGCTTAAGACGTACACCCAGCCTTCTTTATTGTCGATCATTTTTTGCAGGAGCGCAGGATCATTTTCTTGAAAGCCTTCTTCGTTCACTTCAATGATCGTCGTGGCTGCATCCAACGCGTTTAACATAATCGTTACGGTATTTTCTTCTCCCGCCCACTGGAAAACGATTCGTTTATTCACTTCGATTTCGTGAACGGTAATCCCTACTTCTGCGTTGTAAATATCGTAGAATAACGTAATGCTCTTCCCTTCTTCCCACATTGCCGAGCTGGAAGAGAACCAGAAGTTGCCGATTTTCTCAGGGTCCACGAATGCTTCGAACACTTCTTGTGCAGGTCTGTTAATCTGAAATTTTGTGAGATTATTCATGCGTCCGTCAACTCTCTTTCTGAGTGCTGCTTCCACCGTATCACAATCACATTTGCGGGACAAATGATCGAATGACTCCCTTTCATTCTTTTACTGCCCCGGACGTCAATCCTGAGATAATCCGCCTCTGGAAAATCAGCACCATCACTACTAGCGGGATCGTCACAATGATGGAGGCAGCCGATATTTCTCCCCACGGGATTGTAAACATTCCTTGAAACATCACGATTCCCACAGGCACAGTCTTCATCGCTTCCTGCGTATTCAACGTCAAGGCGAACAAAAATTCATTCCACGCTGCTATAAAAACGAGGATGGCGGTCGTAAAAACCCCAGGCATGGCGAGTGGGAAAAACACTTTCGTCATCGTTTGCCAAATACTCGCACCGTCTACTTTGGCTGCCTCGCCCAAGTCACTCGGTATTTTGCGGAAAAAGATGGTCAGATTCCAGATTGCGAGCGGCAGCGCGAAGGTTGTATAAGGAATGATCAGGCCAGTGTAGCTATTCGTTAAGCCCATCGATTGCATGAACATAAAAATAGGAGAAATGGTAGCGATCTGTGGAAACATAGACACAGCCAGTATCACACCCAAAATAATCGTTTTTCCCCGAAAGGACAGCCAGGCAATTGCATAGGCAGCAAAGGAAGCAATTGTTATGGAGTAGAGCGTGGTTAACGTCGCCACGACAGTTGAATTCCACAAGTAACGGGCAAACGGTCTTTCCGTGAAGACGCGGACAAAATTGTCAAACGAAGGATTTTGGATGATAAAATGAAAGGCACTCTCTCCAAACAGCTCCGCTGGTGGCTTCAATGCTGCTAGGAGAATCCATAAAAACGGGAACATCACAAGAAAAACGAAGAGCAGTAGACCCATGTAAAACAAGGGACCCGTATGTTTACGCATCCAATCACCTCCTTATTTGCCACTGCCATCACTCAGCAGATCAGCTCCCAATATTTTCACATAGCCGATGGAGATCAACGCCACACATAAAAAGACAATGACGGCAAGCGCCGAGCCTTCCCCAAAGCTCATTTGAGCAAACATCGTTTTGTACGCGTAAATGGAAATGGTCTCGGTCGAATTCCCGGGGGCCCCACCTGTCAGCGTGTAAATCAGGTCAAAAACACGGAACGCATCAAGTGTACGGAACAATAGCGCTACCAGAATGGTTGATTTCAGCATGGGAAGCGTAATTCGAAAAAATTGCTGAGTGCGGGTGGCACCGTCGACAGAAGCTGCTTCATACAAGCTTTGCGGGATGGTTTGCAGGCCTGCGAATATGAGCAAGGCCATGAATGGAGTTGTCTTCCACACATCCGCCAAAATGACGGAAAACATGGCTCCAGCCTTGGTCGTTAGAAGCATCCCCATATCAGAGATCAAGCCTGCCTGCTCAAAAAGATAGGCGACGATACCATTTTGCCCGTCGTACAAAAACTTCCACATCATCGCGGAGATGACAGTCGGAATCGCCCACGGAATTAACACCGTTGCTCGTACAAGACTCCTTCCGCGAAAAGGTCGATTGATCAACAAGGCAATCAATATGCCGAGAACCAATTCAATGACAACGGAGATAATGGTAAAAAACGCCGTATTGTACAGAGCTCCCCACATCCGGGCGTCCGTTAAAAACTTCTTGTAGTAGGCAAAGCCAACAAAGTTGGGCTCGATGATCGAAGCTTCCATGCCTTGGATCACGCCAAGAGCACCTTCTGGCTTCGAAAGCTGCTTTTGTTCACTCATTTGCAAAAGCACTTCTCTGACTTTTGCCAAGCTGGTTTTGATAGATCCTGTTTGTTCGTTCGAGAGGCTTACATATTTAAGCTCGGTCGGGACTGGTTTAAAATCCAGCAATAGCTGGTCGATCATTTGATATCGGCTCGCGATCTCGCCTGTTTGGTTGAGGGAAGTGTTCAATTGCTCGATTTGCGCTTGAAGCGCGTTCAATTTTTCCTTTGATGACCCTTCTGCGGAGTCCGCCTCCCTCTTTACATACCGGAGCAGATTAGGTAACGTGCTGACATAGCGCTCCATATCTAATCCGTATGAAGAGTGAATCTCTGATTTCGTCGGGTCGTTCAACCGGATGTCGTGCAGACTGATCCAAAAGGATCGCATGACAGGCCAAATCGCGATAACAAGTATGATGAGCAGTGCAGGAAAAATCAGTAAATACCCCATCTGTTTTTCTGAGAGAGTCCTTTTCGTTGATCGATTCATCCGTTCACCACCTTCCTTCCCGCTAGAAGCTTGCTTGTGCTTGCCAGAGATCGTTGGGCAACTTCCAAGGAAGCCGATTAGACCCCCTTGGAAGCCCCACATGTCGTTGCCTATTTTTTCATTAAGTCGTTCATCTGTGTTTCCATGTTTTGCACCGCTTGCTCGGCTGTTTGCTGCCCTGCGAGCGCTTTGGACACCTCGATCTGGATCACTTCCGAAATTTTTGGATAGATCGGAGTCGTTGGACGAGAGACAGCAGCGCTTACGCCATCGACGAAATCTTTGTTGGCGAACAACGGACTGGCTTTTTGAACATCGGCTTCCTCGTAGGCTGGCAGGTAGGTTGGTGCGAGCCCACCTTCTACTGCGGAAATTTTTTGACCCTCTGGACCTGTCATGAATTTGAGGAATTCCCATGCTTCTTTCGGATGCTTCGAGAACTTGTTGATTCCCCCCATCCAACCGCCGAGTGCTGCTGCGGAGCCAGCATCGCCTGCTGGCAGTGGAGCGATCGCGACTTGATCGACGATTTTGGACTGGGCCTGATCCTGCGCCAACGCGAACTGATACGGCCAGTTGCGGATAAACGCTGCCTGCCCCTCAAGGAAGGCCGTATGGGATTCCGGCTCCATGAATGTGGTGATATTGGTTGGGACGAAATCAGATTTGACGACTTCGATCATTTTTTTCAATCCTTTGATCGTAGCCGGATTGTTGACTGCCAATTTTCCTTGTTCATCCAAAATTTTTCCACCGTACGATGCACTGAACTCGACAAAGTTGCAAACCAATCCTTCATATTGCTTGGCTTGCATTAAATAGCCGAACTTCGTACCGCCCTTGCCCTTCGTTGCTTTTGCTTGGGCAATCAGGTCATCCCACGTCTTTGGTGCTTCCGATACGAGATCTTTGCGGTAGAACAAAAGTCCCGCGTCGATAAACTTGGGCATGGTCCATTGCTGTCCGCCAAAGTTCCCGGCATCCATGGCCCCTTTGATATATTTTCCAGTCTCGATTCCATCTTGCTCCATTAGGCGGTCGAGCGGCAGAAGATAACCCGCTTGGGCGAATTCAGCTGGCCAGATGACATCGAGGTCAAACACGTCGATCTCGGACGATTGCGCACTGAACATGGTAACGTATTGATCATGACTCTGCCCTGAATCGGCAGGCATTTCACGGATTTCTACTTCAATATTTTGATGGGCTTTTTGGAAAGCTTCTACGAGCTTTTTGGTGGAATCCGTCGCGTCTTTTCCGCGTGCATAGACAAGCTTGATTTTTTCGGCTGTGGGCTGTGCTGGCTCTGTTTTGGGTGCGGATGGTGTTGAAGGCTGTGATGGGGTTGTATCTGTAGAAGCTTGCTGAGGTGTGGAAGAACATGCTGCCAATGAGAAGGCCATTAAAAAGGTAAGTCCAACGGATGTAAGTCTTTTTGCAACTTTCATCAAGTAACCCCCTATCTCATGTTAGAAACGGACTGCTTCTCCTTTTTGTGCGGATGTGTAGATGGCTTCGATCAATTTGTTGATGTACAAGGCTTGTTCCGGTGTGCAAAGAACGTCTGCCTTCCCTTCGATGGCGTCGATGAAATTACGGAATAAGAGTACGCGTTCTTTTTGAGGCTTTGGTGTTAATTCTGTCGAGGCAGTTACGCCGTTCCACTCGTGATAAAGCGTGAACTGATTCTCCAATAAACGAAGGGATGCCCCGCCCTCTTGTCCATATAGTTGAAGGAAAACGTTTTCCTCTTCGATGTGAGAAGCCCAGCTTGCGTCGAGCGTAAGTGACAATCCGTTCTCAAAGGTGATCATCGCCACTGCCATATCCTCCACGTCAAACTTCCCGTTATCATCGATTCTTCCCCACTCTGACAAGCCGCGTTTGTGAGGCCCGAATTGCGCGTACGTTTGCCCGAGGACAGATACAGGCTTTGGATGATCCAAGAGCCACAGGGTCAAATCGAGCATATGTACGCCGATATCAATCAACGGACCGCCGCCTGCCGATTCTTTTTGCGTAAACCAGCTTCCCCATCCTGGAATTCCATTTCGTCTGATCCATCCGGTTTTGGCGTGATAAATGTTCCCCAGCTTTCCTTCCTTCAGCCATGTTTTGACTTGCAGGGAATCGCTTCGGAATCGGTTGTTTTGTGCGACCATGAGGATTTTGTCTGCTATTTTCGCGGCTTCGATCATTTCTTCTGCTTCCTGGGCATTCATCGCCATCGGCTTTTCGCACAGCAAGTGTTTGCCTACTGCAAGTGCACGTTTGGTTGCTTCTGCATGCAAGTAATTCGGGACACAAACAATGATCGCGTCTGTATCAGACTCTTGTAGCATCGTCTCGTAATCGGTGAAAACTTGCGGAATGTCATGCCGTTTCGCACGATAGGAAGCCGTTTCTGCGGAAATATCGGCAATGGCAACCACCTCTGCTCGCGGTTCTTCCTTGATCGCCTCCAGGTGTGCTTCTGTAATCCCCCCTGCACCGATGATTCCGATTTTCCATTTGCGTTGATTCGTCATTTTCTCCCCTCCTACACCCACCATAGATTCTGGACTGGTTCTCGCAAGATGACTTGCTGCAGGTTTTGAACAGCGCGCTGAAAACCTTCCTCAATCGACATGATGGCATCCTCGTGCTCGATGCTCACCACGTAATCATATCCATTCATACGCAGTGCACTCATCATATCCGCCCACGTCTGCTGTGAATGCCCATAGCCTACGGTTCGGAAATACCACGCACGTTCATGTAGATTGGCGTAGGAATTCATATCCGTCAGCCCGTACATGTTCACTTTTTCCTGGTCCATATACGTGTCTTTGGCATGGAAATGATAAATGGCTTTTTCTTTGCCCAAGATTTTGATCGCAGCTACCGGATCAATCCCTTGCCACCACATGTGACTTGGATCGAAGTTTGCCCCAATCCCTTCGCCTACCTGTTCCCGTAGCTTTAGCAATGTCCCTGGTGTGTGGACGAGAAAGCCGCCATGCAGTTCTAACGCAACCTTGACATGATGCTCAGTCGCATAAGCAGTCCATTCGCGCCAGTACGGGATGAGCTTCTCGTTCCATTGCCAATGGAGCACGTCGCGATACTCATTGGGCCAAGGAGCAACGGGCCAGCTCGGGTACTTCGCTCCTTCGTGGTCGCCTGCCGTGCCAGAAAAGCAATTGACCACAGGCACCTCCAGCAGCTCGGCTAGCTGTACCGTTTTCACAAACGTATCGTGGGATTGCTGCGCAAAGCTTTTCTCTGGTGTCAACGCGTTGCCGTGACAACTCAGCGCGCTGATTATCAAGCCCCGATCCTCTACTGCCTTTTTGTACGCTCGTCTTTTTTCCGGACTTTCCAAGAGCTCATCCAGATTGCAGTGCGCATTGCCCGGATAGCAGCCTGTGCCGATTTCCACCGCCTCTAAACCTGCTGCCTGCACATGATCCAGCATTTCCTCGAACGACTTCTCGCTAAAAAGAACGGTAAATACGCCAAGCTTCATATCTCTTCACCCCTTTTGAATGCGTAAACTCGTTTGCTTCTTCTATATGGTCAGTCTTGTTGAATCACTCCAGTAAAGCGCTTACAGTTTGGCGAATCACGAGATGGTGTGGCACGGTGCTCATTCTCTCTACAGGTTCATTGCGGATTTGTCTGAGTAGCTGCTCTGCTGCGGCTTTTCCGTACATGAACGGGTCATTGTGCACGGTTGTGAGCATGGGACGGGAAAGGGAGGCGAGCTCCAAATTGTCGAAGCCCATGACGGAGATGTCTTCAGGTACACGAATGCCATAGTCGTACAAGTAATTGAGGACGCCAACCGCCATCAGGTCTGTAGCGACAAAAACAGCTGTCGGACGAATTTTTTCCTCACAAATACGGCGCATGGCTTCGTATCCGCTCTTGGCTGTGAATTCCCCTTCCACAACGAATCCTTCATGGATGGGCAAATCATGTGCCCGCATAGCTTTTCGGTAACCGCCCATGCGATCCAGACCGCACGGCGGGTCCCACAGCGGGCCAGATATACACGCGATTTTTGTATGGCCTTGCGAGATGAGATAGGCCGTAGCATCATAAGAGGCTTGCACATTGTTGACGTTGACAGTCGGAATCTGATAGCCGGGCAAATCGTGTCCGGTAACAACAAGAGGAACCTGAATCTCTTGCAATGTCTGGATATTGCCCTCTAGAAAGTGAATACTCGCGATAATGACACCATCGATTTGTTTTTCTTTGAAAAGTCGCAAGTACTTCAGCTCTTTGTCCACCACTTCATCGGATATCGCCAAAAACATGCTGTAGTCGTACTCGCTAATGACGCTGTCAATTCCGTAAATGAGATTGGAGTAAAAATTGTTGGAGATATCGGGAATCATTACCCCGATGATGCGGGTTTCCTTGCTGACCAAGCTCCTGGCAATCGCATTCGGCTGAAAGCCCGTCTCTTGCACGATTTTCAAAACTCTTTCCCGCAGCTCTGGACGGACTGGCTTGGAATTGTTTAGCACGCGCGATACAGTCGCGATGGAAACGTTGGCGAGTTGTGCGATGTCTTTAATGGTTACAGTAATGGTTCTTCACTCACTTTCTATGTAACGGGTAAACGTTTTCCTAATGTGAAAATAACACCCAATTATTGTTTTGTCAATATTCAGTTAATTATAAATGTTGTTGACATCACGGGATAGTTACTAAATAATTTATTATATAATTTACTTACTAAATTAATTATGTATAAAGGAGGTCTTGTCATGAATGTTTTCCTAACAGGAATAACAGGTTATGTCGGATCCGTAGTCGCCGAGCATTTTCAGTCCCAAGGGTATCAGGTTGCCGGACTCGTGCGATCGGAAGAAAAAGCGGAGCTGTTGCTCTCACAAGGGTTCACCCCTATTGTTGGCGATCTTGCGGATACCACCCTGTTAACAGAAAGGGTTAAAAAATTCGATGGGGTCATCCATACGGCGATCTCGCACACACCCGATATGGAACAACTGGATGTAGCGGCGGTTACGGCAATGCTCGAAGGTCTGGAAGGCACAGGGAAGCCATTTATTTATACGAGTGGAACGCTGATCTATAACGATACGTACGACAATGTCGTGGATGAGAACTCCCCTCTCAACCCTTTGCCATTTCTCCAATGGAAAGCGAACCAGGAGCAGGAAGTGTTAGGGGCTGCCAAGCGCACTATTCGAACGTCCTACACTTGTGTACGGTCGTGGCGGTGGACTCGTCCAAGCAACGATTCAAAGAACGAAGCTCTCTCAATCAGCCAGCTACATCGATGATGGGCAGACGGCATGGTCTACTATCGATGTTGATGATCTGGCAAGGCTTTACGAATGCGCTTTTTTACGCGCACAGCCAGGCTCATTATTCAATGCAACTTCCAAGGAAATGATCACGACGAAAGAGCTCATGATTTCGATTGCCAAAATAGCAGGAATAGAAAAAGTCGGATCCTGGAGCTATGAGGATGCGGCCAAAGCATTAGGACCAGCCGCTTGGGGGGCGAGCATCAATCAGAGGATATCTGGATTACGCGCGGAGCAACAGCTGCAATGGAGTCCCTCTCCGAACTCGCTCCGTAAAGAGCTGGAGCAAGGTTCTTATCAAAACAAAAAAAAACCATAGTCCATCATCGAACTATGGTTGTGATTCATCGCTATGCTGATAGGTATGCAGGAATCTGATTGATTTCGTTAATATCCGTATGAGTGCCTGTGCATCATCCGTACCAAGATGCTCATGCAGCTGCTGAAAACGAGTAAACAGCTCTTGCTCTCTCGCTGCCACAAAATCAAAGCCCTCTTTCGTTGGGGCTACGAGAATGGAGCGTCGATCCTTAGGTCCCACAGTGCGGGTAATAAGCCCAAGCTGTTCGAGTGATTGAATGACGTGCGTCACAGCTGCTGACGTTATTTTCAACTGCTTGCCTAGCTCGGAAACTCTGATGCCGTTCGAGCCTGGTGGACTTACGTAGGTCAAGTGAACAAGCAAATTCAATTCGCTCTGACGGAGGTCTTTCGAAGGACTGAAAACATGTCCGATCCGCTTTAACTGACCGAATACGAGAGCCAGCTCTTTCGTTGTCTGATCAATGGTAACATCCGAGTTTGTATGGTCTGTACTCATCCGTTTAGACTCCCATTCTTTGATGGTATCAATCGATTATTTACGAAATGAAATGAGATTGTCAAGAATGAGTGTCCAAAAAAGCACCGTATGCCAAGTTCCGAACTCCAGCATACGGTGTTATTCCTACCTACTCTAGTTTGGGAAGCAGTAGTGCATCTTGCTAAACGATCTGCGCAACTCGATCACCTTCGCCTGGACAGCCTCGGGCTTCTCCCTGCCTGACAACATGCTTACAATCAGGTCAGCAATCGTGTCCATCTCTTTTTCCTTCATGCCAAACCGAGTGACTTCTGTCGTCCCGATACGCAAGCCGCTTGGAAAGTCCCAATCCTCTGGTCCGTCGCCTGGAATCAAATTTTTGTTCGTAATGATGTTCGCTTCTGCCAAACGCTTCCCTACCTCGTACCCACCGTCAAACTCTTTTACGTCCAGAATGACTTGGTGTGTGCGTGTATAGCCTTTGTGCGCGCAAAGCACCCGAATCCCCCGTTCATCGAATGCTTTTCCCAGTGCTTGTGCATTCGTCACAATTTGCGCCATGTATTCCTTGCCAAACGCCAAAAACTCTGCCGCCGCCGCTGCCAATGCCGCTACCCGGTTGACTTGATGTGTCGCAGCAAGGGCTGGGAAAATGGCATCTGTAATCGGTACCGATAGTTCCGGGTCATTCCAGACGATGATGCCGCTTTGCGGACCGCTAAACGTTTTCCCAGCAGAGCCAGTCATCACACAAGCCCCTTCTCGCAACGGGTCCTGAAATTGACCGCCACCGATCAAACCCAGTTGATGTGCTCCATCAAAATAAATGCGACCGCCCCATTCTTTCACAATCTCTGCCATTTCCTTCAACGGGAATGGAAATAAAGTCATCGACGCGCCCAAGGTAACGAGCTTTGGTCTAACTTGTCGTGCGACTTTAGCGAATTCATCCAGATCAACGGTCAGCTCTACGGGGTCCATGGGCACATCGACAATTTGCAAACCGCGAATGCCAGCAGGCCCGTCCACCCGATTGCTGGAATGCCCTCCAAACGGTTGCGCGATCGTCATAATCGTATCGCCCGGTTGCGTGAATGCCGCGTAGACCGTCATGTTTCCGATCATGCTTGCTACCAATCGATGGTCAGCATAATTGGCGTGGAATACTTTTTTCAACAGCTCCACACATAACGCTTCGATCTCATCGATATATTTCGTTCCAGCGAACCATCTCTGCGTGCTCCCGATATGTCCTTCCGCAGCACGGGTCCCTACCTCAGCAGCGAGCAGTTGACGTACGATAGGCGTGGTAGGTGCTTCTGGTGCGAGTAAATTCAAACATTCCTCGCCTCGCCATATCGCATTGCGGTTGACAGCATTCACGATTTCTTGCTGAATCAGACGGTGGGACGGACTCTCTTCGATAATGGATCGTGCCCATTGCAGAACACGCGAATCATGTACTTCCCCCTTCATTTCAACGGTACTCATGCCATTACCCCCTATTTATCATTGGAATGGTCCGTAAGCAATCTGCCGAGGTTGATCCAGTTTTCTTCCATCAAAGAAGAGGCAAGCTGACTGTTGTTGTCCCGAATCGCTTCGATGATTCTATGGTGCTGTTCTACTGATTCCACCCCTTCCAAGGAACCGAACCGAGCAAATTCCAAACGTCGAATTTTCGGTACAACTCGCTCAAGTGCCAGATAGATTTCACGATTCCCCGCTGCCTCGAGGATCACGTCGTGAAAGCCATCATCTGCTTCAATCGCTTTGATCACATCTTGCTGTTCGAGTGCGCCTTGCAGCTTTTCATTCCACTGCTCCAGACTACGGATGACCTCTAATTCAAATGGCATCGCCAATCGTGCTGCCAACCCGTGCAAGGCCGCAACAACAGGAAAAGCGTGCTTCGCCTCCTTTTCCAATAAGGGTGTTACCCGTGTGTGAGAGCCAGGGACGGATTCAATAAGACCTTCGTCCTCCAACCGTTTGAGCGCTTCTCTCACAGGTGTTCGACTCACGCCAAATAAAGCCGCCAGTTCGTTGTCGTTGACTCGTTGTCCTGGCTTTAGCTCCAGCATGATGATCGCTTTCTTCAAGCCTTGATATACTTGTTCGCGTAATGTGGGGCGTTCGATTTGTTTGATTAGATTCGTGTCCATAAAACCAATATATTGGTTTTGTTTATTTCTGTCAATTTTAAATATTTCGATACATTGAAATAGCGGAGGCTACCCCACCAGTAACATTTACGAATGGGATAGCCTCTTCATTATTGATCATAACCTCTAACATTCTACCGGAGGGCTACAATACTCCCGTATCAGCTGCTCCTTCATCTCTTCAACCGGAAACCCTTCCGAATAAGTCGTCATCATCAACATTGCGCCTTGGAGCGCCGATGAAAAATAGAGCGATCTCAATCTGGGCTGCTTTACGCCTAACTGTTTGAAAATCCGGCATTGGACTTCAAACTGCCTGAGTGACTCCTCATTTAATTGCTCTCTGTAAGAAGCGAGTACGCGATCATCCTCGGGCTGCGTCTGCAAATTCAAGTAAAAACGATAGACATCCGGTCGCTGGTAGACGTTATCAAGCGCACCGTCGACAATATGGCGTAGCTGTTCGTGGGGCGTTGCAAGCTGAGTCGCAGCCTCCATCACTTCTTTTACTTCCTCGATCCGTACTTGGACCATCGCGGCGAGAAGCTCTTCTTTTCCTTTGTAATAATTGTAAAGCAGTCCCTTCGATATCTGGGCCTGCTTGGCTACATCGTCGATTGAGGTCGCGTGGTAGCCTTTTTTAATGAAGAGCGTCATCGCGGCTGCATGGATTTTGTCTTTTGCAGCTTGGCGAATGCGCTCATTTTCAGCTGGGGTCCGGGGCACGGTTCAGTCAATCCTCCAAAAATTCAGTGATAGCCCGAGCGATTTCTTCAGGATGCGTCAGCGTTGGCTTATGATCGGCACCCGCAATCTCGATAAATCTTCTCTCTGGTAAAACTTCTTTAAAATATTCAGCCATTCGTTTCGCATCCAGGGCATCTTCCATACCGATTATCAAGCATGTTTGATTGGCTAATTCTTTGAGCCGCTCTATCGCAGGCGGCTGCGGCCATACGGACTCCCACGTCGCCCACTTTAACATTTTTGCTAGATTATGCTTCGCCATCTCAACCATGAAGTCCTTCTGTGGACTTGCCATTACGACGCGATACGGGCAGGCCGATAAGGAAAGCTCTACCATACGGTCAACATCCGGTGCTTCTTGGATTTTCTGCATCCATTCCGTGAACGGCTGACTCGGTGTATACCCTGTCAAACTAGGAGCAATCAGCACGAGCTTGCTCACTCTTTGCGGATAAGTCAGCGCAAAATCTGTTGCAATTCGTCCGCCTATCGAATGTCCTACGAGCGTGGCTTCATCCAGCTGGAAGTGATCCATGACGGAAAGCAAATCTTCGACGTAGTTCGCTGTCTCTGTTGGAGACGGAGATTTCCCGCATCCTCGTCCGTCGAAAGTGATGACCTGATAATGCTTCGCCAAAATCGGCGCGACAAATGTCCAATCTCGTAAATCAGCACCGCCACTGTGCAATAGAATGACTGGTCTTCCTTCCCCTGAAACCTCATAGTACAAATCCATCGGTGATCCCTCCGTGAATTGTAGATTTGGTATATGATCCCAGTTTATTATTGAATGAACGTTTAGTCAATGAAAAATCAAATGCATTCCCCTACAAAAGAAAAAGCCCTAATCATCATGATCAGGACTTCCCTCTACAAGTCAGACACAGAACAATTACGCCTCTGACTGAATGCGCTTCGCCTCTGCATACAGCACTTGAATAAACTTTTTCATATTGATCCGAATATCTGAACCGGGCGATGCAGCATTGCTCTTTAACTCCGCCATCTTCTTCCACACATACGTAAAATCAAAAAACTGCGAAGCGTAATTCTCGAATTTCCAATTCGAGAGGTCCGCAAGCCCAAGAGACGCCAAATGATTCAGCGACTGATAAATCGCTCGGCGGACTCTCTGCTCAGAAGCTTTGACAACCTTGGCGACTTGTTGATCGTCCACAGCGACTCCGAGCCTGTCCTGTGCTACCGCCACAAAGATTTCTTTTAGGGCAGGAAATCCATTTTTAAACGTATGTGTCTGTTCGTATCCATGCAAGAAGTCCAAAATATCTAGCAAATCATTGCTACCATTGTCTCCCGCGATGCCCAACTCTGTTAAGAGAAATTGACCCGCCTCGCGAAGTGGTTTGCCCTGTGACGGACGAGTTTGTCCAGAAGGCGGATGGTCCACTTGCATGACGGCATTCAGCGATTTGTGAATGTCCCGTATCGAACGCTCGAGGCGAATTTTCTCGATCACTTTTTGGAGGATCGTTACGACTTCGATTTTGTTTACAGGTTTGATAATGTAGTATTCACTTCCAAGGGCGTAAGCTTGGGCAATCAAATCTTTCGTTTCTGCCTGAGAGATCATGACGATCTTTCCTGAGAATGTCGGCTTCACTTGGCGTATCGTCTCAATTCCATCCCGGTTGGGCATGAACAAGTCAATCAGCAAAATATCTACATTGCGCGCGGTTAACGTATGACCGTCTACCATCGAGCCGTCAGATGCTTCCCCTACGACTTCGCCCAGGTTCTCGTCTTCTATAATTTCCGTCAGCATGAGGCGAACGGCATCGTCGTCATCTACTAAATAAAACAGCATCTTCTCACTCTTTCTTCGTTATCGGATCAATTGGTAGTCGCATGAGAAATGTTGTCCCCTTCCCATCCACTCCATCCTGTAGGGAGATTTCACCTTGCCATTGTTCCACCAATTGTTGTACATAAGACAGTCCGATCCCTGTAGAGGGGTTGCCGGTTTGATCGTATTTCGTAGTAAAGCCAGGTTTGAACAACAAAGCCTTTCTCCGTGGAGGTACTCCCGGCCCGTCATCGTTGATTTTGATTTCCACAAGATCGCCTGTCCGATCAATTTCAATGGAAATGGCTCCTGTTTGCTGGATGGCCTCCACTGCATTTGCCACCAGATTATTGATCAGGGAAAGCATCATAAATACATGATAGAGCGGATGTGTCCCCGTAATGGAAGCGGTGATTTGTATGTCTTTCTCCAACAAAGTTGCATACTTCATATTGCTTCGCCTGATAATGTCCACGAGCTGATGGATGTCCATGTAATCCGTGATGCTTTCATCCGATATCAGCTTGTGCAGTCCTGCAAAAATGCGTTGATTATCCTTTTTAATCTCGTGAACCTCGCCTGCGACAACCAAAGCTTTCTTGGCAAAGCTTTCTACATTCGTGGCCACCTGTTCCTTATGAAGCTCCTGCAAGCCTTGGTAAAGCTCGAAAGACTTCATACTAATACTCTCGGCATTTTGCAGCGTTTTTTTCAGATGAATGGATTCCTCATATAAGGTGGAAATCAACATCAGGATGTGTTCGTTCTGTTTTCTTGTCTGTTGCTCTCGCGACTGTGCTTCGTACAGTTTCATCATGTTGAGAAAACTAATCACGATAAAGCTGTGGGACAGAGCGATCACGAGCATTTCTTGTACCGCTCCCCATGTGAGGACGTTATTCAGCAGTACATGTTGCGAGAGAAACTCAATGAGGTCAGCCAATACCTCAATGAGCATTCCCATTAATCCAACCAATATCGTCCTGTTGTGAATATGGCGTACTCCTGTTACATAAAACAAGACACAATAAGCGAAATAAAAGAAAAAGCTAGAATAATGCGCTTGGAGAGAAGCCTCCCATGCTGAATGATTCCCGGCGATGAGGTCAATCACAATCCGGAAGCATACGACCGTAATCCCCGTCAAAAAGCCGGCGAGAACAGATGGAATTCGTTGAAACAGTAATAAAAAGAAGAAAAAGGTAGGAGCTCCAAAGCTAATTCGAAATGTCTCATTGACGGGATAAAATTTCAACTCCCCTGCCAATGGCACCGTAATAAGCATGAGAACCAATATATACCAATCTCGTTTTACTTGTGTCTGAACACGCACGCCTTTCACTTCCCACGTTGTTTCTTGATGCCCCTATCTATTTTTACCGAGGATCCGTATATAGGACAAGTAAAAAAAAATCTGAAACTCACATGAATCAATCTGTGAGTTTTTGTTTTATTTTGTAGGGTGGTTGTAAAGTGATCATTATATGTATTTTCGTGAAGCGTGGAAGCGCTTTCTCTTCCACTTCGCGTAAGAGCAGTGTATTCGATTTTTGGGGGGAAAGGCGTTGATTCAACAGGTTTTACTCGTGGATGAATTAGAACAATGGGTGGAACAATATCGTTCCAAGGCATCTGAAGGAAAATGTGCCAGTTATATACCTGCTTTGTACAGAACAGATCCCAATCAGTTAGGTATTTGTATCATTGAACCTACTGGAAAAATGCACACTGCGGGTGACTGGGAAGCTCCTTTTACGATGCAAAGTATTTCCAAAGTAATCAGCTTTATTGCTGTTTGCTGCTACCATGGCATCCCTTACGTGTTGGATCGAGTAGATGTAGAACCGACTGGTGATGCATTCAACTCCATTATCCGACTGGAAATGAACAAGCCAGGTAAGCCTTTTAATCCGATGATCAATGCGGGAGCAATTACGACATCCTCACTCCTCCCTGGTCAAACACCGGATCATAAGCTGCGTTACTTGTATGCATTTTTCAGTAAAATCACAGGTGTAACGCCAATGGTTAACGAGGAAGTGTTTCTTTCCGAATGGGAAAACTCTCACAGAAACAGGGCACTCGCCCATTATTTAAAGGATACAGGCTATCTGGCCTGCGAAGTAGAAGAGGCTTTGGAGGTTTATCTAACGCAATGCTCGATTGAAGTAACCACCGAGCAAATCGCCTTGATTGGTCTCCTGTTGGCACTCGACGGCTTCCATCCTCTTCGCAACGAACAAGTTCTCCCGAAAGATGTCGTCCGTTTAGCCAAAGCACTGATGCTCACTTGCGGCATGTACGATGCATCGGGCAAATTCGCCGCGAATGTTGGCTTGCCAGCAAAAAGTGGCGTCTCTGGCGGAATCATGACGTTGGTTCCTCCTAATCGCAAACAACATTCACCGTTTCAAGATGGCTGTGGAATCGGTATTTTTGGACCTTCCATTGACGGTTGCGGAAACAGTGTAGCGGGCGTTTCTTTGTTAAAACATATTGCTCAGGAATGGGATGTAACGATTTTTTAGAGAATACTAAGGAAACATTCATAACAAAATCCGAGGTGACACGATGCAACAATTCCTACTCGATGTAACAGCTTCCATAAACGATTTCTTGTGGTCCTATATTATCATTATCATGCTAATCGCGTTAGGCTTGTTCTTTACCTACCGGGGTAAATTTTTACAAGTACGTATGCTGCCGGAAATGATCCGTTCCATTAAAGAAGGAAGAGCGAAAGACGATGGTGGCATTTCCCCTTTTCAAGCTTTCGCTATTAGTATGGCCGCACGTGTCGGCACAGGGAACATTACGGGAATTGCCATCGCCATTGCTCTAGGTGGTCCTGGCGCCGTATTCTGGATGTGGGTCATTGCCATTATCGGTTCGGCATCCAGCTTTGTTGAGAGTACGCTCGCTCAGATTTATAAAATCAAGGATAAGAGCGGTTTTCGTGGCGGTCCAGCTTATTACATGGAAAAAGGGCTGAACAAACGTTGGATGGGCGCCCTGTTTGCTGTCCTCATCACCCTTTCGTTTGGTCTCGTATTTAACGCGGTGCAATCCAACACGATCACGATTGCTTTTGAAAATTCGTTTGGGACAGATCGTTTGATACTGGGTATCATCATGACGGTTGCATTTGCGGCTATCATCTTCGGCGGTGTGAAGCGCATTGCCAAAATGTCTGAGTACATCGTCATTGTATTGGCTGTATTGTACATCGGGCTGGCCCTGTTTATTGTGTTGATGAACATCACCGAGATGCCTGCACTGATCACGTTGATTGTGAAAAACGCGTTCGGCTTCGAACAAATCGCAGGTGGTTCTCTCGGTGCAGCGCTCATGCACGGCATCAAGCGAGGATTGTTCTCGAACGAAGCTGGTATGGGTAGTGCGCCGAATGCGGCGGCTACAGCTACAACAAGCCATCCAGTGAAGCAAGGTCTGATTCAAGCATTCGGTGTTCTGTTCGATACCCTCGTGATCTGTACAAGCACAGCTTTTATCATTTTGCTGTCCGGTGCGTACACGCAACAAGGACTGAGTGGCATTGAGCTGTCCCAAGCAGCACTGAGCATTCATATTGGTTCTTGGGCGTCCGGCGTCCTTGCCATTATGGTATTCCTGTTCGCCTTCAGTACATTGATTGGTAACTACTACTACGGCGAGACCAACATCGAGTTTTTGAAAACAAGCAAAGCATGGCTAATGCTGTATCGTTTGAGTGTACTCGCTATGGTGTTGTTCGGATCAGTGGCAAAGGTACAGCTCGTATGGGATTTGGCCGATTTGTTCATGGGCTTGATGGTCATTGTCAACCTGATTGCAATTGCCATGTTGTCAAAAGTCGCCTATGCTGCGCTACATGATTATCTGGAACAGAAAAAAGCAGGAAAAAATCCTGTGTTCTACAAGGACAGTATTGAAGGCGTCGATAATATCGAAGCATGGGATGCTGCTCCATCCTCCAACAAATAGTTCTGCAAACCAAAAACGAGAAGCTTGCTCAGACAGCAGCTTCTCGTTTTTCATTTACAAGCGTGGATCGATCTCTTTTTCCTTCGCCACTTCAAAGAGCATCGTTGCGACTACTTTTTGATACTCCGTATTTTCTGGAGAAATGTCGTCAAATGTAAAACCAAGCATCCGCTCACCCAGCTTGTGCTCTTGCATCGAAGTCTTGAGCTTTTGCGAAATGTTTTTCTGATTGAAAAGCTTGCGGTACTTGTGTGGGAATCGGTAGTCGTAACCATAAATAATCGACAAATACTCTGGATTGCGTACCTTCATGGCAGGAACGACCTTCTGATTGATGAACTCTGGCTTGATCACGATGCCTTCCATTTTGTTTTCCAGTGTAATCGTGGAAAAGTAACGAGCTGCTTCTTCATACACATTCGGCTCGGACAAATCGAGGGTGAGGAAATGATCGTCATTGACGAAGCGATACATATCGGATGTTTTCCAATCGGGCAATTGCTCGTCCCCATTCAAATAGACAGTCTTTAGAATCGTAAAAGGCTTGTAGGCCAGCTCCCCTTCTCCTGCATAGAGCTCCAACTGTTTTTGGTAAATGTGATAAGCCTCCAAATGCTGGTCTACAGGAACGTAGCTCTCTTTGATTTCTCGCACATACTTATAGTTTTGATACAAGTTTGAACCGAATTTTTCCGTAAGTGCACTCTTGGATAGGTGGAACTGGTCTTTTTCGAATCCGCTCTCGTCATAGTTGTGAATAAGTTGGTGCAACGCCTCTTCAAAGCCGTTCTCCTGCAAAAATGCAAATTCACTCCGCAACGCGGATTCGATCGGTTTGAATTGTTTTTCGATCAAGCCCTTCCCTATTGCACTCCACGGCAACAATTCGCCATCCAGGATGAGCATCGCGATCTCATTTTGCTCCATGTATGCGCGGAACCTTGCATGCAGCTTGTCATAAACCGGTGTCAAATCAACCTGATTGATGGCATAACCGTTTCTGCTGATTGCAAAGCATTTGTCGCGATCAAGATGGAGATAGAGATTGCATCGCGAGCCCATGTATTTGGGCTGCAACACGACTTGATGAACGCCTCGATTCGCGAAATAATCCAGCCCCGCCTTCAACGACTCCAATTCCTGCGTCGCCGTATCCTTATCCGCTGGAGGCATCGTTCCAGAAATAAAATTGACCTTATTTTGCGAGCAATAACGCAGTCGACGGAGTTCTTCCTCTTCCAAGTCTCCCATAGATACTTGTTTTTCTGCATGGAACAAGATCGGCAGCTCCTCAGTCATCACCCGATGCTCAGACTGAAACGATTTGAAAAACGGCTTGTGTGCGATCACGACTGACGTTAAAGCATTTCCGTGCACACATCCAGTATCGAGATGGAGCTTGTTTTTCAGGCGAAACGTTTTTTGTGCCGCGATATGCCCAAAAATATGGTACGGATGGTTACTGACCGCTTCAACTGTCAAAAATGCGAGCTGCTCTTCCAATGATACTGTTCGGTCTATCCGATAATTGCGTTGGCGCCGCATCGAATTCGCATCAAGCTTTCCGATATATTTCCTTTTGCAGGGAGCATGTGTGACATAATAGGACGGCCCAGTTAATGCGTTCGATCGATAAAACGGCTGAGCCAGCGTATACAGGTGATTGAACTTCTTTGTTAATTCGGCGTCTTTTTCCAAAACGTGTGTGGAATCAAAATACGTATCCAGTAGCTGTGGATCAACCCCTTTTAGTTCCTTTCGTAGATACTTGTAGACAAAATTTTCGTGGTTCCCGAGAACGAACAAGAAATGCTCTTGATTCGTGTATAGAAACTCGATGATCTCCCTCGTTTGCGCTCCTTTGTCGATCCAGTCCCCTGCTACGATGATTTTGGTATGCTGCACCTTGTCCGTCGAGATGAGACGATTGTCATCGACCTTGAATCCGTAGGTTTGCAGGAGACCTTTTAATTCGTGGACGCATTCGTGAATGTCTCCGATGATGATATAGGTTTGATCTTTGGGAAGGATCGTAGCCAGATAGGCATTCTTATTTTCGATCACGACCTCATAACGCGGATTTGCCACCTCATCTGCTAGTGTGTAAAAATCTTTGTGCCGTATCCGGTGAATGTTGTGGTACCCTTCTTTGGATAATGCCCGGAGCACCTCTTGCTTTAACCGGAGAATATGGTTGGTAATCAGTTTTTTCGACCGTTCGGATGCATAGTAATCTTCCCGATTGCGATAATCAAAGAGAATCACTTCCAATCGGTAATTGTTCTCTGCTGCAATGTCACGGACTTTCGAGCGGAAGTCTTCTGCTAGCCCTGTTGTATCCACAACCACGAATTCGGCGTTGATCGGAAACGAGGTCACTAAGCGCAGCTTTTCATACAGGAGCTGAAACGCCTGCTCGCTGGCCTCCAGCATCACCTGATCATACTTGTCGTAATCATAGCCCAGTAGTTCCTGGCGAATGCTGTCCGAGGAAATGTATTGGACATTTGCTTTTACGTTTTTTTGTTCATCTTCAAATGAAAGCCTCGGCATGAGTACTTCCTTGGCAAAAGTCGTTTTCCCGCATTCGGTGGGACCAACGAGCATAAAAATCGTGTGAACCTGAGTCTGTAACAGCATCGTTACGCCCCCTTTCTCTGGACAATGACGCCTTGAGTGGTGTGAATCTCGTTCACGCCGTCACCAATGGACACAAATTGCCCCTGCACCCCGGCTTCTTCCATGATCTCGGTCATCCATGCCTGGAACTCTTCTTGTCCCATTTCCCATTTATGATCGTCGTGGCGATAGCCTTCCAGCTCATAGAACTGATTAAAATCTGAGTTGGGTGTTGTTATGATCAGATGGTCAAAATCCAATCGACTGCAGATTTGCTGGATGAGCGCTCTCGCTTCCTCTTTGCTCATATGCTCAATGACCTCAGTCATAATGACATCTACCTGCTCACCGTTGTAATCCTGTAAAAACTGATCAAGCGAGGGGAACAAAATGAGATTCGAAATTTCTTTTTCCCAGGCCCTGCGTCTGACTAATTCCACCGATTGTTCATCGATATCGATGGCATAGTAATACTGCGGCAGCTTGGAAGCGAACGGGATCGCATAAAAGCCTTCTCCGCAACCGATATCTACGATCGATTTGGTAAAAGGAAGCTTACTCGCGATGTAGTTCCTTCTCTGTAAACCGGTGCTGCCATACTCCAATTGAATGGGGTAGCGGCTTGTCTTCTCAATCTCGGTCTTGTACTTGCGATAGCGCTCTCTGGTTGTCAGGAAGTTTCGTGCGAACAGGCTACGTATGTAAAAAGGTGCGTCCATGACATGGATGCTTTTGATGTATTTATCCAGGATGTTATCGGATATATCGATGTACTCTTTTCCAAACATACTCAAGAATAGACAGAGCACACTTACGACGTGGAGAAGCTGATGCAGACTCGTTCTGGTTGTGATGGTCAACGCGTAGCTTTTATCGGCGTGATGCTTGAGCTCAAAGGTGAAATCCTTCAGGTGCTTCTCAAAAAAAGTCAGATACAGCAGTCGTTCGATATGAATCATGTTGATGATAAAAACATGCTCATACCCTTCTGCATCCTGCTCGTTGTGTTGCTTCATCGCTGCGGAAAAAAATTCATTGATTGCATTTAACGGAAACAACGGAGTATTGTATCGGGAGACATTCAAATATTCAAAATGCTCCTTTTCAGATTGTTTGTAGGAAACCTCATTTTCTGCATCTTTAAAGTAAACGTTGTATGTATCCGTATTGGAAAACCATCCGTAAGCGATGCCTTTTCGAATGGATCGTAAACTCATTCCGGAATTCGGATTTTTCTTGATCATGTAAGAAAAATCCGGGTTCTCTGATCGTAGCTGAACAATGGCCATACGTTGTCTCACCTCTGGAAATGAAGAATGAATATCTACTGACAATTTTCACCTTTCCATCCCCTGCTGAACAGGGTAAAAGTATTACGACCTTCCAAAAAGTGAGAGCCAGTTATAACCCCTCATAGGTATAACTGGCTCTGTTCACCCTTTATTTACGAACGCCAACCTTGATCTGAATGTTTTTCCCTTGATACCTGGTCGTGACAATCGTATTCCCCTCAGCCAAGGCGGTGATGTTCCCCTTATTATCTACCGTTGCTATTTCTGGGTCTTCGGATGTCCACTCGGCATCTGAGGTCACTTCTTCTTTAAAACCCTTTCCATACACAGCATGTACGGTGACAGACTTGCTTTCTTCTGGTGCTAGATAAAACGAGCCGCGATTTGGTTCTAACCAATCTGGTGCTTTTTCTTCCATGACCAAGATAGTTAACCTTACTTCTTTGTTTGCGTATTTCCCTGTAAGGACAGCCGTTCCAGGCTTTTTGGCAAGCAGTACACCGTCCTTCGTTACGTCTGCAACCTGAGGATTCCTTGAAGACCATTGGACGAATTTCGTCACCTCATCGCTCTCTTTGTTGCTCAAGAGGGCGGTCACTTCCAGTTCCCTTTCTTCATCGACCTCTAAGACAGCCTTTTGAATATTGGCTGTAAGTGAACGGATATACAGGTTGGAAATCGTGACGGGAATCTCCAGCTCTTTTCCGCGATAACGAACGGTAATCACAGATTCTCCCTCTGTTTTCCCCGCTTTTATGCGTCCAGGTTTGACTTCAACCAAATCGTTATCGCTGTCGTACGTTATTTCTTTATCCTCTGTAATATCTGTACGTTTGCCATCTTTAACAGCATACACCTTGTAGCGAACGCTGGAGTACGGTCTTACCCAGTATTTCTTATCGATGATTTCCAATTGGAAGGAATCGTCTGCTTCTTCTTTTACCGTCACTTCCGTTATCGCCTCTTTATTTCCATCTACAGACGTTACGGTAATGGTGGTCTTTCCTTCACTTTTCGCGGTTATGTGCCCCTTATCATCTACTTCGGCTACCTTAGGGTTACTGCTCTTCCATTTCACTTCCTGATTCGTTGCATAGGATGGGGTGATCGTCGCCTTTAGCGTGACTTCTTTTCCCTCTTCGAGAATCAGCTTTTCCTCGTCCAGATTGATATCCGTGACTGGAAAATAAGCAGGCGGTGGTGGTGTCACTGGTCGTTCAACAACATGAACGGTACGTATGACCTGAATTGCTCTGTTTCCAGCCGGATCGATGGCATCGTACTGAAGGGTATAGGTGCCCACTCGATTCGAATCGACATTTCCGGAGACATCGGCTGACAAGCCAGGGACCAAGTCGTTCACCGTAGCCCCGGGGTCTTGAAAGGCTGTTCCCCTGTATATTCTCATGCTCGTATCGCCTTTTAACGTAATCACTGGATTTGTTTTGTCAATGCGAACCTCAGTCATTTTTTCCTCACTGCTGTTATTGGCTGCATCGGTTTGCTTTGCCCGAATGGTTGTGATACCTTCATCGGTTATCGTGAAAGGGGTTGTATACGGTACCCACCCTCCCTCATTCAGCCTATACTCGACTTTTGCTCCAACTTCTCCGGTCAACTCTACATCTACGTCTTGGTTGGTCCATTTGTCATGGCTCACCGTAATAATTGGCTGTTTTGGGGCATCGCCATCTACTGTGATGGTATAGGTTATGCTATCTGTACTATTGTTCCCCGCACCGTCAGTGGCACGAGCCTTGATTTGATGCGTACCGTTTGCAAGTGTAACAATCGTACTCCAACCTCCATTGTCATTTACTGTCACAGTACTTGCAGCCTTATTATCGACGATGACGGTTACCGTACTCTTTGGCTCAGCCGATCCGCTTATCGTAATCTGGTTGGTTTTGTGGATGAAAGGTAGCGGATTCAGGCCGGGAATAGCAGGTGGATTCGCATCAACAAGGATCCCGGATGTATCCCCGATTCCTTGCAAAACGAGCTCCAGTGCATTGCCTGCTGTATCTTGAATCGTACCTCCATTCAGTAAAATCTGATTGAAATGAACAGCGATACCGTTTTTGTCTTCGTCTCCATTGCGCAAGACGTAACGGAAAATCAATTCGGATGTGCCAGAGCCTGAGAGATACTGTGCCTCCTTAACATCTGAACCAATCATGAGTTGGATCACGGGTGTTCCAGTTCCCGTGTTTACCGTTACAGGTCCATTTGTCTTCACCACAAAGTCCAGACTCTGTTGATTTCCGTACAACCCGGCGCTAGGAACCCCGACACCTGTAATTTGTAGAGAAGCAGTATTTACGAGGAGTCCCGTTGTGTTCCCTATATTCAATAACATCAAACTAGATGAGTGGCCCGCATAATCTTGAATGGTACCGCCATTTAGCACAATCACAGGCTGAAGGGTGATCCCATTCATATCCCTGTCACCTGGTTGCACAACATATGTAAAGACCAGTGTGTCGCTTCCTGAACCCGATTCGTACAAGGCTTGCTTGGATTCCGCTCCGACAATCAAATCAAGATGGACCTTATTCATGAGGCTTACATTCACAGGTTCACTGTATTTCAGTTTAAAAGAGAGATTATCTCCAATACCGTATATTCCAGGTGGAGGCACCTCCACAGTAAGGAGAGCTGGGATTCTGGAGTCAACATTGATCCCTGTTCCCGAAACCGTTCCGAATGTAATCGGAACAGCATTGTTCGACGAATCCGTTATGGAACCACCGTTTAATTCAAGAGATGCTCCGATTGAGATTCCATCGTAATCTTCCAGATCATCGGCAATCGTGTACGCAAACGACAACTTGCTGCTGCCTGAACCATTTACAAAATGGGCACTCACAGGAGTCGAACCGATCAGCAATGGCAAAGTTGGAGTCCCAGAGACTGTTACATTCTCTGGGTACGATACCGCAAAAGTAAGAACCTCACCTTCTCTGTACATATTACTTTGCGGTAATTCTAGCTGAATGGGTGATACAATCGCAGCGACAGTCGCATTTTGTATCGATGGCATCGTAAGAGCACTAGCAGATAGGGTAAAGCCCATAAACATGATGAATAATATTGCCACGCTGCTATACAGCAGCCTGAATGATCCAGAAATCATGAATCTCCAGACTTTTCCTGACTCACCCTTCACAAACCTTCCTCCTTTTGTCTTCTCATCGGATGATTTCATTAAGAAATATTACCTATTTTATCATAGGGATTATTTGCTTCAAAATGCTGTTCTTGGTATAGTGAAATCCGCGATAACAAACCAGCGGGAGGTGCGTCAGATGCCTTATTACAAGCCGATTGAGATCGCTCGCGAGCTACATATTAGCACGAGTGCTTTGCGTCATTATGAATCATGGGGAGTCGTTCCTGCTCCTGATCGTGCAGACAATGGTTATCGACTGTATACAGAGATCCATCTTGCCTATTTTCGTTGCCTACGCGCCATGTTCCCCGGCTTCGGGGTCGCCATCACCTGTGAAGTCCTTCGGTCGATTCAAAAAGCGGATATGGATACTGCCTTTTGGCTCGTGAATAAAGAACAGGCCAACCTTCAACAAGAGAAGGTCGCAGCAGACCAAACACTCGAACTATTGGAAAATCTCGACGTCTCCTTGCCCTTAAACAAAAAGTGGCGAAACCGCATGACGATTGGTGAAGTTGCTGCTTACGCAGGAGTCACCACGTCTGCGATTCGCCATTGGGAAAAAGAAGGCTTGCTCGTACTGCCACGAGATCCTGAGAATGGCTACCGCCTATTCACTCCCATGGATATACGGAAGATTTTGCTTATCCGCACATTGCGCAATACGGTGTATTTTTTAACAAACATGAAAGAAATTGTACAAGCCGTCGAAAATCAAAGGATGGAGCAGGCCAAAAAAGTGACAGCAGATGCAATCAAAAGCATTCACGATCGCAATCGCCATCAGATGTACGGAGTTAGGCGGTTGGTTGAATTGTGTGAGGTATTACGGCGCGTATGATTATCTCCCTGTAAAACGCGGTGGTGTTTTGTCCAAGAAAGCTTTCGTTCCTTCCCGAAAGTCTTCGGTGGATGCCACGAGTCCGAAGTAGTCTGCGCCAAGAAGTGCGGACTCCTCTACGGTCAGGTTGCTTCCGCGATGAATCGCGTCCCACGTTAGTTTCACTGCCAGCGGAGACTGAGACAAAATTTCTTGGAGAACCTCCTCTGTTTCAGCCAGTAGCCGCTCACGAGAAACGACCCGATTTACCAGTCCTATTCGGTATGCTTCATCCGCATCTATCGCTGCTCCTGTAAGAAGCAACTCCGCGGCACGGCCTTTTCCAATTAGCCTAGGAAGTCTAGTTGTTCCACCAAAGCCGGCTACTGCTCCAATTCGTACCTCCGGATGTCCCATTTTGGCATGATGAACCGCAATACGCAGCGTGCACGATTCAGCGATTTCAAGGCCCCCGCCTAACGCATAGCCGTTAATCGCAGCAACGACTACTTTTCCCAACGATTCGATTTGACTGGTCACCGACACGGCCAACTGAGCAAAATCCCTTACTTCCATCGGTGTCGCCTGATGCAGGTACGAGATGTCGGCTCCGGCCGAAAATGCTTTTTCTCCCATCCCTGTAAGGACGACCGCTTTCACACTGGGATCGTTTTTGATCCGGTCCAAGATGGCCGAAAGCTGATTAAGCACATCTCGGTTCAATGCATTCAATGCCTCTGGTCTGTTTAGCGTCAGGGTCACGATTCCTTTCTCATTTTTGTACAAAACAACCTCTTCAACGCTCATCTTTCCATCCTCCCATCGTTTTAGAAGCTACTGAATAATTAAGCACTTTTTGTCCAGACAAACTTCTGGGTGATACACGATACTTTGCTTTCCAACTGAAAATTCCTTCTTCTTCCATATACAAAAAAAGGATGACCCCGGAGCTTCAACCACCGAAGCACCTTTACGGTCATCCCCTTTCTTATTTCTTTTCTACAGCATGTCCGCCAAATTCATTGCGCAAGGCTGCGACCACTTTTCCGTGGAACGTATCCTCGTCCAACGAACGGTAACGCATCAGTAAGGACATCGCAATCACGGGTGTAGCTGCCTGTAGGTCCAGCGCAGTTTCCAGCGTCCATTTTCCTTCCCCGGAAGAATGCATGACCCCACGGATTTCATCAAGCTTGGCGTCTTTTCGAAAAGCTCGCTCTGTCAAGTCCATCAGCCAGCCGCGAATGACGGAACCGTTTGCCCACACGCGTGCGACCTCGGCAAAATCGTAGTTATACTGGCTTTTCGCAAGGACCTCAAAACCTTCCCCAATCGCCTGCATCATGCCGTATTCGATTCCGTTATGAATCATTTTCAAGAAGTGGCCGCTGCCCGCTTCCCCAGCATACAAATATCCGTTTTCGACGTTAATGTCGCGAATCATTGGCTCGATATGAGTGAATGCTTCCTGATCTCCACCAATCATCATACATGCTCCGTGGCGCGCTCCCTCCATGCCTCCGCTCGTTCCTGCATCCATGAAGTGAATGCCTTTCTCTTTCAAGCGTGCATAGCGATCTAGCGATTGCTTGTAATGGGAGTTGCCACCGTCAATGACGATATCTCCTGCAGCTAGCAAGGTAGAGAGCTGATCGACCAATTGATCCACAATCTCTCCTGCCGGTACCATCAGCCATACTACGCGAGGTGTCGGCAACTTTGCCATAGCGTCCTCCACCGAAAATGCTGGAATCGCGCCTTCATGACTCAACTCTTCTGCACGCGTAGAATCTACATCATAGGCTACGACCTCATGCTGATGCGAGAGCAAATTAAGCGTGAGATTGTACCCCATTTTTCCTAATCCGAGGATCGCAAGTTTCATATCGTGTACGTCACTCCTTTTTGGATCATATCCGTTACCACGTATTATAAGACAAAAATTTTCATCTTTCATCAAAAATGAAGAAAATTTTTTCGAACCTATGAAAAGGAGTCTGATTTTCCTTATACTATCAGTACAGATTCACAATGGAACGTTAGGAGGTACCTATTGATGAACGCTTCCACCCCGCATGCTCCTCGTGTGCTCACACAATTACGCGCCATCTATACACAATTAAGCGGGAAAGAACAACAGATCGCCGACTATATTTTGGAGCATGCCAGTGAAATTATTCACTTCTCTATCACGGAGCTAGCCGATCAATGCCAGTGTGCAGATGCTACCGTATTTCGTCTGTGCCGCAGGCTTGGATTTCGCGGTTACCAAGCATTCAAAATCGCCTTGGCGAGTGAAGTCACGAATCCGAAGCAAACGATTCATCAAGAAATCAATCTCGACGACGATGACGTCAGTGCGATTGCTGAAAAAATTTTCACAGCAAATATCGAGACGATTCGGGATACGCAGCAAATTATCAATAAAGATGAGTTAATGAAAATCGTCTCCTGTTTGGAGAACGCAAGCCGGATCGAGTTTTATGGCTCGGGAGGCTCAGCCGTCATCGCGCAGGATGCGTACCACAAATTTATGCGGACAGGCATTCCTTGTCTCTATCATTCAGATGCTCACTATCAAGTGATGTCCGCCTCGCTGCTTACCAAAGGTGCTGTCGTTGTAGGCATTTCCCATTCTGGTTCCAATAAAGATATTTTGGCAGCCCTGCAGGTTGCCAAGGAAGCCGGAGCAAAAACAATCGGCATCACGAGCTATGGCAAATCTCCGCTTGTGCGTCTGGCAGACATGTGCTTGTATACGACTTCACGCGAAACGGTATTTCGTACAGAAGCCCTATCGTCCAGGCTTGCTCAGCTCAGCCTTATTGATCTGCTCTATGTAGCCGTATCTTTACGGAGGCAGGATGATACGATCGCTAATATCCAGCACATTCGCGAAGCTATCTCACTCAAACGCCTGTAAATCAGGCGTTTTTTCTTTTGGTTGCCCACTCTTGCAACTTGCAGATGAAAAATGCAAATCATACAAGCAACGTGTAAAGTGTTCAATTATGAAATAATTTTTTTCTTTATGCTTAACAAATGAAAAAAATTTCGATATAATCGCGTTATCTCCATGACAACACGTTGAAAGCGTATTCAATTAGGGGTGACTTCTATGACGCAAACCTACTTTATCGGGCTTGATATCGGGACGACCAGTACCAAAGCAATTGTTTTCACTCCTTCCGGCGCCATCCGCGGTACGGGTAATATCGATTATCAGCTACTCGTTCCCCAGCCGTCTTGGGCTGAGCAAGAGCCGGAGACGATTTTTGCTGCTGTCATTCAGGCTTTAAAGCAAGCACTGGAGCATGCAGGCATTGCCAAAAGCGAGATCGGTGGTATTGGCTTCTCTACTGCCATGCACAGTCTGATCGCTGTCGATCCGAGTGGCAATCCCCTGACGAATAGCATTATCTGGGCTGATAATCGGAGCGTGGTACAGGCAGATCGACTAAAAGCCGACGGTGTCGGTCATCAGATTTACTTAGCGACCGGCACGCCCATCCATCCCATGTCTCCACTACCCAAAATCATGTGGCTACGGGAGAACTTGCCAGATACGTTTCGGCGGGCAGCCAAGTTTATTTCGATCAAGGAGTATGTCATTTATCGGCTTTTTGGTGAGTATATCGTCGATTATTCCATTGCTTCTGCTACGGGACTGTTTAATCTGAGAAAGCTCGACTGGGACGAGGAGGCACTGCGAGTCGCAGGCATTTCCAAGCAACATCTCAGTGAACCTGTACCAACTACTCATATCCTGCGAGGAATGAAGATTCGTTATGCGGAAGAGATCGGGATCGATCCTGATACACCTTTCGTTGTCGGTGCGAGCGATGGGGTTTTGGCAAACCTCGGCATCGGAGCCATTGACCACGGACAGGTAGCCATTACCATTGGTACGAGTGGCGCAGTAAGAACGATTGTTCCAGAGCCGATCACGGATCCTAAAGGGCGGACTTTCTGCTACCTGCTGACAGAAAACCATTGGGTGATTGGTGGACCCTCGAACAACGGTGGGATCATGCTTCGCTGGTTCCGTGACGAATTCAGTTGGCCTGAAGTGGAAAAAGCCAAACAGCTCGGCGTTGATCCTTACGATGTCATGATCCAAGCTGCTGAGCATGTTCGAGCTGGTGCAGACGGGTTGCTCTTTCTCCCCTTCTTGTCGGGCGAACGAGCTCCGTACTGGAACGCACAAGCAAGAGGCTCCTTCTTCGGTATCGGCCTGCATCATAAGCGCGAGCATTTTATCCGAGCTGTTCTCGAAGGAATCTTGTTTAGCGTCTACAGCATCGGTATCGCCCTGCGCGATCTGGCAGGTGGAGCCAAGGAAATCCGAGCATCGGGTGGATTCGCCCGCTCGCGGGAATGGCGGCAGATTATGTCCGATATGTTCGGGTATGAAGTGCTGATCCCTGAGAGTCATGAAAGCTCGAGCTTTGGTGCCGCTCTTCTGGCGATGCATGCATTGGGAGCGATGGATCATTTGCAAGATGTGAAAAAAATGATTCATATTTCGCATCGCCATGAGCCTGATTTGGAACGATCCAGTGTCTATTTGGAGCTTTTCTATATATACGAGCGTGTTTATTACAACCTGCTGGAAGAGTACAAGCTGATAGCCGAATTCCAAAAGAGGTTGAACAACTAGAGACAACAACTAGGGAGGGTTCATCATGCCACTCGTCATTACACTGCTGTCCATCGTCTTCCTGCTCGTTCTGATTACCCGCTTCAAACTGAACCCGTTTATCGCACTGCTATTGGCCGCAGGTTTTGTGGGAATCGCATCCGGCATGCCGCTTGTAAAAGTTGTGGATTCCATCAAGGATGGGATGGGTGGCACTCTCGGTTTTATCGCGATCGTGCTAGCCTTGGGAACTATGCTTGGCAAAATGATGGCCGAATCTGGCGGTGCCGAACGCATTGCCCGTACGCTCATCAACCGCTTCGGTGAGAAAAACGTACACTGGGCCATGATGTTCGTGGCGTTTATCGTAGGGGTTCCGGTATTCTTCCAGGTTGGTTTTGTACTTTTGATTCCGCTCGTGTTTACGATTGCCAGACAAACAGGGGTCTCCCTTGTCAAAATCGGAATTCCGCTCGTAGCCGGCCTTTCTATCGTTCACGGGATTGTGCCGCCTCACCCTGCTGCTATGGCCGCTGTCGATCTGTTCCACGCAGATGTCGGTAAAACGATTCTGCTCTCCCTCATTGTCGCACTGCCTTCCGCGATCATTGCAGGACCGATCTACGGTAGCTGGATTAGCAAAAGAGTCAAGGCCAGCATCTCTCCAGAGCTCGCTTCTCAGTTGGCGGAGCCAAAGTCCGAGCGTGATTTGCCTAGCTTTGGGATCACCGTCTTCACCGTCTTGCTCCCTGTGCTGTTGATGTTGTCTGCAACGGTTGCGGATGTGACTCTGCCAAAAGAACATACGATTCGCCAATGGGCAGATTTTATCGGAAGCCCGATTACGTCCCTGTTGATTGCCGTAATTGTTTCCTTCTGGACACTCGGGTTCAACCGTGGTTTTACCAAAGACGATATTCTCAAATTCACAAACGATTGCTTGGCTCCAACCGCGACAATCTTGCTCGTCATCGGCGCAGGTGGCGCATTTAACAAAGTGCTACTGAACAGCGGTGTGGGTGACTATATTGCCCAGCTTGCTACGGCATCTGCGATCTCCCCTATTTTCCTGGGCTGGCTGATCGCGGCCCTGATCCGTGTGGCAACTGGCTCTGCGACCGTCTCCATGATGACGGCAGCCGGTATCGTAGGTCCTATCGCGCTGCAAATCCCTGGAACAAGCCCAGAGCTTTTGGTACTGGCAACTGGTTCTGGCTCCCTGATCCTGTCTCACGTAAATGATTCCGGCTTCTGGCTGATCAAGGAATACTTCAATATGTCTGTGCAAGATACGCTTAAAACATGGACAGTGATGGAGACCATTCTATCTGTGGTAGCAATCATTTTGATCATGGGACTGTCCTATATCGTGTAATACAAAATGAAAAACAGGTCTTTCCATCCGCATCGCTGGGGGTAAGACCTGTTTTTTGTCTAGTTGGGTGACACGCTACTTCATTCGTTTAGCAATCGGATGATCTTCATTCAGCTCTAGCAAATCCCACAGGTTGCCATATAGATCCTGAAACACCGCCACCATTCCGTACGGCTGTTCTGATGGCTCTCTCACAAATTGGATTCCTCTTGCGACCATCTCATGATAATCTCGCCAAAAGTCATCTGTGTTTAAAAAGAGAAAAACTCTCCCGCCAGCCTGATTCCCGATAAATGGCTCTTGCTCAGGTTTGGATGCTTTTGCAAGCAAGATCGTAGTGCCAACAGAACCTGGCGGAGATACGACAACCCACCGCTTATCCTGTTCTGGCTGATACGTATCTTCCACTAACGTAAAATGGAGCTTCTTGGTATAAAACTCAATGGCTTCATCATAATCTTTGACCACGAGCGCGATATGCACGATGGATTGAATCATGATCTCGGTCCCTCCTGCTTAAAGGTTTTTTTTGGAATGAAAAGATAGGTTTGGGACACACTATGCCTTGGGGCTGCACGTTTGATATAGCAGAGCTTCCCAACACTAATCGAGGGAGTGACAATCTTGGCTACGAACAACGAACGCAATCACAACGATGCTGTTGGCAACGACGAAGCGAACATGGCAGGCAGTGGAGCTGGTGAAGCTGTAGGAACAGTTGGCGGTGCGGCAGTAGGTGCTGCTGTAGGTTCTATTCTAGGTCCGCTTGGTACCATTGCAGGTGCAGTTGCCGGGGGTGCAGTTGGCAACAAAATGGGGGAAAATGTGTCGGCTGACGCCAATGACACGTTTGGTGCTACGAATAATGATGCCAATAGAGACCGAACAGAATAAATCAAGCTTCTTCTATGTTTGACAAGACGTGGTGCAGGAGCAAACCTGCACCACGTTCCATTAGCTGATGTAGAAGATAAGGCCTTTTTCTTGCTCTGCTGCTCGCTTGAAGAATGCTTGAATCGATTGAAAATGATGCAACATGTACGCAAAAAATCCTTCCGCTTCATCTCCCTCGTGAAGTGGGTACACATCCTTTTCCACCAAGGTAGGAAAATGGTACTTCTCTTTTAGAGCTGACTCGGACATATTGGCAATGGCCTCATACGCTGCTTTTACCTGTTCACTATGTAAATAGAATGCGCCAAACTCCCCGAATTCAACTGCTTGGTCCGTTAATAAAGGTACCACATAGCAAAATGGAGGCTCTCCATCCATTAATTCTCCGCACAACGTATAGGGAATGGCTTGCCAGGTTTTATCTATATCCAGCATATCCTCTTCTTTCAGCTCTACCTCATATAAATCGATCGTCCCTGCAATCCATGAATCGATCATCTCGTCATTTGCTATCATGTAATTTCCACACATACCCATTCTTTTTCTCCCCCTTACTTCTTATTTAAATAATCTTCTACTGATTTTCGCAAATACTTGCCTCTCGCTTCTTCGGTCATCTTTTTCATTTTTTCTTGTTGTTCCTTATCAGCTTTTCTTTTTTTGCGCTTATCTTCCCTTGCCTCCAATGTTCTTTTCCCATTGCTGTTCGTTTTGATTTTACTGTCTGTTTTTTTGTCATTATGATAATATTCCATGCCAAAATCATACCCAGTTATCGAATACACTACTTGTAAGCTACGAAATATTTTCTCTTTATATAGAGGATAGAACTCATTTACTGTGTCCTTGTATAAATTCCTTCCGATTCGGTGGTTTTTTATCCGTGTTAGGGTTAGGGTCTGTGCCTCTAGTATTTTGTTATACTGGGCCATGTTTTGTTGAGCACTCTCTATCTCATCCTCTTTCTTATTGTCTAATTCTTCCACCAACATGGCGAACTCACTTGCTATGGTATCGAAGTTCTCTTTTTCTTTCTCAAAGCTTTCCTCTTCTTCTTGTTGTACATCAAAATATGGGTAATAATCCGCCTCTATTTCCTTAAGTATCTCGTATTCATTTCGAATTTTGTTTTCATTTAATTGATAAATAAATAGACATTTTTTCTCGTCTCGTTCGTCTAACAGGGAAATGCCTTCTGGAATTAATCTCATTTTTTCTGGCTTTTCTACATCACCAATTTCTTCAATCTCATCGATAAGAATTTTGTTTCGTTTCAGTTTGGCTGGTATGATTTCCAAAACATTGGTGGACGAAGCTTGCCCCTTTTTCACCTCACCAAAATGAGCTACTGCATTCACTTCGTCTCCCTTCCATTCTACCGGTTTTTGATTTTTCAAAAAGTCTGTCGGTAATGATTGATGCATGGAATAGCGAATCCCTTTCACTTTCTTCGCATCGAAGTTGTCGGAATCACTATCATAGAGCTCCTCATTTCCGTCCTTATCGGAAAATGCGAGATTAAATCTTGCTGTGTGGCTTTTTCTCGTAAAATCCAAATTCCCTTCATCCATTGTTTGCGAAAACTGTTCGAGAGAAGATTCCCCCTCTGTCGGACTGGCAAATTTCCATTTCTCTTCATCTTTCTTGCTCATTTCCGCCTTTGCATCCCATTTAAACGGAATCCTGACTGGTAGCTGAATTTCCCATGGCTTCGTTGAATCGACCTGCTTCAAAGCACCTAGCTTAACCAATTGTTCTTGATCCACACGAAAGTTCCATTGATCGTATTTCACCTCAACAGAGTACGTATACTCCGTACCTCTTGCCGCTCCACGTAGCATTTTTTCAATCGTATTATTATAAGAATGCTCGTTGTTTTTCACATCCTGCGGGGCTATATTCCACGCTTGGTTCGCTTCGATTCCTCGTACAATCTGATAACCGACCAAGTGCCCCCCATCGTATGCGGTTTTAGCTGCATCATTTTTTCCATCCCGGATCAATCGCTCTTCTGTACCCAGATTGCCAATCGCACTCACAACAGAATCGCCTTTACGATCCTTTCTCGATGTGCCTTTTGTTACGATAGCAGTAACGGAATGAGGACGATCACATGTATCTCCTAATACTTCTGTCTTGGAAAAGAAGTTTTTATTTACGTTGTCCTCTCCATATGTATCTTTCAACACGCCCCAAAAGGTAGGGAGGTCTTTATCTGCTCGAACAGCAGTAAATTGACCTTCGTTTTTTGGATTGTTAGCATACTCATCTTTTGTGTAATCGGTTGGTTCAATATCCTTAAATTTGCCTTGTATGACCGGTTGGTTATTTCTTTGCTTTTGATGTAATTGGATCATGGCTTTATTTCCGATTTTTTTGGCGAGCTGTAAGACATGGGGTGCAGCGCTTTTTGGGGTTGGGGATAGCGAAGAATTTTCAGGGGTTTGCCGATAACTTGATTGCGATTCGTGATTTTGGAAAAACATCCCATCACCTGCCATACAATCGTTTATAGAATCTAATCTTTTCTTATCATATCAAATTCTGTCATTTTTCCCAATCTGTTTGAATGAAAACGAGGAAAGGCCGACGACTCACAAAATAAGTCATCGGCCAACTCCTTATTTCCCCACTGAAACATAGGATTGCTCGGTGGCTTTCTTTTTCGGTGCTTTGGCATCGCCTTTCTTCTGGCTCATTTCAAAAGCTGCCAATATCGCCTCTTGGCGCTTCATACCGGATTTCTCCAACTCCTCCATCGTGGAGACGATTTGCTTGTAATCTTTTGGAATGACTTTGACAAACTGTTGGACGGTTCGTTCCCACTCATCGAGCAAAGCTTGTGCATGACGGCTGCCTGTGTGGTTTACGTGGTTTTCCAGCAAGCGTTTGACTCGTGCGATTTCCCGTTGATCTTCCAATGACTCCAGGAGTACCATCTCCTGATTGCACATCGCAGCAAATTTCTCTTTGTCTTCCACCAGAACGTAGGCCGTACCACCTGACATGCCTGCGGCAAAGTTTTTGCCGACGGGGCCGAGAACGACGACGCGTCCTCCAGTCATGTACTCGCAGCCATGGTCGCCTACTCCCTCAACGACTGCCGTCACTCCGCTGTTGCGAACGCAGAATCGCTCACCAGCCATGCCGTTTATATACGCCTCCCCAGAGGTCGCGCCGTAGAACGCAACGTTTCCGATAATCATGTTGTGCTCGGGAGCGAATTTGCTGTTTTTCGATGGTGCGACCGTTATTTTGCCGCCCGATAACCCTTTTCCTACGTAGTCATTTGCATCTCCTTCGAGATGAAGCGTGATTCCTCGTGGAACAAATGCCCCGAAGCTTTGACCTGCCGAACCAGTAAAATGCAGGCGGATGGTATCCTCCGGCAGACCGTGCTCGCCAAAGCGTTTGGTTACCTCACTGCCCAAGATCGTACCGACCACGCGATTCGTATTGGTGATGGCGAGCTTTGCCTCTACCTGCTGCTGTTTATTCAATGCTGGCTTGCACAGCTTGAGCAGTTTTTGACGATCCAGCGTTTCTTCCAGCTTGTGATCTTGGTTGCGCTGATGGTAGCGGCCCACATCCTCAGAGACATCCGGTTGGAACAAGAGCGCAGACAAATCAATGTGCTTGGCTTTCCAATGTTCTTTTGCCTTGTCGCCCATCTTCAGGACATGGCTCTGACCAATCATCGACTCGATGGAGTGATAGCCCAGCTCCGCCATGATCTCACGAACTTCGCGGGCAACGAGACGCATGAAATTCACGGCGTGCTGCGGATCGCCTTTAAACCGTTTGCGAAGCTCGGGATTTTGTGTCGCCACACCCACTGGACATGTATCGAGGTGGCATACACGAGCCATGACACACCCTATCGAAACAAGTGGAGCTGTAGCGAAGCCGAATTCCTCTGCTCCGAGTAAAGCTGCAATGACAACATCGCGTCCCGTCATTAGTTTGCCATCGGTTTCCAGAACCACACGGTCGCGCAACTGGTTCAGCAAGAGCGTCTGATGTGTCTCAGCAAGACCGAGTTCCCATGGCAATCCTGCGTGCTTGATGCTTGATTTGGGAGAAGCGCCTGTGCCTCCATCGTGTCCACTGACCACAATGACATCCGCAAGACCTTTCGCCACACCAGCCGCAATCGTTCCGACTCCCGCCTTGGATACGAGCTTCACGCTGATTCGTGCTCGGGGATTCGCATTTTTCAAGTCGAAAATCAGCTGTGCCAAATCCTCAATCGAGTAAATATCGTGATGAGGAGGCGGCGAAATGAGTCCAACCCCTGGTGTCGATCCGCGTACTTCGGCAATCCATGGGTAGACCTTGCTTCCTGGCAATTGACCGCCTTCGCCCGGCTTTGCCCCCTGTGCCATTTTAATCTGGATCTCAGAGGCATTGACCAAGTAATGACTAGATACGCCAAAGCGTCCGGATGCGACCTGCTTGATGGCACTGCGTCGCAAATCTCCGTTTTCATCCATGATGTAACGCGCCGAATCCTCGCCGCCTTCCCCGCTGTTGCTTTTCGCACCCAAGCGGTTCATGGCGATCGCTAAGGTCTCATGTGCTTCCTTGCTGAGAGAGCCGTATGACATCGCCCCGGTTTTAAAACGATGAACAATGGAATCAACAGATTCTACCTCACTCAGCGGAATCGGCTGCCGATTGGACTTGAAATCGAGCAAATGCCGCAGGGCTACGAATTGCTGGGCTGTTGCTTGCTCTGCATAGATTTTGTACTGCTCATAGCTACCTTCCCGACAAGCTTTTTGCAGGGCATGAACCGTCTTTGGGTTGAACAAGTGAAACTCACCGTCACGGCGGAACTGAAAATCACTGCCTGCCTCCAATACTTCCTCGGAATGCTTAGGCAAAAATGCTTTTGCATGGCGAATCAAAGTCTCTTGCTCAATTACATCCAGTCCAATCCCCGATATCTGAGAAGGGGTACGGCTAAAATAGCGATCGATGACGGCAGAATGAATGCCCACCGCTTCAAAAATTTGTGCGCCACGGTAGCTCTGAATGGTCGAAATGCCCATCTTGGACATGACTTTTACAACACCTTCTACGGCTGTTTGAAGGTACACTTCGACTGCTTCGTCGCTCGTAACCTCCTTCAGCTTTGCCGTTACAACCAGATTGCTTACTGTTGAGATGGCGACGTATGGGTTGATCGCATCGGCACCGTACCCTATCAGCATGGCAAATTGGTGCACATCACGCGGTTCACCAGATTCTATGATGATGCTCGCTTTGGTACGTGTCCCTGCGCGGACGAGATGATGGTGAAGTCCACTTCCAGCCAGCAAGGCAGGGATCGCGGCCAACTCTTGATTCATTCCGCGATCAGATAAAATCAGCAAGGTGTAGCCAGCAGCAATCGCTTCATCCGCCGCAGCGAACATTTGATCAAGTGCCAGCTCTAGCCCGTGTTCGCCCCCTTGGGCCCGGAAGAGTATCGACAATGTTTTTGCCTTGAACTCTTGGTATGGGTTCGCGCGAAGCTTCGCCAGCTCTTGATTGGAGATCAACGGATTGGACAGACGAATTCTGCGACAATTGCTCGCATCCGGTGCAAGCAGGTTTCCTTCCGCGCCAAGCACAGTGTGGGTCGATGTTACGCAAGCCTCCCGCAGCGCATCAATCGGCGGATTTGTGACTTGGGCGAAAGACTGTTTGAAATAGTGGTACAAGAGCGGTGCGCGATCAGACAGTACCGCGAGTGGTGTGTCTACGCCCATCGAACCAATGGGATCTTTTTGTTCTGCCACCATCGGGGCAAGTACCTTGTCGACTTCCTCCTGTGTATAGCCAAAGGCTTTTTGGTGGGCAAGCAAGCTGTCTCCTTGCAACTCCTCCATGCAACCTGCTGCCGGGAAATCCTCGATAGCATGTAGGTTGTTTTTCACCCACTCCCGGTATGGCTGTTCGCTTGCGATTTTTTGCTTGATTTCCTGGTCAGAAACGATTCTGCCTTCCTCGAGATCGACCAGCAACATCCGTCCCGGACTCAGCCGACCTTTCTGAACAATCGTTTCATCTGGTACTTCGAGAACGCCAACCTCCGATGAGAAAATGATGGTATCATCGGACGTCACATAGTATCTCGCCGGTCGCAGGCCATTTCGGTCGAGAATCGCGCCGATGATTCTTCCATCCGTAAAAGAAATAGCTGTTGGCCCATCCCACGGCTCCATGAGGCAGCTGTGATACTCGTAAAAAGCTTTCTTGTTTTCGTCGATTTGCTCATCCTGATCCCACGGTTCAGGAATCATCATCATCGCGACATGCGGCAAGGAGCGACCTGCCAGCGAGAAAAACTCCACGCAGTTATCCAAAATCGCCGAATCACTACCCGCCATATCAATGACTGGCACCACTTTTGCCAAATCAGCACCAAACGCATCGGACTTGAACATTTTCTCACGAGCCATCATCCAGTTCATGTTTCCTTGCAAGGTGTTGATTTCCCCATTGTGAATCAAATAACGATTCGGGTGCGCCCTCTCCCATGTAGGGAATGTGTTCGTACTGAAACGGGAGTGAACGACGGAGAAGGTGGAAGTGTAAGAATTATCTTGCAAATCTAGGTAAAAAGCATCCAGTTGTCCTGGTGTGAGCAATCCTTTATAAACAATCGTACGCGAAGACATGGAAGCGGCGTAAAAAACAGCACCTGTTGCCCGTTCCACCTGCTTGCGAATGACGTACAGCTTCCGTTCAAATGTCATTTGGTCCTGTATATTCGAGCTGGCTCCGATGAATACTTGGCGGACACAAGGCTGACTCACTACAGCCGTTTTGCCGATTTTCGTCGCGTCGACAGGAACGGTTCTCCAGCCGAGCAATTTTTGTCCCTCCGCTGCGACAATCTCCTCCAGCTGCTCTTCATACTTTTGCCGTTTCGCTTCGTCCATCGGAAGAAACAGCATACCTACACCGTATTTGCCTGGCGCGGGCAGCGTGATATTCAGCTCTTTACAGGTCTTTTTGAAAAAGGTGTGTGGAATTTGCGTTAAGATGCCTGCACCGTCTCCCGTTTCCGGATCACTGCCTTGACCGCCGCGGTGTTCCAGTTGGCACAGAATTTTCAGACCCTTTCGGACCATATCATGCGTCGATTTCGATTTCAAATTGGCAATAAAACCAATTCCGCAAGCGTCATGTTCGAAAATCGGATCGTACAGGCCTTGCTTAGCAGGCATTCCTTGTATCGTCATGTATCTCCACTCTCCTTGCTCTCTCTGGTATGTTCCATTTTAGATTGAGTGAAACGATACAAACAATATATAATTTATGCAAAATCTATCTCAAATCGAGATGAATGGGTAAGGTGGGGGTATTCATGGAGCTACGACAGATTCAATACTTTATCGAGGTTGCCAAACGGGAGCACTTCACCGAAGCCTCCCATCATTTGCACGTCGCTCAATCTGCCCTCAGTCGGCAAATCGCCAATCTGGAGGAGGAGCTTGGTGTGTCACTGTTCCTCCGCGAAGGTCGCAATATCAAGCTGACAGCAGTCGGAAAAATCTTTTTGCAGCACGTCGAAATGGCGATGAACGAAATCGAGAAAGCGAAAGAAAAGATCGAGGAGTTCCTTGACCCGTCTCGAGGTACGATTCGTGTTGGTTTTACGAGTAGCCTTGCCGCCAATCCCCTTCCGACGGTCATCTCCGGTTTTCGCGCGCGGTATCCGGACATCGGCTTTCAATTGAAGCAAGGCTCTTATCAGGGGCTGATCGACTCGGTCATCCATGGTGAAATCGACTTGGCTTTCCTTGGACCAGTTCCCACTCATGAGAAAAATGTGCGCAGCTACATCTTCTTCGCTGAAAATATCGTCGCGTTGCTGCCCGCGAAGCATCCGCTGTCCAAACAACCAAGCTTGCGTCTCAGTCAGTTGCAGGAAGATACTTTTGTGTTGTTTCCACCCGGGTTCATCCTGCGCAATATCGCTGTCAATGCTTGCTCACAAATGGGCTTTTCTCCTAAAGTTGCTTTTGAAGGTGAAGATATCGATGCGATTAAAGGGTTGGTAGCGGCCGGCTTAGGCGTCACTTTGTTGCCAGAGCTTACGTTAACGGATAACGTTCCTCGTGAGACAGTAAAAATCCCGATAAGTGAGCCATTGGTGACGCGAACAGTGGGCATTATCATCCCGAACAACCGTGAGCTTCCCCCTTCTGAAAAGCTTTTTTATCATTTTCTGAAAGAGTTTTTTGATGTGCTGAGTAAGTATAGTTAACGAAAAAAAGTCCTGATGAACAGATGCATCAGGACTTTTGTGTATCTTCATTCAGTTACAGGAAATTTCCATATGCTGACCCTCTGGCGCCTGGTCGCGTCTATCTCGGTATTTTAAAAAATAGTTGGCACCATGCCCCCGTCCATACGGATTGGTGAGCCTTTAAATGCGGTGGCATAAGGGCTGGATACAAATGCTACCAGCCTGCCAATTTCAAAAGGCTTGATAAACCGCTGTAATTCAGATTGCGGGAGGTTTGCTGCCATAAATTGATTCTCTTTTTCCGAAAATGCCAGATCATCAGGAAACAAGCTATCGATGATTTGATAGACATTTTCGGAAAGCGTTGGTCCTGGCATGATTGTATTGGATGTAACCTCTGTTCCTCTCGTTTGTTTCGATAGGCTTTTTGACAGGGATAATAACATCGATTTCGTCATGCAATACTGAGGCATTTGCCCTGAAGGCATGATCGCTTCTTCACTTGCGATAAAGATGATTCGTCCAAAATTGTTCTTCAACATGTTAGGCAAGTAAAATTTAGATAATCCATTCGCGGCAAGGACATTTGTTCGGAAATATTTTTCCCATACCTCATCGTCAATGTCATCATAGGACATGATTTCATAGATCCCCATATTGTTAACGAGAATATCAACGTTGGGATATTTCTCAAATAAAGCTTCTCTTTGCTCCCGATCCACAATATCGGCCGTAGCATTCTGAGGTGAAGTAGCCGGGAATTCCGCCTTTAATTCATTTACGATTCGTTCTACCTCTTCATCATTCCGTCCATTTACAAGAACATTGACGCCTTCTCTGGCGAGCTCAATGGCAATTGCTTTCCCAATCCCTCTCGTCGATCCTGTTACCAAAGCAGTTTTGTTCCCTAATCCCATATCCATAACACTTGTCTCCTTTGTAGTCATTCACGGCAAGCTGACTAGAAGTTCATCTTGGAACATCCTTGTGCTCCGGATAGAGATTATCTTACTTTGTCTGGATCGTTCGGTAACTAGCGTACTACGCCAATCTTCTTGCTGAACCCGCCAAATATGGACACCAGAAAAACGGTAGCCCTGCTTGGAACGGGTCAGGTTAAGAATTCTATGACGGGTGGATTGGCCCGAAAGTATTCGGAACGCCAGTTTGAAGGTGTATCGCCTTCCCAAAGGCGAAAGGCCCGGTAGAATGAGTTCTGATCTTCATATCCAAGTAAAAAAGCCACTTCTTTTATATCGAGCTTGGGGTCGGCCAAGTACTCTCGTGCCTGTTCATGCCGAGCCTGTGTCAACAGTTGCTTGAACGATGTGCACTCATCCGCAAGACGGCGCTGCAAGGTACGATCGCTCATGCCCAGCTCGCTCGCAACTGCCCGAATATCAAGGAGACCTCCGATTAGACTTCTCTTCAAGATCCACTTGACCTTCTCAGCAATGGAATGACTGCCCTGTTCATCTAATGATCGGTCCAATACAGGTGTTAATATCTCCAACAATTCTTTGTTATACGAAAGAAAGGGTCGGTCCAGATCGCGTCGATGGAGGGTTAATCGGTTATCAGTGGCACCAATCCGTATCGGGCAACCGAAATAAGCCTCAAGTGCAGTTACATCCCCCATCGCGTGAGAAAATTCCACGGACTGAGCAGTTAAACGCTTGCCCGTGCCCCGTCGTCCAAGTTCTAGAAGAAAGGCGAGCGTGGTTCCAACCAGGACTGGTGGTCCGGGCTGCTCGCTGTGCATCCATTCCAATTCGATTGTACAGCGCTCGCCCTCCTCTGTTATACGCAATCTTTCTGGAGGGCACAGTTGTTTGTACCGGGCCATTCGATTAAGCGCGTCGCGATAGTCACGAGCATGGTAGGTCGCTAAAACAGTCGGTGGATAGAGTGCCGTTTCAAAGCTGGTAGATAGCTTGATGATTCCCGTAGCAACATCACCAACGAGATCGGAATACGCTTGCCAGATTCTGAAATATTGAGCGGTGGTGACTACGGCTGGTTCTGTAAGAATGGTGAGCGGAAGGCGCGCTTTGCGAGCTAGGTCGTGTGGGGCAATTCCTATTTGTTGTAATCCCGCCCAAAATCCCGCCGGGAATTTTATTCGGTCTGATTTCATTACGTATGGATCTCCTTTAATTGCTTACCAATTCGTTTCGCTTATCCCTAAGTATACATGAAGGTGATCGTACCCGTTATTTGACGTCTCCACATTTTGCGATTCAAATATAGCGGAATGTGGAAAGGTTTACTATGATATGGGAATAGTGTCACATTCAGCAAGTGAGGTGATGTCCTTATGCTAGATTTCGCAAGTCCTGTATGGGGTAAGCTACAAGGCCCTTATGGTTTTTCTGATCGCATCCCTGCGCTCATCCAGCATATTAGGCACGACTATTTTTCCGAGGAAAAAGAAGAGTTGTATTGGGAGCTTCTGTATCATCAAAATACGATTTATCCATGTACATATGCTGCTGTCCCCTATTTAGTAGAGATCGCACGAAAAACAGAGAGCCCCGATATTTTGTTGGACATCTTCATAACCTGCGGCATTTTCGAAGCCAGTAGCGAAAATGCGCCTCATGGGGATGTGCCAGTGGAGTTTTTACGCGATCAGCCACCATTATTGGATCAAGAGACCATCAGAGAAATCGATCGTGAATACCGCCGTGCCATTCTATCACTGACAGAGCAAACAGAATCCATCCTTCACCTCGCACGGACGGGAGAGCATGATGCAGAGAAGCGCTACATACTAGCTGCGGACGCTGCGTTTCGTGGTGACAAGGACATTGCCAACATGCTGCTCACCTTTTCGGCGGGAGACGAATATGTAACCGTGTGTCCGACGTGCAATCAGTCTATCTATATATGGCCAGATGAGGACGAGGATGTCTTGTACGGTTACGAAGAAGACCCCGTTTTTCATGAGAAAGCGAACCGACTTTCAATCATCACCAAAAGACCGGACACGACAAACGACAGCGGGCTTCAGAGATTATACCAAAATGCACTTGCGATTGAGGATAAAACACTGCTTGCCCACCTTCCTTATCTTGCTGGTGAATTGAATTGCTGCTCATGCGACACCCCTATCCACGTTTGGACGGGACTTTTTTCATAAACAACAAAAGGCCTCAGCTAATGCCGCGGCCTTTTTGCTTTAGATGGCAGATACATCTGCCAAGGAACCTTTCGTTGCTTGTAACAAGCCCTCTACTGCCATCTCGATCTGAACGCCAATGTTTCCCCCACTGACGATGATCGACTCTAACGATTGTGCTCGTTGATCGATCACCGTCGGAAACAATTTCTTCATCCCAACTGGCGAACATCCACCACGAATATAGCCAGATACTTTGGTGATCTCTTTCACGGGAATCATCTCGATCTTCTTTTCGCCGACTGCTTTCGCGGCTTTTTTGAGATCAAGCTCCGCTTCAACGGGAATGACAAACACATAATACGATTTGCTCGTCCCTTGCGAAATCAATGTTTTATAGACAACGTTCTCTTCGCGACCGATCTTTTGGGCGACAGCGATTCCGTCTATTTTTCCATCATCCGTTGCATATGTCAGCATGGTGTATGCGATTTTTTCATTATCCAATATCCGCATTGCATTTGTTTTTCCTTGCTTCAAGCCGTTCCACCTCCGCTACACGCTGGTCAACAAAATATAATCTATCTTAGGGGATGCCGTTCTACTTTTCAACAAAAAACGCCACTGACACAAGCATGTCAGCGGCGCCTCGTCCTATTGAATCGTTACTTCGTCAATCTCGATATGGCCTGCCGGGCTAATCCATACACCCTGTACATTCTTTTGAATCGCCGCCAAGGTCTCGGAGAATCGGAACGGAATAAGCGGTGCTTCGTTCATTTCGATTTGTTGTGCTTTTTCATAGAGTTGCTTCCGTTTTTCTGCGTCTGTTTCTCGGCGTCCTTCGTCAATCAGCTTGTCTACTTCCGGATTGTTGTAGAAGGAATGGTTACCAGGTGCTCCATGTGCTTTCGAGTGATACAGGTTCGATTGGTTGTAATCGGCATCGCCCGTAGCATTTCCCCATCCACTCATGAACAGGTCTGTCTCCCCTTTGGATGCTGCATCAATATAAGCCCCGAATTCCATCACATCCAGTTGCAGGTCAATCCCGATTGGCTTGAGCTGTTGCTGCAAAACCTCGGCAACGCTAATTCGTGCTTTGTTATCATTCAACGCGATTTTTGCTTTGAAGCCGTTTGGATATCCAGCCTCTGCGAGCAATTGCTTCGCTTTCTCGACGTCATACGGAATGTCTTTTACATTCGGGCTGTATCCAACCATCGCTGGTGTAATCGAGGAGTGTGCTGGTGTTCCCACATTGTTGTAAACACCTTCAATAATGGTTTTCTTGTCGATTGCGTGGGCAATGGCTTGGCGGACACGCACATCATCAAACGGCTTTTTCTTTGTATTCAATCCGATGTGATCGACAGAGAAACCAGGGTAACGCCCCAATTGCATGGATGGGGAGTTTTGTACGCGATCGATGTCCGTCACAGGCAGGTTTTCTGCCACTTGAACTTCTCCTGTCTCAACCATGGCAAGGCGAGTTGTGTCTTCCGGTACGGTTTTGAAAACGACTTTATCCAAATTTGGTTTACCGCCATAGTAGCTATCGTTTCTTACGAGAACCACTTCTTGACCCGGCGTCCATTTTTCAAATTTGTACGGGCCCGTCCCGGTTGGATGCTTGCTCAATTCTTTTCCATATTGTTCAATGGCTTTCGGGCTGATGATGCTTCCCTCTGCACTTGCCAAAACAGACAAGATCGGTGCGTACGGGTAATTCAAAATAAATTGTACCGTGTACTCATCTACTACTTTTACTTCTTTGATTGCTTCAAACATGTTAATCCGACTGGAGCCAACAGCAGGGTCTTGAACGCGAGCGATCGTTGCTTTAACCGCTTCCGCATTGAAAGGTGCGCCATCATGGAACGTCATGCCTTGACGTAGCTTGAACTCCCACGTCAAGTCATCGAGCTGCTTCCACTCACTTGCCAGGGATGGGACGTATTTGCTTTCTTTATCCATGCGGACAAGGCCTTCGTATACTTTGTGATGAATGATTGCTGCTGAAGGGATTTGGGACAGGAAATGCGGGTCGAGGTTGTTCGCATCGGACAGACGCGCGATGACGAGGGTTCCTCCTGTTTTGCCAGCTTCCGTAGTACCCCCTGCTTGTCCGGCGCTAGTCGCCGCATCCTGCCCTGACGAACACCCAGCCATAGCCGCAGATACCGCGATTGTCATGGCGATCAGCGTGTAATAAAAACTCTTCTTTTTCATCTGTGTTCCCCCAATTCTTGTTGCAAATGTTTTAGCATTCAAACACGTTTTATTTTAGACAATATTCAGTTATTATATTTTCACTTTGTTTACCTTTATTTTCAGTTTCTTTACAACTTGATAAATAAACAAAAAAGAGAGACTCCTTAAGAATCTCTCTTTCTTCACTGGACTCTATTACAATGATCGAGTCAAAGGCTTTTTCATCATATTGATGTACTGCACCACATACAAATACTGCTGCGTTAGCAATTCTGCATCCGTTTTTACTTCCTGCAAATAGCGATTGCCTTCTACATGTAGGTCTTCGATCAATGAACCGAGAAAGCTCATATCGTATTCGATCGCGAGCTCTTGCAGTTTTTTCAGCTCTTGCAAATCTTGCCTGTCAAGTTTATGGATTCCTTTGAGTAACAAGCGTTCCTGCCAATCAGTCAGCTTTTCGGTAAAGGAATATAACTCCTCCATGATTTTACGTCCACTCCCTCACCGTTATAGGTCTAACTTAAAGCTCGTCAGCGATTTTCCCTGCATGATACTGATCGGATAAAGCCCATCTCCTATTTCTTGCACAAGCAAATACACATCGCGCAACTCTAGCAGCCGTTTATTTTGTTCGAGATGACGTATATTGCGGGCGAATTCCCCCTGATAGGAGATGCTCAATTGAAGGGAATGACTTTGCTCGTCTTCGATCGTCAGAATCAACTGCTGCGTCTTCTGATCGAAATCGACTTGGTTGAACTTGTTCGCTTTCAAAAGAAAAACCGAGTCCAACGCAGTCTCAAACATATCGCCTGCCGCGTCCTTCCATCCATTTGACCAGTCGCGAACGACCACCTTGCCGAGATCGAGCTCTTCGATATTGTCTCTGGGAACGATGGTTAGCTGCGTCTCTTCACTGGAAGACAAGCGCTGCTCCCGATTCGTCTTCGCCTGTGTCAGGATGACCTGTGAATGAGAGAGCTCCTCCATCGAGATCAACCCGCCCCAGGGTACCTTGCTTTTATAGCTGTCCTTAAAGGAAAAGGATATGCCTTCATAATACACGGGGCGCGCTTCTGTATACGTGTAGATGCGTTGATCAGAAAGCGAGTAAAAGTAATACGTAATCCCCTTGTACCCTGACCGCGTCTCCCATGGATTTGCTCCCAAAGCATACAGACTTAACTGAGGAACCATATGGTACTTACTTTTGAAGTTGCCGAGTAGCTGCTTTTTCGCTTCGGTGTGATCGGTCTTCTCTAGAGCGAGCAGACTGAGATACACCCGGGAAAGTCGGTCGAGCAGCGCTTCCGTCGAAAACTTGACATGGCGCTGAAAAAATAAGTTCAGCTCCCCATGAATGCCGCGAATGTCCTTTTCCACACGTGGAAGATTGCCGTTATGTGCAGCGATAGCAAGCAGCTCCAGCCGTGTACAAATCGTCTGGGATAGCTTTGCCAAGCCAATGCCAAGAATCTCTGCGATCAGGGCTTTGGCTTCCGTTACGACATCCGTTTCATAGCTGACATCGGTTACAGATGCTTGTAGCTGCTCACGATCCTGTAGCTGGTGCATGGCCCGATAGCGCAAAATGACCTCCAGCTTGTGCAAGCAATTGCCTTTCGCCTTGCAGGTGCACATGCTCTTCCCGATCTCCGATTCACTGTCAAATGATACGGAAATATCTTGGGTGTGCAATGTCATCGTTAAAAAGGATGTTTCAACGACTTCCATCTCCTCGAAATAGTCGAGGCGAAACAGCACTTCTTCCAGCTGCGCTGGGGTAAAAGCCTTACTAATGTGAGACGGCTGCAATTGCAAGAGCCAGCTAAAGTCAGGCTTGTAGGTCATCTGCTCTTCCTCGGTCTCTGCTCCTGCTTGCAAATGGTTTTGTGCATAGTAGACGATGGCAATGATGACATGCTTGCATATCTTGTCAGATGGACATGAGCAGGAAAAACGCTCAATATCTGCATGAAGTCGGCATACGCTGTCATCTGACAGCGCACACTCGACGTAATCGTCCCCGAACTCGTAGGAAACGGACATTCCTTTTTCCATTTCCTTGATGGAACGGTTGTAAATCCCTTTATTCGCGTATTTGATGAGATACTCTTCGTTGCACAGCGCGATAAACCGATGAAATTCTGATGTGAAATCTGCCATCGTTATTTTCCTGCTGCACGCATGACATCATAGACAGTTTCGCTGAAAATGCGTGTTGGAATATCCGTGAGCTTCAGCCGATCCACTGGTTTGAAGTAAAAATGCTTGTACTCGGCATCTTTATTCGGGAAGAAAGCCAACGTCTCCAGCTTCACATCCTCCATTCCTTCCCAATACGAAATGCTCGCCCCGCTGATCTTCAACTCAGCCACCATACCGTCATACAGTTTGTAGAACTCATAATAATAACCGGCATCGAGCGGCGTTCCTTTGACCCAGCCGAATTTCTCCATCATTTTCGCAAAAGCGGTTGGTGAATATGATTCAACAGGCAGACGGAGCATTTCATTTGCTTTTATTTCTTCTTCCGTAGGCAGGAACGCTTCACGACTCAACTGCTCGAACGGTTGAGTAATTTCGTAATCTTCTAGCTGCGTACGCCAGCCGTTTAACATCTCTTCGTCCAGCTCCAGTGGGTGAATCAACCCAATGAGCTGTTCATCTGCCAATTCATATTCATCCTCGTCCACGGTGTTAAATGTCCCATCGTCCATATAGCGGAACGTATCTACGAGCTTTCCGTCCTCGTATACACCCCAGATGAGCCCGATTGCGAATTTTTGCATCAACACGTTTTCCACAAAGAGACGTTTCCATGCTGCCGTTGACCAATAACGCGATTTGGACAAAGACTCCTCCAGACGAAGAGATTGTACTTTCACCATATTTTTCAGGTCTTTTTTCAACTGAGCAAAAGTCAATCGCGCCTGTTCTGCCTTCTCCTGATCGTCTTTCGCTGACGGTGCAGGCAGATTTTTGACCGCTTTTCCTGTGCTGTCGTTCGTGACCTCCAGCTCCAGCTCGTTGCTAACTTTAACCGTGAAGGTGCGGTCGCCGTAGTCAAACACTTGCTTGCCGGAAGCATCGAAGCCAAGCGTCGTGACCAGTCGGTCTTCCAGTTCCATCGCGGAAATGTTCTGATTCGCAGCCGCCATGGACAGCGCCTCTTCTGCTGCCGATTTGACTTGCCTGTTTTTGATCGTACGCTTAATCTGGTCGATTAGACGCAGGGCCGTCAAATCATTCGAGAACGACAGGGCACGCACGCCATCCGCAGCCAAAGCCCCGCGGGAGTGATCTGTCCACTCTTTAATCCACTGACCAATCGTATCGACAATACGTCGATCTCCAAAAGCAACGCAGAGCGGCATGACCCATTTTTCTTTGGCGACTGCCCCATTATCGAGCCAAGTGCGCAAAACTTCTGTGGTAAAGTCAGCAACAGATGCCGCTTGCAGAGACGGTTTCAAGTCAAGTACCAACTGGTTTGGCGCAGTCGGGAATTCCATTGAGGCGGTTAGCATGTACTCCATTACTTCTTGCCCCAGCTCGTTGCCATCTTGGTCGCGAAGGGCTGGCATACGCTCCAGTGGCATCCATTTGATCCTTGTGAGTTTTCGCTTGTCGGTCAGGTTGCCTAAATGAGTCAAGCTCGCATCTGGCCCCTGCTCCTCGGCGTCGATAAATGTTTGCAGCAGCGTTTTAAATTTGCTGCTTTTTTCATTTGTCAGTAGCTCCTGGAAAATCTCCTTGTTATTGTCCAGGGAGCGGATCGCATCCAGCGCCATTTCCTTGACCTTTGCTTTTTTCTCTGTTTGATAGACGTGCAAATAAAGCTCCTTGTCTTTGGCCTGAAGAAACGCTGCACCAGCGAGGCCGCTCACTTTCTTCGAGCTGTCACCCAATCCGAGTAGAATCACTTGGTTGCGCAATTCCTCTGACAGCGTCTCCTTTGCCGCTAATAGGGTTTGCGTCACAAACACGCGAAGCTCCGTTTCCAGCTTGTCAAATTGAGCCAGAGTCATTTCCGGATTCGCTACGACTAACGAACGATACACCTCTTCTTTGACGTCTGTGTAATAATAGTGCGACTCCTTGATCGACAAAATCTGATAGAACAGTGTCTGGATATCAACCGCTTCGTCCTTCCGGTAATGATCAATGAAGGCGGTCAATCGATCCTGGAACGCATGAGTGAAGCACATATGACCTACTCTGCGATTGGACTTGTCTTTGTATTGGCACATGAACGGAATCAGACGTGCAATAAACGGATGATCCACAGGCAAGAAGCTCAGCAGGATCATTTGCTGTCTTACGAGTTGTACGTCCTCCAGATGCACATGCTCGAGCACATCCTCTAGGGCAGCTTTTTCATCCAAATAGCTTGCCAGCTTTGTCGAGCCCTTCGCACGTCGCAACGCGTCTTGAATAATCCCTTCCAAAGATGGCTGGAAATCGGAAAGATCCACGCCTTCTGCCGCCAGCGTATTGTGTAAAAATCCCTTGACCATCGGGATCGAAGCAAGCTCAAGCGCTCGTCTTGATCTCGTTACGTCTTCCAACACCAATTGCTTCACTTGTTCCCAATTGGTCGGCGGGGATAGCAAATGCTCGCGCAGGCCCAGCAGTAGATCGTAAGGCTCATCCATGTGCACGAGGTCAACCAGTCTCTTATCTTGGGACAGGATATCAAGCGGGCACACGCCGAAAAGAATTTGCAAAGTATCGTGCAGCTCCTGATCGATTTCCTCTTCCTTGTTCAGGAACGCACTGATCCCGCCTTTGACGTGAATGCGGTAATACAGCAAGCTGATGACCAGCTCCATATACCGATTCAAATGCTTCTGATTCAAAAGAGAGCCTTCCTTGACCTGCTCTTCTGGATAATACTTTTCTCGCAATGCAGCTTTTTTCTCTTTGACATATGAAGGGTACAACGACTCGTTGGTCAGTAAATTGTTACTCGAAAACTGCATGGACACGACTTCTTTGGCAATGGTATGTAGCTCTTTTATATATTCGCGTGTATCACCTGTAATCAGGTGATAATAGATCGGCATCAGCTTTTCTTTTGCTTCTTCCAATAAGCTCGGAGAAATCGAGTACGCATACGAAATGAATAGCAAAAATTCGGCCCGATCAAATGTCGAGGAGTAATCACGGCTGATACTTGCGCGATAATCCTCCGCGGCTTTTGACAAAAATTCGGCAAACAACGTATGACCGAAATGCTCGACCGTTTTTCTCATGGCCTCCAATGCTTTCTGATCTTTTTCTCGGATATCAGCATCACTGATGTCCTTCATACCCTGAAGTTCGATCTGATCCAGGAAGCACTCATCCATCACATTTTTCTTCTCATAAAAACGGTTGCTAGCCTTGTAGATCAGCACAGCTGCTCGATAGAAGGCCAGCTCCTCGCCACGTTTTTTCAGCTTGTCAAATTCGGATCGAACCGTGTAGCTGTAAAACCGCGGGTCCTCTGCGATTGCTGGGCATTCGTCTGTGTCACCTGCAACGTAATCAGCGATTTCATCGTACAAATGCTTGTTTCGATCACTTGCACTGATAAACTCCTCCACAAATTTCTTCGTAACCGGATTCAGATCTGTCTTTCGTAATACCATTCCTTACTCCTCCTTCTCTCTATTTGATCACTTTACCAATCCACTGCGCGAGCTCATCAGGCGTGATCGCGGCAACGTTTGCTCCCATATCGCTCAATACCCTGGCAGCATGCTGGTTGTACGTAGCGTTGCCATTGAAATCCAAAGCCGTCAACACTAAAAACTTGCAGCCTGCGTCGATAATCTCCTTGCTTTGGCGATACATTTCCTTGATCGGGTAGCCTTCCTCCAAATCGCTGACGAGGATAAATATCGTCTTCGATGGATTTTCGAGCAGTGTTCTTCCGTATTTGAGCGCCTGTGCAATATGAGTCCCCCCACCAAGCTGCACACTCATCAGCACATCGACCGGATCATCCAGTCTATCGCTCAAATCAACGACCTTCGTATCAAAAATAACCAAATTCGTCTTCAAGGCAGCGAGCTTGTAAAAAATACTTGCCATAACGGAGCTGTAAATCACAGAGTCCATCATACTACCGCTCTCGTCCACGACAATGACGATGTTCCATTTGTTGTGATGCTGGATATTGCTGTGGAAATACAGCTCATCGATGATAAAACGACTTTTTTTGCGATCGTAGTTCTTCAAATTTTTGCGAATCGTTTTATGGACATCCAGATTTTTCATCGACTTCGTATAACCGCGTTTGTGGCGATTACGCTTGCCGACGATGCTGGTCTGCACTTCATTTTCAAGCTGACGCCGTATATCGTCTACGACCTTTCGTACAATTTCCTTTGCACTTTTTACGACCTCTCCTTTCATCCTGCCTTTAAATTGGAGGATGTTTTTTAAGAGGGTCATGTTGGGCTCCATGCTTTCCAACACTTTTTTGTCAGTCAACAGCTCTGTCATGTTATAGCGATCCAGAGCTTGCCGCTCGAGGATTTCTACCGTCTTCTTGGGAAACAGCTTGCGGATTTTGTTCAGCCAGGAGGGAACCGTCAATGCCGATTCTCCTCGGCCGCCTTCTTTTCGATAGCCTTGCTCTTCTCCGTATTCACGGTTGTATAAAAATTCAAGAATCGAGTCCAATTCCTGATAGGAAAACTCGGATGATTGATAGACCCCGCTGCCTTCCAATGATTCCTCGGCATGCGAGCCCAATAACAACCGCCAGCGGTTCAAGGCTTCGCGGCTCAAATCAGGTTCCATTTGGCAAACTCCTCCTTGATCGCTTGATCGAGCATGCGGGCATCACGCAAGGCACGCTCATCGATGACTGGATTCGTGACTTGTTCCACCGTCGTTTGGAAGAGAGCTGCCACTTTTTCCGAGAGCATACTAATTTCCATTGGGCTAAAATATGTAAACGCCAATCGTAGCTCAGGCACTACCTGCAAAAAGTCGTCGTAGGCCAAGGATGTAATCATCTGATGCAGATCGCGCATGATTTCCTCTTGATGAAAGAGATAGTCACGAGCCACGATAAAAACGCCATGTAAATACGCGGCGGTATGCAGCATTTGCTCAGGCGAGCCGAACATATAGGCACGGGCACGTCTGGAGATTTCTGCGCGTTCGATCACCTCAAGATTGCACAAGATCGCGACCACTACCCCCTCCAGTTTCGCGGGGAGCTTGTCGTTACGCAGCAATTCCCGCAGTTGATCACTGAAAATCTCTCGGGAATCATCCGCCTGTCTCTTCTCACTCAGCATGTAGAGGAATTTGAGCTGATCGGCCAGCTCATCCAGTTCGTTGGGGTTCGGGTTTCCCTGCTCGACGATTTTGGTCACAGCCTGGTAATATACTTCTTCCACCAAGTTCTCCAGCCGTTCTGTTTCGCTTAGGCCGAACAACCGTTTTTGCTCCAAAAGAATGGTGAGTGTCTTCAACGTCTTGCAAAGCGAGAGAAAATGTCCATCCTGCCTAACGGACTCTACTACAGATTCAAAGAGCCTTTCCGACAGCTCTTCCAACCCCATAACGACCGCCATCAAAAGCCATTTTGCCAGCTCATGGCTCTGGTGCTGCGGCAGTTCTTTTACCATATCGGCTAGCTTATGGGCAGCTGCCTCCTTCACCGTCCCACCGTAGACCGAGCTCTCGATCAGACGGGCTTCTACGAAGGAGGAATAGCTGTAGCGCCATGTCTCTCGGACGAGATTGACATTTCGATTGTTCATCCAGTCAGGTCCGGCTTCTTTGGTGCAAAATTCTGTGCCCAAGAACTGCATGCAGTGAAAAAACTGGCTAGCTTCACGATGCGACTTCTTGGCATACAGCTCTAGCACCTTTTGATTGCGGGCTGTCGTCGTGATCGCGAGCTTTAACGATTTACATCTGTCTTTGCAATCGCGAACGATGGGCACATCCAGTGAATTAGGAGCAACTTCACCGATTCCATCTCCGGTCAACAGCTCTCGCAATGTCTCGATCGGCTGAGAGGTTGCAATTGAGCGCTCGCCTTTTGTAAAAGCAGAGAGAACGGAATCGAGCAACTCATAGGCACCGCCCTCAGCCTTTTCCCGCATGACAGCCAAGCCATTCATGAGGCTGTACGCTTCGATCGCATCCGCAGTCGATGTCGTTTCTCCTTTGTCACGCAGCCTTTTGAGCAGTTGCGGGAGGTATATCAACGCGCTTTTCGAGAAGGGAGCACGCTCCTTTTTCTCCAACGCCTTCCACACACTCTCGTAATAATGGACGTACGGCATCCCGCTTGCGTATCCATTCAACTGATCTGCTTCCTGGTACGTGTACACCATCGGATATATTTTTTCTTCCTGCACCTTTTGTATCTTGTAGGAAGTCTTGCGCTCCTCGATGAGTCCGTATGTATGAAAGCCCCCGGTCACCACGAGAATTCTCGCATGTTGTTTCTTTGCTTCTGCAATTTTTTGACGCATATGCGCCTCGCGAATCAAATCGCCTTCCGCTTCCAAAGTAGCGTCATCATAGCATTTGCGTGACAGGTAGCAGTAAGCAAAGACATCCTTGACGAAATCCTTCGTCTGTTTGCGAATCCCATCAATCTCAAAAACCTTTTCCCACAGCTCATCGAAGTTCCTGCATTTCATCGTCTGGCACAATCGCTGAATAAACTGCGAGCCTGCCAGCATGCGCTCATCGTGATAGGACAGCTTTTCATTCTTCTTTTTCAAATCATGACCGTCTTCCAAGCTTTCCAGGCGGCTTCCGTAGCTTAGATCAATGAAAGCAGCAGGAATCTGCCGACGTTTTGCTTCGACCAAGGCCACATACTCCGGCGAATACAGAAGAAACGGAAAGTAACAGACGTATTTTTGCTCCCCTGAGGCGTACGCATAATAAATGCTCACAGGGGGCTTCGTCCGTTCATCCGTTAAGATCGGAATGATATGATTGCTATGGTCCGGGCCTTCAATCAAAATGATTTCCGGTTGATACTCTTCGATCGTTTTTTTCAAATGAAACGCGCATGCAGGACTATGATGACGAACCGGGAAATAGACGACCTGTTTGCTAAGGTTGTAGACCTCATCTTCGACGAATGATTTTATGAAGCGGTCCTGATCTTTTATTTGATCCATTTCTTCTCGTTGTAATACGTTCCCCATAGACCCTCTTCCTTTGCCCGTTCTTTGACCACTTTGGTAAAGTAGGTTTTCAGGATATTTGCGTCCTTTTGGTTTTCCTTGACGACGGCTCCTAGCATGTTCTGTACCAGTCGATCCATGGAAATTGACCTGCCATCATAGTAATGGGACGTCATTGCACTTTGAACATAGACGGATACGGCTTCGGCTGTACTCATCACGGATTGAGGGGAATCGATTTTGAACCCTTCCTTTGTCTCGCCCATCCGCAGCTCCATGAAGGTCGTCGCCAATATCTCAACCACATCGCGATCGATTTCGATGTTTACGCCACTTTGCTCCAGAATCACTTTTGCTTGGGATTCGATAATTTGGGCTTCCATTTTCACATGATTAATCGGCGCGATTGTCTCGAAGTTAAAACGTCGTTTGAGGGCGCTACTCATTTCATTGACGCCTTTGTCCCGCAGGTTCGCTGTTGCGATGATATTAAATCCGGGCTTGGCAAACAGGATGCCGTCTGACAGCTCGGGAATGTTCATCACCTTGTCGCTCAAAATACTAATCAACACGTCTTGAACCTCAAACGGGCAACGGGTAATCTCCTCAAAACGGGTAATGATTCCCTTGCTCATTCCGTTGTATAAAGGAGAAGGAACCAGCGCTTGCAACGAAGGACCTTTGTCCAGCAGCATAGCGTAGTTCCAGGAGTATTTGATCATATCCTCTGTCGTTCCCGCGGTGCCTTGGATCGTATTCGTGCTCGTACCAGAGATAGCCGCAGACAGCAGCTCAGAGAGCATCGTTTTTGCCGTTCCTGGTTCTCCGACGAGCATTAAGCCGCGATTGCCTGCCAATGTAACGATTGCACGCTCAATAAGCACATCGTCTCCATAGAACTTCTTCGTAATCGGTATACTTTCGCCCTCATAAGAAAGGGGTTCATCCGTTCCTAAAATAAAGTCGCGCACCGCTCTCGGCGACATCAGCCAATTGGGAGGTTTTGTCCCTGTATCCTGGGATCGCAGTGCATTCAGCTGTTTCGCATATAACACTTCCATTGGTGGCTTCATTGTTTCCATCCAAATGCCCACTCCATTTCTGGTTGTACTTGAAAAATAAGGTATACTATAAAAAATGAAAACATATGTTTGTCAGGAAAAGAAGGGTATTTGTACCCATTATTAGGAAAGATATGTGAAAAGATGTGAATTGAGTACTACATGCCAAAAAGCGCCCTGGGTCCCCAAGACGCTTTTCTCGCTGTTTTTTGAAGAGTTTTTTACAACTGTGTCCGCAAGCTCCAAAGCTCCGGGAAAAAACGGTGATCGAGCGCTCTGCGTAAGTACATGACGCCTGATGACCCACCTGTTCCCGGCTTTTGGCCTATGATACGTTCGACTGTCGTCATATGGTTAAAACGCCATTGCTGTTGCTGACTGGCGATATCCACCAGCTTTTCTGCCAACTCGTACAAATCCCAATACTGGTTCACATTTCGATACACGGTCAGCCAGGCTTGCTCTACACTCTGATTGGGTTGATAAGGTTGTGACCAATCGCGATTCAAGCATTCCGGATCAATCGGCAAGCCCCGAACAGCCATCTCCCTGATCGCCGCATCATAAATGCTGGGCTGCTGTAAGGCCACACTCATCTGGGCGTGAAGCTCTGGTTGATGCGCATACACCGCAAGGACATGCTGGTTCTTATATCCTAGCGTAAATTCGATCAGTCGGTTTTGATAGGATTGAAATCCGGACGAATGACCCAGCTTGTCACGGAACTGGAGGTAGTCTGCTGGCGTCAATGTAGAAAGGACATCCCACGATTTAATCAATTGCTGCTGGATACGCGAGACTCGCGCGAACATTTTGAAAGCAGGCTCCAGATCGTGGTTGCAGATGCATTCATTTGCTGCTGACAGTTCGTGCAAAATTTGTTTCATCCATAGCTCACTCACCTGATGAATGATAATAAACAGCATTTCATCATGATGGGTTGATTGAAGACGTTGACTCGACAAGATTTGATCGAGCTGTAAATAATCGCCGTACGTCATTTCTTTTTGGAAATCGGTATGAATCTGTGTCTCCAATGAGTCGCTTGGTTGATTATTTCCTTGTTCATGTGGTCTCATCGTGGCATGACCTCCTTTCCCATCTAATTCCTTTTCACCCCTCGTTCCTCCTGCTGAATATTCCGCCTTCTCACCTGATTTATTTCGCTGCTTCCAAGTATTTCAAGTCGATCAAGCCATCGATTTTGTTACTGGAAATATAGCCGGCCTCCTGGCTGATATCGGCCATTTCCTGAATGACCTTTTCATTAACCGCTGTTGTCACTTCCAAACGGGAAAAAGCTGCCTGCACTTCTTTTTTGCTCAACTCTTTGCCAGTCAGATTTTTCAAATGCTTGATGATCAAGTCTTGGCTTTCTTCGGGATTTTCCTGAATGAATTTGACTGCCTTTTTATGTGCTTGCAGGTAGGCAGTTGCCAAGCCTTCTCGTTTCAAAAATTCATCGCTGGCTGCTACCACCGTATTGGTTGATTCTTTCCCCCAAGCGAATTGATCCCAGTCCAAAAGCAGTTTTCCCCCAGCCTGATTTTCCAGCACATATCCCCACGGCTCCTGCGTTGCTGCACCGTCAACAGACTTTTGTACGAATAAGGCTGCCGTATCTGCCGGAGCTGCCGCATATAGTTCCACATCTCCACCATTCGTCGTCGGTTTCAGGCCAACTTCATTCAGTGCTTTTCTGAGCATGACATCCTGAGTGCTGCCGATTACCGGAATCGTGATTCTTTTGCCTTTTAAATCCTTTAGTTCGGTAATATTGGTTGAACCATTCATGACGAGCACAGCTCCGCCATTGACCGCACCTGAAATCAAACGATACCCGGGATGCTTGACATAAAAGTTCAACAGCGGTCCAGGTCCGACTGTGCCTACATCAATTGCTTTTGTTGCCATTGCTTCCATAAACAATCCGCCATTGGCGACGGTTTTTGTTTGAATCTTTACATCCGCACCGAAAGCTTCCTTGAAATAGCCTTTCTCCAATGCAATGATCGTTGCGCTATGCGTAAGATTTGGGAAATAACCGATCTTGACTTCCTTCTCAGAGGATTTGGCTCCGCCTGTAGAGCACCCACTCGCAATCCCCATCAATAAAAGAGATGCGACAACAGTACTGAACACTTTTTTTAGCATGTGACGACACACTCCTTAGCCATTTTTCTTTTATGAATGGACTCCCCACTTCATCTGAACGTTGCGTTCGATGCGTGAAAAGACAACATTATCGACGATGGTACCGATGATCGCAATAATGATCATGACAGATATCACCAAATCCATTTGTCCAAGTGAACGGCCCATCTCGAGTAATTGCCCAAGACCACCGCCACCCCCGAGCAACTCACCAGCCATGAGTGCCCGCCAGGAAAACGCCCAAGCGATTCGAAGCCCAGAGATGATCTGTGGTACGGATGCAGGAAGAATGACTGTTCGTACAAAGTGAAAGCCAGTCGAACCGTAAGTCTTGGCTACCCGTTGATATAGCGGCGGGACATTTTTGAAACCGCTGGTCGCGTTTACCGTCATGGTCCAGGTCGCCCCGATCGTCACGATGAACAAGATGGAGAAGTCATTTAAGCCAAACCAGATAATCGCAAGCGGGAACCAGACAATGCTCGGGATAGATTGAAGCGCAGTCACGACAAAGCCAAGCGTATCTTCTACGAGTTTGTACCTCCAAATGAAGTAACCCAATATCAGTCCGATGATAATGGCAATGAGAAAGCCCAACAGGATTCGTCCCATGCTTTTTCCAATCGCGGCGGTAATTTGCACGCTTATCAAGCCATTTACGAGTGTTTCGAAAACCTGGGTCAAGCTGGGAAACATGAACGATGGCAGCCCCGATAATTTAGATGTGACTTCCCATATCGCCGCTATCATAGCGATGAAGATGACCCGTCTTAAAGCTGTAGTCATTGCCCATTTCCTCCTTCAGCACCTTTTCTATCTCTTCTTGTAGAATCGACAGCACCTTCTGCTCGGTGCTTACTGTCACACTGTCCGGCATGACCCCATCGCGCATGGCAGGAACCGCAATGATTTCCTTAATTTTTCCGGGGCGTGTGGCAAAAACGACGATCCTCTCCGCAAGCAAAACGGCCTCCCGGATATTATGGGTGACGAAAAAAATCGTGACCTTGGTCGTCCGCCAAATCTCAAGCAGCTCCTTATGAAGAACCATCCGCGTCTGTTCATCCAGCGCCGAGAACGGTTCATCCATCAGCAAAATGTCGGGTTCCATGACAAGTGCCCGAGCGATGGCTACGCGTTGCTTCATCCCGCCTGAGAGCTGATGGGGATAGGAATGAACATACTTGCTTAAATGGACCATCTTGAGCACTTCCAGCGCCTTTTCGTTGGCTTTCGCTGCTGACATTTTCTTCAACTTGAGCCCATATGTAACATTTTCCAAAACGGTCAGCCATGGAAATAATCCCGCTTCTTGAAAAACAACAACTCTGTCAGGTCCGGGCTTATTCACTTTGTTGCCAGCAACGTGGATGTCACCGTTGTCCGGTTGATCCAATCCCGCTATCAAGTAGAGCAGCGTCGATTTTCCACAGCCAGAGGGGCCGACAATGGAAACGAAGCTGCCCTTTTCCACTTCCAGATTGATATCATCCAGCACCTTTACTTTTTGTTTCTGCTCATTCACGAAATGTTTCGTAACATTATCAATAGTCAGATACATGACTGCACCTCTTTTTATTCCAACTTAGTCGATGGGGATTATGAATAAATAATGATTAATCCTATCGTTTTTGTCAACTATAATCATAATAAAAAAGGGAAGGCGGCGGGCACCTTCTCCTATTCAATGCAAGGGCGACACTTTAGGTGCAGCATTGTACTACGTCCATTTCATCCAATCGGTTGACCCATATGGAACTGTCTGGTTTTATAAGAAAGTCGATGTTATTTTTCTTTAATGCTTCGATTTGTTCGGGAGAGGCGCCTTCCGAAAACTTATAATAGTCGTTACTGGTTTGAAAAAATAAAAATGTGATAACAGCAATAGATGCAATCACTGTTGAAATCAGAGAAATAGCGATCTTCCTTTTCATAAAGCTCACCTCGAATAATTAGGCTGGAGTTTTTCATCTTACCGTTCAAAATACCACTTCTCCACAAGGCGTCACAAACCCTGGTCTATTCCTTAGTAAAACTGGAAGAAGCGTTACTGAGAGTACACCCAGTATCGCTTCTATAAATACGAGAATTAGACCTCATTCAATTACTTACCCTAGCTTCGTCGGGTCAAACCTTCTCTCATCCAAATAAGCTCGCGCATGCCCCCAGAAATACTTGCTTGGCTGCATGTAGATTTCCAGACCTGCCCGCTCAATTGTGCGATTCGCCTCTTCATTCGCTTCCTTGAGGATTTGCTTTTCATCCACAGTCAAAACACGGCGCTCGTCCATAATCAGCTCACCGTCGACAATGACGTGGTTCACATCTCCACCGACTGCCTGATAGACGACACGATGGACGTGCATGTTCTCTGGATTCAAGTGGGCCTGATGCATATTTACGGTAATGATGTCCGCTTTTTTACCAGCCTCAAGAGACCCCAGCTCGTCATCCCAGCCGACACAGCGCGCCGCATCAATTGTTACCATTTCCAGCAGCTTGCCCGGCGGGAGGTAATAGTAATCACGTAGCGCAGCTTGTTGCAGCAGCTGCATTCTGCGCATGGCCTGAAACATGTCAAAAGGAGTCATCGGTGAAGTACCGTCTGTCGTGATTGCAACAGTCGCTCCCATCTCCAGCAATTCCGTAATCGGGGTACGTGCGTTGATTTGACCAAAACCAGGAGAAGCGCTCACATTCGTTCCTGTTTCGGCCAAAATTTTCGCCTCGTCAAACGAAATCCCCCGACAATGCTGTAAGTGTACGTCTGGACCGAGCAGCGCGTACTCTTTGTCTTGGATCGCGAGGTGAATCATGCCTCCAAAAGCATCGGAGTGGATGCGCGTGTCGTACCTTTTCGCAATCTCCCTGATTTTCCGTGCTTGGTACCGGTCGAAATCGGTTAAGCCAAACAATTGGTCAGCTGGTGTCGGATAGGACGGATTGACAGAGGTCACGATGACAAATGGCGTTATGTATGCTCTGGTTTTATCGTTATTCGCGTGATTAAGGGCTTCGATCACTGCTTCTGCTCCAGCGAGAACCTGCTCATAAGTGACTTCCTTCGTAACTTTTTGTCCATCGACCCAGCGGCTAAAGGGATGCGGCCACGGTGGGTTGCATGGACCTGTCGCTACGATTTCGCGGACACCAACCTCGTTGTACGCTTTGGCGTGATTCAAGGCAAAGATCGGATCATCTGAGCGAGGCATCGAGCCTAAGACGCTAACACCTGTCGTAATCCCGGCTTTAAGCCGCTCCAGTGCTGACAGCTTTCCCTCGTAGTACCAGAAATCGTCTGTCACGTAGTGCTTGTAAGTGTTGGTCATGATTGGCATCCAGTCGTTGATATTGTCCGTTGCAATCGTTTTGAACAACGAATGTCCGCCATTACCATGTGCGTCAATGAAGCCTGGCAGTATACAATGATGTGTGCAGTCGACTACCTTTTGCGCGGGATACTTGTCTTTTAGAAGTAGAGTGTCACCTACCTCCAAAATTCTTCCTTTGTCAATGGCGATTGCCCCGTCCTGTAGTACCCGACGTTCTTGGTCCATGGTAATGACTACGCCGTTTACGAGTAGCAAATCGATCAAATTGCATCTCTCCCAGCCTCAAGAATGAGGGCGGTGCCCATGTCACCTACTCCCCCTCCCCTCACCTTAGCGCAATTACGGCGCTTTGTATTTGTAAGAAGATTACGACTTTTTATAAAATCTTTACCTCTTGGTTCCAAATGGAAAAACCACCTTTCCTTGAAGGAAAGATGGTTTTTCGGTTTTAGGCATCCACTTTTCGTTTGCGGAGGAACAAGATGAGAAACACGATCCCCGCAAAGGCGAGTACAACATAAACGATATTGGAATAGAGATCAAAATAGTACAGAATGTCTTCCCATGATTCCCCCAATAAGTGACCAGCCATCACGAGGATGATGTTCCAAATAAACGTACCAAGTGTTGTAAACAACAAGAACAGCGGGAAATTCATTTTGGTCATACCAGCTGGAATGGAAATCAGGCTTCTGATTAATGGGACCATGCGGCAAAAAAAGACCGTCCAGTACCCGTATCGATCAAACCATTTATTCGCCTTATGGATATCTGCCGTTTTAATGCGCAGAAGATGTCCCCATCGCTCTACGATCTTCTCTATTTTTTTGACGTCCAGATAATAACCGATTCCATAGAGAATGATTGCCCCAATCACCGAACCGATTGTAGCTGACAAGATTACGCCAAAAACCGTTAAGGATGATTGCGTCGTCATAAATCCACCGAACGTCAAGATCACCTCTGAAGGTATGGGTGGGAAGATGTTTTCCAGTGCCATCATCAGTAAGATGCCAAAGTAACTATATTGTTCAATAATTTGGGTCATCCAGTTCTGCATGCTATCCCTCACAATTATTTACCAATGCTTATCTCTCCAGTATAGAGACACGCGTTGCATAGTTCAATGAAAAGCGATCATCTTTTCCTTCCTTTCAATACGAAAGAAGGAAGTCTGAGGTTACCTTTCCTTTGAAAATTTTCATATAAAATATTCCGGAACAAAAAACATTGCAAAGAGAGGTAATATATGGAATATTAAGAAGGTGCCTCCATGCACATTTTTCAAAAACGAATCGTGAGGAGGTGAACTGTGTGTTTCGCAAGATTATCCATTCACTCGTATGTCTTTTACTGGTTATGACGGCTGGCGCCGTGAACGTAAACGCGGCACAAGCAAAAGCAAACGGTATGTTTTTCATTGACAAACCATTCAAGAAAGAAGGACTTCGGTTTCAAGTGACCGTTACCGAAACCGACAATCCAAAATACGACTCACCAATGTACCACGTAAATACGATTGTCACGAATATTTCGCGGAAGCCCATCACATACACGGCCGCTCAATGCTATGACGTAACAACACGAATCGAAGCGTATGCCTCCGAAGACACTTGGGAGCTTCCTTACCGTGAAGACGAACCAGCCTGTACCCCGGTCGTCAAGGAGAAAACCTTGAAACCTGGAAGAACAATTGAGCAAGATGAATATTTCCGAACAGACGAACTGCCCAATGATCTAACGCCAGACTATTTTCAGTTAAATTCTTACGTACACATCCTCGTTGGACCTGAAGATAAGGAACGCAAAGAGGAAATCGTAAAGATGGAGACGAAATTTCTTCCAAGGTTGGCCCTCAATCCAGATGAAATTGAGCTCCAGGCTGAATCAAGTGTGCTCCCTAAATCGTATTACGAACTCAATGTGACAGGAAAAGTCTCGAATAAAGAAATCAAACGCGCAACGCTTCAGGTGTTCAATTCGATTATTACGTTGCGAGTCGACTCGAAGTCTGGGGAGTTTTCCACAAAGAAAAAAGTAAAAGCAAAGGGCCCGTCCCTTCAATCAGGTGTACTCGAGGTAACGTATAAAGACGGCACGAAACATATCTACTACGTTCCCATAGAAAATTCCAGCAACTGATATTCTCCATGAAAAAAAGGACGGCCATGTGTTCGTCCTTTTTTCGTGTGAAACTCTTCCGGCGTACTATTCTTTCTGCCTAGACCAGTAAATCATCGTGTCGTCCCTCTTCATTTCTGCAAAGCCCATTTTGACTAATATTTTCGCGGAATCTATGTTATCTAGCAGGCATTTGGCCGTAATCTTTTTCACATCTGGCTGCAATAACGCCCAATTCGCTAAACCTTCTGCCGCCTCATACGCGTAGCCTTTTTTTCGCTCGGCTTCAATAATTCCATAGCCGATGTCCACTTCTCCCTGTGCATTCGGGACTCCTTTGAATCCTACATCCCCGATGATCTTCATACCATCTTTGGTAAGGATCATCCACGATTCAAATCCTGTCGGTCCCCCTGTGCGCTCGAGTGCTTCGATGATTTTGGGGATCGTTTCCATCGCATCCTCATCTGGCCAGCCTTCACCTAATGTAAGCCCCATGTCCAACAACTCTTCGTAATTTTCTTGCAAAATATTCGTTGCTATTCTATGTGTAAATGGAATCAATTCGAGCCGTTGTGTAAGAATGCTTTTTTCATTCATGGAACAAGTACCCCTTTCTCTTTCCTATATTGTCCGTGGCGATATTTACGTTGGATTTACACTCCAGATGTTTTTCAGAAAGGGTCTATTCCTACACCTCAGCTACTCTTTCCATACTCCGATAATAAGAATCACTCGGGCACCACCATTATAGCATGATTTTCCATCTAGTGGATAAGGAGGGAGAGAATGTCCACACCGCTAAACACTGAGCTTGTCCGCATTCAACCTTGGGCGGATGACGATCTTTCTTTGCTACGCCTTTTGAATGCACCAGTCATGATGGAGCATCTCGGTGGCCCGGAGACGGGAGAGCAGCTCCTTACTCGACACGAGCGATACCTCAATAAGGACGAACAGCAAACGAGCAAGATGTTCAGCATCGTACTGCTCGCAGATCACACCCCCGTCGGAAGCATCGGCTATTGGGACCGCATTTGGCAAGGAGAAAACGTATACGAAGTAGGCTGGAGCGTCCTCCCACCCTTTCAAGGGAAAGGAATCGCCTCTGCAGCTTTAGCTTTACTGATTACCCGCATCAAACAAGAACGAAGACACAAGTTTATTCAAGCCTATCCCTCTGTGGACAACCCTGCCTCCAATGCCATTTGCCATAAGCTCGGTTTCACGCTGCAATCAGAATGCGTCTTTGAATACCCTCCTGGAAGTTTTATGCGCTCCAATGATTGGCGATTAGAAGTCGCATCTGTACATTTCCCCATCGAAAAAGTCCGGGAGCAATTCCCAATGTAGGCCTGTGGCTGACTGTTGCTGCTGATCGTGGATTGACCGTTCGATGGTTGAAGGTGGATAAAGAGACACTTACCTTACAACGAGATGAGCTCGATACCCTCCTTACTTCCAGAACAAGACCCGGGTCATCGCGACTCGGGTCTTCCACTTTTTTATCCATGAAGTCCGGTCTGAAATCTGGCGCGGGGGCGATAGTGCCCCACTGGAATTTGAATCAAGCAGGTTTTCTCTTCGGACGCTAGGTTGTAAAGATCATCGCAATTTTCCACGTCAAATCCGAGTAACGGGTGTCCGCCCATTCCACACGTGAACGCTGCTAAAAGCAAGTGATGCACGACGATTCCTGCCTCCATCTGTTGGATGCGATACCCTCTAAAGCCTAGCTGATTAATCAGATGATCACGTTTTCCCACTACATGAAAGCAGAGCGGCACTTGATACAGATTCACGTTGTCCAGGGTCATTCCCTCTTGTAGACGTGCTCGTAAATCTCCATAGACAATTGGATAAAGAGCGTGCTCCAGTGGTTCGTAAGCGTATGCCCCATCTTTCATCCCTTCTACCTGATGAATGCTGACAAAGAGAGAAAGCCTTCTCCACGCTGCTTCTTGATTTTCCCCCAAATCATTGCCATACGATAGCGCACTCATCGTCATTTCCATGATACGTGCTACCTGATTCTGGTCTGTTTTCCTCCTGATAAAGTCCATTTCCGGTGAAAAACGCTCCCTGCAATATTCCGCCAGATCATAACTTGGTTTCTGCAAACGCGGGAGAAGGATTCGCTCATCGGACCGACGAGGCCGTTTGCTTTCCGCCTGATCCGAATATCGTCGAAATGCACGGGTAGATGCCTGCATAGCAGCTTCATTCATTTGCAGGAGTGCAGGATATTGTCTCATTCTTTTTGAGCGTATCACTTGCACATGCTTTTGCTCAGGTAGTTCTCTGGTTAGCTCGCTTGCCAACTCCTCCTTTTCTCGCCATTGTGCCAGCGAGTGCGAATGCCTCCCCCCTTCTGTTTGGAGTGATAAAGGGACTACCGCGTAGACACTCTCTTGATCGGCAGACAATCCTAGCAGTGCATTCATCACTTTATCCAAGAACTGGTAGTGTACCGCAGTCGTAACACCGAGCTGGTTTGCCATTTCCTGCAATTGTCCAAGCAGTACACCAGCATCGAGGCCCTGCAATCGATAGGAAAACTCATCATACTTAAAAAAGTTTTTCCAAAAATAGATGGAGACGAACGCAACTCCAAAGCATGCATGTACTGGACAACTACCACCAAGTGCTCGGTTAAGGACGTGATCAAAATTCCCTTCTCGCAATTGTACGAGTCTGTGATGAGCCACATCGTAGTGGTATAGACCTGGAGGAATACTCGACAGCTTCAAATATACGTACAGCTCACTTGGATAGAGCCCTCCCCCAGACGGAACCGGCCTTCGCTTCATTACAAGCGGCAAAAACGACTCAGATTCTGCATCTGCCGAAGTCGTGGTTACCAACAACGATTGGCTGATTTGTATCAGTCCGTAGCTATACCATAACCATGCACCCAATTGTGGAATAGTCATCTCTTGTGAAACCGTTTGATCTATGAGCGATAGAGACACATCTTCAGGTAGTAAAATGACAGGTTGCCCCCTGTACAGCTTGTATGGTAGTGGCGCATCCCCCCAATCCACTTCGAGATCACTTGGTCTGGCGTTTTCTGTATCAAAATGAAGGCGGTACAAGAAATTTTCGAGATTCATCCGGCTCACTCCCAGATGCATGTTATGGAAACGGATGCGGAAAAGGATTCAACTCGTCTACACGCAGCGGTTGCTTCACATACCCCAGCTTCACAGGGACCTCCAATACTCGTTTCAATCCCGTTACTCGCGTAAGATGATGGCCAAAAGTCATCGGGAGCATGCCAGGAATCAATACTCGCACGCAAGATAAGCCGTGGCGCCCTACCTCTGGTGTCGTTTGATCAACCACAATAACATCGAGATCTAACTTTTGGAACACACTGAGCAACTCCCGCAAATCGTCTGTTAGATCATGATTTTGATTTCTTCTAGGAAAGCGTTCAGCGAAAGAGACCATCGGACGTGAAGCATCCATGAGAAAGGATAAGCGCTCCGCTGCTTCTGGCAAGCTGTAAAGCATAGCATGATCGTCCATCTTTTTCACGAGGGACGAATCTTGAAGCATACGCAAGTATTTGTCTCGATTCGCTTCGTACTTGTCTGTCAAAGTCATGAGCATGGCTGCCGTTTCGTAAATGGAGCTTTTCACAGCGCGGATAGGGTCTGGATGCGCACCTGCTGCACAAACGAGATGCAGGCCTTCCGCTCCGCGGTTTCTCGCAATCGTCCATACAGAGGGAATTCCATTTTCCATAGTCGCATCGAACAAGTACAAATCGTAATTGGTAACGGTCTGCATTCGATCAATGAGAAGAAGCAATTCCCGATCATTGACCGTAGCAGGATCGAGGCGTGGCAATGGCAATTGGGCATACCAGGTCAACAAGAAAGCATCTCGCTCCACCACTTCGAGGATGCCGTAGAAGATCGCCTCCTCCAAACTGCCACCTAACGCACAGCCATTGGAGGTCTCAAATACAACACCCTCCCCGAATCCCATACTGTAGTAGGCCATGAGCTCAGGTACAAGAATCGGTCGCTCTTCTTTAAAGGAATAACCCCATACCCAGTTCATCTCTCGCTTCGGATCAAATGGCTGAAACGGAAAATTTGGCAAAGCATACTGCTCTTCTGAATGGGTCCCCGCTGTTGTCGGATCAAGGGCATGCGGCGCAAGGTTTTGATAGCAGTCACGCACCATCGTCCTCTTGCCACGCGGCATAAGCCCGCAATATCTTTCCATTCCTTCCAAAATCGCCGTTATCTCACTATCCGCGTATGAAACAGACCTGCCAGCCGTACCCTCGTCATGTGAAAATAGCGGCAGATTGACACTTACATCAGCGAACACCGAGACAAGATCTCGTACTTTTCCATTCAAAAACCCAGTACGGGAATCCAAATATTCGGTGGAGAGAGCTTTTTTCAAAGAGGCTATGGATTTTGTCCGGTAGCTGTCCGGACTTTGCTTTACAATAGGCTTCAAGCGTATTCTTGCCCGCTCTTCAGAATCCTCAGGCAGCCGACTGCATACCGGACATACAGGATTGGGCAAGAAGAAGTGGCGCGTGCTGGTCAATGTTTGCAAATCAATAAACTGGATATGCTCAGATAACTGGGCTTGCTTGCCCTCAACTATACGTTCAACCTCCGCACTGACATGGTATGCCACTTGTAACAACCCTGAGCGAGATGACCATGGATCACGGGGTATGCCGCCTTTCTCCCTCAGCATATTTTGTACCTTCCACATCTCTTTGCGATCACGTCCCGCCATCAATCGCCGCATATCTGCACACTGGGAGCACCCTGTTTGATCTGGACGAACCAACGGACCTACAATGGCCTCCCCGAATGAAACAAAGCCGCGCAGCCACGGGATATTTGCTTGGCGAAAATGTTTTTCTGCCTGTACATGCAAAGCAGGATGATACGTATCGTGCAACAGGAGAGCCAAATTTGCTCCACTAGTCGCAGACGCCATGTCTTCACTGTTCCAGACGCGATAGTCGTTCTTTAAATGTTCTGAAACCAACTCTGCCAGTACTCCGTCTCCAATGACAAGAATGTCAGCACTCATCGGAGCACCTCCTCGAGAGCAGCAAGGCAAATACGCCACCAAGGTCTTCTTCCAGGAAAGGCTCTATCGCGGCATTCATGATTCGAGGAGAAAGTTGATGAAGAGCCAATACCTCGACAGCTTGTTTCCAGACCTCTTTTTCCGATTCTTCCTGAACGCTACTGCGTGCAAGTTCGATGGCTTCACCCGTCAAGCCGACAGATTGCGCAGTCAGTACATACTTGGACACTTGATTGGTTGGCGTTTGAATCTGATGCAAGGCATACATCAGTGCTTTTCGCAATGCTTCTCGCTCTAACAAGCCAATACTCCCGTACCATCCTGTGCTCGTTTCCACCCAATAAACCGGAAACCCGCATACCTCATGACCTTTTGCAACCCTCAGTTTCTCACCTAATGTAGCGAAAGACCGTACATAAAACTGGGACTGTTCATCCACAATCGAGTCAACATGCACAGGCCTAGCCGTTGGTTGTCGTCCTTTCATTTCTGACACATAGGTAAGTGTCAAACAATGCTGTAACGCCCGACATAAACCTTCTGCTGCCGTTTCTCCTGCTCCAATTCCGATATTGCTCTTTAGATCGGCTTGATAAGCTGAATTTTGAGTGATTAGGTGGTTCACCATTCTTCCCACATACATCTCGGCCCCAACCAATCCTGCTTCTCTACGCGCCTCGTCATGGGTATATCCTGCGCATACAACTGTTGACAATAGCTCCGCGGGACCATCCGCCACAGGGTCGACTGCTGTCACCCTACACTGTGTCAGTGGTAGCTGCGTAAGCTCTCCCTCGTCCCAGCTGTGAAAAATCCCGTTATCTGGGGAGGTCCATGACGGAAACAGAGACAATAGACTTTCTTTCTGTTCTTTCTGTTCTACCTCTTTGGATATCCGCAATTCAAGCTCTCTCTCATCCAATACCTCCATGCTCATCTCTTCTTTTTGCATGGGGTGAGGCATGTAGGACTGCCAGCTTCCTTCCATCGTCTCCAGATTTAACAAATAAATTTTGTTTGGGTCCTCTGCTTCATTGACACCTGAAACGTATTTAAACCATTCAAAAACAGCGATGTTCGCCAGCATAGCTGCTGCGGTCATTGAATACGGATGTTGTTCGGGGTCCGCACACAAAGCCTGCCGATGTAAACGACGCAAAGCCGATTCAAAGCAAGCCTCTGACTGTGGATGAATCAGCGGCCCTACCATTCCTTTTTGCTGGACAAATAACGCCGGAACAAATACCTTCTCCCGCTCTCTGCAAGCGAGCTGGATCATATTCACTTCGCCCTTGTTTACGTTTGCTGACGTGAACAAAATACCAGTGAAAGGCTCGATGGTCGTTGACCAGTCGGTTCCCTCCCACGACGTCAGCTTGCGTTCATCCAGCTTCACGTGTGGGTCCTTCCTACGCGAGTGTTCGATAATCGCCTCTAGCCGCTCACGATTGGTCGCAGTTTCATTCGTCAGCGCGTAATGGAATTGAACGCATCCCGATTCCAGCAATGCATGGATGGTAGAAAGGAGAAAGGAGCCGGCCCCTATCACCAATACTTTTTCCGTTCGATATTTTTGAAACCGATACCCTCCTGATCCGCCTAACTGATCCAAATATTCAATCTGCGCTGCATACCTCGACATGACCTCTGGTGATAATTCATGTGGTTCCTCCAGGCTCACATCTTGAAGGAATCCATTTTCTAAAAGTGTCCCGGCCACTTGAAAAACTTGTTGCTGATATTCTTCGGGCAAATCGTCGGTCAATTGCTCCAACGTATGCACACCATTAAACATGGGAAATAACTGATCTACCCATCGATCGATCATCTCGCCCTTCATGCGGAAAGTTCCGATGTTATTACGAAAATACACACTTCCGTCTGAATCGGGTATATACACTGTATCCCGCTTCACTTTTATGCGCATCGAAGGATTCAGCTTCTCCATTCTCCTCCCCCTAACGTTGTGAAATAAACCAATTTGCGACAAGACATGTCACAACTATTTTATGTATCACTCTTTGTCTCACATTCCAGTCGGAAAAACAAAGCTCCTGCCAAGTCACAATTTGGGGCAGGAGCTTCATTTACGTATGGATTAGAAATCGTCAATCACGATAAAGCATGGGAAGAAGCAAGAGCAACTGCAAGTGCAGGAGCAAGAGCAAGAGCAGGAGCAAGAGCAGGAACAGCTACAGGAGCAAGAGCAACGACCGCAACGACCACAACTACATCTGCTGCAACCACCACATCTGCCACATCCGCCACACCTACCTCGAACTAGCGTCGCGTCATTCATTTTTTCTTTGTCCCAACGCTGCATTCGATCTCCTTTTATTTCAGAAGCCTTCAATTTTTTCAGCTCTTTTTTGAACTCATCCATTCGTTTTCACCTCCGCCACTTCATGGAACTACTCTAGATTTATGAAGTGACGTTGGGTATTCGTGCAAAGATCATGCGCCCATTTTTGGTTGAACATGAGAAGAAACCGCTATGCGGCAAGGTTTTCTGACAAAAAAGAAGCCGCCCTCAAAGTGAAGGCAGCTTGGATGATCACGGATTTACAGTTTGAAGATAATCCCCATCAGCGAGTAAATTATCACCGTCGAGAACAGCACGGTCATATGGATCAGCGAATAAATAAACATCGTTTTCGACCATTTCTGTGAATCCATTTTCCGGTATCCAAAAACACTCAGAACCAGCCATAAAACATTCAGGAGCAGAGCCATAAACGTAAGACCAGCGCTTAATGACCAAAATAGAAAACTGCTTGCAATTAAAATGACTAAATACACATTTGTTTGAATGTAGGTACGTCTTGCACCTTTGACCACGGGCAGCATTGGAACCCCAGCAGCCTTGTACTCATCATGCTTGCGAATCGCGATCGCATAGAAGTGAGGCATTTGCCAAATGACCATGATGATAAAAAGACCAAGGATAGCAGGATGCGTTACATCTGGGTGAATGGCGGCCCAACCGATGAGCGGCGGCATTGCACCAGAAATACTCCCTACCTCCGTATTGTAAATCGTTCTTCTTTTCGTCCACATCGTATAAGGCACGACATAAAAAAATAGTCCGAGAAAACCCATAATAGCAGCCAATGGTGATGCCAAGACGAGAGCCGCCAAGCCAAAAATCGTCATCAGAGAGGCAAGCCATAAAACCGTCTTTGTCGATATATCGCCTGTCACCGTAGGTCTGTTTTTCGTCCGCTCCATGACAGAATCGATATCGCGATCATACACGTTATTAAAAGCACCCGCTGCTGCCATGATTAAAATAGAGCCGATTGTAGCAAATAAGATTTCTGGCAGCTTATCCATTAGACTGAAGTGATACGTATATAGTGCCAATGTTAATCCGGCAAACATCGGAATCAGGTTCGATTTGATAATTCCCGTCTTAACCGTTTGCGCCAAAATATTGGACATAGGCCGATTCCGCGTTGCAACGCTTTCTTCCCTCTGCATTCGTACACTGTCCCCTCTTACTAGATGATCTATATATCTATCGTACTCCAAAATAGCATGACATAGTAGACGGTTAAATCCTACAAAACTGCCATTTGTATCTTACATACCAGTAAGGATTTAAATACTATATGGAATGTTAATTCTATATGGTATGATTGTCAAGAGAAGGAGTGTGGACCAATGAACAGACGCAGATTAACCCAAGCAGAGCGTAAACAGGAAACACGGCAATTGCTCATTGACGCAGCCATTGAGATCTTTGCTCGGTTAGGCTTCCACGGGGCTTCCGTTGATAAAATCGCAGACCATGCTGGATTTACCAAAGGCGCTGTTTATGCTCATTTTCAGTCCAAAGAAGATCTCTTTCTCGCTATTTTGGAAGGCCAGATGCAATTACATGTGTCGAATATCCATCACGTAATTGATCACCAGCCATCATTATCGCATTTTATAGAAGCCATGGACGCCTATTTTATGTCCGTTCAGCAACAAAATCGCACGTGGACCATGCTAAACCTGGAATTTTTGCTGTATGCCATGCGCGAAGAGTCTGTTCGAAAGCGATGGTCGAACATGATCGTCGAGTCGGTACAGCATCTTTCCAGTGCCATACAGACCATGATACCAAAAGAGAGTGACTCTACTCTATCCGCGGATGAAATGGCATGGACGATTCTTGCTTTAGAGAATGGCATGTCGATCTTTTTTTACATCAGCGGCGACCAGATGCCCCTGCCTTTATACGGAAAAGCATTGCAAAACATGCTGTCGTCTAAATAGCGATACCACATGCTAGAACGTTTCTGATTGGGCAGCCTGTCGCTTTGTGATTCGATTGACTCTCTCAGAACCATATAGCATGAATGCAATGTAGAAGGCCGTAAAAAACGGTAAAATAGAAATGGTCGTCTGTGTAGCAAGCCACCCGAGCAACGGAGGCAAAAATGTGGCACCCGTGTACGCAACCGCCATCTGATAGCCCATCAGCTTTTTCGTTTGCTCTTTTCCAAAGCGTTCTGGGGTATCATGCAGCATACAGGGGTAAATCGGCGCGAAGCCCAACCCGAGCAAGAGGAAACCGATTAGCGAGCAAAAGGTCGGTAATGGAAACATCAACAGCGCTGCCCCGGCGAATGATACGAGAAGTCCACTGCGAATCAGGACGCGGTTGCTCACTTTAAAAGTAACAAAGCCCGTGATAAATCGCCCCACGGTAATGCCACCGTAATACATGGCTACCCACATCGCCGCAACAGACGAAGGTAGCTCTTTTTCATTTACCAAAAAGCTGCTCCCCCATAATCCTACCGATGCTTCAGCCCCACAATAGAAGAGAAAAGTGAGCAAAGTAAGCTTAACGCCCTTTGTCCGTAACGGCTGTCCGCTCTGCCCACGAGACGGCTGGACCTGTGACTCTTTTATAGCATGCTTCTGTATGTTTTCGATCCGTTTCCACAAAGGAAGTGTGAACGCTAGAAGTATGACTAACGCAAATTGTATAAGAGAAATGGTCAAGTAGCCATTCCGCCATAAATCATGATCGCGTATAAAGCCAGACATAATAATGGGGCCAAGCGTAGCACCCACACCCCAGAAGCAATGCAGCCAGCTCATATGATGGGCTTGATAATGCGTGGCGACATAATGATTCAATGCGGTATCTACACAGCCAGCTCCTAGTCCCAGCGGCAATGCCAATACCATCAACCATATCATTGATGGGGCAAAAGAAAATCCGAGTAAGGCTGCGGCCGTGATCAAACAGCTAATCAGTGTGATCTGTCCTGTCCCCAGCCGTTTTAGTAATGCACCGCTCATCAAGCTAGATACGATCGTTCCAGACGCAATCACAATGTTGATCACACCAGCCATACCAAATGCCGCCCCATATTCTGCTTGCATGACCGGCCAAGCTGCCCCCAGTACCGAATCGGGAAGACCCAAGCTGATAAACGACAAGTAAATCATGCTCAAAAAGAAGGTTGCCACCCTCCCCCGCCCCCTGCTTCGTTTTTACATTCTTATCGTGAGTCTATGCAGCAATTTCTCTCCCTCTGATTTGAACCGCTTATTCATTTCGAGAAATTCGTTCACTTGATGTAATTCGGCCGGTCGGTAGCCAGGACCATCGCAGCCGCAGGAATGATAGGCAAACCCATGTTGATAGAGGATTTCAACCTTTTTCCACTGCTTTACATCCGTTTGCTTTGGAGCCTTGAAATCATGCCCCATCTCCTTCATTCCCTCACCACATTGCGGACAGCTATGCTTGATCTTGTTCCATTCTTCCTCTGTCAACTCATACTTGGAGGTTTGCTTGAACACTTTTCGGCACGTGAAACACGCGTATATTTGTTTGTATGGACCATACATCCCATATCGACACATGATGATCAACCCCTATCCCATTCATCTGCAAGTTTCTCTTTTAATTGCATGGCGAGCATTCTCCAGCGTTTTTGTTCCTCCGATTCCCGACGTACCGCGCCTTTCGTTTCGAGCAGCAGGTCTGCAATCGTTTTGTCGCTTCTGGCTTCATTCGGTTTATGATAAAAAGCATCAGCGGTGTTCGCCCGCGTTGATCCCGTTCGTTGATATCTAATTGATCCACTGCTGCTCGCACGATCTCTAGATCCTTTGTCTTACTGACGTTTGTCCATTCCATCCGACTTCTTCTCCTTTGCTTATTTAGAAAATTCCCGTTCCGGTATTGCTATGTATCCCCTTTTTTGACGAGCATGCTTCCGATAAAGTCAAAGCTCAAAGGCGTCCCTTTTTTGTCAGGCTGCCACCCCAGCTTGATCGCCTCTTCAATGATAGCTGCGACGTCAGCTGGCTTTATTACTCTCATATCCAAATGCTGCACAAGTGGGTACTCCGCCCAAAAGTCATTCACATCTGATTTTACATACACGCGAATCAACTGACCTATCCCTTCATTGTGTTGGATGGTCAACGCGAGCAGACCCTTCGCTGCTGGGGTAATGACCCAACGATATCGGTGTTCTCCTACCGTTATACCCCTCGTACCTTTTTTGGGTAATGCCATGGCTACCTCCTCATTGCAATAAATATTTACCAGTCCTTAAACTTGCACTTCCAGTTGACAGTCATCATCATTTCCAGCAGTCTTTGATTTTGGCATGGCATAACCCTCCAATTTTTTATTATGACAATTCCTGTCACGATTAACTGTTAACGTGAAGGAGAAGTCGAGTTGGACATGATGCTGTTTATCAATTAGGAGGAATTGCTGTATGCTTCAGCCAGAACAAAAAGGAACGATAACGAGAAAATTTTTCCAATCAGGTAACATAAAACTATCTTACCTCGATTTTGGAGGGGACAGTCAAGGAGTTTTGCTTCTGCTGCATGGTCATATGAATAAGGCACGAACATTTTCAAATTCACAGATTGGCGCGTGATCGGATTCGATCAACAGACCCTGATGGATATTATCAGGCTGTAAGAAGCTTTCTTGACGAGTTGAAAGAATAGAATAGAGGCTCCTCCAAAGCAAACAGCCAACCCTCTAAGGATTGGCTGTCTGATAACGAGAGTCGTCTTCGAACTGGAAGCCACTGACTTCTTTTTTTGCAAACTTAGGATGAGAATAAACGTTACCCGTTATAAGTATTCCCTGTAAGGAGTGATAATGCGTACATAGTCACTCCCATATTTCTCTTCCAGCACTTGGCTGAAATCCTTCTCGATCTGACCCATGATGATGTCATGGTGGAAGGCGTTTTGCAGCAACTCAATGAGAGACGGGTGGTCCGTCTCCAGTATAGTGGGTTTGATCCCACGCCCAAAACTGCCCAGCAATGCCGAATGCGCATCGCAAAGAATAGAGAACTTTCTGGATTGCACTTGATGCCATTCCGCACTCCTTTTATGTACGACAACATTTTTTAGCTTTGCATGGCATTCACCAATGGATATGAGCGTGACAGCAACCCCTTGTTTTTCTGCTTCTACCAATGGTTCCTCTACCCAATGAACATCTTCGGACCAAATATCGACAACAATGCTTTTGTTTGCATTTGAGATGATTCGTTTTATGGCTGTTTCAATCGCTTTGTCACCTTGCCAATTATAAAAGGAAGGAGACGCTCGGGGGGTAGATTTCAACTGTTCTTGAAGGACACGGGTTGTTTGATCAAATTCCGATTGTAACAAACGAATCAGCTGCTCGATCGGTACCGCATCATAGAGAACAGGCTCCGATTCGATCATGCGGCACATGCCCTTTTCCGTCAATGCTCGAAGGGCTGCGTATACATTCGTCCGCGAGACGGAAACTTTCTTGGCCACTTCATATCCAGATATTTTCGGTTCCTCGTGAAGCACCAAATAACATCTGGCTTCCAGGTCTGACAATCCGATTTTTCGAAGCTCATCAATCAAGGTGTTACCTCCTTTCTTTTTAGTAGTATAAATGAATACTGCTATAAATGAAAAAAGAACTGTGACAGAAATCCCTCTCTGTTACAGTTCTTTCATGCTCGTTACAAATCCAGCGTATTTTTTTCCAGAAAATTCGTAGCGAAATTCCCTGCGACAAAGTCAGGGTGCTCCAGTAGCTTCTCATGGAAGGGAACCGTCGTATGCACGCCTTCGATGACAAACTCACCAAGCGCCCGCTTCATACGAGCCAACGCTTCGTTGCGATCTGTTCCCCAAACGATCAGCTTGGCGACCATCGAATCATAGAAAGGAGAGATTTCGTAGCCAGGATAAACCGCACTGTCCACGCGCACACCGTAACCGCCTGGTGGCAAGTAATTGACGACCTTCCCTGGTGATGGCATAAAGTTTTTCGCAGGATTCTCCGCGTTGATTCGGCACTCGATTGCCCATCCGTTGATTTTCACGTCGTCTTGGGAGAAGGATAACGGATTGCCTACTGCCACAGAAATTTGTTCTTTGATCAAGTCAATCCCTGTAATCATCTCTGTCACGGGATGCTCTACCTGAATCCGTGTATTCATTTCCATGAAGTAAAATTTGCCGTGCTTGTCTAGCAAAAATTCAACAGTACCCGCTCCGTGGTACGAAACCGCCTTGGCTGCCGCCACCGCAGCTTGCCCCATTTGCTCGCGCAGCGTTTGGTCCAGTGCAGGAGATGGCGCTTCTTCTACCAGCTTTTGATGACGACGCTGAATGGAGCAATCCCGCTCTCCCAAGTACACAGCGTTTCCATGCTTATCCCCCATGATTTGAATCTCTACATGCCGCGGCTCTTCTACATATTTTTCCAAGTACACGCCAGCGTTGCCGAATGCCGTCTCCGCTTCTTTCTGGGCCTGACGAATCGCCTTAGACAACTCATCGGCGTCAAAAGCGACACGCATTCCCCTGCCTCCGCCGCCAGCCGTTGCTTTAACAATGACAGGATAGCCGATTTTCTCCGCCACCTGTAATGCCTCATCGATGTCATCAATTAAACCGTCTGTGCCCGGAACTAATGGCACATTCGCTTGACTCATCGTTGCTTTTGCTACGGATTTATCCCCCATTTTGGTGATCGCTTCGGGATCGGGACCGATAAAGGTTATCGAGCAATCCTGGCAAAGCTGGGCAAACGAAGCGTTTTCCGCCAAGAAGCCATAGCCCGGATGGATAGCATCTGCCTTTGTGTAAAGTGCGACCGTCATAATCCGTGCCATGTTCAAATAACTGTCCTTGGACGCCGTAGGTCCGATACAATACGCTTCATCCGCCAATTCTACGTGCAATGCTTCCCGATCCGCCTCAGAAAAAACAGCGACTGTGCGTATCCCTAGTTCCCGACAAGCGCGGATAATGCGGACAGCGATTTCGCCGCGATTGGCAATCAATACTTTCGTAAACATGTGCGCACTCCTTCCTACTGAGTTTTGACAACGAGTAAAGCTTTTCCGTAATCGACAAACTGACCATCCGCGACGAGAATTTCCGTGATGATGCCGCTAACGGGAGTCGTAATATCGGCAGATAGCTGAAGAGCATCAGCCGTGCAGCGTCCAACCTTTTCACCAGCTTGAACGGTTTGCCCTACTGTTACTTCCGCATAGAACAGTCCTACTCCTAAAGACATGATTTGCTGTGTCACTTCCTTAGGTGCCTCAGCCTCAGCAGCGACATCAACTGACTCAGCAGTAGCGGCTGCCTCCTGATAGCCATGCTCCACTTCGCCTACCTGTACAGGCGCATGGACAGCCACGCCTTCGAGTGGAGCACTTTTTTTGATCACGATGCGGGTCTTCCCCTTCTCCCATTCCAGCTCCTCAATGGAAGACTGATTCACCAGCTTGATGAATTCACGCAGTTCATGCAGCTTCATAGCACGACCAGAGCTCCTTTCTAAAGTGGGATGTTTCCGTGCTTTTTGTACGGACGATCTTCCTGCTTATTTCTGAGCATTTCCAAGGCTTGCGCGACCTTTTGACGGGTTTCGCGTGGGTCGATGACATCATCCACCATGCCGAGACTTGCCGCGACATATGGATTGGCGAACTTCTCTCTGTAGAGGGCAATTTTTTCTGCGCGAGTCGCAGCCGGGTCCTCACTTTGTTCGATTTCCTTTGCAAAAATGACGTTGGCTGCCCCCTCGGGACCCATGACGGCAATCTCTGCATTCGGCCATGCATACACGACATCTGCTCCAATGGATTTGGAGTTGAGCGCCACATAAGCGCCGCCGTAAGCTTTGCGAAGAATCACGGTGATTTTGGGAACCGTTGCTTCTGAGTATGCATACAAGATTTTCGCGCCGTGACGGATAATCCCTCCATGCTCCTGATTGATTCCCGGGAAAAAGCCAGAGACATCTTCAAAGGTCAAGAGCGGAATGTTGAAGCAGTCACAAAAACGAATGAAACGTGCCAGCTTATCCGATGAATGAATGTCCAGTCCGCCTGCCATGACCTTCGGCTGGTTGGCGATAATGCCGACACTGTGTCCATCGATACGCGCCAGACCGATCACGATATTGCGGGCAAAGTTCGGCTGTACTTCCATGAAATCACCGTGATCCACGATTTTTTCGATGACCTTACGCACATCGTATACTTTCGTGCTTTCAGCAGGTACCAGCTCCAAGAGCTCCTCTTGCCAACCGTTATTCTCCTCTGCTTTTATCACAGGTGCGCGATCACGATTGTTTTGCGGAAGGAAGCTGAGCAGCCTGCGCACTCCTTCCAGTACTTCCTGTTCGGTTTCTCCTGTAAAATGGGCATTGCCGCTCACAGTCGAATGGACTTTGGCTCCGCCTAGGTCCTCAGCGGATATTTTTTCACCTGTAACGGTTTCAATCACTTTTGGACCTGTGATAAACATTTGGCTCGTCTTCTCTACCATGAACACGAAATCTGTAATCGCCGGAGAGTAAACGGCTCCTCCCGCACACGGACCGAGGATGACAGAGATTTGCGGAATCACACCGGAGTAAATGGCATTGCGGTAAAAAATCGTGCCATAGCCATCTAGTGAGCTTACCCCTTCTTGAATACGTGCGCCGCCAGAATCGTTCAGACCGATAAAGGGTGCGCCATTTTTCGCTGCCAAATCCATCACCTTGGCGATTTTCATCGCGTGCATCTCACCCAGCGCACCGCCAAACACCGTGAAATCCTGCGCGAACAAATAGACAGGGCGACCGTTGATTTTTCCGTAGCCCGTCACGACGCCCTCGCCTGGGGCCTCCATCTGGTCGAGACCAAAATGCGTAGCACGGTGCTCAACAAACGGGTTCAGCTCCATAAACGTGTCTGGGTCGAGCAGGAGCTCGATTCGCTCGCGTGCAGTCAACTTGCCGCGGTTATGCTGGGCATCGATACGAGCATCTCCACCACCAAGCTGGATTTTATATTTGCGTTCCATCAATTCATCAATTTTTTCGTGCATATTGTTGCTCATAAGGGCCACCATCTCTCTATTCCTTTTTCATGATCGCATTCTCATAGATCGCCACTAATTGCTGTACGGCGCTCGTCGGTGAAATCTCGCCACTCGCAACGGCTCCTTCAATCGCGGGAAGCAGCTCGGCTACTTGCTGGTTGCCGAAAAAGGTCGCGCGCAAGTAGTCCTGAGCCATACTGTGCATCCAATCGAGTAGCTGCGCTTTGCGTCTTGCCTCAAAACCGCCTGACTGGATGGTGCTTTCACGAAATTGACCGATGACCTCCCAAATATCTTCAATGCCTTCCCCTGTCAGCGAAGAACACATGTATGCTTTCGTTTCCCAGCCAGTAGTTGCCGGCTGCAAGTAATGCAGAACACGGTTGTATTCCCCTTTGGCGATCAAGGCACGCGTCCGGTTTTCCCCATCGGCTTTATTGATCAGAAGTGCATCTGCAATTTCCATAATGCCTTTTTTGATTCCTTGTAGTTCATCGCCAGCCCCTGTCAGCATCAGGAGTAAAAAGAAATCGACCATAGATCTGACTGTCGTCTCACTCTGTCCGACCCCGACCGTCTCGACCAAAATCACATCATAGCCTGCTGCCTCACAGATCAGCATCGTTTCCCGCGTTTTCCGATTGACTCCGCCTAGCGTGCCGCCCGTGGCAGACGGTCGGATGAACGCCTGTGAATTACGTGACAAGAGCTCCATCCGCGTCTTGTCGCCGAGAATGCTCCCACGAGTAACCGTACTGCTCGGATCAACGGCCAAAACAGCGACACGATGACCTTTTTCACAAAGCATACTGCCGAATGCTTCAATGAACGTGCTCTTTCCCGCACCTGGCACACCGGATATCCCTATGCGTATGGAGTGACCTGTATGAGGAAGCAGTTTTTTGATCACCTCTTGGGCCATTTCCATATGAGCGGGAGCATTGCTCTCAACCAACGTGATTGCCTGCGCCAAAACCGTTCGGTTACTTTCCCGTACGCCTGTGACATATTGATCCACTGATAAGCGTGGGAGACGTGCCTTGGAAGAAACGTTCAAGAAATTCTTGTCAGCCCTGCCCCCGTTCATTGTCCAGCAGCCTCCAGGCGATACACGATCTCTTGCAGAACGTGCTGGGCTGCCACAGGAATGACTGTCCCAGGCCCAAAGATAGCTGCGGCACCATGCTCACGCAAAAAGGCGTAATCCTGCGCTGGTATCACACCACCAATGACGACGACAATATCCTCGCGTCCCAGCTTTTTGAGCTCTTCCACCAGTTGTGGCAGCAATGTTTTATGTCCTGCCGCAAGCGAGCTGAAGCCAATCACGTGTACGTCATTTTCTATCGCCTGCTTCGCTGTTTCCTCAGGTGTCTGGAACAACGGACCGATATCGACATCAAAGCCCAAATCGGCAAAAGCGGTGGCAATCACCTTCGCGCCCCTGTCATGCCCGTCTTGACCCATTTTCGCGATCATAATTCGGGGACGTCTGCCTTCCCACTGCTCGAATTCATCTGCCATCTTACGCACCGCCGCTACCTCATCGGCATCTGCGTATTCGGAACTGTACACGCCGCTAATGGAGCGAATGACTGCCTTGTGTCTACCCACGACCTTTTCATAGGCATCCGATATTTCTCCCAAAGAAGCTCTTGCTCGCGCCGCTTCAATGGCCAGCTCCAACAGATTGCCTTCGCCCGTTTTCGCGCACTCCGTAATGGCCTGTAGAGTTGCTTGGACTCTCGCCTCATCCCGGTTACTGCGCAGCTCCTGCAAACGTCTGATTTGCGCTTCCCGAACCGCTGTGTTGTCAACTTCGAGAATTTCCAGCGGATCTTCTTTGTCCAGACGGTATTTGTTCACGCCAATAATGGCTTCCTTCGCTGAATCGATATGTGCCTGACGGCGTGCAGCCGCTTCCTCGATCTTCATTTTCGGCAATCCCGTCTCAATTGCTTTTGCCATACCGCCAAGTGCTTCGATCTCCTCGATGTGCGCCCACGCTTTTTCCACGAGCTGCGCTGTCAAGGACTCGACGTAATAAGAGCCTGCCCACGGATCAACGACCTTGGTTATCTCCGTTTCGTCCTGCAAAAACAACTGCGTATTCCGCGCGATCCGAGCCGAAAAATCGGTCGGCAGCGCGATTGCTTCATCCAGTGCGTTTGTATGCAGAGATTGGGTATGACCCAGAGCAGCGGCCATGGCTTCGATGCACGTCCGCACTACGTTGTTATACGGGTCCTGCTCTGTCAAACTCCACCCGGACGTTTGTGAGTGTGTCCGCAGCGCCATCGACTTTTCGTTTTTCGGATGGAACTGTTTGATCAGATTGGCCCAAATCAAGCGGCCTGCACGCATTTTTGCCACTTCCATGAAGTAGTTCATGCCAATCGCCCAGAAAAATGACAGCCGAGGCGCAAACGCATCGATGTCGATACCTGCTGCAAGACCCGTACGAACGTATTCCAAGCCATCTGCCAGCGTGTAGGCCAACTCAATATCCGCAGTCGCACCCGCTTCTTGGAGGTGGTAGCCTGAAATACTGATGCTGTTGAATTTGGGCATGTGCTTGGAGGTGTAAGCAAAAATATCGGAAATGATCTTCATCGACGCTTCTGGCGGATAAATGTAAGTATTCCGAACCATGTATTCCTTCAAAATGTCATTTTGGATCGTTCCGGTAAGCTCCGCCTGCGATACCCCTTGCTCTTCTGCTGCCACGATATAGAACGCCATAATCGGCAAAACCGCTCCGTTCATCGTCATGGAGACGGACATTTTATCGAGGGGGATGCCGTCGAACAAGATTTTCATATCGAGAATGGAGTCTACTGCCACGCCTGCTTTCCCGACATCACCAACTACCCGGGGATGATCGGAGTCATAGCCGCGATGCGTCGCGAGGTCGAAGGCAATCGATAGCCCTTTTTGTCCCGCAGCCAAATTCCGTCGGTAAAAAGCGTTACTCTCTTCCGCCGTAGAAAAGCCGGCATATTGGCGAACCGTCCATGGCTGAGTCACGTACATCGTCGGATACGGTCCGCGCGTATATGGTGGCAAACCAGGCATGTAGCCGAGGTGATCCATCCCCTCCACATCTGCCATTGTGTACAGTGGTTTTACAGGGATCTGCTCTAGCGTCTGCCACATTTGCTCCATTCCTTCTGGATTCGCACCCAGTTGGGGAAACAAATCAGACACATCACGTTTGGACTGATAAGTCATTTGTGAAAAATCAGGTCGCTTCATCATGAGCCCACTCCTATCCGCTCCTGAAGTTCTCGCAGCATCTCGTAGCAATTGGAACGCATGTGGATGCAATCATCTACACCGGCCGCCTTATAAGTAGCCAGCTGCTCCGCCTCAGGCCAGCCAGCCAACAGAACCGTCATCTGAGGTACACGTTGCTTGATTGCATGAGCTAAGGGTGGAACCTGCTCCGGATAACTCGCATCGTCCGAGCAAATGACCGTGACCATCGCACCCGATGCCACCGCAGCTTCAGCCGCCTCTACCGTGGTTGAGAATGCTTGATTGCGCAAAATCTCAAAGCCGCCAACCGCAAAAAACTCTGCTGCGAAGTCTGCCCGGGCCTTATGCTTTGCCACACGACCCATCGTCGCCAAGAACACGGTCGGTCTTTTGCCTGTTGTTTTCAAGAAATCATCTGCCTGCATCCGCAAGGCTTCAAAGCGTTCGGATGCCCGGTGAATACGAAGTGGCTGAATGATTGTCTCCACGGAATCTTCACGTCTCATGGCTTTAGCGATATCGCCCACAGTCGCTCCATAAATCACTGCTTTTACTGCATGTGCCACGAGCTCATCGTTATGTTCCCCCAACCCATCGAGCGCTGCGGAGACGAGAGTCGCGTTCTGTTGCAGCCGATGGGATCGTGCTTCCTCCGCTCGTTCTTCGTGCATGCTCAAATGACTCTCGGCCTGCAGTGGCTGCTCAGCCGTATTAGCGTACATGTTGGTTCCAACCAAACGCTTTTTACGCGTATCGATACTCGCTGCTTTTTGATCCGCGCTCTGGGCGATCAAGTCTTGTGGGAAGCCTGCCTCTAATGCGCTCAGCATACCACCCTGCGCTTCTACCTGCTGGAACAGCTCCCATGCCTTTTTCGCTAAAGCGTCTGTGAGCCATTCTACGTACCAAGAACCTCCCGCAGGGTCGATCACTTTTGCCAGATGCGCTTCTTCTTGCAAAATGATTTGCGTATTTCTGGCGATCCTTCTCGAAAACTCATTAGCAGGGCGGATGGCTTCGTCAAATGCGGATACATGCAGACTGTCTGCTCCGCCAATAACGGCAGAGAACGCTTCTGTCGTGGAACGCAGCATGTTGACATACGGATCGTAAATCGTCTTCGTCCAAGCCGAGGTTCTGGCGTGAATTGTCATTTTTTGCGCTTCCGTTGATCCGCCGTAGGCCGCCACGATGTTTGACCAGAGCATTCTTGCCGCACGCAGCTTCGCGATTTCCATGAAAACGTCTGAGCCGATCGAATACGAGAACTGCATCCGTGCTGCACTATCTTCTATGGATAACCCTCGCTCAAGCATCGCTTGCAAATAGTCCACCCCTGTGGCAAGTGAAAAAGCCAGTTCGGTTACTGCGTTTCCGCCGCCGTCCTGATAAGGATTACTTTGAACCAAGATCGTTTTCAGCGCAGGCGCTTGATCTTTTGCCCATTTCGTTACGCTTGCCATCGTGTTATAAGCTGTCTGCAAGGAACAAGGGAGCTTGCCCTCTGTGAGCAGTACCGCTACAGGGTCTTGCCCGATGCATCCGCGAAGTTCGGAAACATGTTGGCCTGTCGCTTCAACATGTGCCAAAATGAGCGAAAGAACCGGCAAGCCAAGCGCCCCCGTGTTCACGTAAAGGGGGACCTCTGAAAGCTTCACCCCTTGAAATGCCTGCTCGATATCCTCCTGGCAAAAAATAGATACGCCTTTTTGACCAATCGTATCTGGCAATGCTTCGTCAGGGTCAAGTCCAGCCAAAGTCGCTTGATCCACTATCAGATGCAGCATCGTTTGTCCGCGCGCTAAGTCGTCTACGGCTGCCTGATTAAATGTTTTGGCACTTGTTGCGCTGATTTCCTGACAGACCTGCCATTTGTGTTCCTTATGCTCGCCAGGCCGCTGATTTCCTCTATGAAAAGGTGCCTCTCCTGGCAGCGCTTCCAGATGCGGCAATGTTTTGACATCTTCGTACCGATAGATGGGTTGGCGAACAATTCCCTCGTGCGACTGCGTCAGTAGCTTTGCATCAAAAGATGCGCCCTTTAGCGATTTCTCTGCTGCTTCCCGCCATTGGTCGTACGTGGGAACCGAGAATTCCTTGAACCATGTATGTTTGCTCACTCTTCTAGTCCTCCCCTTAAAAGCTACACCATTACGCTTGCTTCACCAGGAACAACGGCTGTCCATGCTCGACCAACTGACCGTTTTCCACCAAGACTTGGACAATCTCTCCTTTTACTTCTGCTTCAATCTCGTTAAACAGCTTCATGGCTTCGACAATACAGACAATGGTTGTTGGCTCTACACGATCATTTACGGATACGTATGGTGCTGCGTCAACGGCAGGTGCAGCATAAAAGGTTCCAACCATAGGTGAAGTGATTTTGTACAAGTTTTCTGTCACTTCTGCCGATTTCTGAGGTGTTTCCACTGGGCTTGTTGTGACCGGGCGCTCAATCGTTTCTTTTTTAGGCAAAAGGACAGCGGGTGCCGCCGTCACGATTGGCGCACTTTTGGTTTGTACGGGGGGCTGATGCACAACTGTGACTGGATTCCCATTTCTTCGTTTGATACGCAACGAAGAATCTTCGGCATTTACCTCAAAAGATTCTATGTCTGTCTGCTCCAATAGCTTCACAAGTTCTCGTAATTCGTAAATGGTAAGCACGACTATTCCTCCCCTATTCCGAATCTGACTGGAACAACCTCACGAACCGACTATGATGATTGCGCAAGACCGACCAGTTGGTCTTGTCGATATTATAGCAAATGTCAGAATACTAGTACAGACCAACTAGTTGGTCTGATCGAAGGATTTTATAAGGGACCATCAAGCGACTATGCCCCTGTCTCCTATCGAAAAGCTTGAGTGTAGCCGCATGATCCTTGTTAGACCCCTACAATGGATGGAAGGGATTTTCTTGAGATTGCAGGAAAAAACGTTGAAAGGCCGGGTTTTCCATCGACTCTGATTTCAAAACAGAATGAAGAACCATATCTGCATAAATATCCGCGATTTGCTCGATCGAGTACGTCCCTGACTTTTGATACCATTTGTAAATCCAGTTCACCATGCCAAAAATAGCCATGGACACAATCGGCACTGGCAGCTCCGGGCGGAATTCTCCTGATTCGATCCCGTCCGAAATGACGGTGAACATGATTTGTTTATAGCGATCCCGTTTCGTTTCAATATCCGTGTAGTACTCTGGAGCTAAAAACAAGCTTTCCTGATAAAAGATCGTAACCTGCGAGCGGTATAGATCAATCATCATGACGAAGGATTTTACGATGGCTTGCAGACGTTCTGTCGGGGTATCCCACTTCTCGTAAGCTTCCTCCGCTTTTTCCAGCACATACGTAATAAATTGATCATGAATGATGTAGAGGAGTTCATCTTTTGATTTGAAGTTGTGATAAAATCCTCCCTTTGACGTGCCGCTTTCTTTCACAATTTGATCCACAGTCACTTTGTGGTAGCCATTTGCTTCAAACAAGCGCATGGATGTTTCAATAATACGTTCTCTGATTGATTTTTCGACCATTATCTTCACCCGAGAACATTATAGCATAAGTACAAAGCAAAAACGCCGATTCTCTTCGGTACGAGATCGGCGTTGCTTCTTTAATTCGATGGTGTGGAAACAGGTACGGCACCTGAATATTCTTCGAGCGTAATTCCTTTTTCTTTGATTTCTTGCGCGATCTCGCCACCTACATACCGCAAATGCCACGGCTCATAAATATACCCCGTAATCGCGTCTTTTCCCTCTGGGTAGCGAATGATAAAACCAAACTTCTCGACGTTTTCATCCAGCCACTTCGCTTCCTTGGTTCCGGCAAAGCAGCTCGTTGCCGCACATTTACCATCCTTACCAGAGACGTCAATCGCGAGTCCCGTCTCGTGCTCACTCGTACCAGGAACGGCACTGTAAGTCCGTGCCTTCTCCACGCCGTCTTTTTTTACATAGCGATTAAACAGCGCTTTCTGGTAGGCGTGGGAGCGATAGGCAGATACGCCAGCCAACTGGACACCGTCAGCCTGGGCTGCCGCAAATAACTGTTCAAGCGCACCTGCCGCTTCTTTGCGCATTTGGCGTTTCTCGCTCTTTTCCGGGAGCAAGTAAGGAACATTTGGAAACACTAAATCATTTGGCTGATAGTTCTCCGGAAGCTTGCGTTGTTTGTTCACCAGTACAGCAACACTCTCTGGCTCACCCACAACCTCGATGTCTGGGAAAGACAGCTCAGGCGACTGACCAGCTGACGGCTTTTCTGCTGGCTTCGTTTCCGCTGGCTTCGCTTTCTGGGGTTGCTCCGGTTGTTCTTGCTTTGGTGTTTCAGCAGGTGGAGACGTGGTCTCCTCCTTTGGCTTCTCTGCTTCTTTCTTTGGAGGAGTTGGCGACTCCGTGGATGGTGGTGTCTGTGGTTCTTGTGGTGCAGCTGTACTGTTACATCCAGACAACACAAATGTCAATGCCGTTACGAGTACAAGCGGATGCAAAAGTCGGTGTCGAAAACTTCTCATTGTAACGTTCCTTTCGTTTTGGAGCGGATCCAATTATGTCGGTAAAAAAGTACGTACCTATTATGACATAATCGACAGGCTTTTCGTTACATGTTTTATTGAGAAATCACGACCTGATCGAGATTCAGGTAACCCGCTGGACTGATGGAAAAGCCCTGAATATGGTTACTAATCACAGCCAAATTCTCCAGATTGCGAATCGGAACAACCAAAGCATCTTGCAGCTCCACTTCTTGTGCTTTTGCGTAGATAGCGAGTCTTTTCCCAGGATCTGTTTCGACACGGCCAGCCTCGATGAGACGATCCAGCTCGGGGTTGCTGTATTGAAAACTGTTGCCCGCCCCGCCACCTGATGTATGAAACAAATTGTACTGATTATAGTCGGCATCCCCGGTTGCATTTCCCCAGCCACTGATAAAAATCTCATGCTCCTTCGTTTGCTCAATAGTTCGGACGAAGTCATCGTAGCTGACGACTTTTAGCTCCGCGTCGACGCCGATTCCTTTTAATTGCGACCGTATCACTTGGGCAACCAAGATTCGATCCCGTCTGTTGTAGGTAATCATATGAATAGGAAAACCATCTGGATAGCCCGCCTCTGCGAGCAACCGACGCGCTTGATTGATGTCGTACGGGTAGCTTTTCACAGTTGGGCTGTAACCGAACACTTGCGGGCCAATCGGTGAGTTCGCCTTTGTTCCCACATTGTTATACACCCCTTTAATGATGGCTCCCGTCTCGATCGCCATACTGATGGCCTTCCTCACACGGATATCATTCAGTGGTGGACGTGCTACATTAAATCCGATAAACTCCGTCCCGAGTGCATCGCTGCGGTACACACGCATCTGGTTGGATGCTTGAACTCGATCCAGCTCCATGACAGGGATGGACTCTGCAATATGTGCTTCACCATTCTCCACCATCGCGATGCGAGCCGCATCATCCGGAACAACCTTGAAGACGACATGATCAAGCGTAGCGGCTTCGCCCCAGTAGGACTGATTTTTACTCAACGTGATTTGACTGCCATGCTCCCATGATTGAAACCGATAAGGGCCAGTACCAACCGGATGCTGCGATAATTCCCGCCCATATTTATCAATTGCTGTTGGACTGATGATGCTTCCCTCATGACTGCCCAAAATAGAGAGCAATGGTGCAAATGGTTTGTGAAGAATGATTTGCACTTTGTACGGATTGATGACTCTTACCTGCTTTATTTTATCGAACATGGCTGCTCGAGGAGAAGCCACGGCCGGATCTAATACACGATCAAATGTTTGCTTGACCGCCTGTGCTTGAAAGGGAGTCCCATCGTGAAAAACAACGCCTTGTCGGAGCGTAAACTCCCAAGTAAGATCGTCGATTTGCTTCCATGCCGTTGCCAGCTGTGGCTGAATGTTCATGTTCCGATCTCGTTTGACCAGCCCTTCATACACTTTTCCTTGGATCACACTCGCCTCATTGATCGTCAAAATGAAATGGGGATCGAGATTTGCGGCATCCGACATACGTACAATGATTAACGTCCCGCCCTCGGCAACGTTTTGGGGTGTCGGTGCGATTTGATTATTGTGCGGCGGCTCCTGACCGAAAGAACAGCCTGCTAAGACCATGATTGCTGCGAGTAACAGTCCAATTCGTCTGTGTAAGGATGTCTGTGTGTACATTGGACCCTCCCTGCATGCTCGTATGTTTCCCTCGTTGTATGTGTAGCAAAAAGACCGCCCTTCTCCCAAGTTTCCCAGAGAGTGGCGGTCCACACTCTATTCTTTTTCGAATAATCGCTTAAACTCTCCGAAGCCTTCTTCCTCCAAGCGATCCTTCGGAATGAAGCGCAATGCGGCTGAATTGATGCAGTAGCGCAATCCATTTTCTCCAGGACCGTCCTCGAAAACGTGGCCGAGATGAGAATCTGCCTCTTTGCTGCGAACCTCTGTCCGAATCATATTATGTGTCAAATCCACATGCTCAGTTACGTTTTCCTCTTGCATGGGCTTGGTAAAGGATGGCCACCCGCAGCCGGAATCGAACTTGTCCAAGGAACTGAACAAAGGCTCGTTGGAGACGATGTCTACGTAGATGCCCTCTTCCTTGTGGTCCCAGAATTCATTCGTAAACGGACGTTCTGTCCCGTTATTTTGCGTCACCTCGTACTGAAGCGGGGTCAAGATTTTTTTCAATTCTTCCTGCTTCGCACGGTCGCGCCATGCTTCCTTGGTGAATTTCGCTCTGCCTGATGCCGCCCGATAGTATTGGTAGCGGACCGGATTTTTCTTATAGTACTCCTGGTGATAATCCTCCGCCGCATAGAACGGCTTAGCTGGCAAAATTAGCGTTGCAATGGGCTTTTGGAAACGACCACTCGCATCCAGCTCTTGCTTGGATTTTTGCGCAAGCCTTTCTTGCTCTTCATTATGATAGAAGATCGCTGGCGCATACGATTGACCCCGGTCACCGAATTGACCACCAGCGTCAGTCGGATCGATTTGTCTCCAAAACATTTGCAGCAATTCCTCATAGGAGATGAGCGACGGATCATAGGTGATTTGGACCGCTTCATAGTGCCCCGTCGTATCAGAGCATACCTCTTCATAGGTTGGGTTTTCGACATGACCGCCTGTATAGCCGGAGACGACTTTTTGAATGCCTGGCATCTTGTCAAACGGACTGACCATGCACCAAAAGCATCCGCCTGCAAAGGTTGCGATTTCGAATGGATGTGTATCGCTGTTCACGCATTTCGCCTCCTGTAGATATATGTACACTTTCCTTTACGATTGTACATGGTTTGCAAAAGCAAAGTCCACTCTGTAAGTGCTGCGAGGAGGGTTCCAAATTGAAAAGGAGACCTTTTTACACGAAAGGTCCCCTTTTCGCTATTTGGTTGCTACTTAGACAGTGCTTTGGCAAATCCAGAGAGCATGACAACCATATGGGCAATTCCTTCCTCGAAGTCTTTCAAGCGGATGGATTCGTTCGGCGCATGTACTTTGCAGCCAACCCAGCCAACCCCTGTACTGACAACCGGAAGCTTCAGCTGTTCACCGAAAATATACATCGGACCTGTGCCTGCGGCGTTTGGCGAAAGCACTGGCTCATGATCGTAAATGACGCGAGCGGTATCCAGTACGTGAGTAACAAATGGATGATGGAAATCGGAGCGATACGCTTTTTGTCCGTTGATCATGGTGACGGTAATATCCGTAAAACCATGCTTCTCCAAATGATTCTCGATGCAATTCATGATGTGCTGTGGATCTTGTCCTGGGACAAGGCGGCAATCCAGCTTGGCCTTCGCGCTTTTCGGCAGTACTGTCTTCGCGCCCTCTCCTGTATAGCCGCTATCCAGACCGCAAATGGTCATGGTCGGGTGAAAAACCATGGCTTCTCGTGGGTCCACATGGTTTGCTGTGGTAATGAGTGGGCGTTTCAAACCGTATAGCTCTGCTGTCGCCTCTTCACTGAACGGCAATTCGGAAACAACTTTCTTTTCATCCGCTGTCGGTTCCTCGATCCCGTCGAAGAAGCCTTCGACCAAAATCTCGTTTTGCTGATTTTTCAACGTCGCCAATGCCTGTACGAGGCGCCAGGCTGCATTGTCTACATACGCACCGACAGAGGAGTGCATGTCGATCTCTGCTCCAACGCAGGTCAGCTCTAGGTACGCCATTCCTTTGATCCCGGCAACCATGCTGATTCGCTCATTTTCGTCTTTTCCACCAAATTCCCAAATGCAGGCATCCGCCTGGAAAAGCTCCTTGTACGCTCGAAGATATGGCTCGAGATTCGGGCTGCCAATCTCTTCTTCTCCTTCGATCAGGAATTTGATGTTGCAAGGCAAACCGCCTGCCTGCTGCTGCAAAATCTGAATCGCCGTCAGACGGGCAACGAGGTCACCTTTATTGTCGGCAGCGCCACGCGCATACAGCTTTCCATCGATGATCGTCGGGTCAAACGGCTCCGTGTTCCACTCATGAAACGGTTCAGGTGGTTGAACATCGTAGTGATCGTAAAAGAGGAGCGTTTTGCTGGCGTCTCCCTCATTGCCTGCTGCAAAAAACGCATACACGACTGGATTGCCGCCAAGATTGTCGAGTACCTTTGTCTCACCGCCAACCTCATGAATCATTTTGACCACGTATTCAACCGTCTCTGGGATGGCCTTATGCTGTGCGGATACGGTAGGAAAACGCAAATATTGCTTCAGCTTCTCGATTGCATGCGGCAAATTTTCTTGCACGATACCTAGCACTTGTTCTTTGTTCACAATCGGGCACCTCCTATTGGCATACCTGCTTATTCGACTTTCTCTTTTTGGTGTGCAACCAAATAGCTGTCAAACCAATCTGTCGTATATTGCAGTCTCAACACGCGTTGCTCTGGATCACCACTGCGGGAAAGCTCATGACTGGCACCTGGGAAACGAACAAACGATACCGGAGCCTTGCCTTGATGCTTCAATGTTACATAGAGCTGCTCGGCCTGCTCGATTGGGCACCGGTAGTCATGTTCGCCATGCATGATCAGCAGAGGCGTCTCGATGTTCTCTACCAAGCGAATCGGTGAATGCTGCCACATTTTTTCTGGATTCGTGAATGGATTTGCCTGAATCTCCTCCGCGGTGAAGAAATAACCGATATCACTGACACCGTAAAAGCTAACCCAGTTGCAAATACTCCGATCGGTTACGCCCGCTTTGAATCGATTGGTTTTACCGACGATCCAGTTCGTCATGAAGCCACCGTAGCTACCGCCTGCGACACCCAAGCGGTCCTCATCGACAAAATCGAAATGATCGCATGCAAATTGCACGGCTGTCATCAAATCGCGGTAATCATTCCCTCCATAGTCACCGCAACATGCCTGAACAAAATGCTCTCCGTAGCCAAAGCTCCCTCTCGGATTCGTATAGAGTACGGCGTAGCCATTTGCAGCGAGCAGCTGGAACTCGTGGAAAAACGTATTTCCATACATGGAGTGAGGCCCGCCATGAATTTGCAGAACCATCGGGTATTTTTTTCCTTCTTCAAAACCGACAGGCTTGAGCATCCAACCGTGCAGCTTCCAGCCATCCTTTGCGACAAACTCTATTTCTTCTGGAACTGGGAGCTCCATGCCCGCAAATAGCTCTTCGTTCAACGCTGTTAGACGTTTTTCTTCTCCGTCCTTTAAACTTACTTGATACAGGTCGCCGGGTGTAAACGGATCACTGATGGCAGCAACTACCGTTTGTTCGCTTTCATGCAGCGAAAAGCCGTAAATATTCCGATTGCCCGTTACAACAGTCGTGACTTGACCATCCAGCGTTACGTGATAAATGCCAGAATTTCCACGTTCGCTGGCGATGAAATACATGCCTCTTCCGTCTGCTGTCCATATTGCGCCTGGATTCGGGTGACCTGGCGAACGCATGTCTCCGATGGTCGAATCGCCAACCTGAACGTCCCAATCAGCCGTGATGCAAGAATAGTCGCCCTTTTCAAAATCATATACCCAGATGCGCTTCTGTGCTGCGTACAAATGCGTGTCCGATTCACTTCCGATATACGCTAGCTTCTTACTGTCAGGTGACCACGTTGGATAGGCAAAAATCCCTTTGCTGTTGGTCAGCTTTTTCCATTCTCCCCCTTCAGAAGGAATGATAAAAACGTCAACACCGTGCTGAAAATCAGGGTCTTCTGCACGGTTCGCCGTAATGGCGAGCCATTTTCCATCCGGCGACCAGGAGCCAATTGTATGATTGTACGGGCCATCGCTGAGTGGAGTAACCTCGCCTGTTTCTACACGAACGATAGCCAGCTGTTTGTTTTTCTCGTAAATGAACCCAAGATCATCGGATTTGTACTTCATTCTCCCGACATGAATGGCTTTGGCCTTTTCTTTCTCACGGGCTCCTTCCAGGTCTGCGAATGTTTCCCCTTCATCCAGGATCGACGAGAAGACAATGTATTTGCCGTCAGGTGACCAAGTCGGATTGCTGACGCCGTTTTTGCAACGCGTGAGCTGCCTAGCCTCTCCTCCGTTTGCATCGATCAGCCAAATCTGTGGTTTTCCAGATCGATTCGAGACAAAGCTGATCTTTGAACCATCAGGCGACCAACGCGGGTAGGTATCGCGGGAGCCAGACGTCAAGGGCAGTGGATCATCTGCATCCAATTTTCGTAAATACAAGTGATTTTGATAAGCGTGGGACTCATCGATTTGATTTTCTACATAGGCAAGCGTTTTTCCGTCTGGTGATAGCTGCGGATCACTCGCGTACCGCATTTGATACAAATCTTCAGCCGTGATGCCTCTTTTTGCTTGCGTCATGCTTATCACTCCTCGATTTTATTGGTGGATGCGAGTTGCTCCAAAAAGAACTGGGAAATCTTTTGATTCAACGTGATGTGATTGTCCAGCTTTTCGGTAAAGTGACCTTCATCCTCAAAGATGTGCAAATCGACTTCTTGCCCCCTGCCTCTCATGTCTGCTACGAGTTGTTCTGCTTCACTGACAGGAACACGCGTATCATTGCGCCCATGGAATACGAGAAGCGGGGCCGTGATCTTCTGCGAATGATTCAAAGGAGCAATTTCTTCAAAAAAGTCATCGTCTTCGCCGAGGAACCCATACTCCACCTCACGCAATCTCCTTCTCCATTCCCCGGTGTTCTCCAGAAAGGTTTTGAAGTGGGAAATCCCCACAATATCAACACCCGCGGCCCACAGGTCAGGGTAATGCGTAAGGGCAGCCAGTGTCATGAAGCCTCCGTAACTACGGCCCATGATGCCGATCGCATTCGGGTCAACGCTTGGACGGTTGCTTAAATCTTTGACCAGCCAAGCCAAATCTGCTACAGAATCCATCCGCTTGCGGCGATCATCGAGCTGGACATAATCCCGACCGTAGCCCATGCTGCCGCGAACATTCGGTGCAACCACCGTAAAGCCTTCGTTCGCCAAAAATTGAAAAACGGGATGATACTCCGGTCGAATTTGGCTCTCTGGCCCGCCATGAACGTAGACGACGACTGGTTTTTTCTCTGTATGTTCGGATGTTTCTTTGGCATAAAGGAAATACGGCACTTCCAAGCCATCAAAAGAATGAAACGTGCACAATTCCGGCTCGATGAGTTTATCCTCCAGAGCATCAGATTGACCAATGTTTGTCACACGCCTGCTGGTTTGCTCCGAAAGGGTGTACGTCCAGATATCACCTGGAAGTGTAGGACTTTTCAACGTATAGGCGAGCTGATCATCATTCACCCACGCCAAGGAAGAGATCACGCCACGTGGTGCTTCCTCTACCCGCTTCCAGCTTTGTTCTGTCAACGAATAGAGGGCAAGAACGGAGTAGCCTCCTTCATTGATCGTGAAGGCAAGAAACTTCTCATCTGGGGATAATTGGGTCGCCTCAATGTCCCATTTCGGGTCGTGCACCAGTTTATCCAGCTCTCCTGTACGGAGTGAAAAGCGGCACAACGCTTTCGTATTTTCATCGCGGTCGGTTACGAGATATCCCGTTTGGCCGTCTTTAGACAGTACCGAGGAATGATAGCGCGCATGTTTGTTGCAGATCGAGAGCTTTTGTGCTTCCTTCGTTTGTAAATCCAGCAAATACAGGCAATTGTCAATGTTCGTCTCCTGCACGCTGAAAATGAGTCCTCTCCCATCTGGTAGCCAGCCGATTGGATCGGTACGTCCATCGTAACGGAAGACTTCTTCATACGCGCCACTCTCGACATCCTGTACAAAAATATCAAAGCTGCGCGGATTGCGACGATTGCTGGACCACGCGATCTTTTGCCCACAAGGTGACCAGCCACCCAAATAGTGAAAATAATCAGGAGCGTCCGTCAGCGGCTTCACAACTGCACCATTTTCCGTTAGCAAAAAGAACTGCTGCCGCTCGTCTCCCTTGTTGTCCATACCGACAATCGTTTTCGTCCCACACGGGGAATGGTCAACTTCTACGACTCGATCAGGCATAAAGGTCACTTGCTCCGAGCGGTTGGACTCTTCATTCCAGCGCCACAACTGCGCGATACCTGTCAGCTTCGTTAAAAAGGTAATCTCTCTACGCTGCGGTACCACCTTCAATTGATACGCGGATTTCACTTGCAGATAGTCCAAAATCACGAGAAATCATCCTTTCCTGTTTTGCTTGATGTTCGCTGGATTATGTAAAGAGAAAAAAGAGGAGATTGCTCCTCTTTTTTTCTATTTTTTCGTTGCCCAGCGAGCGCTTGGGAACGCGTTGACTGGGAAAGTGAGACCCTCCAGATTCGGTTTCACCAAATAGTTTTGCTGGTAGTGGTAGACTGGCATGAACGGCATTTCATCCATCAAAACGGCTTCTGCCTGATGAAGCAATTCCATACGCTTGTTCGGGTCTTGCTCAACTTTTGCCGCCATATTCAACTGATCATACTCTTTGTTCACCCAACCCGTACGGTTGTTCGGGCTTTCACCCAAATAGTAGTCAAGGTTAAATGAAGGATCATTGATTTGGCCTACCCAGCCCATACGGCCCATTTGATAGTTCTTTTGCTTGGTTGTATCCAGATATACTTTCCACTCTTGGTTTGTCATTTTCACTTCTACGCCCAAGTTTTTCTTGAGCATTTCTTGGATCGCTTGCGCTATTTTCTTGTGGCTTTCATCGGTGTTGTACATGAGTGTAACTTCTGGCAGTGTGGACCAGCCTTCTTCTTGCATACCTTCAGCCAGCAGCTTCTTCGCCGCTTCGTAATCTTCTTTGAAGTAGTCTCCACCCTCTTCGCGGAAGTCTTTTCCGTTTGGTTGCATCGCTCCACGCGGAACCATGGAGTAAGCTGGCGTCTCTCCACCTTGGCTTACCATTTCGGACAGCGCTTTACGGTCAAGCGACATGGCGAAAGCTTTCCGAACCTTTTTATTCGTAAACGGTTCTTTCGTTACGTTAAACATGTACATGTACGTACCGTAGTAAGGAACGGATTTAAAGTCTGGGCTCGATTTTTCCTGCGCGAGGATGTCAGACGGCATCTCTTTGTTGAAGTCGAGCTCGCCACTCTTGTACATCTGATAAGCAGTCGTGGCGTCGTTCACCATTTTCCAGGTGATCTTCTCCATTTTTACGTCCGCTTTGTTCCAATAATGCTCGTTCTTTTCTACCACGAGCTCAGAGTCATGCTTCCAGGAAACAAGCTTGTAAGCACCGTTGGAGATGTAGCTGTCCGCATTTGCTGCCCATTTTGGATTCGCCTCTGCTTGCTTCTTGTTGATTGGGTGCCAGTAACGGGTAGCGAGCATTTTGTCAAAGTACGAGGTAGGTGCGACCAGCTTGATTTCGAGCGTTTTTGCATCCACTGCCTTGATACCTACATCTTCTGCTTTTCCTGTACCCTTGTTGTATGCCTCTGCTCCTTTAATGTAATAGAGCAAGTAAGCCGTAGTAGAAGCAGTTGCTGGATCAAGATGCTTCATATACGTGAAAGCAAAATCCTCGGCTGTCACTGGCTCGCCGTTTGTCCATTTCACATCATCGCGCAAAATGAACGTGTAGGTTAGCTTGTCATCTGACAGCTTCACTTCCTTGGCTTGTCCCAAGATCGGATTGCCATCCTTATCCTTGGTATACAGACCTTCCCCCAAGTGATCCATGATCCAGAAGGACGTCGTATCGGTTGACGTGAGTGGGTTCAAATCTGGCGGCTCGGACTTGGCATTGAACACAATTTCTTGTTTGGCAGCGGCGCCTGGGGTAGTGGTACCTCCAGTCGATGCTGACTCGCCACTACCACCGCAACCAGCCAGAGCCGGAATGACGAGTGAGAGCGACAGGGCAAAAGCAGCTAATTTCTTCACGTTGTTTCCCCCTATATATTAAGATAGAAAATCGAACTACTGATAGAGATGACAAGCGACCCAATGGTTCGGTGCGGCTTCCTGCCATTCAGGAACCTGTGCCGCGCATTGCTCCATGGCCTTTGGGCATCTTGTTCGGAAAACACAACCGCTTGGAGCGTTGGCAGGACTCGGCAAATCGCCCTGCAAGATGATGCGCTCCCGCTTGATTGTTGGATCAGGAATCGGAATGGAGGACAGTAACGCTTGTGTATATGGATGAAGTGGCTTTGCGTACAGCTCGAAGCTGTTTGCCATTTCTACCATTTTGCCGAGGTACATGACTCCGATTCGAGTGGAAATATGCTTCACCATGGACAGATCGTGGGCGATAAACAAGTAAGTCAGACCCCTGTCCTGCTGCAAGTCTTCCAATAGATTGACGACCTGCGCTTGAATCGACACATCAAGCGCCGAAATCGGTTCATCCGCGATGATAAATTCCGGCTCGACCGCCAGTGCTCGGGCAATCCCGATCCGCTGCCTTTGGCCTCCACTGAATTCATGAGGGAATCGGTTCGCATGTTCCTTGGACAACCCAACCAGCTCTAGCAATTCTTTGACCCGATCCGCTCTTGCACCACGGGACAAACGATGAATATCCAGACCCTCCGCAATAATGTCCATGACAGTCATGCGCGGATTCAGACTTGCTTGCGGGTCTTGAAAAATCATTTGGACGTCGCGGTGGAACTGCTCTGCCTCTTTTCCTTTTAAGCGATGTGCATTTTTTCCTTTGAACAAAACTTCTCCATCTGTATTTTCATAGAGGCGAATCATCGTTCTACCCAACGTCGACTTGCCGCAGCCGCTCTCGCCTACTAATCCGAGCGTCTCACCGCGATGAATGGTGAAGGTCACGCCGTCGACTGCCTTTAGCGTAATCCCATTGCCGATCTCAAAATGCTTTTTTAGATTTTTGACTTCAACCAACGCTTGGCTCATCTACGTCTGCCTCCCTGCTGCCACCAGTTCTTCCAGCTTCGGTGCCCGTGGATCATGTAGCCAGCATGCAGCTTGGTGACCCTCGGTGAATGTGGAAGCGTCCGGCATTTGCTGCTCACATATTTCCATCGCAAACTGACAACGTGGAGCGAACGGACACCCTTTTGGCGGGTGGAATAAATCCGGCGGCGTTCCCTCAATCGGTACCAGTCGTTCCTTTTCCAAGCCATCGATCCGCGGCAGGGAGCGCATCAAGCCCCATGTGTACGGATGCTTTGGATTTGCGAAAATATCCTCTACCTTGCCTGTTTCCACCACAATTCCTGCGTACATAACCACGGCCCGGTGCGCGATTTCGGCTACGACACCCAAGTCATGTGTAATCATCACGATGGAGAGCTGCTGCTTTTCCTGTAATTCTTTAAGCAAGTCCAGGATTTGTGCTTGAATCGTTACATCCAATGCTGTCGTCGGTTCATCTGCAATGACGAGCTTTGGATTATTGGCGAGCGCAATCGCGATGACGACACGTTGCCGCATTCCCCCGGAAAACTCATGCGGGTATTGATCCACCCGTTTTTCCGGATCGGGGATACCGACCAATCGCAGCATCTCCATTGCCTTTTTACGTGCCTCTTCTTTGCTGACCTGCTGGGTACGAACAAATCCCTCGACGATTTGGGCGCCGACCCTCATCGTCGGATTCAGTGCCGTCATCGGGTCCTGAAAGACCATCCCGATCTCAGCTCCACGAACCGATAGCAATTCCTTCTTACTCATCCCCGTGATGACTTTTCCGTCAAAACGAATCTGACCATCCACGATTCTTCCCGGCGGGTTCGGGATCAAGCCCATGATTGCTTGGGCGGTTACACTCTTTCCACAACCACTCTCTCCCACAACCGCAAGTGTCTCTCCACGATCAACATGAAAGGTAACTCCCCGTACAGCCTGTACCTCTCCACCGTACGTTTTGAAATGTACGCGGAGGTTTTCTACTTGTAGCAAATGATCCGCCATGTCTGATCCTCCTATCTTCGTGGCGAGGTTACTCGCGAATTCTTGGGTCCAATGCATCCTGCAAGCCATCACCGAAAACATTGAAGGCAAACATCGTCAAAGAAATCATCAAGGCCGGGAAGAAAAGTCTCCACCAATCCCCAGTCAAAATGACGCCGAGTGCATCGTTAGTCATCGTGCCCCAGCTAGCGATTGGCGCTTGCACACCCAATCCCAGAAAGCTGAGGAAAGATTCTGCAAATATCGCCGACGGAATCGTAAAGGTCAAGTTCACGATAATGACTCCGATGGTATTCGGAATCAGGTGTCGCAATAAAATGCGAGGGAATTTGGCACCCAGCACCTGCGCAGCCATGATGAACTCCTGGTTTTTCAATTGCAGGATTTGTCCCCGAACGAGACGAGCCATCCCTACCCAACCGGTTGCGGACAATGCGATGATAATGGTAACAATTCCAGGCTCCATGACAACCATCAGCATAATCACCACGAGCAAGTATGGCAATCCGTACAAGACCTCGATCAATCGCATGATGATGGTATCAATTCGGTCTCCTTTTTTGCCTCGACCGGCCATGTATCCGGCAATACCGCCGACGGTCACTCCGATGACCAAGTCAATTAACGCTGCCGATATTCCGATAATCAGTGAAATCCGCGCTCCGTACCATGTTCGTGAAAACATGTCGCGCCCCAGCTCATCTGTTCCGAACCAATGCTCGCTCGAAATTTCCTGATTCGCATTCAAGAGACTCTGATCGGAATAGCTGTATGGAACAAGATGTGGGCCAATGATCGCCATGGCTATCAGCATAACAATCAGGGTCAACCCCACCATGGCCAGCTTGTTTCTAACGAGCTTTCTCGCTACTTGTTGAAAATGAGTAAGGCTCGGTCGCATCTGGGCGATCTGTCCATCTGCTTTTTGAGCTCTAGGTCGAAACAACTCATTTACTGATTGATCTACCGCCATTGGCTACCTCCCCCTGCTCGATAGTTTGATTCGTGGATCGATGAATATATAAGCCAGATCAATCAAGAAGATAATGAGCACCAAGATGGCACTGTAGAAGACTGTCGTTCCCAAAATAACGGGATAATCTCGATTGAAAATGCCATCAACGAAGTACTTGCCGATCCCTGGTACCGCAAAAATCTTTTCGACGACGAACGTTCCGGTTAACAACCCCGCGATAAGCGGTCCCATAAACGTGACGATCGGCAAAATCGCGTTGCGGATTCCGTGCTTGATCACTATCAGAAAAGTCGGAATTCCTTTTGCCTCAGCGGTCCGGATATAATTCTGGTTCATCACGTCGATCATGCTCGTACGCATATAGCGTGTAATGATCGCTAAAGGTCCAAAAGCAAGTGCGAGTGAAGGCAGAACCGAGTGTTTCCAGCTGGCAAGCGTAGCTACTGGGAATAACGGCCATTTAATTGCCAAGTAATTAATGAGCAATGGCGCCATGATAAAGCTGGGTACAGCAATTCCTAATACAGCCATGACCATTGCCGCATAATCAATCCAGGTATTTCGGTTTAATGCCGCAATTGTTCCGAATAAAAGTCCGAAAAAAAGGGCAACCGCTATCGCCTGCAAACCAATCATTGCAGATGCTCCGAAGCCATCTTTGATCATGTCATTGACACCGCGTGTCTCCGACTTAATAGAAGGTCCTAAATCGAGCATGACCAAACTTTTTAGATAAAGCAAATACTGCATCGGCAGTGGTTCATCCAAATTGTATTTGGCACGCAGATTGAGCAATATTTGCTCAGGCAACTGATCTGACTCCGACGCGAATGGATCACCAGGGATCATATGCATCAAGCTAAAAGTCAACGTTACAATAATCCACAAGGTGAGTACCATCATCAAAATTCTTTTGAGTAAATAACGCGACATCTATACGCCCCCTAGTCCAGACTTGCAAAAAGATTAAGAAAATTCAACGTACCCTCCTTTTGTTCGAGTTCAAAAAGTTGACTTTTCAGCACCGAGAAGATGGCGAGAACCGAACTTCGGAGGTGAACGCCATATTCGATGTCGAATTCGCTTTCTTGACTACTTCGTGATCAAAAGACAACTTTTTGCTCTTTAACGGAAATTGACCTAAAACATTCCTTAATTCAACAATATAGTGCCGTAATTATTTAATGTCAATTCTGATTTTTTTATTTTTTACATCGATTCATAAAGGAATTTGCTGAAAGTTGTCAAATATAAAACAATTAATACGGAAATTTTCCCTAAAACATCCCTATTTAAAGCTTCGTGGTCGCGACAGCTCGCATACCCATCTGATGGGTTATCTCTTATCTATATAAGAAAGACTGGCATACTAAGATGCCGAAGAAAGGATGGATCTCCTTCCTGACGAATGGTTTATCCCGTAGTTTAACTTTTTTGGAGGATATTTTGATGATAAAAGTTGGCATAGTCGGTCCAAAAGATTCAGTAGATGCAATGCTAGCTGTAGGTCGTGAGTTTTCCGATCACATCCTGCTCACCTCCTTTGTTTATCAAGGAGTGGAACAAGTACCTGCCTATGTAGCCGAAAATGATATGGAAACAGATATCTGGTTCTTCTCTGGAGTCGCCCCCTATTCGATGGCAAAAGCCCATATTGGCAAGAAAAAAGCCTTTTATCCGCAAGTCAATTCTAGTGTCCTGACCAAAGTGTTGCTCGAATTGGTATACCGCGATGGCCTTTCTTTAGATCGTGTAAGCTTCGACACCATTTCGGAAGCGCATTTTCGTGAGACTTTGGAGGAATTGGGCCTGCACTGTGAGAATCCATACCTAAAGCCGTATAAAGAATTCCGGAAGAGAGCTGAATTAGTAGCCTATCACACCCGGCTGATCCAGGAAGGCAAGGTAGACGCTTGTGTCACGGGAACGCTGTACGTCACCGAAGAATTAAAACGCCAAGGAATCAGAGTATACCGAATGGGCTTCACCCGCTTTATATTTCGAGAGATTTTCAAGCAAATTCTGCAAGAGGGTGAAACGCTCCACTTCAAACGCTCCCAAATTGCTGTTCAATTGATTGAGGTATCCGACATGGAAAAGCTCGTGAATGAACCTGCAAACGCATACGAGCTACGGCGCCTCGATTTGAAGTTGCAAGAGCTCGTACTTGATTACACAGAGTCGATTTCCGGTAGCTTCGTCGCGGTTGGCAATTCCAAGTTCATTATTTTTTCCACCCGCGGATCATATGAAGACAATCCAGATTTTCACCCCACGATCCTTTTGGAAAAAATCAAGCTGCTCACCCATTCGCACGCGAATATGGGAATCGGCTTCGGTGTCACAGCATTGTCTGCGGAGCGCAATGCACAGCTTGCTCTCGGTCACGCCAAAAACCATCAGGATGCCGTGATCCTCGTTGACCATGACGGTTCGATTGAAGGTCCGCTGCGTCAGCCGAACAGTATCAGCTACGAATATTGGACACAGGACAAAGAAATCAGCGAAAATCTGAAAAAAGCTGGTGTCAGCATTACGACGTTTAACAAAATCATTTCCGTCCAAAAGGCGCTGGGGCAAAAATATATCAGCGCTTCGATGATCGCGGAATGGATGGGAATGACACCTCGCAATGCGCGAAGAATCTTAAGTGACTTGGCAGAGCACAGCATTATCGAACTCATTGGGGAAGAGACACCAACAAACCGGGGGCGCCCACGGAAAATTTATCGTATACTCCCCTCGCCACAAACCACTTAATTGTTGCTCCTTGAGAAAGGCGCAAGCTTTTGATTTCCAGAAAACTTCTTTTGTGGATCATTGCTGGTCATGCATGCAAGCTATCCAAATATGCGATTAGGGGGTCATACACATGCCCGTTCATCCACAGATTCAACAAATATTAGACGTCTTCAACCGCTCGCGTCATGATGTTGACTTTAACCAATTGACACCACAGATGATGCGAATGGCGACTGATCTAAATCGAGATTCAGGCGCGGAACGTGAACAGGTAAAAAAGGTAGAGAATCTCTCGCTTCCCTTAGAAGGTCGTTCCATTCCAATTCGCATATACACTCCAGAAGGACATGCCCCCTTCCCTGCACTCGTGTACTATCATGGGGGCGGCTTTGTGATTGGCAATCTCGAAACAGCAGACTCGGTATGTCGCAACTTCGCAAATAACGCAAAATGTGTGATCATTTCTATTGATTATCGGCTCGCACCTGAACATCCTTTTCCTGCTGGATTGGAAGATGCCTATGATTCACTTCTTTATATTTCAGCTCACGCTGATCAATTTGGCATTGATCCATCGCGGATAGCGGTTGGAGGAGATAGTGCCGGAGGGAATTTTGCCACAGTCGTGAGTCTCATGGCGAAAGAACGACAGGGGCCGCCTATCGTATTTCAATTATTAATCTATCCCGCCGTAGGAATTGTGGACACCACTCCCTACCCATCCATGCAGGAAAATGCGCGTGGCTATTTGATGGATGTGGAATTGCTGAATTGGTTCCTCTCTCATTATCTACCGCCTGTCGATCTGCAAAATCCCTATCTTGATCCGATCCATGGTGCCGATCTCACTGCCCTGCCTCCTGCCATGGTCATTACAGCCGAATACGACCCTTTGCGAGATGGCGGAAAAGCGTATGCTGACAAGCTACGCGATAGCGGTGTCGATGTCGTCTATCGGAATGAACAAGGCTTGATCCATTCCTTCATCGGATTCCATACGACTATCAAACAAGCGCAAGAATCGTTGGATGAGATGTCGGCGCAATTACGAAAAGCTTTCAAAATATAGGTCGTATTGGATAAACTAGGCGTAGGCATCAACATGGTAGGAAGGATGAAATCATTGACTAGACATAATGACGACCAAGTGACCATTCGCTTCGCTCGTATCGAGGATGCTGCATCCCTTTTATCTATGCAGCGTGATGTGTTTTGTGAAGGGGAATTGGCTGGCATAGTCGTTGTTCGTATCTCCGGCTCGGAAGCGTTTGTCTCATACAGGTTTGATCACAATGATGATCCAGAAAGCTCACAGAAATAAGGGCATTGGCAAGGCTTTATTGAAGGAGTTGTTAGCTTGGGCGAAGCAGCATCCGCTCATTGAAAAAGTGAGCTTAGGGGTGTTCTCCAACAATCTGAGAGCCATCGCTTTATACAAAAGCTTTGGATTTGTGGAAGAAGGAAGAAAAGTGAAAGAATTCAAGCTGGCTGAGAATGAATACGCAGATGATATCCTAATGTATAAATTCGTATAGCGTCCATTCGTTTTCCTTCCATGCAAAAAAAGGACCTTCCCATCAGGTCCTTTTCTTATGAGCAAGTAAGCTCTATACCGATTTCGATGGCTGAACAGCTTGTTTCTTTTGAACACTGGCAACAATCACACCCACGACGATCAACAAGGAGCCTCCGACTTGAATCGACGTCACCTGCGAGCCAAGCAGTAAAAACCCGACCAGCATCGCTACAAAGGGCTGCAGGTTAAGAAAAATAGCTGCTTTGCCCGTCCCTACCACCTTTAATTGCTGATTCCAGACGATTCCACATATTCCTTGCATGAGGATCGCGGTCAAAATGAGCATCGCCCATGCCCACACTTCATGGCTGATCTGCGTCCCGGGCTCGATTGTCAACAGCGCGGCAGGAGTCAAAAACAACGTGCCAACCGTCGTCGAGTAAACAGTGGCAATAAACGGCTGGATGGTTTGCGTCAGTTTGCGAATGATGATCATGGAAGACGAGAATGCGACCATGGCAATCACAATGAGCAAGACTCCCTTGGTAACGGAGAGTCCAGCACCAATACCGACAACGAAGAATGTTCCCATAAGCGCCAGGCCAGACCCAATCTTCATACGCAAGGTAAACTGCTCCTTCAAAAACAAAGAGGCCAGCACTGCGGTGACAATCGGTGACAAGGAAAGAATCAACGATGCCGTTGTCGCGTCTGTCGTCAAGAGCCCGTTGAAATACGCCGTTTGATTCGCCAGCGTCCCGATCAAGCCTAGCAATACAAGAAGTCCTAGCTCACGAGCTGTGATTTTCACGAATTTTTTGGCCAGCCACGCGTAGATGATGAGAAACATTGATGTGAAAAGCAAGCGTACATCTGCCAAAAACAGCGGAGGAAACTCTTTAACCAGCATGCTTCCGAACACAAAATTACTGCCCCACAACGTCACACAAAAAAGCAATAGCAAGTACGACCGAATCATGATTGTTCCTTCTTTCACCCGATGCATTATTCTTCCGTTAGCTATCGTACAGGAGAGTGAGAAAAAAGTCCATGAGCTGATCTGCTATTGTTTGATGGAAATGATGTTTTTTTGTACGCCCTGTCACATAAAAAAGACCAGCGAACAAGTTGGTTCACTGGTCTTCCCTTTATTGTACCATTTCTACCATAGGGGTCTCCTCGGTTGCTTCCAGTGCCCCTTCCATCTGCCCTGTCTCTTCTACTGCCGACTCTTTCGCTTTCTCTTCCTCTTTCACTTCCGGCTTCTTCTCTGGCTCCGTCGGCGCGATTGCACTCGCCACGAGTGCCGCGTATTTTTGTGAGCCTTCCTTATTCGGGTGAACACCGTCTTTGTAAAAGTAAGAGCTTTGCCCTTCACTTGCCGTATACCAATCCACAAGAACGACATGTGATTGAGCTGCGGCCGTTTCCGCCAGCATCTTATTCACGACGCTTTCCCACGGTTTAGGTACGCGAGAATTGACGAGAATGATTTGCTCTACGCCATTCAGTGATTGCAGCAGCTTGTCGAGTTGCCCTTTACTAAAGGCGCCGTTCGAGCCCAATTCAATCACGACGCGATTTCCCAATTGACCTTTAGCCTTGAGCTGCGCAATCACCTCAGGAGCTTGCGCCATTTGCCTTCCGATTTTGGCATCCACGACGATCCCTGGCAATAGTTTCTCCAGGTAAGGAGCCACATCAAGCATGACCGAGTCACCGATCACAGTAATCCCTTTACCAGAGCCTATCGCTTTTATCGGTTCCTGTTTTTGGTCAGGCTGTTTGGAAGCATTCGAATCTTTCTGCTTCTCGGCAGGCTTCTGCTTTTGTCCGTTGTTATTTGGCTTCTGCTCATTTTTCGGTTTTGTGGGTGGAGTAGCTGGTTTTTGAACCGTTTCCGGCTTCTTCTCTACGATTGGCACCTCAGGACCGTGGGGCTTGTCGGGAACCTTTGTCTCGGTGACCGTTTGAGTTGGCTGCGTCACATTTCCAGCGGTCGCATCTGACGTGAGCGAAGCGATCCCATAATACGTAACACAAAGAGCAATCGCGCAACCAGTGGCCAAAACACGGTTTAACCGTTTTGTTTTCTGCCCTGCCTTACCGGAACGCTTCCAAATTTTTCCTAATGCACCGTAGCGAATAGGCTCTTCGAGATATTTCCATGACAGAGATGCCAACAAAATGCTTGCGAGGAGCTGCAAAACCGCTCCAGGTATCGCCATCCACTCCCATTCCGCCAAAAACGGATTCGTCCAAACAATAACAGGGTAATGCCACAAATAAATACCGTAAGATCGAACGCCAATCCAGCGCAGTGGCTTGCAGCCCATCCATTTCGCCAAGCTGCTTGCCGGATGTGCGAGTACGGCGACCAGCACGGCACTGACGACAGACAGAAGGACGAGCCCGCCTTCGTACAAATAGTCATCATATTGATTCGTGTTCCAAATGCTGTACAAAAGAATCCCTAAGCTCAAGAGACCGCTTAGATCAAGCGTAATTCGCGCTTTTTGCGAAATGTTCGCCGTAAGCAAGCGACTCGGCCACATCATGGCGAGTGCGGCACCGATCAACAATCCGAATACGCGTGTGTCCGTTCCGTAATATACACGACTCGGATCAAGACCTGGCTCATACCATACAGCCATGAGGATGGCGGATAGTGCAGCCATCACCAAAGTAATGATCATGATTGGCCCCCTGCGCTTCAGGAAGCGGAGTCCCAGCGCGAGTACAAGCGGCCAAATGACATAGAACTGTTCTTCGACCGCCAATGACCACAGATGGCCTAATGGTGAGGGCGGACCGAATTTTTCAAAATAAGATACGTCATGAAAGACCAGCCACCAGTTGCTCATGTACAGAACGGCTGCTCCTACATCTCCTCGAATGGTTTCCAACTGGGCTGGGGAAAAGATGGCTACCCCTGTCACCACCACAAACAACATGAGGAACAGCGCTGGGAGCAGTCTTCTGGCACGGCGCAACCAAAAGTTTTTCATGTCGAGTCTGCCATTTCGATTCCATTCTGCAATTAATAAGTCTGTAATTAAATATCCCGATAAAACGAAGAAAATACCGACACCCAGCAATCCCCCGGGTGCCCAGTCGTAATTCAAGTGATAAATAATGACTGCGAGTACCGCCAGCGCACGAAGCCCGTCGATCCCAGCCATGTATCGACTGCTGGAGCCTTTGATCGGTTCAGGCATGCTGGTGGCCTCCCATCGTTGCATGTTGGCGAGTGATTAATTCGTTCTGATTATTGTTTCTTTTCGTACCCATCGTCCTTTTCATATTTTTATGGTGATTCTTCGTGCTCGCCATGCAAAACATTTCATTCTCCCCTTTTACCTTCCGTTCTGTTATTGTCCTTTGTTGTTGGGGGCAGTCATTACACATCGGGAATTGCGTGCTCTATGAATGCAAAAACCCCTGTTTCTGGAATCGTGCGAAAGCGGGGGTTGGTCTCGTTCATTATCTTTATGGAAAATGAATTCTTCCCATCATCGTTGCCCGTATTCAGGATGTGATGAACTACTCACTATCTCGTTGTTCTTGGTTCACTTACTCCCTTATATATGCATCACACCTTCCTTATAGTGGATGGTCTCACAAGGAAATTACCCGGTCCTTGTCTTACGTTAGACTCTTGCTGCGTAGTTGTGTGTAACCTGATTATATGACGGTTTCGGGGGATAACTCGTTACAAACTGTTTACATTCTGACCCTATTTTTTCCCGGTAAAAACGCGGAACAAAAAAAGAAGCTGCTGGTATACTTTCCCCCATCAGCTTCACGATTGTTGATCATCGCAGACCACCACTGTCAGATGCAAAATGCAACGTGTTTACTTGTCACAAAAGATTTACGGATCAACAGCCTGCATCCGTTCATAAATTTTGCGAGTTGTATTGACATTCCTGATTGTCATTCGTTGATAAACCTTTGAGCCAATAAGTTCCTGCTTGATGACATGTCAAATCCAAAAGCTTGTATGTATCATCTCTTCCAAATTGTACCGAATGGTTGCTTTGGAATCGGTATCCCCCGAAGGAAAGCGACATCAACCACGGCCATTCCCCTATCACTACCATTTTCGCCAATCGAAACGGGAAACACAAGACAAAAATAAAATCCCCATCGATTACCAGCACCGACGAGGATTTTCGCTTGATTATCCCAATTTAAATATGATGAGTAAACAAATAATTCAAGAAAAGACCACCGCTGACAACCGCAATCACCATGCATGCGATGCCACTTTTCACCCGTTCGGAGAGCAATCGCATAAATCCAAGACAGAAAAAGACTCCTGTGACCAAAAAATAAGCGACTCCAACCCAAAAAACATTCCAAGGCAAGCTCGCAAAATCTACGTTACCCACACGTGAACACCATCCCTGTCCGATTCTACTGATTACTTCTATGTACGATACTCCATTATAGCATTTGTTCACGCTTACTTTCCCATTTTTGTTCAATGCGTAACAGAAGTGTCATACATCCTGTCTTCATGTTTTCTACACAATCGTTTGGTACGCTTTCTCCAACAGCGAAAAGGAGGAAAAAGTGCACATGAACAAACGGACAATACGCCCATGGGCTTATCCACTGGTTATAGGTGGCGTTTTGCTGTTATCCGCATGCTCAACTGCCACTGACAATACCACCATGGATCATAATGGACACAGCATGAATTCTTCACCCGAAACATCCTCACAGGCTCAACCCCAACAGATGGCCGCATCCAGCGACTCGTCGATGGAGGTACTTACAGGCACAACATTTACCCTCACGGCAAAAGAAAAGATGCTCCACCTCGATGACAAGACCATGAAAAACGCATGGACGTACAATGGAACCGTTCCAGGTCCACAGCTTCGTGTCAAACAAGGGGAAACCATCAGCGTGACGTTGAAAAACGAATTGCCCGAGCCGGTCACCATTCACTGGCATGGCTTACCCGTCCCGAACAACATGGATGGAATCCCTGGGGTTACCCAAAATGCCGTACGACCAAACGAAAGCTTCACCTACAAATTCAAAGTGGACGTTGCCGGGACATACTGGTACCACTCGCATCAAAACAGCGCCAAGCAGGTAGACAAAGGGTTGTACGGTTCACTTGTGGTGGAACCGGTTACGCCAGAGTCTGTTGATAAGGACTTTACCCTCGTTTTGGATGAATGGATGCAGGACGATAGCATGGCGGAAATGCACGGAAGTGGTATGAGCCATGGCACCAGTGCCCCTTCTTCCGATAGCTCGTCCACTGGTGGTCACAATATGGCCAGTATGGAGATGCCCATGAGTGACGCTGAGATGATGCCTCTGATGTATACGATCTTTTCCATGAATGGAAAAACAGGCCCGGCAATCCAGCCGCTATCTGTTAAAGAAGGTGAGAAGGTCAGAATCCGCCTGATCAATGCTGGATACTTGAACCACAAGCTGAACCTGCAAGGTCATGAATTTAAAATCGTAGCAACAGACGGGCAACCGATTAATAACCCGCCACTAGTAGGCGGCCAGCTCCTCAATATCGGGCCAGGAGAACGATATGATCTCGAATTTGTCGCAAACAATCCTGGCAAATGGTTACTAGAGGAGCGCAGCACAAACCCAGGCGCCAAGTCCCTTGTCGTACCCATCGTCTACGAAGGTTCGGAATCAAAAGCAGCCAAATCCGAAGCTGGCGATATGCCGACGATAGACATTACCAAATACGGCGAGGCGGCAAAAAGCAGCTTTACACTAGAGCAGAAATATGACATCTCGTATCAAATGGATCTGAACACGGAAACGGCAGATGGAAAAATGGCCTTTACCATCAATGGTAAAACGTTCCCAAATGTCCCTCCGCTCAACGTCAAAAAAGGAAATCTGGTCAAAGTCACACTGGTGAACAAATCCCCGAAAGATATCCACCCGATGCATTTGCACGGACATTTCTTTCAAGTAGTAAGCAAAAATGGTCAGCCTATCTCAGGCTCCCCTCTGGTTAAAGATACGCTGAACATTTTGCCGGGTGAATCTTACGTCGTTGCCTTTGAAGCTGACAATCCAGGAGACTGGATGTTCCACTGCCACGATTTGGGCCATGCTGCGCAAGGAATGGTATCCGAAGTAAAATATGAAGGCTTCAAGCCAGATTTCGTCGTCGACCCTTCTGTCGGCAACATGCCAGAATAGCCACAGAAAAAAGCAGGAGCCTTCATGGCTTCCTGCTTTTTCATTACGCCAATACACCGTCTAAAGACGTTTTCCACTCTACGCCACTTGGAAATACATCCTGTACGTGCTGTCTCAGCTTGTCATTTTGGCTCAATTCCAGACTCAAGATCGATACCAGACCGCTATCCTCTCTCGTGCGGATCAAACGCCCGATGCCTTGACGCAGTCTCAGCAGCATGTAAGGCATATCTACGTCGTCTAAAGGATTTGCTGCACTTTTTCGTTTTGCTGTAAACACCGGATCATTCGGCGGGAATGGCAGTGACCAAATGATCACATTGGACAACGAAGGCCCCGGTACATCAAGCCCTTCCCACAGGCTCACCGCACAGAGGCTGCTTTTCTCGTCGTTTTGGAACTGAGAGATCAGATGGCTGATTTCCGCATCTCCTTCGAACAAGAATCGCAGATCCGTACAGGTAGGCTCGTTTTTGATAGCGGCCTTGAATTGCTGTAATTCCTCCATGGAGGAAAACAACAACAGCGCACTACCCGCTGATTTTTGCAGCAATTGAGTAGCCTGTCTCATTTTTTCCGCAAAGGTGTCGGTCGCAGATAGTGTTGGTACGTATACTTCCATTTGCTTGTCGTACTCGTATGGAGATGCAACCGAGAACGACAGATATTGCTCAATTCCCAAGCTGTCCGCCACATAGTTGAATGATCCATCAACAGATAGAGTCGCCGACGAAAAGACAATCGGCATCTTTTGTGAGAATACACGCTCTTCCAGTACTTCCTGCACCTTTTTTGGCATGACGACCAAGGTCGGTCCTGTAATCTCTTCACTCATCCAGGAAATGACGTGATCCGGGTCTTGGAAAAGTCCCAGTGCCAGCTGCATCATTTCCAGATGCTCCTCGACAATTCGCAGCTGGAACTCGTCCAACGTATACAGTCCACCCTCGAGCGCCAGCTCTTCCTCAATCCAACTGACGAGACTCGTAAAACGGTGGATGGTTGCAAGGAGTTCTGGATGAAAATGGATTTCTTTGCGGTTGGAGCCCAACACAGCCTTGCTCTCTTCGTTCAATCGGGAGAACATCTCCTCGCTCTGGGCAATGGCTTCTTCAATGGCAATAGCGAGCTCTTCCCTGATCTCACCCTTCAAGACACGCGTAATCGTTTCTTCGAAGACGGAGTGATTCAGCTTGTACGTCAATGCTTTTTGGGCAGCAGGCTCCAACAGATGACCCTCGTCAAAAATAACCGAGCTATGCGGCGGCAACAACGGTAGCTGACCTCCGCGTTTGCGGATCTCATAGGTCCACACATGCTCCATATAAAAGTCATGGGAGCAAATGATCAAATCGGCTGACTGACGATAATGATTTCTGGAAAGGGTCTGCCCACAGCGGTGCTGTCTGTCGCACACAAAGCAATCCTGAAAAGTATCCCAGTTCATCTGCGCCCATTCTTGGTCATCCAGGTCAGGATAAGTGCTGCGATCCCCGTACGGATAAAACGACTGCAAGGCCTCATGTGTATGGACAAACGATGGCAGCTCTTGATAAATATGCTGGAAAGCCTCACCTGTCTCAGGCTGGAATCTCGCCTCATCCAGCTTGCGCAAGCAGACATATTGGTCCGGAGATTTTCCGAGTCTCGCGTCAATCGTCAGGTTGAGATGGCGAGCCAGTTTGGCAATATCGCCTTCCGGTTTTACGAGCTGCTCAATCAGCGACTCATTCGCACAGGCAATGATGGCGGGCTTTCTGGTATATCGTGCATAGCAGATCGCGTACAGCAGGTAAGCCAATGTTTTCCCCGTTCCTACTCCCGCCTCTGCAAAAATCGTTTGCTTTTCTATAAAAGCCCGTTCAAGCTGAAAGGCCATGTAGATTTGCTCATCACGCACCTCGAATCCAGCCTCAGGCAATACTTCATAAAAAACGTCCGCTACCCAATCACTCACCTGAGAGATGAACGGCTGGGACGGATCGTAGTCAAAAGGATAACGTTCCAATTGTGACCTGCCTCCAATAATGTAAAGAATCGTCAAGCATAGATGCTAACATGTTATGATGACATGTCTTGACGATAAACACAATACAGATGAGAGAAAAAACCATTCCTTTTCGTGGTAAGATAAGGATGGTAGAAAAATAGAATAAAACAGGAGTGAACAAACCAATGGAAAAAGTAATGTTTATTGAAATTGGAATGGGCATTGACATGCATGGTCAAAACGTCACCAAAGCCGCAGTCCGCGCTGTTCAAAATGCTATCCATCATAATTCGATGCCTGGATTGCGTTCTGTCCTGCCAGGAAACGATATCCATAACATGAAAGTACATGTGAGACTTGCCGTTCCAGCTGACAAGGACAAGCTCGACTTGGAAACGGTTCGCCAAGCACTGCCTTACGGGGAAGTCTCCTTCGAAATCGTCGATGGCGGCATGCTGACAAGCAGCGGGGTCGTGATCGCTGAAAAAGAGGACAAGAACGACCTTGCCTATATCGTCATCGCTTCGGTAGAGGTCGGCTATTAGAATCCCGGCTCATCTACTACCTGTGGGCGAAACTGATAGCGCTCCAACGCTATTTCTCCTGCTGCTGACACGACTATCCCTTCGCTTTCCAAGGCCATTTTTTGCAGCGTGAACGAATCCAAATCTTGCAATCCGATCTTTCCTTGGGCGTTGATGACTCGATGCCAAGGAAGCTGGTGCTTTTTGGACATGGAATGCAGGATGCGAACGATTTGTCTGGCAGCTCTCGGACTCCCGGCCAACGCTGCAATTTGACCGTACGTCATGACATGGCCAACTGGAATCCCGGCAATGATTTTTAGTGCGCGCTGCGTAAATTCGGTCATGATGACGACTCCTTCTTGCTTGATCAAATCAAAAGGCTTGTGACTCCTTGCGATCACAAGCCTTTTCTTCTTATTTCAGGTTAAAACAGTCTTTCCAGCTCGTCAACCAGACTGCCGACGTAGGCAACCGCCTCGCGGATTGGCTGCGGATCTGACATATCCACGCCAGCTTTTTTCATCAGCGCAAGCGGCGTCAGCGTCCCTCCTGCTTTGAGCACCTCGATCCAACGATCAACGGCAGGCTGTCCCTCTTGCTTGATGCTCGCTGCCATTGCGGTAGAAGCGGTCAAACCAGCTGCATACGTGTACGGATACAGCCCCATGTAATAGTGCGGCTGGCGCATCCATGTAAGACTAGCTGCATCGTCCAGATCAACGGCATCCCCCCAGAAGTCTGCGAGCACTTGCCCTTTCCATTCGGAGAGCTGTTTAGCTGTCAATGGTACGTCATTTTGCGCTGCTTCGTACACTTTTCGTTGCATTCTCGCTTCTAGCAAATGTGTGACAAAGTTGTGGTAATACGTATTCATCAATTGCAAAATGACCCAGCGCTTCAGACGTGGATCGTCGGATTGCTCCACGATGTGCTGCGCGAGCAAGAGCTCGTTGAGTGTGGAAGGCGCTTCGATAAAGTACAGCGATGGACGAGAGTTCGTAAAGCTTTGCTCTCTTGTCGCCAGCATAAAATGTCCGCAATGCCCCAGCTCATGAGCCAGAGTGAAAGCACTGCGCATATTTCCCGACCACGTAATGAGAATGTAAGAGTGCTTACTGTATGTCGTTGAGCAGAACGCACCTGTCGATTTGCCCACGTTGTCTACGTAGTCAATCCAGCGTTCATTTAGTGCTTTTTCCATAATGGCGGTATATTCAGGCCCCATCACTTGCAAGGATGCCAGTATCTTTTGCCCAGCTTCTTCAATCGTAACTGGCGGGCTGAATTCCGGGTCAAGCGGTGCCTTCAAATCACAAAAGGCCAGCTTCTCAAGGCCGAGCTCTTTTGCTTTCAGCTTCGCATAGCGTCGCATGTGCGGAGCCAGTTCATTCCCAATGATATCCAGGATGTTGTGATACATATCCAGTGTAACTTGCTGTGGCTTAAGCAGCATGTCTGTTACGGTTTCATAGCCACGTAGACGAGACATGACGGTTTGTCTTTTCACCTCTGACGCGTATACCGCAGCGAAGGAGTTTTGGTAGGAAGCGAGTGTCTTCGAAAAGGATTCGTACGAAGCACGGCGTAGCGTCGTATCGGAAGACATCTCATAATCGGTCTCAAACAGCGCGAAGGATACTGGACGCTCATTTCCCTCGCCATCATGGACGGGTGCAAATGACATGTCGGACAGCTTTCCGCGCAAGTAAATGTTGTATGGGGCACCGAAAACCTCGCCCATCGCCGCAAACGCTTCCTCGGTCTCAGCCGACAATCGGTACGGCTTTGTTTCCAGCAAATCTTTCAAGCTTTTGCGGAATGTTTCGAGTCCTGGTTCTTCCTTCAAGAAGCTCTCGATTTTTCCTTCAGGCAACGCCAAAATCTCCGAAGGAATAAAAGAAAGCGCAGCGTTTAACTGGGATACGACATCCCCTACCCGTGCAGAGTTCGCTTGGTTTTGTGGGTTCGTCCCGTCTTCAGACGACCGCAGTCTGGCATACGTCGCTGCGACACTCGCCCGAACATTGAGCGCCTCATTTGCCTCCAAGCATGCCAACAATGTCTCTCCACACTTATGCAGCTGACCTTTGAATGCAGTGACGACAGGCAGATCCTGTATAATTTCTGCTAATTCTTGCTCCCACGCTTCCTGACTCTCAAACAGATCGTTCAGGTTCCACGTATACTCGACTGCGACTTGATCACGTGTCTGTCTTGTCTTCACACTGACTGCCTCCTTTATTCTGCCAATAAAAATTTTTTATGTAATAAAATTGCCTTTTCATTTGAATTTTCCTACAATTTATCAAAATAAACAAGTGGATAACTGGCTCGAAATAGGCCGTAATCTGTCTTTTTCTGCGCTTTCCTAGGAAATTCTTTCAAATGATAAGCAGGTGATTTCGGAGGGTAAGGTTAAATAGATAGAATGCAAGTAAGCCTTTTGTTCTTAAAAGGAGGAAATGAACCATGTCTTTTGAAATCTTGTTTGACCGTTACGCTGATCTCGCAGTAAAAGTCGGCGTCAACGTACAGCCTTTGCAAACGTTAGTCGTATCTGCTCCGCTATCTACTGCTCCCTTTGTAAGAAAGGTAGCCAAAAAAGCGTACGAAGCGGGTGCCAAGCACGTTCATATTGATTGGACCGACGATGAACTCACAAGAATGAAATATGATTTGGCTCCTGATGAGGCGTTTCGTGAATACCCGCAATGGAAGGTACAGGGATTAGAGGAAATGGCGGAAAATGGCGCGGCGTTTCTCTACATTTCTGCGGCGAATCCTGATTTGCTGAAGGGAGTAAATCTTGACCGCATTTCTACGGCTAACAAAACAGCTGGTCAAGCTCTCCATAAGTTCCGCAGCTATACCATGTCCGATAAAGTGAGCTGGTGCGTGTTAGCTGTCCCATCACCTGCATGGGCAGCCATGGTCTTCCCGCATTTGCCACAAGAGGAACAGGAGCCAGCCCTGTGGGATGCCATCTTCCGCGCCACTCGCGCAGATATGGATGACCCTGTCCAAGCTTGGCATGACCATCATACGACATTGAACAGCAAGGTGGATCAACTCAATTCCAAACAATATCGCTATCTTCATTACGAAGCTCCTGGCACCAATTTGACGATTGAGCTGCCTAAAAACCACATTTGGATTGGTGGCGGTGGCGTAAATAAAGACGGCGTCTCCTTCATGGCCAATATGCCGACAGAAGAAGTATTCACTGCGCCATTAAAAGAAGGCGTCAATGGAACCGTTCGCAGCACCAAGCCCTTGAGCTATCATGGGAATTTGATCGAGAACTTTACGCTGACTTTTGAAAAAGGAAGGATTGTCTCGGCAACTGCTGAAAAGGGTGAAGAGTCCCTGAAGCAATTAATTGAGACAGATGAAGGCTCGCATTATTTGGGGGAAGTGGCGTTGGTTCCTCACCTGTCCCCTATCTCGCAATCAAATATCATTTTCTATAACACGCTCTTTGATGAAAATGCGTCCAACCACTTGGCGATCGGGAACGCTTATAGTGTGAATATTGAAGGTGGTGCTGACATGAGCAATGAGGAGCTGGCTAGCTGCGGTATCAATATCAGCCTCACCCACGTCGATTTCATGATCGGCTCCGCCGAGATGAACATTGATGGAGAAACAGCTGACGGCAAGCGTGAACCGCTATTCCGCAACGGAAACTGGGCTTGAATCTAACACGAGAATGACATAGCGAGAGGCTGGATTTCATCATCACCATGACAAATCCAGCCTCTTTTTTCTCGCATACAACCACTTTTCGCAAAGCCCTTTCATGAAGGGGAAATAATCGGATACAAGTGTCCCTGCATGGCAAAGGACGCTTTCCCCGTTTCCTCGGAGACAACAACGATCAACGCATCGCTTTTTTCACTCAGACCCAACGCAGCACGATGTCTGGTTCCCAGCTTTTTTTCCCCTACCACAACCTGAGATAATGGCAATACATTGGCAGCGGACACGATATGATTTTGCCGAATCAGGACGGCCCCATCATGCAGAGGGCTGCCAGGATAAAAGATCGATTCCAGCAAGGAATGGCTCATCGTGGCCTCAATCGGTATGCCTGCTTGCAGCAGCAGATCAAGCGGGTCCTCACGCTCAACGACAATCAATGCTCCTTGGCGCCGTTTGGCCAAGTGCTGAACAGCCTTGGATAAATCCAGATATTTTCCTGTATAGGGTGAGAGATAGCATTGTAGATAAAAGGAGGCTGCTACTGTTTCGAGTCGGCTAAACTTCGTCCGTATTTGATCAAACGTCCCAAGCACACATTCGTTTTCGTTTTTTAACGCATGAATGCTCTCATCCAACGTAGCGGATATTCCCCTCAGCTCTTGCAGCAATTCCGCCTTCAGCGATGATGTATCACAGTTAACTTCCAGCATATGAACCCCTCAATTTCCATTTCTGTTCACGCTTCGTTCTTTGTTTGATTGTTCCCCGCCCTCTAGGAAATCATTCTATATCCTAGATAATAATTCCACTGCAAACCGGACATAGTAAAACACAAATGATCAACAGCTTCTGGAGCGAAACCGATATGATAACGGAATGGAATGAGTTTCTTTCCATCGCACAAGACTCGAACGATTTTAAGCATTTCCCCCTACTGAACGAGGAAAGTCCTTTTGTCATTTCGTACTATCAAACCTTGATAAAAACAGAGCTGCTGCAAAAAAATCTCTTGCGTCCCTATCAAGAACGCATAGAAACAAATGAATCGCTCACGGAACTGCGTCATTTTTCCCGCTTCGTCCATGTGGAGGATATTATTTATACAGATGACATACAGACGGTCGTCTCGAAGATCATGACGGGCTACGCTGCTATACAGCCAAAAGACAATTTGCATTTTTTTGCCCTGATCAATCTGTCCAATCCGACTGAAGGTTTGCGAACGGACAACGATACGGAAAACGAGTTTAGTGTTGTTGGACCAAAAGTCGGCTTTGTTGAAAATATCGATATCAACCTGCATCTCATCCGTCAACAAATCAGCACACCAAAACTAATCATTCGAGAGTTGACGTTAGGTACGCTCTCTCATACACGCATCGCCGTTGTTTATTTGTCTGGTATTACAAATCCTCAGCACATTGAAACCGTTCAGCAAAGACTACAGACGATCGACTTCGATATTATTTTTGATTCGTCACAGCTCGACCAGATCATGAGTGACAATTCGAATACCCCTTTCCCGCTGTTTCTGTCTACAGAAAGGATTGACCGGGGTCATTTATGCGTTAACTCTCGGGCAGATCGTGATTATTTCCGATGCATCTCCGTATGTCATTACCGGTCCAACCACGATCTTTGATTTCTTCATTTCTCCTGAGGATTATTATTTACCGTGGATCTTATCGTCCTTGTTTCGGTTGATTCGCATTTTCGGGGTGCTTTTTTCGATCTTGATGACGCCTGCCTATACGGCGGTTCTCACTTTCCATCTGGAAATGATTCCGCAAGACATGCTGGCTCCGATCATTTTATCGAGGAAGTACGTCCCTTTTCCTCCCGTCTTGGAAGTACTTTTCTTGGAGCTAACGATCGAATTCTTGCGAGAAGCAGGTGCAAGGCTCCCGACAAAAGTCGGACAGACTCTCGGAATTGTTGGTGGAATCGTCATTGGACAAGCATCGGTAGAAGCAGCCTTGACCAGTAATATCTTGCTGATCATCGTAGCTCTGTCGGCGCTTGCCTCTTTTACCACCCCCATCTACAAAATGTCAAACACGATCCGGTTCTTGCGCTTCCCGCTCATTATTTTGGCTGGAATTTGGGGCGGGCTTGGAATCGCTATCGGTTTAATGTTCATGCTGACTCATCTGCTTCAACTCAAATCGTTAGGAACACCTTATCTGGCTCCGCTTTACCCTTTTCGAAGACGTAGCTTTGCGGACAGCTTCATTCGCTCTTCTTATAGCAGAACGGCCAGAAGGTCTGCTGTTATGCGTGTCATCTCGCAGTGGAGATACGATCCTGACAAGGCGACTCAAAAAAGAGATATGGATGAATAGATGAAGGAGCCATCGAAGAAACATGGTTGCAAAGAGGAAATGGATACTCGTGCTATTGATCGTGATCTTGGCTGGCTGCTCTTCGACTCGAATTGTCAGCGAAGTGCAATTAATTCATTCACTCGGTCTCGATCTCGAAGACCAAAAAATGAAAGGGGCAGCCATCACTCACATATACGGAAAGGAAAAGACTCAGGTCGAGCTGTTGGAAACAAAAAGCTCGAATTTGTTTACGATCCTCCCTGATTTTAACGCCATCACCCCCTCACAAGTGGAGCTTGGACAGTTGCGCTCCGTCATTGTTGGGAGGAAATATGCTGAAAACGGAGTGGAAACGCTTGTACATACGCTTTGTCGCGATCCCGCTATCGGTTTTCGTCTTCAACTCGCAGTCGCGGAACCAAAAGCATTGACGATTTTGAAAGGCATGCGTCATATGCAAGTTCCTTTTTTCATCTCCGATAGCGTCGCTCAAAATATCAAAACGCTGAATATGCCCAAGACCAACCTGCACATTTTCTTGTTTCATTTATACGGCGAGGGTCGCGATCCTTATCTTCCCTATTTCGTGATGCATAATGACAGAGTGAAGCTGGATGGTGTCGCGCTTTTCCGAGATGACAAATTCGTGCATCGCATCAATTCAAAAGAAAGCTTTTTGTTAAAAATCATGGTCGAAAAAGCCAAGAGTGGTCAAATTCCGTTTGAGGTAACGATCAATAATCGAAAAGAATCCGGACTCTTGAAAAATCTGCATTCCCATGCCGTCTTCGATCTCAATACGACTAAGCCTATCCCCAGCATCATGATTAAGCTCACGGTAAATGGGCAAATCAAAGATTATTCGAAGTGGCTGCAATTATCCGATCCACAAGTTCTACATCAAATGGAAAAAGAGCTTTCCTCGTACCTGCAAAAGGAGGCGACGAGCTTTGTGAAGCATTTACAGAAGCTTGAGGTTGATCCGGTTGGATTTGGTGATTTCGTTCGTAGTCGAAGCACGTCATGGAACTACTCCCACTTCAAAAAGATTTATCCACAAATAAAAATCGCAGTGACGGCCTCGATCAAGCTGGAGCAAACGGGTGAGTAATGAAGAACCAGGAGGGATCAGGTGAGTACTTCCATTCGGGAAAGCGCGATGGTTTCACCTTTTTTCGTATTTTTTCTCGTGCATGCCAATATTGTGGGGGTAGGGATACTAGGGTTTCAACGGACAATCGTAACCCATGCCGGATACGATGCCTGGATCTCCCTTCTACTTGCTGGGGCAAGCATCCATCTCATTATTTGGATGCTCTATTTCATGCTGAATGCGGGCAGCCATGACCTGTTCTCCCTTCACGAGCTGGTCTTTGGAAAATGGCTAGGCAAGTTGATGAGCTTTGTCGTATTAATCTACGTCTGGATGGCTGCTTTTCTCATCTTGCGTTCTTACGTCAGTATTGTGAAGCAGTTTATTTTCCCACTCATGTATACGTGGAGTACGACGCTGATTATTTTGCTCCTCATTTTGTATATTGTCGCTGGTGGTTTTCGTACAGTTACCGGCGTCTGCTTTTTCGGTGTGGTGATTCCGGCGCTTTTGATGCTTCCCTTGTTTTTATTCCCTTTCGAATACGCTCACCCGAATAACTTGTTCCCGATGTTTTCACATAACTTTACCGCCTTATTTGCGTCTGCCAAAGACGCTGTGATCAATTATATGGGCTTTGAATTACTGGTCATCTACTACCCGTTTATCAAGCAAGGAGCTCACTCGCAAAAATGGGCACACGCTGGCGTCCTTTTCAGCACACTCCTGTATGTAGCCGTCGCTATCGTAACATTCCTCATGTTCACCCATGGTGAACTGGATAAGATTATTTGGCCGACCTTGACCATGCTCAAAATCGTCGAAATTCCTATTTTGCAGCGATTGGAGTTCATTGTGATCTCTCTGTGGCTGTTCGTGATTTTACCCAACATCTGCCTCAATCTATGGGGGGTTACCCACGGAATGAAACAGATATTTGGTCTCAGTCAAATCCGCGCCCTTTTGCTTCTCTTACTATCTTTGGCAATCGGTTCCTATCTGCTCGAAGGTACAGCTCCCTTGCTCATGACACTCGATTTTTATGGGAAAGTAAGCATCGTTTTTATTTATGGCTATATCCCGCTGCTGTTCTTGCTCTTCCTCCTCTGGGGGAAAAAGCGAGGTACCGTACGATACCAGCCTCCTTGTGCGGAAACAGAAAAAGCCCGATAGAGATCTATCGAGCAATACGTGCTGCGATTGTAATGCCAGCTCCTGACAAAGCTTCACGGATGCTCTGCGCGAACGCCAACGCATGAGCGCCGTCGCCGTGAATACAAATGGAATCGGCCTGAATCGGGATATCAACACCTTGCTGGGTCGGGACACGTCCGTCGCTTACCATGCGAATGACTTGCTGGAGGGATTGCTGTTGGTCCGAAATCATCGCATTCGGCTGACTGCGCGGTGTCAGCGTACCATCCTGTTGATACGTACGGTCAGCAAAGACTTCGTGCGCCGTGATCAGACCGATTTTTTCCCCAGCACGCGTTAACTCACTTCCGGCCAAGCCATACAACACTAGTTCCGGATTTACTTTGTAGATAGCCAACGCGATAGACTCAGCCAGAGCAGGTCTTGTGGCTGCCATATTGTACAAGGCCCCATGTGGCTTCACATGATGCATGACGCCCCCTTCTGCCCGAACAAACGCTTGCAGGGCGCCGATTTGGTACACGACTAGATCGTATGCCTCTTCAGGGGAAATCTCCATGTTGCGGCGACCGAAGCCGACCAAATCAGCGAATCCGGGATGGGCACCGATTGCCACACCTGCCTCCAAAGCCATTTGCACTGTTTTTCTCATCGTCGCAGGATCGCCAGCGTGGAAACCACATGCCACATTTGCAGAGGTGATATAGGACAAAATTTCTTGATCGTTGCCCAATTGATAGGCGCCAAAGCTCTCTCCCATATCACAGTTTAGATCTACTGTTTTCATCTTTTTACCTCCATCCCACGGTTACTTCTATCCCAAGCTTGATCGCCTTCATCCATGAAGCCCTCTCGATAAGCTCCTTTTGAGCATCGCGCAGAGATATTTCTTGAAAGTGGATCTTTTCGCCTGGCCGCAACTGGGCGACGATCGGCAAATCTATCGTTGGCACATAGCCTATCTTCGGATAACCGCCAATGGTTTGTCTGTCTGCCATCAGGATAATCGGTTGACCGTTTGGCGGAACCTGTATCGTACCAATGGTAACCGCAGCCGAGATCAGTTCCATTGACTGCGTAAGTTCGAGCGCAGGTCCTGTTAAACGATACCCCATCCTGTCTGATTGAGGAGACACTTGATAGGTTTGTTCGAAAAAGCTTTGACGACTTTCTTCCGAAAAATCTGCGAATTGCTCGCCTTGTATCACCCGTACAACCGTTTCTTCATTTTTTACAAACGTACTTGAAGGAATAAACCAATTCGCTTGGTAGAAGGGGGCTGCCCCTGCCTTTTTTTCCAATTGGTTCGCGAGAAATCGGCTGAATGAACCTGGAGGGCTTTGAACGAGCTTATCTCCTGCCGCAAGCATTCTACCCGCAAAGCCTCCGAAGCCTCCACGGAGATTGGTACTGCGACTTCCCATCACAAGAGGCACATCCCATCCGCCTGCGACTGCGAGATAAGCGCGACAGCCTTCCTTGGCCAGGCCAAACTTTAAGATGCTTCCACTCCTGATCCAGACTGCTCGATTGGGCAAGACGGATCTGTCATTGATCGTGGCTTTGAAGTCACCACCACAAATGGCTATGAGCATGTCCTTATGAAACAATAAGCTTGGACCTCTCATCGTCAGCTCCAGAACCGCATCCGTTTGTTGATTGCCAACTAACATGTTCGCAATCTGTACTGCTTGCTTGTCCATCCCCCCACTGACGCTAACCCCAACCTGCTGAAAGCCAAATCTGCCTGTATCTTGTACGGTCATGCAAAGTCCTGGCGTAATCACCTCTATACTCACTTAATACACCTTCTCTCCGTAATCGTATTCCCGCTCGGAGATAGGACGGAAGCGAACTTTATCACCAGCGCACAAGAGACTTGGCGAACTATCACCTGCCTGAAATAAGCGCAGTGGTGTTCTTCCGATAATTTGCCATCCGCCTGGGCTCTCTATCGAATAAATACCTGTTTGCAATCCTCCGATCCCTACACTCCCCATCGGAATAGATAGTCGTGGCGTGGAACGTCGCGGCGTGGCCAGTCGCTCATCCATTCCACCGAGATACGGAAAGCCAGGAGCAAATCCGATCATGTACACCAGGTACTCTGTTGTCGAATGGATCGAAATCACTTCCTCTATACTAAGACCATTTTGTTTGGCGACTACCTCCAGATCTGGACCAAAGCTCCCACCATAACAAACCGGGATTTCTACCAGTCTGTACTCTTTAGAGTGAGTGCTGGAGATTTGCTGTGACATTTGCTCAAGAATAGCAACGGCACGATCGTATGGCAAAATATCATCAAGTGGATCGAAAAGAGTAATCGGATCGTAATAGACTGTAACAGTCGTAAAGCCAGGTACAGATTCGATCATCCCGGGGAAAGGATGCTCCTGCAGGTATTCAGAAAATAGGATGACCTTCTCATGGGTCTGTTGATCGATAACCTCTCCTAGTTTGACCATGACACCAGAGTCCCCAAGAGGAGAGAATTCATATCTAGGCAACGTTTTTCCCTCCATTTTCAAATATCGGCACTGCCACATGATATGGAAGGGAGGAGGGTTTCTCCTCCTGCTCAGCTAATTTGTCCGCCTTCCATGACAATATCCCGGTCATGAGATATGGTCGTCTCGATTGCCAACCGCAAGCCTTTTACAATTGTTTCCAACGACATGCTTGGCTGATCTGCTTGCCTTGCTGCCTGTTCAGGCAAATAAGGGATATGGATGAACCCTCCGCGCACGGAAGCTTTTTTCTCAGCAAGGTAATACATCAATCCATAAAAAAGATGGTTGCACACGTATGTACCCGCCGTCTGCGATATGGAAGCCGGAATTCCTTGTTGTTTTAACTCATGGACAATCGCTTTGATGGGCAATGTAGACCAGTAGCCAGTAGGACCGTTTTCCCTGATCGGTGTATCAATCGGCTGATTTCCTTCATTATCCGGGATTCGAGCGTCATTGACGTTAATCGCTACACGCTCAACCGCAATATCTCCTCGTCCACCTGCTTGACCGATACATAACACGATATCCGGCTTCGTTTCTTCTATCGCTGCGTACAGCTGTTCGATAGATTTTTCAAAAACGGTAGGAATTTGGCGCAGCTCAACTTTATACAAATCAGACTCGATTTTTCCCAGTTCTTTTACCGATTCCCAAGCAGGGTTAACCATTTCTCCACCAAAAGGATCAAACCCTGTTACTAAAATGGTCTTCATCATTGTCTCCTCCGATCCGCATCGGTCTCATTCGTGAGAGTCGAATATGGTTTTGTCCATCCTGTCGCGAAACACTCCGTGGGCTGGATGCCACACACTCCATGACAGCACGATTGAAAATCTTATGTGTTTCGATGCAATCTCGCAATGCTCCTCCCGCGACCGTCTCATCAGCCGCTTCCGTTATTAAATCAAGCGTCACCCATTCAGGAAAACGAGAGAGTAAGGAAGGAGAGGTTCTGTTCGGCTTTGTAGGCCAACGATAAAACAAGAAATCTTGATCAGTAGGCAATGGAAAAATGGCAGGCTCCCAGTTATGTCCATACCGAATGTAGCGCTCGATAAAACGTTTATTTTTGTTCCACAGACGCGTATGATGTCTCAGCCCTTCCTCGGCTGCCTTTTGAATCGTATCAAGAGCGACAGCATGATGAGGATAGTCAGATCGGTCCATCTCGCGACCAATTCCGTAAAAGAGGGAGATCGGCATCCAATAAGATACAGGGAATCTCGGCGGACTATTGTACCCTGCGAATGGTTGTGTCCATTCATGCGAAGGAATTCCGTGATCATCAATAATCACATCCGGCAACCAGCGATAAAACAGGTGGGGAACTACCCGCGATTCGCCAAAAACACTCGGCTGAAAACGGTGATTGGTATACTCTAATCCCACGGCATTATAACGGGCAGCATGATGCTTCCAAAATGGATGATCTTTGACGAGCTCTTGATGAAGGGCGACCCCATCTGGATTGGCAAATGGAATCACGACCAGATTGAAACGAGTAAGCCAATCCTTTTTTTCGGTTATGAGCTCTGCTACTAGCTCACGTGCAGCAGGCATACTGGAAACCTCGTTTGGATGATGTCCGGTTTCGAGCAAAATGGTTGGTTTATACAGAGATAGCTTGTGAGTTGATACGTAAGTGGATGTCTGGGGTGCTGTTACTTCCACTGCAAAAATCGGCCGTCCTTCAAACGATTTCTCTACTTCCCAGATATGTACAGACGGATGTGTAGCCAGCTCTGCCCATTCGCCCATATATGGATGATGGTTTCGGTGTAGAGAAGGAAGCTTCCGTTCTTCGATGCTGGTACTTTTTTCGTTCGTTCTCAGGATGCGTGCTTTTACAGGAGCAGATTGCTCTGCCTCGAAGTATAAATGAGTCGTTTTGATAGAGAAAGCTTGTTCTTCTTTATATTCTTTTACGCGAATGGTTGCCACTGGAGAGCTTGCTGGTTTGACCTTTATAAATGGTCGCACCGCCCCTGGAGAATTCCACGCCACTCCCGTTTTTCTTTCACCCAAATACGCATAGTAGTCTAGCGTATAAAAATAAATATCTTCATGCAACGCTTCTAACGACGATATTGTTTCTTCGTCGATGTCTAGCCGTTCTTCCTGTTCACTCATCGTGACGTTTACCTCTATCGAATGAAAGAGCGGACTGTTTCCTTGATACGGTTCATTTTGTTTACATAACAATTCTTCCGTCAACTCAGGTAAAAACTGCTGTGTATAGAATTGCCAGAACCTCTCTCGATCAGTCGGAACCAAGAATTGTTCTTTTGTTGTTCCGTAGGAGAAGAAGAGTCCTGACGTAGTTGGATAAGCTTGACTTTGCTCGTCGGCATACTTCACTGCGGATACAGGTACATCTAAATTCCATGTACCTAAGTGCGCAAGCCCGATTCCCCAAGCCTCGACTCGGTAAGTAGTCGGTAGGTTCTCATCCATCTCGAATGATACTTGCGACAGAGGCAAGCCCAATTCTTTTTCCAACAACTGATCAACCGGGTATAATTCTTGAAGCCAGCGATGAGAAAGCTCCATCCCACCTTCTCTCTCCTCTCGTTGGAAAGAGATCAAAATTCGTTCTACTCGTTCCCCTGTACGCACAAGAGACGGCAAGATCGTTTCTTTTATCCAGCACAAACCTGGTTTAAAAGCAGAATGAATCTGTACCGTACTATCGTTATCCGGAAGCAGCTCCGTGATTGCGTTCTTCCAGCATCGCTCCAACGCACGTCGAATCTCTTTTGGTTCTGACAAAAACGCGGTGACCGCGAGCGGAGAAGATAAGCGTCCAGCCGTCTCCTTTTGACTAACAATCGCGATCAGCTGCTCATGAAACAACTGTTCTATCTCATTTCGTTCGCCTTGGTCTTTCCAGGATTTCTCTAAAAATAAGGGGAATTCCTTCCCTTTTTGCTCGTCTGATTCTTCCCATGCACCAAAAGTCCCCCCGAGTCGGTGCGGAGTGGCCGCCCCGAAATAATCAAGCGCCGCAACAATCGCTTGTCCTCCCCCTGAAAGCTGGATGACCCTTGTTGTCTTTTCTTTAGGGGCTGGGATTACCTCGACCACTCCACTTGCTAGAGGTGCTTCACCATTCATGTGTAAGGAAAAAGTGAGCTCCGCAATCCGATTTGCTTCTCCTGTGAGCGGGAAATGTATCCCGGTCGAGGCTAGACCAATCCGAGCTGCAAAGCGGGCGGCAGACATAACTGCCTCTGCAGTATGGAGCCCTGTAAAAAATACATCTGTCCGACTCGTTAAATCCGTTCGCCCTGCTTGATAGAACCCTGCCGTTGTCCAAAGCTCTGTCAAACTATCAAGTGGTTTTGGTCTCTCTACGATAGGACTTCCCTCATGCGAGCTCATCAGTGCATACTGAGGTATCGCAATTTGACAGACAGGTGAAGCATCCGTACAAACATACAGTTGAACTTCATGTAAAGAGCAACGAATCCTCTCAATGTCACCGAGTGAAGCCGTTGCAGGTGCTGTATCTGTCCAGTATGCCGCCATCCAGCGCAGTAATCGGCTAAGGCTCTCTTCGCTTCCACCAACGAAAGCAACTCGATTGTTCCCTCGATCGAGAGTACATGACGCATCATCCACGTCGTAGGATGGCTCGATACATACTGTGCAAAGCCACTCATCGCTTTTCGTGTTGCTAGCAACCATCGGTGAATCTTCCATACGAATGGAGGGCAGATCCAGCTCACTTGTTTCAAGGCCTAATCGGGCACAAAAATCAATGAATCCTTCTACGACGATTCCCGTTTGAAAACAGAAGGAAACAGACAACGAATCAACTACACCGTCATTGTTTCGGTCCGCAACTAACCCTTTCGTTGTAAAAATATCACCTAGCCCTCTCATTGGTTAGCCCCCTTACACGCGCAGATTTGGATCTAGCTCATCACGCAGCCAATCGCCCAGCAGGTTAATTCCAAACACCGTAATCATAATGGCGATGCCAGGGAAAGTAGCAACCCACCATGCCGTCTCCAGATAGTTGCGACCGTCTGCCAGCATACCGCCCCATGTAGGAATCGAAGGGTCTACACCCAATCCAATAAACGTCAACGATGCTTCCAACAAAATGTTGGTGGCTACATTTAACGTTGCCAATACGATGATTGAAGAAGAAACGTTTGGCAGGACATGTTTTCTGATGATCCGAAAATTCGTAGCCCCGATTGCTTTGGCAGCCTGGACGTATTCCATTTCTTTTACACTCATGACCTGTCCTCGAACCAAACGTGCAAAGCCTACCCAGTTACTGATCCCCAGAACAAGGATGAGCTTCCAGAGACCTGCCCCAAAGACCGTCATGACAATAATGGCAAACAAAATGAAAGGGAATGCCAGCTGTACATCTGCCAAGCGCATTAGCAGATCATCTACCCAGCGCCCGTAAAAGCCTGCGATGAGACCCAGTATTACCCCGATAACTAAGGAAATCAGTACGGATACGACACCAACCAATAAGGATATTTGCGCTCCGTAAATGATTCGGCTCAGTAAGTCACGTCCTACCTGATCCGTACCTAGCAAATGCTCGGATTTCCCCGTATCGTCCATCCACGAGGGAGCAACCAACCGTGCACGCAAATCAGCTTTATCAGGAGTGGATGGCGCAATTACCGGTGCAAAAAGTGCAGATACGACGGCAAGCATAAGCAAGAACATCCCCGTCATTGCCCACGGATTTCGGGCGAATCTTCTGCCCATCTTGCTCCATTTTCCACGTTTTTTGATTGGTGGATTGGTCTGATTGTTTGGAACCGTCGCTGTCGTCATTCGCTTTTTCCTCCTCCCTGCCTAATACGTGGATCAATAAAGCCATAACTGATATCAACCAACAAATTCACGAAGATCATCAAAAAAGACAAGATAATGACAGAGCCTTGAATCACGGGAAAGTCACGTTGCGATATCGCATCAATCAGCATACGCCCGATACCTGGCCATGAAAAAACTTGTTCAATAATCACGGTACCGCCCAACAACGTTCCAAATTGCAATCCAATAAAGGTTACCGTTGGGATTAATGCGTTTCGCAAGCCATGCTTAATGATGACAAGCCATTCCTTGATCCCTTTGGAACGGGCCGTATTGATATATTGCTGATTCATTACCTCCAGCATGGAAGAGCGTACTAATCGAGCCAAAATTCCTGACAAGATGAGTCCGAGTGCAACGGAAGGCAGAACCAAATACTCCAGACCTTCATAACCAGAAGCAGGAAACCAGCCCAGCTTAACAGCAAATATGATGATTAACATAATCCCTAACCAAAAGTTAGGAAAAGAGATTCCTAGCAATGAAAAAATACGTCCGAAAAAGTCAGCTACGCTGCCTCTGTAAACAGCGGAGATAATACCTACTGGAATCGCAATCAGCAGAGCGACAAACATTCCCCCGAAGGCAAGCAGCAAAGTTGCTCCCATCTTCTCCTTCATCATGTCGATCACGCTCTCACCCGTCCGGAAAGAGGTGCCAAAGTTACCAGTAAACATATCTTTTAAATAAAGCCCGAACTGTACATAAACGGGCTCGTCCAGACCGAGGTTTTTTCGAAGCTCAGTGATTGCCTCTTTGGTAGGCTCTCCTGCTTGAAACATGATCGAGACTGGGTCACCAGTCATTCGCACCAGGACAAAAATGACAAGAGTAATAGCAAGAACGACAAAAACACTATGTAGTAGACGTCTAATTAAAAAGGCTGCCATCCCGCTCCTCCTTTATCAAAAATGAAGGGAATAGAAGAGACATCTTCTACTCCCCTGTTTAAAACTTTCCTTATTCAACCGATGCTTCGCGCAAATCGATACGTTCATCTGTCGGAGGTTGGAAGCCTTTTACTCGTTTGTTTACAGCCCACAGGTTGATCGTTTGATAGAGCGGTACATCTGGGACTAGCTCATACAGACGTTGATTCATCTCTTTAAATGCTGCCATACGCTTTTCCTGGTCAAACGTGGAGCGTTCTGCTTTTAAGAGCTCCTCTACTTTTTCGTCATAGAAATCAGGGTTCCAGAACTCGCCTTTGTGATACATCAGATAGGCAGTATTATCAAAGTCGAGCGTCCATCCACCCCAGCCATTCCGGTACATATGCCCTGCTTTTCCTTTCGGGATGAGGTCAGAAGTAAAGGTGGAAGCGTCCACCAGATTGAGCTTCACCTTGAGACCGACTTGACCTAATTGCATTTCGATCGCTTGTGCTACCTCTTTAAACGTAGCATCTGTACCAGGGAGGAAGAGATCAAGCTCAGTTCCTTCCTTTACACCTGCTTCTGCAAGCAGTTGTTTTGCTTTTTCCGGATCATATTTACGTAATGGCAGGCTAGGATCATAACCGAAAGACATATCGCTTTGGAAGGAGTTGACGCGCTTACCATATCCGCCGAGCAGTGTTTCGATAATCAAGTCTGCATCAATCGCGTAAGCAATCGCTTCACGGACTTTTACATTGTCGACTGGCTTCATCGATGTATTGAATCGAATCGAATAAACGGTTGGCGACCCGACTTGCATCAGTTCAAGATCAGACATGCCCTTGATGGATTCTGTTTGGCTAATCTCGACTTTTTTCATAATGTCGATGGCACCTGTTTGCATTTCAGCTAGACGTGTAGTCGCTTCTGGAATAAAACGGAATGTTACTTTTTCCAGCTTCGGTTGACCTTGCTTCCAATAGCTTTCGTTTTTCACAAGTACGACCTTGTTATCTTTTTCATAGCTATCCATTTTGAAAGGGCCCGTACCTACTGGATGCGTGTTAAAGTACTCGTCCCCTTTTTCCTTGTAATACTTAGGTGGAACGATCACGCCGCCATAACCTGCCAGCTTTGTAAGGAGTACAGGATCTTTTTCCTTGAGAATCATGTTGACTGTAAACTCGTCTACCACCTCGACACGGTCAATCGATGCATAGTTCGCTTGCTGTGGTCCTTTTTTCCCTTCTTCACCAAGCAGGCGATCAAATGTAAATTTCACTGCTTCCGCGTTGAATGGCTCGCCGTTGTGGAATGTCACTCCTTTACGAAGTTTAAACTGAAGTGTCTTATCATCCTTGAACTCCCACGATTCAGCGAGTCCTGGCTGGATTTTCAAATCAGTGGTACGCTCGACTAAGCCTTCAAATACAGAGGTTGCTACCGTACTCCAATCAAGTAAAAACGTATCAATCGGATCCCAAGAGTGCGGATCTCCATTCACACCAAGTGTAAGTTCATTTTTTGCCGGTGCTTTCGCTTCTGTCTTCGATTGCGGATTTGCCTGTGTGCTCGTGTCTGCCGGCTTACTCGAACATCCGCCCAAAGCTGCAGCTAGCATGAGTAATGCGGAGCAAGCGGTGATACCTACCTTCTTTTTCAAAACAAGTCCCCCTTTTTTCTTTTCGTTCTGGAATTCATGTTGAAAAAATATGATAGCCGTCATTTGTTCCTATTGGTTATACAAATGACAGGCAACATATCGACCATCGCCCATCGATTGAAATTCGGGCTTGTCCGTTTTGCAAATTTCCATACAATCCGGACAACGCGTATGGAACGTGCAGCCACTCGGAGGGTTCGCAGGACTCGGTACATCTCCAGTCAAGATGATGCGCTCTCGCTTCGTTTTTGGCTTGGCAATCGGAACGGCGGACAGTAATGAGCGCGTATAAGGATGCAGCGGCTCTTCATATAGCGCATTTTTGGGTGCCAGCTCAACCATCCGTCCCAAATACATCACGCCGATCCTGTCGCAAAAATGCTTCACGACACTCAAGTTGTGAGAGATGAATATGTAAGTGAGTCCGTATTGCTTTTGCAAATCTCTCATCAGGTTCAATACCTGGGATTGAATCGAAACATCGAGCGCAGATACTGGCTCATCGGCCACAATCAGCTTGGGATTAAGCGCTAGCGCACGTGCAATACCGATCCGCTGTCGCTGACCACCACTAAACTCATGAGGAAAACGTTCGGAATTTTCTGGTTTCAAACCAACAACCTGCATCAATTCCGCTACTTTTTCCTTGCGTTCTTTTGACGTTTCATACAGTTCGAATATGATCATCGGCTCTTCAATGATCTCCCCAACTGTCATTCGCGGATTGAGGGAGGCGAACGGGTCTTGGAAAATGATTTGCAAATCCTTTCGCTTCATCCTCATCTCATTTGGGGAAAGGGCTGCTAAATTCTCTCCTTGAAAAATCACTTCGCCACCCGTAGGTTCGAGCAATCGTAGAATGGCTCTGCCTGTTGTTGACTTCCCGCAACCGGATTCACCTACAATTCCGAGCGTCTCCCCCGTTGCAACCGTAAAAGAGAGATCGTCAACAGCTTTGACGTGATTCGTTACCTTCTTCATGAATCCACTGCGAATCGGAAAGTATTTTTTTAACCCTCTCACCTCAAGCAAGGGAGTAGATTCTGATTTTTCCAAAAGATTCACATCCTTTACGCTTACTCATACAGCCAGCATCTGCTTTTTGTACCATCATTCAGATTGAATAACGGTGGAGCTTGCTCGTAGCATTTGTCAAAAGCCTTCTGGCATCGTTCAGCAAAACGGCATCCTCGGGGCATCTGACCTGGACTGGGAACGGTCCCGCCAATCGTAAACAAGTACTCCTGTTCTGTGTCCATATCCGGGATCGAGCCCAACAAACCGACCGTGTACGGATGCTTTGGAGTAGCAAATAGCTTTTCTACCTCGGCTTCCTCGACGACTTGCCCTGCATACATGACGACCACCCGATCACACATCTCTGCTACCACACCAAGATCGTGCGTGATCAGCATAATGGTCATCTCGCTCTTCTGCTGTAGCTCTCTCATCAGGTCAAGAATCTGTGCCTGAATGGTCACGTCTAGCGCGGTCGTTGGCTCATCTGCAACCAATAGAGATGGACTACAGGACATCGCCATCGCGATCATCACACGCTGCCTCATCCCGCCAGATAGCTGATGCGGATACTCATCAACGATTTCTTCCGCTCTCGGAATCCCGACCAGCTTCAGCATTTGGATCGCGTGCTCTTTGGCTTGTTTTTTGTTCATACTTGTATGATTCAAGACGAGCTCCATGATCTGCGCCCCGATGGTATAAACCGGATTGAGTGAGGTCATCGGTTCTTGAAAAATCATCGCGATCTCTTTTCCCCGTACCTTCCTCATCTGATCCTTGGAAAAGGCAACCAGGTTTTCACCGTTGTACAGGATCTCTCCACCAGTGATTCGCGCGGTTCTCGGCAGAAGTCCCATGATGGTTAGTGAAGTGACACTTTTCCCACAACCTGACTCCCCTACGACTCCAATCGTTTCACCTTTGTTGATTTGAAAACTAACGCCATCCAAAACGGTAATTTCTCCATTATCGGTTCGGAATCTCGTCTGAAGATTTTTGATTTCCAGCATCAAAGTCCCGCCTTTGCATCTGAATAGCCCAGCTTGCTCATGATTTGATTCGCTACCGCTTTTGTCTCCTGTACCAAATATTCCAATCGATCTGGCTGAAAGCGTGATGTAGCTCCAGCCAAGCTCAAGCCAGCTATGACTTGTCCCGTAAAATCTCGAATAGGTACAGCAATTGCTGCCGAATCCGGCTCCAATTCACCGTAGCTTACTGTATAGCCGTTTTCACGTGCATCGTGAATCCATTGCCATAGCAGATCTTTGTCTGTATTTGTGTCTGGTGAGATTTTCTTCATGTCTACCCGGTTCAACAATTCTTCGATCTCATGATCCGGCAGAAATGAGAGTAAAATGCGCGGGCATGCCCCTGCGTACAACGGTGATTTTCTACCTACCTGCGTATATACACGAACATACTGACGGGTATCGACTTTTTCGATGTAAACCCCTTCGTCTTGATCACGAATAATCAGGTTGACTGCCTCATCCACCGTATCTCGTAGCTGTAGCATATAAGGCAGCGCGATTTTTCTGATCTCCAGCCGTTGGGCAACAATGTTCCCAAACTCCAGCAGCTTCAATCCCAATTGGTATTTAGGCGGATTATGAGTGGTCGTTTTGGAGACAAAGCCGCGCATTTCCAGCGTCTGAAGAATTCGAAACACCGTACTCTTCGGCATATCTGACAACTCGACAAGCTCAGCCAGGCTTAACTCACTGTTTTGGATAAAATATTCGAGAAACTCTAGCGTTTTTAACACACTTCGGTTTGCCGTTTTTTCTGTTTTTTCCATTTTCATCACCATTCGATTGTCCCAAAATACGGAACGTTATTTTGTATTTTGGCATGACACAATATTAAATGAATTCTGTTATTTTCGTCAATACATTTTTACCCCTGTGCAATCAGGTCGTTTTACCTACTGGCTCAGGGGTATTTTGTACGTAAGGTTTTAGTGAATATTCTTTTTCTTAAACCGTCCACCCGAAACATCGTGAATATGACCGATTGCCAAAAATGCAGAGGAATCGATTTCCTCCACGATGGATTTCAGCTTCGCTTCTTCCAATCGGGTGATGACACAGAAGATGACTTTTTTGACGTCTCCGGAGTAGCCACCTTCCCCATTCAAATAGGTAATTCCTCGCCCCAGTCTCGCCGTTAACGCATCGCCAATTTCCGCTGGATAATCACTGATGATCCACACTGATCTGGATTGTTCGAGTCCGACCATTGTAATGTCGATCATTTTATAAGCGATATAGTAAGCAATTAACGAGTACATAGCTCGGTCCCACCCAAAAATGAAGCCGGCACTGCCTAGAATAAAAATGTTAAAAAACATGACCATTTCGCCGACCGAAAACGGACTTTTCCTCGTCATCAGGATCGCAACAATTTCCGTTCCATCCAAGGAACCGCCCGCGCGAATGACAAGTCCCACACCGATTCCGATGATGATCCCACCAAAAACAGCAGAGAGAAGCAAATCGTCCGTCAAGCTAGGAACATGATGGAGGTAGCTCGTCCCCACCGACATCACGACGACACCGAATAGCGTAGAGACGGCAAAGGTCTTGCCAATTTGCTTGTAGCCAATAAGTAAAAAGGGCAGGTTCAGCAGGAATAAAAATAAGCCGAGTGGACCTCCCGTCAACTTTGAGATCATAATGGAAACGCCGGTAACACCACCGTCAATGATGTTGTTTGGAACCAGAAAGATTTCCAGTCCGACTGCCACCAACAAGGCTCCAATGATGATTCCGAGAGTTCTTACTGCGATCCTTCTTTTTTTCTTCCGCTTATGAGTGATCGGAGCAATTGCTTTTGCATCCATTTTGATCATCCTTAGCCGTTATTTTCTTACCCCTTCATCTTTCCCAGGTAGTAAAAAAAATAGCCAGCCAGGAATTCTCCCAACCGACTCTGTATCATCCTTTAGCCCCAAACCGCAATGGAAATAATGCCAATCGTGATCATCAACGACATAGACAGACGCCATATGCGTTGTCGTTCCTTTAACAAGAAGACCCCGAGGAGCGTACCAAAAACCGTACTTACCTCACGAATGGGCGCAATAGCTGCCAGCGGTGCCAATGTCATGGCAAACAAAAACAATAAATACGAACCTGGTGACAGGATGGCACCGAGTACAATCGTTTGCCAGTTTTTTTGCCACTCACGGCGGATGAGTCCCTTCTTCCAAACGAAGCCCCCAGCGACAATCAGACAGGCAAAGTTCGTTATTTCCAATAAAGCGAATGGAGATAATTGCTGGACGATTTGCTTGTCGGTTAACGTGTAACCTGTAATGCATAGTCCAACAGCAACAGCGTATCGCAGGGCGAGCGGATTCACTGGTTGTGCCTGACGATTTGGCCCTATCATCCCGCTAATGGCGAAGACTCCGATCACGATGCAAATGACCCCCAGCCATCCTGGTACCGATAAATACTCTTGAAAGAAAATGGCGCTAAAAAGCGGAATGAGAAGCGTACCCGTTCCCCTCATGATGGGGTAAACCTGTGAGATATCCCCGTACGTATACGCCTTTGAAATCAATAAGGTATAGCATCCTTGAAAGAAAAAGGACATAGACAGAAAAAGAACCAAAGACCATGTCAGTTGTACGCGCATCAATTCCCAAAGGAGAACAGGCAAGAGGATTACGGTTGTTGGCAAGGTAATCAACCAAAGAAACGCCATTTTGTTCTCACTTTTTTTCGTGAACAGGTTCCAGACTGCGTGCGCAAGACCTGACGATAATACGAGCAGAATCGAAATCGATAGCATGTGTGCCCCTTCTCTCTCCCGTTGTACAAACACAACCAAAAACAATCAAACACATTGCGTTTAGTTGCTTTTTATTCGACGTGTACAGTATACACCCAGTCCCCGGAAAAATTAAGCATTGATTCGAACACACGCATCTTTTTCCATTCTCCGCATTTTGGGTTATAATGGAGGGATGACACTTCGTTCGGAGGATCTGACTACATGTTGCAAAGAGAGTTGACTCGGGAACAAGCGATACAGGTAGGCGAGCAAATCCTAATTGCCGTCGAAGGACACATTATTGAACGGGGCTATACGTACTTTTCAGATGGCGTCGTCTTCAATACACGCGTAGAACAAGGCCAGTATTTGACGAGTGATGTTCAAGGTTCCGAGGTGTATCATGTTCGCCTCGATTTGGAAACGGTTCAAAACAGTACGTGTACCTGCCCTTATTCGCGCATTTGCAAGCACATTGCTGCCACTTTTTTTCAGATGTACAGTGTGTTCGAGAATCCTCGTACATTTTTGACGCGCTCCCAACAACCAAGGCGAGCTACTTTTTCTCCTCATTTACTAATTCCTACTTATAAATACAGCCATACCGCTCCTGCTCAGCAGGATGCAGCGTCTATTTCCTCGCCGCTTACCGCGAACAGCTCCGTCAAAGAATGGTGGGCATTTTTTGAGAGCTGGACACGCAACCTGTTTGCGGCCATGGAATCGTATCGAGCTTCCTCTGAGTTATTATCGAGCTATCAAAATGTGCTGAGTGTTGCTGCCTCGTGGCCGAAGGATCGGGCACAGCTCTTTGTCATTCATGCCAATCTGTTTCATCTCATGAAGCTTACACAATACGTCAAAACGTACCGCCAATCATACTGGTTCCTGGATTTGGTTCAGACCGCCGAGCGGTTATTGGATCAATTAGAAGGGACATTGTACTTCGCGGATATCCCAGCTCTCTTGACTCACCATCAGGATGCCATCGTCGATACTCTTCAACTCACAAAGGAATTGAAAGAAAACGAGGCCACCTCACTCTACTGGATATTCGCCTATCAAATGTTATGGTGGATGCTCTTGAAGAACCCAGAGTGGATGCAAGAGGAAATCCATGTGCTGGATCAGCTAATTAACGATGAAAACAGTTCTGCCGCCGAAAAGGAAAAAGGACTGCTGCTCCGTGCCCACTTTCATGTGATGGAAAAGGAAGACGAAGCTGCTCTGCAAATCTGGAAAAGAATGAGCCGTTTGAACCTCTCCTTCTATCTGTCCTATATGAAATCATTCGCTCGCAATGACGAATGGCAACGATTTCTCGATTGGACTGCTTCTTTGACGTCCTTAATCGGTCAAGCCGAGGCACAGCAATACCGTCTCGTTATCGCCATTTGGCAGGAAGCGATGCAACGAGTGGGACGATCAGCCGAGTGTGGCGCCAAGCTGAAGCAGTTCTTACCGAGTAGTTATCACGAATATGCCGCCTATTTATATGAAGAACGACAGTTTCAGCAATGGATTGATTTGCAAATGTCGTTTCAAGTGCCCATGGCAGACATCTCGATCGTGCAGGTAAAAGAAATCGAGGAAACCGAACCGACTCTGCTCTTCCCTTTTTATTTGCGTGAGGTGAACAGACTCATAGCGGAACGTAATCGAACAGCCTACAAAGAAGCGATCAAGCTCATGAAAAAAGTAAGGACGATTTACAACAGAGCCAACCAAGATGCTCGCTGGGAACGATACGTGGAACAATTATCTGCCAAACATAATCGGTTACGTGCTTTTCAAGAAGAGCTAAGGAGAGGAAATTTCAACTTATGAATACCGTCACTACATTGGTTCTAGATGGAGAGCTTTTGGCAGACGGACAATTCTTGATTACTGGCAAAGACACACAAGGAGCAGTGGTCGATCCAGAAGAATTGGCAGGAACACTGTTTGCGTGGGATGAGTCATCTTATTACGGAAGCTTCCTGGACAAAAACGAGCAAGGCGTCTTGCTTAGTCCTGCCAAGGCCCTCTCCTTTTTCGTCTCCCCCCAGTGGCTTTTGCATCGGACCTATTCATCCAGCACGCCATTTGAACAATTTACGCATGTAGCGGGAATGATCCGTGATACGCTCGCACAAGGCTCCCTCGCCCCTGATTTTTCTTCCTGGAAAAAAGGACAAATCGGCTGGAGAGCCCTGCATACTCCTGTTGATTTTCCGGAGTACGGCCATAGGTGGCTATCGCTTGTCGTGGAGGAATCCTTGCAAGGCACTGGAGCGATAGCACAAAAGTGGGAGCAGCTATTGACGCATTACCCGGCTCTGTACGTCATGGGCGCCGAGCTTTCTCCACACCTTCAGGAACAGGAATGGTTACAATCTATAGGCTGGCTGCCAGATACGACACCGTTTCGCACATGCTTGCAAATCATCGAGGCCGAGGAGCATCCCAATGACTGGCAACTTCACGTGTATTTACAGAATCGTGAAGAGCCAGATCAGTTATTTCTTATTGAGCCAAACCAGTTGACGGCTGAGGGAGTAGCTACCGCTCGCATCCCTGCTGACTGGCGTGAGCACTGGAATCGTTTTCTCACGGACCTAGCCAAATGCAAAGAGATTCTCCCTTGGCAAAAAGACACCCAGGAGAATCAAAGCCGTTTTCTCACCCGACTGACAAACGAGCAAGCATGGATCTTTTTGACATCGAGCAGTTTGCAGTTAGTGCAAGCTGGTATTCACGTCTTTTTGCCAGCATGGTGGGAACAAGTGCGTCGGGTAAAACCGAAGCTAAAAGCCAAGATTACAACCTCTGTTGGGGCTAGCAGACAGTCGTTCCTGGGTGTCTCCCAGCTCATGGATTTTGAATGGAAGCTCGCCTTGGGACCTGTAGAGCTCAGCGAAGAGGAATTTGAGGAACTCATTAAACAAAAGCAGCGTCTGTTGAAAATTCGCGGGCATTGGGTGCAATTGACTCCCGATCTATTCTTGCAGCTGCAAGAAGCCCTCAAGAAAAACCAAGCGAAAAACGGCATGTCCCTTCGCGATGTCATGAGAATGCACCTCGCCCCTACTGTGGAGGTTGAGGAGCTACCCGATGACGAGTTCGATTTCGACACTTCTCTAACGGTTGAAGTTCAGCTTAACCAGCATTTGCGAGAGCTGTTGAACCAATTGCAAGAAACAAAGCGCATCCCGATCATGGAACAGCCATCTACTTTTCATGGGACGTTGCGCCATTATCAGCTAGAGGGCAGTTCGTGGCTGTTCTTTTTACGCCGCTTTGGGTTGGGAGCTTGTCTGGCTGATGACATGGGATTGGGAAAAACGGTTCAATTTATTACGTATTTGCTTCATGTCAAACAACATGGTCCAGCCAATACTCCTTCTCTCTTAATCTGCCCGACCTCCGTCATAGGCAACTGGCAAAAAGAGCTGAAGCGCTTCGCCCCCTCTCTTCACGTGATGATTCACTATGGCAATGATCGCCAAAAGAAGGAGGCGTTTTTGCCAGCGATCAAGGGAGCTGATCTGGTCATTACCTCCTACGCCCTGTCCCATTTGGATGAGCAGGAGCTAGGAATGGTTACATGGGATACGATTTGTCTTGACGAGGCGCAAAATATTAAAAACGCCTATACAAAGCAAGCATCTGCTGTGCGCGATTTGAAAGCATGGCATCGGATCGCTCTCACAGGCACTCCGATCGAAAATCGTCTGAGTGAGCTCTGGTCCATCTTTGATTTCTTGAATCCCGGCTACTTGGGAAGTCTCGGAGAATTTACCCAGCGCTTTGTCCATCCCATCGAACGCGACCAAGACCAGCAGCTCATCAATCAAGTGCAACGACTCATTCAGCCTTTCCTGCTCCGTCGCGTGAAAACCGATCCGAACATTCAGCTCGACTTGCCGGACAAGAATGAGAGCAAGGAATACGTACCGCTGACTACGGAACAAGGCGCACTTTATGAGACAGCGATTCAAGATATGTTTGATCGAATGGAAAAAGCCTCCCCTATGGAACGTCGCGGTCTGATTCTGACAACACTGACACGTCTCAAACAATTGTGTGACCATCCTGCGCTCATTTTGAATGAAATCGCGACAACAGATGAAGCCAGTCGCTCGCACAAATTGGAAAGACTGCTGGAATTGGTGGAGGATATTCGCCAAAAGAAAGAGCGCTGCCTGATTTTTACCCAATACATCCAAATGGGCAATATGCTTCAACGGGTGCTGACGCGAGAAGGCTATGGACCTGTCTACTTCCTAAATGGAGCCACGAAAAAAGAAAAACGCGATGAGATGATTGCTCGTTTTCAAGACCCGACACTTCCGGACGATGAACGCGGTGCCATCTTCATTCTTTCGTTGCGCGCGGGTGGAACTGGCTTGAACCTGACGGAAGCCAACCACGTCATTCACGTAGATCGCTGGTGGAATCCTGCGGTAGAAAATCAGGCCACTGACCGTGCTCATCGCATAGGACAGCAGCGCAATGTTCAGGTCTACAAATTCATTTCACTCGGGACAATTGAGGAACGCATCGATGAAATGATGGAGAGAAAGCTATCGTTGAGCCAGCAAATTGTCGGGACGGGCGAAAGCTGGATCACCGAGCTATCAACGGAAGAGCTACGAGACTTGTTCACGCTTCGCCACGATTGGCTAGATACGAAAGGATAGGTGGAGAATGGAGCGAGAGAAACAAAACGACGGCAATTCCACTATGCGCCGCCCTACAGAAGAGCCCAAGCTGCCCGAGGCATGGTTGCGTTTTTTGGAAGCTGTTCAAGAGCATTTTTCCGAAAACCAAACAAAGAAAGAGTAAGTGTGAAAAACCCAAGGCCTGATCCCGTTATGGACCCTAGCCTTGGGTTTGATTTTGTAAGCAAACCCTCCACAAAGGGAGGGTCAGCTACGCACGAATTCTCATCAGAGCGCGCTCTTCTTCTTTTATCCGCGGACAGGTGTAGCAATACTTTTGCTCCCCCGTCTTATAGTACAAGCAGCATTGATTCTTGATCCGAACTTTCCCTTGCGGATCACGCATATCCTCAATCCAGCGTACTTTCACGCGAAATGGATTTTTTTGCAATCCAAAGCTCTCGCCTTCCAACTGATTACAGAGGACATCGTAATCAGCCTTCACTTGCTCCTGGATGCTATCCTGTTCTACCAACGCCACAAAAGTATCCATATAGTAATTGAACCTGGTTGGGAACTGTCCCCAAAGCATCGCTTCGGGGTTTCCTGTTACCTTTGCAAGCGTCGTGAGCAACGGGTGCAGGAAGTCTTGGAAATACGCACGATAGCATTCCTTCAGCCAGATTGCGCGCTCTGCTTCGCTGGTTGGCGCTTCTACGATCTCATATGCCGGGATCACAAAGGCGAATTGCGGATAGTCATCCTCATAAAACAATTCAAATGTCATATGATCCAGCGTCATGATAAGTGCACGATTCCAGACAGAGCTCATGTACGAAAGACCGAGCGAAGGGCTCGTGAGCCAACTGCTGATGTAAGTACCTGCAGCAGTCAGCTTGTGTGCCTTGATCAGCGGAGCATAGATTTGAACTAGCTCATTCATATATGTCGGTTCTACCAAATCTCTTGCCTTCATTGAAAATAAGGCATTGGGTCTTGATTTTGAAGTAATGTGAAACCGTTGTGCAATAAAATCGTCATCCCATTCTAGCATCACGAACTCCCTCTCTTTTCATGATCAAGAAAAAACGCTGTTTGACTGGTCGAGGTACGTGCCGAACTGTGCTTGATACAGTCTGCTATAGATGCCTTCGCGAGCCAAGAGCTGATCATGACTTCCTTGCTCTGTGATGCCTTGTTCCGTTACAACGATGATGCGATCTGCATTTTTAATGGTAGCCAGTCTGTGGGCGATCACCAATGTCGTACGGCCTTTGGACAATTCCTGCAAGGACTGCTGGATCGCCGCCTCCGTTTCGGTATCGAGTGCAGAGGTAGCTTCATCCAAAATCAGGATTGGCGGGTTTTTCAAGAACATGCGCGCAATCGCCAGTCTCTGTTTTTGACCACCAGACAATTTGACGCCGCGTTCACCAATGATCGTCTCCAGACCAGCAGGCTGAGAACGGATAAACTCTTCCAACTTAGCCAGACGTGCTGCTTCCCAGATCTCTTCCTCCGAAGCATTCAGTTTTCCATATACAATATTTTCACGAATCGTCCCTGAAAAGAGGAACACATCTTGCTGAACGATCCCGATTTGGCTGCGCAATGATGCCAACGTGATTTCACGAATATCCATTCCATCGATGGAGATGCTACCCCCGTCGATCTCATAAAATCTCGGCAAGAGGCTGCACAACGTGGTTTTTCCTGCTCCAGAAGGACCTACAAACGCAATAGTCTCGCCCGCCCGGATGTTTAAATCAATGTTTTGCAAAACCGAAGACTCTTGGTCATAGCTAAACGAAACATTCTTGTACGAGATATCGCCCTTCAACGACTCTACCTGGATCGCATCCGGAGCATCCGCAATATCTGGTGCTGTGTCCATGATTTCGATGTAGCGCTTAAATCCGGCAATCCCTTTTGGATAGCTCTCGATAATCGCATTAATTTTTTCCAACGGACGGAAAAATACATTCGTTAACAGCAAGAAAGCGATAAATTCACCGTAGGTCAATTCACCTTGAATCACAAACCAGCTGCCGCAAATGAGGACAAACAAATTGACTAAACGCATCAGCACGTAACTGACGGAAATATTTTGGGCCATGATTTTGTAGGACAACAGCTTTGTAATCCGAAAACGCTGGTTGTTCTCTGCGAATCTTTTGTTTTCAAATTGCTCGTTGGCAAACGCTTGTACGACACGCATTCCACCTACGTTGTCTTCAACACGTGCGTTGAAATCTGCCATGTCACCGTACAGACGGTGGAACGCTTTCGTCATTTTACGGTTGAAGTGAACAACGAAGAATATCAAGAGTGGAATCACCAAAAACGTAAGCAGCGCCATTTCTTCGTTAATATTAAACATCAGGAGAAAAGCACCGATCAGCGTCATCACGGCGATAAACAAATCTTCCGGACCGTGGTGAGCCACCTCCCCGATCTCCATCAAGTCATTCGTTAGGCGAGATAGCAAATGCCCCGTCTTGGTATTATCGAAAAAGCGGAAAGAGAGCTTTTGAATATGGTCGTACAGCTTCTTGCGCATATCCGTCTCGATATTAATTCCAAGCATATGTCCCCAATACGTGACGACATAGTTCATCCCGGCGTTCAGACCATACAAAGCCAAAAGTCCAATGCACGCCCACACGATCATGTTCCAATCCTTGCTCGGAAGTAGTTGATCGACAACCATATTCACTGCAAGCGGAAATCCCAACTCCAACAAAGCAACGAATACTGCACACGTGAAGTCGAGGATGAATAATCCACGATAAGGCCGATAGTAAGAAAAAAATCTGCGAAGCATGGAAGCAGCAACTCCTCTCTCTCAAGAACAACATCGTATCAAGTATTTGATTTTGAAAATCATTTTCATTATATATGGATTTATCTTTTATATCGATGCTTTATTGGAATTTTTTTCTTTGCCGAGCACATTGGGAGAAAAAAACGGTTCGAGCCTCCTTCTCCATCAAGGAATGAGAGGCTCGAACCTGAATTTCACTTAGTGCAAATCTTGATACTGAGATTGTGTGCTATAAATAGATATCTTTTACACAATTCATGATGTTTTGAACCCATTCTTTACTGTTGCTTACACTAGGTACATCTCGTGTGCTCATTAACGATATTCCCTTACCGGATTCTTAGAATATTCTTCAATTCTCTGCATATCACCTTTGGAAGTTATTTTAACATTGATTAGATATGATTCTAGGGCTTTTGTATTTCTGACTTTTGTCATATATGTCCCATGTGAGAAATTGTAAGTAGGCTCATCTGTCCTTAAGCTCTCAATTGGTAAATTATACCTCTCACTTACATACTCTGTTGCATAGTTAATAGCCAATGCCTTGTCTCCAGATGTTCCATAAAATATAGTGTAAAGGTTCCAAACTAAAATAATACAAAGTACACTAACTACACTCCAAAACATCCTTTTTTTCATGGTAAATATCCCCCATCTATAAGAAATGATAAGGAGCAGACTGCAAGTGTGCGATTTCTACCAATTTCATACTTGTAAGTAGAAAAACTATTAAACGAGTCTGTTGACACAGTATGAGTGTGACCTCGGTTTATGTAACTTTTTAACCCACTTTGAAACTGACATGCCCTATGACTTTCCGCCATGATACTTGTAAATAGCGTTTATCATCTCAGTTCTGGTGAAATAATCTAAACCATCTATTGTGTCAAATCCTTTCTAACTCATAATAATATCCGATACGCTCATCGTGCCCGTTTAGCAGTTCATTTAGTTAAATCTCGGATACGTTAGGTGCAGTAGGGTACTAATTTTAAAGCTCTTTTACTTCTCCAGTTTGTGCATTGATTTGTAAAATAGTATCTGTTTTATGATCATAGTCGGTTGCTTTTATCAGCCAATGATCTTTCTGTCCACTTGCACTTTTAATAATGATTCCATCATTATGTGTGCTCTTTAAGTAATGGATTGCGTGTTGAATCGCACTTTTTTCATCCATTTGATTAATAGGATTGTTGCTTTCTTCATTAATTACAAGTTTACTGAGTTCTGCGCCACTGGGATAAGATTGTGCTGATGGTGTTGTTGACCATGTAGATACTGTGTGACCCACTTCGATTTCATCATACGAGATGTTATTCCCCTTGCTATTGAGGAATACGGCTTCTTCTTTTGGGAAATACCACTCTGCAGCATAGAAGTTCTCATCGCTCGTCTTGGTTTTATCATTTTCTATAACTAAGAGACCTTTTTTTTCAAAATCTTTTTCAGTTACGTATCCTGTTAATGCTTTCTTTTCAACATCCTTGTGATTAGTTGCACATCCAGTTATAAGTAATGCTGCAATGATTAATATCAAAGCTTTTTTCAATGTGCTCATTTCCTTTCTTATTCCCCCTCCAATTAGTTGATTTCAACGTTCCACACTTCACTCTTTTCATTTGACTTCCTGAAATGCAAACTGTATCTCCAATGGTTTCATCCCTTGTTCTCTGAACCTCTGTAATAGTATTGTATTCTGATTTATAACTTCCAAAAACATGGTAAGTAGCATCGTCAGATCCGTTTGTTAGTTCGATGAGTGCTGCATCCACACTACCACCGAAATTAAAATCTCTTTTGTGCTTGGCACCGCCGATCGATAAATCAAAAATATCCGTAGCTGGAATGATAGGGACGATGCCCTCCCCGACATTGTAGCCTTGGCCCTGTTCTTCCATATAACGCATGGCTCCACTTGCTGCATCCAATCCATAGGCACTGCCCCCTGTTAAAACGATAGCATTGACCTCCTGGACAGAATTGATCGGATTCAACAAATCTGTTTATCGTGTCCCAGGCCCCCCTGCACTTTCGATCGGAAAGTCGTATATCTTTTTGTCCTTTTTACCGTTTCCTTCAAAAAAGGATGGCGGAACAGTATTGAACCTTCAACAACTAAAAATGGAATGGCTTTCTAACGTGCGTGCTGACATGCTAGCAGGTATTACGGTTGCACTTGCCCTGATTCCGGAAGCCATCGCTTTTTCTATTATTGCCGGTGTCGATCCAATGGTTGGGTTGTACGCTTCCTTTTGTATTGCAGTCACCATTGCATTTGTCGGGGGAAGACCGGGCATGATTTCCGCAGCTACAGGTGCGATGGCGTTATTAATGATTACTCTGGTCAAGGAGCATGGCATCGAGTATTTATTTGCGGCCACTGTTCTGACCGGTATTTTGCAACTGGTACTGGGTGCCTGTAAAATCGGCAGGCTGATGACCTTTGTCCCCCATACCGTCGTACTTGGTTTCGTCAATGCGTTGGCTATTCTCATCTTTATGGCTCAGCTACCCCATTTCATTGGGGCGTCCTGGGTTATGTATGTCATGCTGGCTGGAACGCTCGCGATCATCTATTTGTTGCCGCGTCTCACCAAAGCAGTCCCTTCAGCTCTCGTAGCAATCATCGTCATGACCGTCATTTCCATCTGGGCAGGTCTTGATGTACGGACCGTTGGCGACATGGGTGAAATCACACGTCAGTTGCCGATGTTCCACATTCCTAGTGTCCCGTTGAACTGGGAAACACTCATGATCATACTGCCCTACTCCTTTCCACTTGCTTTGGTTGGGATTCTGGAATCATTGATGACGGCTGCCATTCTCGATGAGATGACAGATACGCGCAGTAACAAAAATACGGAAGTGAAAGGCCAAGGGATCGCCAACATCATCACCGGATTCTTTGGCGGGATGGCTGGTTGTGCCATGATCGGACAGTCTGTTATCAATGTGAAATCAGGGGGACGTGGCCGTCTGTCTACCTTGGTTGCAGGGATTTTTCTCTTGTTCCTGATCCTGGTCCTTGGAGATGTCGTCAAACAAATCCCGATGGCTGCCCTCGTCGGTGTCATGGTCATGGTATCGATTGGGACGTTTAACTGGCAGTCCATATGGGACCTGCGGAAAATTCCTGTTGGGGATGCCGTTGTCATGATAACTACAGTGATCATCGTCGTCGCTACGCACGATTTGGCAAAAGGGGTCATTTCTGGTGTGATCCTAAGTGCGGTCATATTTGGCTGGAGGATGGCCCGCTTGCATGCCACCTCCTACGAGAGCGATATGGGCGAAAAAGTGTACACCGTCTCGGGTCAACTGTTCTTCGGTACCATGACACACTTCGTCGACCAGTTTTCCTTTCAGGATGATCCCCAGCAGATTATCATTGACTTTTCTCGTTCCCACGTCTGGGATTTGTCAGCTGTCACGGCTATCTCGAAAGTCGTAGAGAAATACAGACAGCTGGACAAATTAGTCGTCATCACCGGACTTAATGATGAAAGCAAGCGATTGATTGATCGTGTGGGTATAAGCACACCTGCCGGACATTAACCTGCTGTTTACATGAAAATCCCCTAATGAGTACAAGAGCTTCCTCTCTTGTCGTTAGGGGGTTTTCTTTTGTCCGAATGAAGTCAAGGTTTCCTCTTATTTCATTTTTGCAATAGTCCGATCATATTTCCGAATTGGTCAGCAGTAAATTGCAATGCTAGAATGATCAATAACAATGTTCCTGCTTTTTAACTGCAAAGGTTGTGACAGAAGATGGAATTTTCATGGAAACGTAATTTGATCGTGTTATGGATTGGGGTATTTTTTTGTAGCACCGCCTACTCCATCTCCATCCCTTTCCTGCCCATCTTCCTCCATACTTCACTGGGGGTCAATGAGCATCTGGAAGCCTGGTCCGGCATCTCGTTTGGCATCACGTTTTTAGCAAGTGCACTCATCTCGCCATTTTGGGGCTCTCTCGCAGACAAATATGGACGAAAGCCAATGTTGATCCGCTCTGGATTTAGCCTCGCTTTGTTGTACTTTTTGACGTATTTGATTACAGACCCTTATTTGTTTCTTGTGTTACGGATCTTCCAGGGCTTGCTTGCCGGCTACGTACCTGCCGCCATTGCACTGGTAGCGACGAATACACCAGAAAAAAGCGTCGGGTACGCACTCGGGATTATGGCGACTTCGGGAGCAACAGGAGGAATCATCGGCCCATTGGTTGGCGGTGTCGTCAGTCACGTATGGGGAAACGCAGAAGCTTTTATTTTTTCAGGATTTGTCGTGCTGGTAGCAGCGCTGATCGCTACTTTCTTCGTGAAGGAAACGAACTTGAACCGCTCCGGCAGTCGCTCGAGTGTACGAGAAGATTTGCGCGCTGCGATGGCAAACCGCCCGTTGATGGCCATACTGGGTATGAGTCTGATGGTCACGATTTCCGTAATGCTTCTTGAACCTTTATTAACCGTGTATGTCATGCAATTGGGCGCTTCGCAGCAAGACGCATCCCTTAGCTCCGGCATCATTTTTGCGGCAGTCGGCATCGCGACGGTCATTGCTGCTCCACAATGGGGAAAACTCGGGTCAAATGTCGGTTATTCCAAAATCTTGTTCATCGGTTTAATGGGTGGAGCCATCGGAAATTTACTGCAATTTTTCTTCACCAATCTGTATGGATTTGGCATTTTGCGATTCGCGTACGGACTGTTTTTTGCCGCTGTTTATCCGTCGATCAACGCCATGATTGTAAAGGTCACGGACCCAGAATTCCGTGGCAGGGCGTTTAGCTTGAACCAATCCTCGACGCAGCTCGCGACGATGATGGGGCCAATCATTGGCGGTTTTCTCGGAGGACTCATCCCGATTCGCTACGTATTTATCATCAATGGTATCGCGCTGTTGATTACTGCCATCGTGATTCGATCCAAACGAGCACAATTGGTCGGACAGCCGTTGAAGCAGCAAACAACGGAGCCTCAGCTAGCTACGAAGTAAGCTGGTGTAGCCTGATCACATGGAAAACTCCCGCTCAAGCGTACAGGTGAACACCTGGCGATGACAGAAGGGAGTTTTTCACGTGATCCCGCCTTTTCTTCCACGATTGTATTCGCTACAATAGTAAGTACTTAGAATTTGAACAGAAGATTCTGATAAACAAAAAGTCAAATTACATCCCCCATGGAACAACCCGCATATTCCGATTTGACGAGACCACTCATTTTATCTGGGGAAAGGGGAACACGTACATGTCGGGGAAAACGGTGATCTTGCTTATTCTGATCATCATCGGGCTGATCTGTGTCAATTTGTTTGTCTCCAACGGTTTCATTCGCCTGCTTGCCATCGTAGGAATCTTAGGGATTACTTTTGTTCTGCAGGGGGCCGTGGTTCGAAAGCGATGAAGAGCGGGCGGTTACCAGTGAAGGCGATCTACACCGTCACGCTGGCTTTTTTATGAAAACACTTGTAATCAGGTAAGCAATTTACACTGATCCCTTTAATCCCCGCCTTAATTACATACGGTTAGAGCTGTGATCTATTGATTAGCAATTGGATGCGACATTCAATAAAACTACATCCATGTTTGCGAATTTCTTCTCCCACTAAGGCCTTACCATTTTTTATACGTGGCGACTCCTGTTTTGCTGGCGCACCCAGAATAGGTTTTCAAAAAATAAGTATTGCTCTGATTGATCGAATACCAACACCCCTTCTTTTACAGGGGTGTTGGACTAACTTGAACGCGTCATTAGTGTTTCCAATGCAGCACTTCATCCGGATTGGCAATATTTCGTCCGTAGTATTGGTGGGCGCGGAAGTTGTGGATCTCCTGACAGGCCTTGGACATATTCCCGAGTACGACTTCCTGTGGTAAATCATCGTGCGGACTCCAGTAATAGATTTTCATTTCATATGTCTCGCCATTTTCTTCTTCCCAGCTGTATTGAATGCGGTCCGCTTTCACAAACCCGTTCTTTTGATAAAAATGGACTCTCTTGATGGAATCTTCATCATTTCGATCGATAGGTTCTACCTCCAGAATGATGTCTTTCCCTCTCTTTTTGAGTGTCTGGATGACCTTGGTACCGATACCTTGTCCACGCGTGGCAGGATTGATTAGGAGGTAATCGATGAAGATAAACGTCGGAAACTCCGCGTACAGCAAAAGAAATTTGTCTGTATCGACTTTGTGGTAAATGTCTGTTTCCCTGATAAGCGCCTGAATTTGTCCTTCCTTTTTCATTTCATATTCTGGAAAGTATTCATTTAATCGGTCATACCAATCCATGAGACATTCCCCCACTTGATCACTCGTAATGATCTCTTTAGCTTATACAGAATTGCCCAAAACCACTCAGTGTCAAAACAGCATAGATGGAAAAAATCCTTGATTTAATATTATGACACTTCCCCTAAACAGCTAATCAAACCTGACATTATAAAAAGTTCAAAAAACCTGTTATGACAACGGTTTGTCATAACAGGTTTCAGATGATATTTGTCACTTTTCCTTCTAATCAGGTGACATACTTAAATATAAGCAGTGAAAACATCAATTATAAATCACATTTCCCCATCATGAATGGACGAGCACAATCTTCCCACGCACCCTACCCGTTTGACTAAAGAGATGCGCATCTCGAACCCCTTCAAGCGTCAATGGATATACCTTCGTCAAGGTAGGCTTTACGTTCTTGGCTTCCACTAGCGCACGGATATGATTCAGATTTACCCTATCTGGACGCGTAAACACAAAAGCAACATCCAGCTCTCGTTCTTTCTCAGCCACTTCAGCGAACGAAGGTTTCTTGGCATCACGCTCGCTGATAATGGTTGCCACTCTTCCTTGCTGCTTCATCAATTTTAGAGCATCACCATACGCTTCTCCACCCAGCGTGTCCAACATGAATGAAAATTTTGTAGAGGTATGAAGTGGTCCTTGATCATATTCGATGACTTCATCTGCTCCCAGCTCACGTACATAATCGCTGTTTTGGGAGCTGGTTGTCGTAGCCACATAGGCACCTAGCGCTTTTGCTAGCTGAATCGCCATGGAACCGATCCCGCCGCTTCCTCCCAACACCAGGACTTTTTCTCCCGCTTGCACCTTTCCTACCTCTACCAATGCCTGCCAAACCGTTAGTCCGACCAGTGGTAGCGAAGCCGCTTCCGCATACGACAAACCACGTGGCATCGGAGCTATGATATTCGCCGGAACAACAATTTCATCTGCGTATGTCCCTTCCCTTTCCAGCTCTGGACGGAAGAAGACATCGTCTCCGATTTGAAAATCCTGCACATTTGTACCGACAGCCGTTACCGTGCCCGCGGCATCCCACCCTAAAATAAGTGGCAGTTCAAAAGGAAAATCTGCTTGTAACAGTCCTTCCCGCACCTTCCAATCCACGGGATTTACCCCGCTCGCTTTTATGGAAATGAGCACATCGTCCGGCCCGATTGGTTTTGTTGGCCATTTAATTTCAGTTAATTGCTGGATACCACCGTATTGCTTAATGCCAATTCCTCTCATCGAACTTCCCCTTTTCATTCGACTATTTTTCGCAATTGGTTTTCGATGTGACTCTCTCCCCATTCACACATGACATCCAGAACCTTCGACAGGGTCTTGCCGTACTCCGTCAGGTCATACTCGACGCGCGGGGGAACCTGCTGATACACATTGCGGGTAATGATGTTGTCCGTTTCCAATTCTCGCAGTTGCTGCGTTAACATTTTTTGCGTGATGGCAGGCATTGCGCGTTTCAATTCGCTTGTTCGCTTTGCCCCTTTTGCCAACAAGCAGAGGATCACTACTTTCCACTTTCCTCCAATAACTTCCAGTGTTGCCTCTACAGGGATATTGTATCGTCCCATATCCTCCCCTCCTCATGCGAAGATGTAGTCAAACCCGCTCCGGTGCGTCGATATGGGCCGGGAAATAAGGCAATACTTCTTGTCCAAGCTCATCGATGACCTCGTCAATGGGACGCTGGCTAGGGAACAGGGCGAAGAACAAATGATTGACACCGACCTCTTGATACACGGCCAGCAGTTCTAAAAGCATTTTTCTACCGACTCGGTACCCTAATCGAATCGGCGTGACTGACTCATACGGGTCTTCCGCAAGATCCAAGTGAAGAGGCTGAATAAACGGTTTGAATACACCTGGATGATATTTCTGGACAAGCTCTCTCCATTCTTGGATGGCATGTGCTTGATTGAATGGATCACGTGGGTAATAAATCCAGCCATCTCCGTTTTGCGCAAACCAGTCCATCGTTTGTTGACTGTACCCCGTGATAAAGGTAGGAATGGGCGAAGTCGATTTAGGCACAAGATTCGCTCCATTAATCATACCGTATGGAGAGTTGATTTTCGGGAAATCCTCTGTCATAACCTTCTGCAAGTAGTCGTAGCCATCGCGAAACAGCTCCGCACGCTGTTCATGCGGCACATTCAACCCATGAAAATCAGCCCGTCTGTCCCCAGAAGAAATCCCCATCATCAAACGTTGGGGAAATAAATTTTCGATGGTCGCTGTCTCTTTTGCCACTCGCAACGGATGCCGCAGTGGAAGCACGATGCTCGAGGTACCAAAAGCGATTTTTTTGGTTTGCGCAGCCAAATAGGTTAAATAAATCATCATGTCATAAATTTGCCCAGTTGCAGGGTCACCAAAAGCAGGGTCCTGCAAAATCACATCGCGCAGCCAGATTCCAGTAAAGCCATAGTCTTCTGCTGCTCTGACGAGTTCAACCTGGCGCTCCATTGTCGGCGCTTCCCATTCGTATGCCTCCAGCGGAATGTGAAATCCTAACGTCATCTTTCCTTCTTGGAACATTCGCTGAAAACCATAGTGACCGTCAAATTTGCTCATCGATGCTCTCTCCTTCTGTGATGAATTTGGAAACCACCAGCGGACACATGCTTTGATCCGCATCCGCGTCTTTTTTCGATTAACGACGAGTTTTTTCCAGCTTGCTGCTGATTACCGTGAGTAATGCTGCACCTAACACCATCACTCCGCCGACCCATGGCGTATGAATCAGGCCAATTGTATCGACGATCATTCCTCCAACGAGGGCTCCAATCGCAATGCCGAGATTGAATGCTGCAATGTTAATGGCAGATGCTACATCAACAGCACTTGGCACGTATTTTTCAGCCAACTGCACGACATACACTTGTAAGCCCGGTACGTTCATAAAGGCCAAGAGGCCCATTAGCATAATCGTAAGGGTTCCCACCCATTTGAACGGAGCGGTAAATGTTAAGATGATTAGAATGATTGCTTGGACGATGAACATCCAGCGCAGTGCTTTTATCGGATTCTTGTCGGCTGCTTTTCCTCCGACCGTATTTCCAATCGCTACCGCAATCCCATAGACGAGTAGAATCAGACTGACGGCGCTCGCCTGATAACCTGTGATTTCTTCCAGAATCGGACCTAAGAACGTAAAGGTGACAAAGGTACCGCCGTAGCCAAGAGCCGTAATGGCAAAAACAAGCAACAGCGGCAGGTTTGTAATAATTTTCACTTGGTCTTTAATAGAAGCTGGCTTGGCATTTTTTAAATGGCTTGGTACCAGAATCGCTGTCGAGATAAGTGCAATCACGCCAAGAATGGCCACTCCCCAAAAAGTCGCTCTCCATCCAAACATTTGTCCAATATACGTTCCCAAAGGTACGCCTGTAACGGTTGCAACGGTCAAACCGGTAAACATCGTCGCAATCGCGCTGGCACGCTTGTTTTCTGGCACTAGATCGGCGGCAATCGTCGAACCGATCGAGAAAAATACACCATGAGAAAATGCGGTAAAGAAACGAGCAATGATTAGTATCGCAAAGCTACTCGACAAGGCTGCCGCACTGTTTCCGACAACAAAGACAATCATCAAAAGCATGAGTAGCGCTTTGCGTGGAATTCGACTTGTGAGTGCTGTAATAATCGGTGCACCAATAGCTACTCCTAGTGCATATCCAGAAATCAGTAGTCCTGCTAGAGTGATGGTTACTTTCAAATCCTGTGCGACAGTAGACAACAAACCGACGATAACGAATTCAGTAGTCCCGATACCAAATGCACTGATTGCGAGAGCAAGTAAAGCAAGAGTGGATTTTTTCGCACCAGTTGCTTGCTGCTTCACATTGGATGTAATCGTGCTCATCTAAGTTGTATCCTCCCTTTATTTTCTTGCCGTTCACAAAGCAGGGCCCTTACTTATCATGATTGGCGAATATGTTTGGTTCTGAATGCTATTATGTCTCATGCCTCACTTGATAGGAAGTACGTACTTTCAAGTATCATAGGCACCAAAAAGTACCTTACACCAATCATCAAGCAATAAAAAAAGCCGGGAAGACTGTCCTCCCGACTCATTCCTCTATCTTTCTTGCAGCGCTACTTTTAATCCCAATAAGATGTAAACAGAGCCTACGATCTTGCCACTCCATCGTCCAAGCCAGGAAATTCGCTTCACCAAATGCCCCAGTGGTCTGATGCTGATCGCAATCAACGCGGTGTAAAAGAACCCCAAGATGGCGAAAATCAGTCCCAAGACAAGGAATTGGTAAATGGCTCCCCCACGCTCCGGATGTACGAATTGTGGCAGAAACGCGAGAAAAAACAACGCGGTCTTCGGATTCAGAACTTCTGCGAGGATCGCTTGCCCATACGATTGCAGCGGTGGCAACGGTGTTACTTTTGGCAGCTCTGGGTCAACCGGTTTTTCAAGCATGGCCCGAACCCCTAAATAGACCAAGTAAGCCGCTCCCACAAATTTCACGAGATGGAATGCCCATGCAGATGTCATCAAAATCGCAGATAAACCGACCGCAGCAAAAATCGTATGAATGAAGTCGCCTGTAGCAATGCCAAGCCCTGCCATGATCCCTGCTTTACGTCCTCCCTGAACGGTACGCGTCGCAGTTAACAGGACAGCGGGTCCCGGAATTAAAAAGAGGCCGATCACAACAGCTAAAAATGCTCCCATGGTAGTCCAATCAAACATGTGCTCTCCCTCTTTGTATCGTATATTCAAATTCTCTTTCTATCATAAACGATGGGCAGCCTGAACGATACGGTTCCGATTTACTTTTCGCTTTCATGAGCTCGTGGCGGAAACAAAATCGTGATGGTCGTTCCCTCCCCCACACTGCTGTCCAACGAGATGTTTCCCTTGTGTGCCTCCACGATCCCTTTCACAATCGTCAACCCCAATCCTGCTCCACCGCGTTCCCTTGCTCGCGAGCGATCTCCCCGATAAAAACGCTCAAATACGTACGGGAGGTCCTTTTGGTCGATGCCCGTGCCGCTGTCCTTCACTTGCAACCGGACCATTGTACTCGGTTTGTCTACCGTGACGATGACTTTTCCACCCGCTGGCGTATGCTTGCAGGCATTCGTCAACAAATTCGCCACGATTTGGGCCAGTCGCTGCCTGTCCCCTGTGATCCAGACAGCATGATCCCCTTTGAAGTGAAAATTCACTTGCGCTCGGGTAAACGTAGCACACATCGACTCTGTGACTTCTTTGACAACCTCACGCAGCTCCACCTCTTCACTGCGCATTTGTAAGGAGCCCGACTCCACCTGGATCACCTGATCTAAATCGCGGACGAGACTGCTCAAACGCAGTACCTCAGATCTCGTGCTTTCGAGATTTTTGGGAGTTGCTTCCCATATGCCGTCGATCATCCCCTCTACTTGCGCCAGCAAGGTGTTCAGTGGTGTTCGCAATTCATGGGCAATATCGGAGGTTAGTCGCTTGCGCAGCTCCTCCTGATGCTCTAGACTTTGGACCAGGTTGTTAAAAGCAGCGACCAATGACGTAATCTCATCCTTGCCACGAGGCTCCGGTACGCGTATGGACAGATTGCCTCTCGCGACTCGTTGCGCTGCGGTGCTCACTTGTACGACTGGACGCACCATGGTCCGAGCGAGTGGTATGCTGATGATAATGACCAGGATCAGCAGCACAGCCATCGTCCACAACGTCGTGTTTTTATGGGCCCATTGGAAATGACTTTCCAAGGTCATATAGGCACTCCGATCATCGTGGCTAATCACCAGTTGCCCAATCATGACACCCTTACTGACAAGAGGAATCCTGTCTACACTGTAATTGCTCGTATGGACTGGCCGCTTGCCCCACTCGTTTTTCACTTGTTGCTGTTGATCGAGAAGTGTGATATGTAATCCCAAGACCTCGGAAACCGCTTCCAGCTTATGATCGGCTTCCGCTCCCCAGCCTTGATTGTCCTGATACGCCTCGAGTGCGACTCGCGATATTTCTTGGTTATGCTGATTTCTCACCTCATCGGCATACATGGAAAAATGAACATCCATTTCCTTTACGGACAACAATGAGGAAAAAAGAACGGCGCATGCGCCAACAGTCATGATCACAAAGGCGAGCTTTACCCAAATATGCTTCATCGTGGCCTCACTTCTTCATGGGATCGTCAAAGCGATAGCCCAATCCATACACTGTCTTGATATACTCCGGTTGCTTCGGGTCTACCTCTATCTTTTGCCGAAGATTTTTGATATGCGTATCAATGGTTCGGTCGTATCCCTCGAAATCAAAGCCCATGACCTCACGCACGAGCTCCTCCCTACCCCACGTTCTCCCCGGATAACGGACAAGCGTTGTGAGCAAGCGGTATTCATTCGGCGTAACCTCCAAAGCCACTCCATTTTTCGTCACTCTCTTCTCATTCATCGATATGGTCAAATCGCCCACTTCAACAAAATCGGAGAGTGTTGAATAACTACCCGCACGACGCATGACGGCTCGAACACGCGCGACAAGTTCTCTCGGGCTAAAGGGCTTGATCAAATAATCATCAGCGCCAATCGTAAGCCCGCGAATCCGATCCGCCTCACCACTTTTCGCCGTTAGCATCAAAATCGGGACACGTGACTCTTTGCGAATTTGGACGCAGACTTCTTCCCCGCTCAGATCAGGAAGCATCAGATCCAAAATGATGCAGGTCAATGAAATCGTCGTGGCCATTTCGACTGCTTCCTTGCCTGTTTGGGCCGTCAGAACATGATAACCTTCCTTTTGCAGATAGGAGGACAATATTTCTAAAATTTGCGGCTCATCATCGACTAGCAAAATGGTAGACATGTGAATCCTCCCTAATTCTCTTGTGTTTGAGCCTTTCCTTTTTTCCAGAAAAGCAAAAAGACGAGAGCGCCTGCCAGCAAGGCAAAGAGCAAGCGAAACTTGTTTTCACCAAAAGTAATCAGATCATGACCGACGAATGTTTCAAAAACCATCGACGGCACTTTTCCTAGCAAGGTCGCCACCAAAAATTGCCCGAAGGTGATATTCGTCATAGCCGCTCCTAAATTGATTACACCCGAAGGCATCAGCGGATTGATCCGGAGCAAAACGATGGCAAGGCATTTGCGAAAACTCGTCGTTCCATTGATGGTATGTACCCATTTGAATGATTTCAGCTTTTCGCTTCGATCTGCTTTATTGATCGTGTAGCGGTAAAGGAAGAAGGCTATGCAAGCACCAACCACCTCTCCCGTTAAGGAAATCAAGAATCCTCCGTACAAGCCAAACACGACTGCGTTCGCACCTGATAAAAAAATGGACGGCAATACACCTGCCACACTGATCACGATGTTCAATAAAATACTACCGACAATCCCCAGCATACCCAAAGATCGAATCCACTCTGCCAGGGCTTCTATATTGGTTATCCAATCCATCCTTCTATTTGACTCCCCTCTGCCACACTCTCTCTAGAGTAAACGAAACTTGTGAAGAAATCATGGAAAAAAGCAAAACAGTCGTAGCCTGATCGACTACGACTGCATGTATGAGATGCTGCACTATTATTCTTCTGCGATTGCGATGTACAAATCCACTTGCGCGTTGTTAGGATCAGCGCAGCGCACTCCGTCATATCGTTCGAAATCTCCGGTAAATGTCCGCTTGTTCCCCGGTTGATGGGACCACTCCCACACCTTCGCCCACGCTTCCATCACAACTTCTACCGTCGGGCCGACACGAGTCGTAAATACAGCGTAAGTAGAAGCCGGCAAGGTCTTGACTGTGAGCTCAGCAGGGAGCTCACCGTTTTTTTCTACAACAGTTCCTACTAACAAGGCGTACTCGCCTGTCTCGTCACTGTCGTAATCGGAATACACCCCCAGAACCACACCCGGTTCTTTTTGATGGGGAGTTTTGATGGGATGCTCTTCTTGATAATAGCGCTGCCACAGTCCCCCAATTTTCCCATTCGGTCCGCCTTCCGCCTCATTGGTTGTCCGAATTTGCAAGCCCGCTACACGCATTTCATCCAGTTTGACAATTGTTGGGTTCATCATTAACCACGCTCCTGTCAGAGTTTGTTTACATGACTTAGTATAACGACCATACCCTGACAACTATCTGTCAACGTTCCAATGTTTATTCATAAAGTTTCGTCATTCTTTTTACCGTATCCCCCATTCGCTGTCTTACATGGGAAGGCTCATGTACACACAAGGCATCGCCAAAGCTAAGCAGCATGCCGTTTAACCATTCATCGTCTGTCATCTTCGTTCGTACCAGCAATGAGCCATCCTGCATGGTCTCTATCGCTTCTGGCGCAAACATATCCCGTACCCTTACATGCACACGCTGCGCAAACTCGAGGACAAGAGAAATACGCTCTGCTGTGTCCCATTCTTCGAGCCATTCCAGTTTATCTATTTGATAGGGCCGAGGGGAAAACTCCTCTGTCAGCACGGACAAGTCTGCAATCCGCGATAGGCGAAACAGCCGATCTTCTTGGCGCTGTAAACAAAAGCCGTACACGTACCACACATAACCTTTGATAATCAGTGTGACAGGCTCAATGGTGCGCTCTGTCGCATCGCCTTGTATTTTCGTATAAATGATCCGCACACGAAGTCTTTTCTCGATGGCTTCCCGCAGCTTGTTTACTTTTTCGGCGATTGCCGGTGTACTGCCCCACGGATTAAAGTCGTAAACAACAGGATGTGCACTTCCTTGAAGAGAGGATGGTGCAGTGGTGAGTAACGCTTTTATTTTTTCCAGAAGCTGTCCGATTTGCTTGTCGTCTGTGGAGGAATGAACCCCTTTTAGCGCAGCAATAACTGCGACTAGCTCGTCCAAGGATAAGTATTGTCGATCGATCGTAAAATTCTCCATGATCTCGTATCCGCCGCTTGCCCCAGGGTACGCTACGATTGGAATTCCGGCTGCGTTAATGGTTTCCAAATCCCGATAGACCGTACGCAAGGATACTTCGAAGTGCTCGGATAGTTCACGGGCGCTCACACGGCGCTTGTTCAACAACATGATGACAATAGCGAGTAGCCGTTCTACCTTCATGAAAGCCTCCGTTTTTTTGAGTCAACATAGTGGTGGAGAAGAAAAAGCACAGGTCTCTTCGACTCTGACACGCCAGCTGGGGGATTCACTGGACGTCTCCACTTCAAAAAGGGGACCGTCGAGCCAAAGCCACCCTACGGGCGGAAGTTTCTCAGGGGAGAAGTGTTCGACAAGCGGGTCCCCTTTTTGAAGTTCCGACTGGGTAGACGTTGTCAAGGTCTGCGAGCCCTGTGCTTTTTCTTCTCGCCAGCTTAGTTGGTTCATCGATACCTTTTAAAGATTTGAAGATCATTCCCGTATGAATGATCATACAAAAAAGGAACCTGCAGCCTAAAGTTGCTGCACATTCCTTTTTTGCTTTGCTTCATTTGAAGCTATACGCCCATACGTCTGCGTTGATTGTTTGGTTTTTTGGTGAGCTGGCTTTTCATGGATTGATTTTGTGCCTTTTGATTCATTGGGTTATTAGCCTGTGCTTGCGCTTGTTTCTTTTCTGCCATTTTGCGCTTCATTGCCTCTTGCAGGCTGATTTTCCCAGGCTTTTGTTCGGTGGTATTTTTTTCGTTTTGGTTTGGCTCCGTCATGCGTAGCAACTCCTCATAGAAATTGGTTATCTTCTATGTATTCTAGTGCAAGACAGGAGGAAGCGCCAGTGGGAATCTACCCGTTAATCGCCCGAAGCTGTGATAATTTAACACCACTCGCCTGGTACTTCAAAATTTCCTCCAAAAGTTCTGCAAGGTAAGCACCTGCCTCAATCGGTAGCGTGCCACCCTTATGAATATTAGAAATAACCGTACGATCTGATTCTACCGTATTGGCATCCGGTTTGTAAATCATGTAAGCACTGAGACTTTCTGCCGTCGCAAGTCCCGGTCTTTCTCCGATCAAGGAAATGACAACCTTGCAATTGACGATGGATGCGACCTGATCCTGAATCCAAACGCGACCTTTGTTAATGAACACTGGCTTTCCTACACTGACGTTTCTCATGGAAAGACCTTGGATTAACGCAGGCAGCAAGTCTGGGATCGTCGCCTCACACGCTGAGGTGCTCAGTCCGTCCGAGATGACAATTTGCACGTCTTTGTTTTTATCCCCATGCTGCTCCAGCCAACGCGCGGACTCATCCGATAGCATCCGTCCGGAGTCGAGGTTCATTAAATACTCCTCCATGCTTGTCGCTCTTGAATGAAGGACAGGCAGTTGCAGACTCTCGATTAGCTCTGGACTGATCGTTTTCATAACCGCATCGCGTGCTGCGGCCTGATCAATCCGAAATTGAAGGTAGCTTCCCGTCTTCATCCGGGTGCCCGCCCGCCCGATTCCGATGCGAGCCGGCGTTCGTTTCATCGCTTGCTCCAATGCTTCTGGATTGTTTGGATTCTTGACCCCGCATTGCTTTTGCTCAGGAAAATGAATCACTCCTTGGCCTTTTTTGGACAGCTCATCGATTACGCGCTGGACCAAGTCTTCCATATTGATCTGTTTCACCATGCTTCCCTCCCCACTCGTTAGTCAAAAATGGTTAAATCGCCTGCGCGATCTGTCAAACGACCATTTTCCATAAGGCCCATTTTTTCCATCCATTTCTCAAATTCCCGGAGAGGTCGCAGTCCCAAGAGCTCGCGGTAGCTGGCGTCATCGTGGTAGCTGGTGTCTTGATAACTGAGCATGACATCGTCCCCACCTGGTACGCCCATATAAAAATTCGCCCCTGCCAAGGTAGTCAGCATCCCTGCAATCTCCTGGTCATTCTGATCCGCATACATGTGGTTCGTATAAGTCGGAGCGATTCCCATCGGCAAACCATGCAGCTTGCCCATGAACAAATCCTCCAGATCAGCACGAATCATCTGTCTGCCATCATACAGTGTTTCTGGTCCGATAAAGCCAGAGACGTTATTGACCATGAATGGCTTCCAGTGACGGCAAAAACCGTACGTACGCGCTTCCAGCGTCTGCATATCGACGCCTTCATGAGAGTCCAGCGACACTTCGGAGCCTTGCCCTGTCTCAAAATACATGACGTTTGGTCCCGACGCTGTGCCTTTTCGGAGCATCAATTCCATTGCCTCATCCAAAATCTCTTTATTTACGCCAAACGCATCATTCGCGCGTTGTGAACCTGCCAGACTTTGGAACATCAGGGAAATGGGCGCTCCGCCGCGAAGAGCCTGCATCTGTGTCGTGATATGGGCCAGTACGCAGTTTTGTGTAGGGATTTCCCACTTTTGCATGAAATCATGTGTCATTTTCAAGAGCTTGGTAACGCTTTCAACGGAGTCGTTATTCGGGTTAATTCCAATGACAGCGTCGCCAGATCCATAGGACAAGCCTTCCTTCATCGAAGCCAAAATACCATCGGGATCATCGATTGGGTGATTCGGCTGACAGCGGAACGCCAGTCTTCCCGGCTCGCCGATCAGTGTGTTGCAGTAAGCTTGATGCTTCATTTTTTGGGAAGCCATGACCAAGTCAATGCTGGACATCAGCTTGGCCGTAGCGGAAATCATCTCGCTGGTCAGCCCACGGCTAATTCGTGTCAGCTCAGGCATTCCTGTGGAAAACGACAAGATGTACTCCCGTAGCTCCCCTACTGTCCAATTTTTAATTTCATCGTAAATAGAGAGATTAATATCATCATAAATGATCCGTGTCACTTCGTCCTTTTCGTACGGTATGACTGGATTTTCATATAGATCACGAAGTTGCATTTCGCTTAATACGACTTTGGCCGCCATCCGCTCCAGTGCGGAATTGGCTGCTAGTTTACTCATGTGATCGCCAGACTTTTCTTCACTCGCTTTTGCCAATACGTCACGAACCGAAGTAAACTGGTAATGCTGTTTACGTACAACGCAAGCCAATTTCATCTCTAGCTTCACTCACTTTCTTTTCAGCTTTCCGTAAACTCTATTTCATGGAACGAAAAAAGCGCTTCGAAACAAAAGACGAAATGCTCGCCTTGGTCCAAGCGCCGTTGCTCTTCCTATCGATTCACTTTTTTGCGTTCATTGTTTGCTTGTAAGCACGAACTCCACTGCGGGTAGCAGTTCTTCTTCCATGACGGGTTTGACCAGATAGGCACATATCCCCTTCGCTTTGGCTTGCATGACCATTTCCTTTTGACTGTAAGCAGTCAAGAGAAGGATCGCTGCGTCCGACTGCTCTCGGATAATCCCAGTCGCTGTCAAACCGTCCATAATTGGCATTTTCACATCCATAATAATGAGATGCGGGTTCCACATTTGCGTCAATCGAACGGCCTCTTTGCCGTTTTTTCCTTCAGCTACGACGTTATATCCCTGCTCTTGCAACATCTCGACCAGGTCCATACGCGTTATGGGGTCGTCGTCTATGATGATGACTCGATAATGCTGACGCAATACTCCACCTCCCGATCACCAGTGAACGGACGTGCCAACTGCTCATCATTTTCATACGCAACCGACGCCGTTGTCGGTTTATCGCATATTTCTGAATACGTTTATTATATCTATATTTTCAGGCTAATTCCACCTTAAATCCAACCTACCCTTCCCCCTTGTTGCTTCCTACGTGAAGGTATGAGAAAAAATCAATGTAAGATTTTCGGCTGCAGCTATTTTGGGTGAGCGATAAAATGAAAACATAACGTTGGAGGGGGAACCGAATGATAACGGCCGAGATGAAGTCCGAGTATTATCAGGCGTTACTGGATAAAAATTCAGAATATGAAGGTGTCTTTTTTGTTGGAGTCAAAACAACTGGCGTATTTTGTCGCCCGACGTGTCCAGCAAGAAAACCTAAGTTTATCAATTGTGAGTTTTTTGATCATGCCAAACAAGCACTTTTGGCCTCATTCCGGCCGTGCCAGCGCTGCCGTCCACTTTCACATCCCAATCATGTTTCCGAGCTCGTCCGTCAGCTAGTAAACGCTGTAGAAGAAAACCCCGAGCAGCGCTGGACCGAAAATGACTTTCAAAGATTATCCGTGGATGCTGCAACAGCGCGACGCCAATTCAAAAAGCGTTTTGGCATGACGTTCGTCGAATATGCAAGGGCGCGACGTATGGGGATTGCGCTGAAAGAAATCAGAGAAGGAAAAGCCGTCATCGATGCCCAGCTATCCACCGGTTACGAGTCTAGCAGTGGTTTTCGAGACGCATTTTCACGAATTATGGGGGCAGCACCTACTCTTCTTGGTGATCATCCTATCTTAAAGGCATCATGGCTGGATACGCGACTCGGTCCCATGATCGCCATTGCGGATGAAGAAGCTCTCTATCTCCTTGAATTCATTGACCGCCGTGGCTTGGAACGAGAAGTTGAACGTCTTAGACAAAGAACGAAGTCAGCGATTATCCCTGGTTCTACAGCACCTATCCGTTCGATTGAACGTGAGTTAGAGGAGTATTTTGACGGAGGGCGAACACAATTTGCAACGCCTTTGTTTTTGTGCGGATCGCCTTTTCAAAGAATGGTCTGGGAGCATTTGCAAACAATTCCTCCGGGGCATACTTCATCCTATTCCGATGTTGCAGCAGCTATTGGGAAACCAAGCGCCTTTCGTGCAGTCGCGCAAGCAAATGGTGCGAATCAGTTAGCGATTGTCATTCCTTGCCACCGGGTCATCAACTCCAATGGTGATTTGGGAGGTTACGGAGGGGGACTTTCACGCAAACGCTGGCTGCTTCATCATGAAAAAGAAACATCCCACCCCCTTTGACCCGAATTCGTGAAACATCTGGAAAATGGATGCGGGCACTCCTTCCTAGCAAAAATGCCCTCGCTTATGCAAGGGCATTTTGTTCTTACTGCGCTTTTTCGGTTATTTTTTGACGAAGGTTATCTACGAGCTCGGACATTTTCACTCCGCCCAAAATCTCCTCCATGGCATGCTGCGCACGGGTCAAAATCAACTCCAGCACAAACTGTATATTCGCACCCACTGGACAATCGGGGTTCGGTTGCTCATGGATGTGAAAAAGCTGCCCTTCTTCCACGACATCGACTGCACGGTAAATTTCAAGAAGCGTGATTTGATCCAATTCCTTGGCGAGAGAAGCGCCGCCAGCTCCCGCACGTACGTTCACGAGCCCAGCCTTCTTCAACAGCCCCAGTACACGTCGGATCACAACTGGATTTGTATTCACACTACCTGCGATCCATTCAGAAGTGCAATGCGAATTCGAATTAATGGAAAGCAGTGATAAAATGTGAACCGCAATGGAGAAACGGCTGCTGATTTTCATACGTTGTCACCCTTTCGTTGTAATGATTATAGTTACACCAAATGCAAGAAGTCAAGTTAACCATACCGTCACTTTTCGTTCCGTCGAACTTTTTTCATTCTACTATAATGACTGTGTCAATTGTTCCCGTCCATATTACACTCGGTGGATTTGGTTTCCCAAGCTCAAAGGTGGTACGCCCAAAAATACGCCTACGCATCCGAGCACTCTTGGCGTGAGGTTCTTCAGTTTTTTGAACGGACTTTTCCGGAGTAAAAACAGGGAAAGCCTACTTGCATGACGAAGTAGGCTTTACGATCTATCATTATAGAAAGGATGTATAGCCCTATGGACTGCTTATTTTGCAAAATCGTAAACGGAGACATTCCTTCTAAAAAAGTGTATGAGGACGAGCATGTATTGGCCTTTCACGACATTAATCCTGTCGCCCCTGTTCACGTCCTGATGATTCCGAAAAAGCATATTCAATCCGTTCTGGCTATCGAGCCTGAGGACAAGGAGCTGATCGGTCACCTCCATCTGTCGCTGCAAAAAGTGGCAGAGACAATGGGCGTGAACGAGGATGGCTTCCGTATCGTAACCAACATTGGCAAGCATGGGCAACAAACCGTCTTCCATCTGCACTACCACCTCATTGGAGGCCGACAATTGGAGTGGCAGTTCTAATCAATAGCGGCTACTGCTCTTCGTGAGAGGCAATGTGGCGGGCGATACCTTCACCATGAAACCTTCCATTTTCGATAAAAATGGCGTTCGCGTGACGGCCCGCCGCAATGACTCCCGCGATATAGAGTCCTGGGATGTTCGTCTCCATTGTCTCAGGATGATGCGCTGGGATTCCCGTTTCCTCGTCAATCATAACCCCTAACGAATGAAGGAAGGTACGATCCGGACGGTATCCAATCAAGGAAAATACATGGTCATTGGCAAGCGTAATGACTTCCTCGCCCATCCTCACCCTGATAGAACGTTCCTCAATGCTCTCGACGGTTGCACCAAACAGCATGTGAATGCGTCCTTTTTTGATCAGACTCTCAAAAACAGGTCTTGTCCATGCCTTGACCTTGTCAGATAGCCCCGTTCGGCGGCAAATCACCGTTACCTCTGCACCTGCCCGTTCCAGCTCCATCGCTGCGTCTACGGCAGAGTTGTTCCCCCCCCACTACCGCTACTTTCATCCCTGTATACGGATGTGCTTCCTTATAAAAGGACGAAACCTTTGGCAGCTCTTCGCCTGGGACCTGCAACCGATTTGGATTGTCAAAGTAACCTGTGGCGATCACCAAGTTTTTCGCTTCATACGTATTTGTTTTGGCGAAACGGTCTGTAGTCGTAATCTGGAAGCCTTCTGGTGTTTTCTTCGCTTCCGTCACCGTTTCATATACGTTCACGCGCAATTTTTCTCGCGCTGCTACCAGTCGATAGTAATTGAGTGCCTCTTGTCGAGTCGGTTTGTCGTTCGCCGTTGCAAAAGGTACACCCCCGATTTCCAGTAAATCTGGTGTGCTATGAAAAATCATGTAGGTCGGGTAGCGATAAATCGAATGGACAAGCGACCCTTTTTCAATAATGATGGGATCAAGTCCAGCTCGCTTGCAGGCAATGGCCGCTGCCAGTCCACAAGGTCCACCGCCTACAATCAGTACGTCTTCCATTTCTCTCCGCCTCGCTTCATTCTCTCTATTCTTATTCCTCCATCATATCATATCGCATTCCCAGAAAAAGAGTTCGGACACCCCTGCAAGGTCTCTACCAAAATCTGACCAATGAAAGAATGGTTCTCCCTCCTTATACTGGATGTATGATGAAAAAACAAAAGATACATATCTGGTTAGTCTCCTTGGCTTTTCTGGTGTACGGTCTCTCTTTTGCCATAGGAGTCCCAGCATCCACAGCCTCGACGAAAAATTTAAAAGATATCGCAAACAGTTATGCGATAGAGCAAATCCGTTCGCTACAGGCGGCAGGTGTCATCTCCGGCGATGAAAACGGGTACTTTCACCCAACTCGCCCGGTGACGCGTGCTGAGTTTGTCGCGATGCTCACACGAACGCTCGGTATGAAACCGGTGGTCAGCAACGTCGCAGCCTACTCGGATGTTCCGAAAAACTCTTGGGCATACGGGTACGTACAAGCTGCTGCTGGACTTCGCATCGCGAATGGCATCGGTCCTACTTCTTTTGCTCCGAACCAGACGATCTCTCGCGAAGAGGCCGCTACGTTTCTCGTACGCGCACTGGAACAAAGCATTTCGTCTTCTTACCAGTTGTCTGTGAAGGATGCCAATGCGATTTCGAGCTGGGCACGCCCCTCAGTCAGCCACGCCATGCAGAAAAATTGGTTGGTTGGCTACAATGGTTACTTCCGCCCGACTCAAGCACTATCGAGAGAAGAAACCGCTGTTATTTTGTATCGAATTCAGGAGAATCTGAAGAAGCAAAACGTTACAGCAAAGTCGCTTGTCTCTCTCGGATGGCAATACCAATCCACAACAGAGGAGTTCATCGCACAAGTCAAGAATAGCGGAGTCAATACACTATCTCCTCGTTGGTACTTCCTGCAAAAAGACGGAACGATTAGCGACTCTACGGATACTTCCCTTGTCCAATGGGCACATGCAAATGGCAAGCAGGTGTGGCCGCTTTTCGGGAATAAATTTGATCCTGATGCTACTCACGCCATGCTGTCCGATCCCAATAAACGAAAAGCAGCCGTGCAAAAGCTTTCTTCGTTCATTGATCAATACCACCTAAATGGGATTAACATCGATTTTGAAGGGTTCTCCCCTGCGGATCGCAACAACTTCACCTTGTTTATTCAGGAGCTCGCGACTGCTCTTCACGCAAAAGGCACTGTCCTATCTGTAGATATTCCGCCTGATGGTGATTCAGACTGGAGCGATCCTTTCGATTTTGCCAAATTAGCAAAGTATGCGGATTATTTGGTAGTCATGGCCTATGAAGAGCATTGGGTAGGTGGGTCACAAGCAGGCTCCGTTGCATCCTTGCCTTGGTTTACGAAAGTCATTACCGATTTGCTTGACGAGGTTCCAACCCAAAAGCTCATCGTCGGAATGCCTCTTTACACGCGCGACTGGTACCAATCGAATGGAACATTGAAGTCAACAGATATTAGCATCCCTGAGTCATACCAGTTGCTCTCACAATACAGAGCAAAAACAGTATGGGACGATAAAGTTGGCCAATACCGTTCGACGTATCAAAAGCAAGGCGTCACACACACAATTTGGCTGGAAGAAAGCCGTTCGATTGGGCTCAAGGCTCAAGCTAGTCTGCAATGGCAAGTGGGTGGCCTGGCGTACTGGTACGTTGGCTCTGAATCAACGGATATGTGGACAGCCATTGCCAATTCGATCACCCTTAAACATGCACGTGAAAAACTGTAAGAATCATGAAAAGAAGCGCCCGCGTCCGGCTATAGCCGTGGCAGAGGCGCTTCTTTTTGTTGTGCTAGGTTTGTGTTCTGCATGGGAATGCCCTCCTTTCTTCATACTGAAAAGGAGCAGAAGGAGGAAAGGTTCTTGCCGGATATTTTAATGAGCCCTGAATTAAAAAGAAAAACAGAAGAAGCTATCCAAGGTCTCACATTCACAAAAAATTTCCGTTCTGCAACAGCTGAGGAGTGGTATCTGTTTTTACCGGGATATCGAGATCCGCAGACAGAAGGGGCTTGCGGGAAAGTATTCATTCATTACGACTTGTTTGGAAATCGGGATGTGTTCATCAACACCACCGTGATTTTCGATGACCCAAAACTGCATGACCCTCCTCTGCATCCGCTCGTCTACGCAGTAGTCGATGAGACCGTCAATCGTTTGGTTGGCTATGCAAATACGTTACTTTCGGTACATGCAGGCTTCAATTCGTACTCAGCGGAATACGTGAGTTAGCATCCCTTTGCCTAATGCCCACGAAGGGCTCGCCATTACACACGAACAAGTCAGCGACAAACCTTTCCCCATTTTTTCCTGAATATCCATTGATTCTATACAAACACTATCAAAGGTTGACAGTAACCCAATTCGATTACAGGAGGCTATTATGCAACGATTTGCTGCCCATGAGTTTTTGGAAACACAAGAAGCTCTCCGCTCCAAACACGCCGCGATTGAAATGCATGGAGTACTTGCCGAGATGGCACAAGACCCGCAATTAACAGGTATCATTAACAGACATCAGCAAATGATCATGAACGCCTACCAGCAAGGGATTAGCCTCTTGCAGGGAAAAGGCTTTAACATTGCACCCGCGCCTATCCAATTGCGTGTAGCACAACCTACAGCAGTAGGTCTTAATAACCCGCAGATGGCTGCACCCAACCCACATCCAACCCGCTTGTCAGATATGACGATTGCTACCCTGATGCTGAACTGGCATAAAGCGGGTTCGGCAATCGGCATGCTCTGGGCGGCTGAGTGCGTAGATCCAGGTATCCGGCAATATCATGTAAATGGGGCAAATGCTTGCCAGCAAATGGCTTATGAAACCTGGCAATATCTGAATGCCAAAGGCTACTACCAAGCTCCACAGCTTGCCGATCACACAATGAACACGATGATTAACGCCTATCAGCCTCAACAACAAATGCTTCTGTAAGCCTCAACAACCGTCCTTGTTTGGACGGTTTTCCCTTTGTGTGTACAAGAAAAACCTCCCGGATTCCGGAAGGTTTTGTTTGTTACATGGTGTCAGCTCTCTCGAACCGTCTCGGTATTATTCGACCAGCCCCAGCTTTCTATTGGTCGTTCCTCATCACTACTGTCTTTCGTGTCCTGTATATTGGGGATGACTTGTCCTTCTTCGTCGTGATTCGAATGGTTGTCCTGCAAGTTTTTTCGTAAATCCATGATTTTCCCCCTCTCTTTTCATAATGTGCCCGGAGAACAGGAAAGGCATTCAAAAGTCTGATAATGTGCATGTGAACGGACAAACAAAAAATGGCCACCTCTCTCGCATCACGGCACAAGAAGAAGTGGCACAATTTCCTTTTCTCTATTCGTTTATCCGACTTGCTGGAGCAGCTTTCCCCGCAGTTTTGCGAGCATGTCCTCGGTCATTTTGTCCAAGTCGTACTCGGCTTTGAAGCCCCACTCTTGCAAGGCAGCCGTAGCATCAATGGAGTTCGGCCAGCTATCGGCAATCGCCTGACGCACAGGGTCGACTTCATAAGAGAGCGTAAACTCAGGAATGTGTTTACGGATCGCTGCTGCTACATCTTCTGGCTCAATGCTCATCGCAGTCACGTTGAACGCGTTGCGGTGGATGAGCTTGGAGGCATCTGCTTCCATCAGGGAAACAATCGCATTCAACGCATCAGGCATATACATCATATCCATGTACGTGCCTTTGCCGATGTAGGACGTATACGCTCCATGCTGGATCGCCTTGTAGTAAATATCTACTGCGTAGTCAGTCGTACCACCACCCGGAGGCGCTACATACGAGATTAAACCTGGGAAGCGCACGCCGCGCGTATCTACCCCAAATTTTTGATAATAGTAATCGCAGAGCAGCTCACCGGAAACTTTATTGACACCATACATGGTCGTAGGGCGTTGAATCGTATCCTGCGGTGTGTTGTCCTTCGGTGTAGTCGGACCAAATGCCCCAATCGAGCTTGGTGTAAAGAACTGGCAGTTCAACTCACGTGCTGCTTCCAGCGCGTTTACCAGCCCACCCATGTTCAGGTTCCATGCCAAGAGTGGCTTTGCTTCTGCTGTTGCAGACAACAGGGCAGCCAAATGCATGATCGTATCCACGCCATGTTTCTTCGCCAGCTCAAACATCCGGTTTCCGTCTGTGACATCAAGAACTTCGAATGGACCCGATTGCACTACAGGATCGTCTTCGTTTTTCCGGATATCTGTAGCGATGACTTGATCCGCTCCGTAAATATCGCGTAGTTTCATGATGAGCTCGGAACCAATTTGTCCTAACGCCCCGGTTACCAGAATTTTTTTCATTTCAGGATCCCCATTTCTTTCCCAACTTTTTCGTAGATGCTAAGGGCACGATCCAGCATTTCCTTGCTATGCGCCGCTGTTGGCATATTCCGTACACGGCCGGTTCCTTTTGGTACTGTCGGGAACACGATCGCTTTCGCGTACACGCCCTCTTCATACAGTCGCTTGCTGAATTCTTGAGTCTGCTGTTCGTCTCCGATAATGCAAGGAGTGATAGGCGTTTCGCTCTCCCCGATATTGAAGCCGAGTTCTTTCAAGCCTTTTTTCAGGTAATGTCCGTTATCCCACAGCTTGTCGTGCAGCTCAGTGCTGTTCATCAAAATATCGATAGCTGCAATGGAAGCAGCCACATCCGCTGGCGTCAGCGAAGTCGAGAACAGGAAAGGTCTGCTGCGTACTTTGAGCCAGTCGATGAGCTCTTGGCGTCCCGCTACATAACCGCCGACTACCCCAATTGCTTTGGAAAGCGTGCCGATTTGGAAATCGATTTTATCAGACAGGCCAAAATGCTTAACCGTTCCTGCCCCTTTACCGAGAACACCAGAGCCGTGAGCATCGTCTACATACGTAATCAAGTCAAATTCTTCGGCTACCTCTACGATTTCCGGCAGCTTGGCAACATCGCCATCCATCGAAAATACGCCGTCAGTAATGACCATCAGTTTTTTATATTTGCCGGATTCTTTTGCTTCCTTCGCTTTCGCACGCAGGTCATCGATATCGGAGTGGTTCACCCGGATAATTTGTGCACGTGACAGGCGGCATCCATCAATAATGGAAGCGTGGTTCAATTCGTCAGAAAGAATCGCATCGTCCTTGTCCATGACAGCAGAGATCGCAGCCATGTTGCAGTTAAAGCCAGATTGGTAAGCGATTGCAGCTTCCGTATGCTTGAAGGCAGCGAGCTTTTCTTCCAGCTTCACATGCAGGTCCAAGGTTCCATTAATCGTACGAACAGCTCCTGCCCCTACGCCATATTTGCTTGCTGCTGCAATCGCAGCGTCCACAAGACGTTGATCAGTAGCCAGGCCCAGATAGTTATTGGAGGAGAGATTGATCAGTTCTTTTCCTGCAATCGTAATGACAGGACCATTTGCGCTTTGCAGTGGATCAATGACGTTGTACAGTCCCTTGCTCTTCAAATCTGCCAGATTTTCATGTAAAAAATGTTCAAGTGTTTTGCTCGCCAACGAGAATCCCTCCATTATTCAGCCATCGATTAGTAACTTCCACAAAAACAATTGTTCACACTGTATGGACATATCATTTTGATAAAATTCGCATAAAATCAACTTAATCTACAGACATTTTACCACCATTTACTTAAAACGTCCACATCACAAAGACATATTGTTAACGCTTTCAATCATTTTCCTTTTGATATTACCATCTCTCCTACTTTCTCCTTTTGTCGTAAATCGTAGACTCCTGAAAATGAAAAAACCACTCTCTCGCTTCATAAGCAGATCGTGGCCTTTTCCTCATTTTTTTGCCTTTTGTGATTTTAAGATACCGGGCTTGGTGTCTATCGTACGCACAAAACCGTTCGATTCGAAGCGATGCGTCATCAAGGACTCTACTGGTCTGCCGTTTTGAAAATGCTCTTCCACCAACAGCTGTGCATCTTCTGGTGTCACGTTTTCATACCAGATTCCTTCGGGGTACACGATCATCACACATGCGTCCTCACAGCGTCCGTTGCAACGCGTGCGGGTTGTATGTACATAGTCATCCAAGCCTGCTTCGGTAATCGCTTCGCGTATCGCCACCGTAACCTCTTCTCCACCCTTGCGCATACAGCTTCCACCGTTACAAATCAGCACATGATGTCTCGTCTGAGATAAGTCCCATGTTGCCACTATAAATCCACTCCGTTCTTGTCCAACATCGATCCACACTCCCAATCATGACGGTTTCTTGTTCAATTTGCAATTCCCAGAACGTTTGGTTTTTGATAGAATATATGTTCGTATACGATTACAAATAGATGTTGGTGGTGAAAGCATGTCCGTTACCAAACAGCGCGATGCCTTGCAGCTTTTACAAACAGTGGGCTCCTACCCGTGGTATGTCGAAAAGTTTATTGAGCATAAAAAATCCAAAAAGAACTCACCCTCCACCTTGCTTGGATACCTACGCGATTTCTCTTTTTTCTTTCGCTGGATGATGACAGAAGGATTGAGTACCGCAACAGATATGAAGGACATTCCATTAAGCGATTTGAATGATTTGAAGAAGGAAACGGTAGAAAGCTACATATTATACTTGCAGGAGTCGCATCTGTATGAGCGATCCGTCTTGCTCTCGAACCCTACCAAAAGCGCGAAGAAAGAGTACAGTGACCGCACGATCAGCAGAAAAATATCGAGCCTGAAATCACTTTTTCATTACTTGTCCGCCCTCGCTGAGGATGAGAATGGGGAATCGTATTTGACGCGGAATGTACTCGCCAAAATCGAGCTGGAGATCACGGAGCTGACTCCCCTCGCACGCGCCCACGCCATTCGGGCAAAAATCTTGATAGACGACGAAATCTATCAGTTCGTTGATTTTGTCTACAACGGATATTTGGCTCATTGCGATACGGAAAAAAAGAAGCAGTATCACATGCAAAACCGCGACCGGGACACCGCCTTGATCGCGATGATTCTCTCCGGTGGCTTCCGCGTGTCAGAGATCGTCAGTCTCGATCTATCCGACATTATTATGGAAAAAAACCAGTTGAAATTGATTCGCAAAGGAAAGAAAGAAGACGCTCCTTTTTTCAGTGACTGGGGCAAAGAGTACTTGGCCAAATACTTGCAGCTGCGTGACAAATACAATCCCGAACCGCAAGAGGACGCTGTTTTTCTCGCTGTTTCCCCTGCCAATCCGAATGGGCATCGCATTGAAGTGCGTTCTGTCCAAAAGCTGGTCAAAAAGTATGCGAAAGCATTCGGCATTCCCGATTTGTCTGTCCATAAGCTTCGTCACAGCTTTGCTACCCAGTTTCTCCGCTTGAACCCTGACCCCCATCAGCTCCAAGCACAGCTCGGGCACTCCAAAATCGAAACGACTATGCAGTATGCGCATGTATTGGAAGATGCTTTGGGCAAGGCTGTGAACCGAACGACATAAGAAGCGCTCTGCATCCCCGCCACTGTTCCATCATCTGGAAACTGGCCATGTGAAATGCATACTTCTTCTGATCCATAGCAAAAATCCCCTGCCATCCAGACAGGGGATTCCATCACATTCGTTTATTTCGCAGCGCGTTTGGCAGTAGGAACAATGGATATCTGCTCATGCTTTGCCAATGTACTTTCACTTTGATCGATCACTGCCAGTTCGTTCATCCGATTCAGTACAACCTCCTGCCGTTGTTTGGCTCTGTCCCAGTTCTTTACCGGTGAGTAACGCTCTGGTCCTTTCGGCAAAGAAGCCAGCATGGCCGCTTCTCCTAACGTTACTGCTCGATTTCCTGTTTCATTAGCTTTTTTTCCGAAGTAAAAGGGAACAGCCTCGCCAATTCCGTATTTTCCGTGCCCGAAATAAATGACGTTGAGGTACATTTCGAGCAGTTCTTTTTTGCTGTATCGCTGCTCTAGTTGTAACGCGATCGCGACTTCCTTTACTTTTCTAGTCATCGTTTTGTCGTTCGTCAGAAACAGATTCCGCGCCAACTGCATGGTGATTGTACTTCCGCCCTGCACGTAGGCACCTTCCTTGACATCGACCCAGATCGCTCGACTCAATCCAATCGGGTCCACTCCTGGATGCTGCATAAACCGATGATCCTCTATTGCAACGAATGCCTTCCACACATAATCAGGCATTTCGTCCAGCTTTACATAACTGTTGGATTGCTGAACAGCAGCCAGCTTATTTTCGTCTATCCATATATTCCCTGTCCACGCAAGCACGAGCGGCGCCAAGATGGCTGCCATCATGATCACGAGAAAACTGATACGCAGTCGTTTTTTCCAACGAACACCGAGTTTCTTAATCTTGGGCATGCTCGCCGCTTCATACAAGTCGGTGTTTCTTCCTAATGGGATTGGAAGGTGGTTCATGCTGCATTCCCCCTTGCCTTGCTTCTACTCACATTGTAGGGGATGCACGCATTTCGTCCCATCGAATCCACTTACAGCAATCTTACAATTTCGTAAGCCAAACGATTCCCTATAAATGCTGATTTTGCTGTGCCTCCTGCTGCCGCAGTTCGATCCGTCTGATTTTACCGGAGGTCGTTTTCGGCAGTTCTTGTACAAACTCGATTTTGCGCGGGTATTTATACGGCGCAGTTAATTGCTTGACATGGTTTTGCAATTCCACGATCATCTCTTCGGAAGGCTCATTCCCTTTTTTCAGGATGACAAAGGCTTTTACCACATGACCACGCTCTGGATCAGGACTGGCAACCGCCGCACATTCCGCTACCGCCGCATGCTTCACCAGCGCATCCTCGACCTCAAACGGACCAATCGTATATCCGCCTGAGATGATAATGTCATCAGAACGTCCTTCGAACCAGATATAGCCCTCTTCGTCCATGCGGCCTTGATCACCCGTCACGTACCAGTCGCCGCGAAACGCTCTGGCAGTGCGCCCGGGATCATCCAGATAGCCTTTGAACAGCGCCACCATATGGCGATCAATGGCAATATCGCCTACTTTGCCTACTGGCAGCTCCGCTCCTTCTTCGTCAATAATGGCGATCCTTACAACTGGCGATGGCTTGCCCATTGAACCTGGCCTTGGCTCCATGCCGACAAAGGTACCCACCAGTAAAGTGTTCTCTGTCTGTCCGTATCCATCTCGTACGGTCAACTGGAAGACGCGGCGGAATGTGTCGATCACTTCCCGATTGAGTGGTTCACCAGCCGAACATGCGGAGCGCAGGGCGGACAGCTTGTATTGTTCTAAATCCGTTACCTTTGCCATGATTCTGTACTCGGTTGGCGTCGCACATAAAACAGACACCGGGTAATTTTGCAGAATCGTCAAATAATTTTCCGCAGAAAACTTTCCTTTATAGACGAACGCGGTCGCTCCCAGTCCTAACGTAGAGACAAACGGACTCCAGATCCACTTGGCCCAACCAGGACCAGCCGTTGCCCAGACCACATCACCTTCGCGAACGTCTAGCCACTGTGTAGCAGCTACAGCCAAATGCGCAAAAGGCCAACCGTGAACGTGCATAACCCCTTTTGGCCCCCCAGTCGTCCCTGAAGTATAAGACAGGAAGGCCAGCTCATCTGACTTCGTGTTTACTACCTCAAATTCTGTGTTCTGCCCCTGGAGTAACCCCTCAAGCGAAATCCACCCTTCTTTCTCTTCGCCCGTCGTGATGTAGTGTTGCAGGGTCGAACAGTTGCCTCTCGTCAGATCAACCTCACTCATTGCTCCCGCGAAGCTGATCACTGCCTTTACTTTTGCATGATTGATCCGGTACTCGATATCTTTGGAACGCAGCATCTCAGACCCTGGCAAAATCACTGCCCCTAGCTTCAGCAGTGCCAAATAGAGACCGTAAGCCAATGTTCCTCGGGAAACGAGGACGAGTACCCGGTCTCCATGCCCGATTCCAATGGACCCTAGTCCATTTGCGATTTTATTTGAATATTGGCGCAAATCCTCGTACGTAAGGATGTGTTCCTGGCCTTGCTCATCTAACTCCCAAACCGCACGTCTCTCTGGATGTTTTTTCGACCATTCATCCACCTGGGCTGCGAAATTATAGTTCACTGGCATCTTTAATTCCATAGCACATCTCCACCTTTTCAAAGATTGATGAATTATAATTCGACATCACTATAATTTTCACCTTTTTCTTTCGACAAAAATGGGACAAAAAAAGGCCAACCTTTTCCATCGGTTGACCTCCTTTCTTTTTATCCCTATCACTCTACAGGCTCTATGATCGTCGTACCCTGCACGGAACGCTGTTTTCTTTTTTCCCTCCACTCTTGAAAGCTGCCGACAATTCCGCTCGGAAAGCAGAGAACGACCAAAATATAGAGCAAGCCAAGGAATATGACCCATCTCTCGAATATCGGGTGAAGCTTCGCCAGCTCAGTCAGTCCGTGATGCGCCAGCTCTACGATCCCCGACCCCAAAATAGAGCCAAATAGCGTTCCCAGCCCACCGATCATGCTCATCAAGAGTGCATCCAGTGTCGTTTCAATTGAAAACACTTGGGTGTTTACGAATCGCAGCATGACCGCGTACAAGCCCCCACTAATCGCTGCAACCACTCCAGCGACAATGCTGACGATTACCTTATAATGAAGAATTTGATAGCCTAACGCTTCCGCGCGTTGTTCATTTTGACCGATGGCTTTCAGTACCTTGCCGAGTGGTGAGCGCGTAAACGCCCGCAAGATGACGAACAGCATGACCATTAACAGCAGGCATACATAGTAAAAGGACAAACGATCCCGAAACAACTCAGGTACCGGGAAGGTGAAGCCATCCCCACCCATCGTCAGCGAGCGCCATTTCTCTGCCAGTACGAATAGCAGCTGGGAAATCGCCAAGGTCAGCATCGCATAAAAATGGCTTTTCAAGCGCAAGGATAGCATCCCGATCACATAGCTGAGAATCCCAGATAGCACGATGGCTACGAGTACCCCAAGTAAGAAATAGCCGACTGACGCGTCAAAGTTTTTCAGAAATAAAGACACAGAGTACGCACCTATTCCGAAAAACATACCATGTCCGAATGAGACGATCCCCGTATAGCCGAGCAACAAATCAAAGCTCATCGCAAAAATCGCAAAGATAAAGATTTGGGTGAACAAGATGTACAGGCTTCGCGAGTCTGAAAGAAATGGTAAAACCGCCAAAGACAAAAACACAAAGAGGATAAAACGATGGTTCAGCAATCCGGATGTAGTCAACGCATGATCACCCCTTCGCTCCAAACAGGCCGGATGGTTTGATAAGCAGCACTGCCAGCATCAGCAGCATGTTCACTGCCAGTGAAAGCTCTGGAACGAAGTAAGCCATAAACGAGCCAAGCACCCCTACTAAAAGCGCCGCAATCATAGAGCCTTGAACGCTTCCCATCCCACCGACAATGACGACGATGAATGCCAGAATCGCATACTGCATACCCATTTCCGCAAAAATAACCCCCGAATACGGGGCTAGCAGACTTCCTCCCAGCGCAGCCATGCCTGCCCCCAGCAAAAAGACGAAAGTAAACACTTGTTTAATATTGATGCCGAGTGCCTGCACCATTTCCTTATCGATGACGCCCGCTCGGACGATCAAGCCTAGTCTCGTTCTCGTCAATAGCAGGTGCAACCCGACGTACACAGCTATTCCCACTACGATGACAAACAAGCGATACGTAATTAGTATAATGTCGCCAAGCTCGATGCTCCCTTGCAAATAATCTGGTAAGCCTGCCCGAATGGGATTGGGACTCCAAAATACCTTGAGCAATTCACTGATCACGAGCATTCCGCCCAATGTCACGAGCAGTTGCTGAATATGATCACCGTACACGGGACGGATCAGTACGCGCTCTAGCACGAAACCGAGCAGCATCCCGATGACAGCAGCACCTACGATGGCCAGAAAAAAGCTATCTGTTAATCCGAAAAGCCATACACCAGCAAAGGCTCCCCAGGCAAACAATCCACCGTGGGCAAAGTTCAACACACTCATTAAGCCAAAGATCAACGTGAGCCCGGAAGCGAGCAAGAAAATGAGTGTGCCTGTCGCCAGTCCATTTACAAGCAAATTTATCGCGACATCCATTTCATCCTCCCCCTCCCTGTCATACGCTCAAGCAATACCCAAATATTTTTGTCGCGTATCTGCATCATCCTTCAACTCCTGCATCGCGCCACTGCGGACAATTTTCCCTTCATCCATCAAGTAGTACTGCTCGCCAATCATGCTCGCCATCATAAAGTTTTGTTCAACTAATAACACGGTCGTTTTCTCTTTCATCGATTCGATGTGGAGCATGAGCTTTTCAACCATGATGGGTGCAAGCCCCTTGCTCGGCTCGTCTATTAACAAGAGTCCGTTGCTGTTCACGTAAGCTCGTGCAATCGCAAGCATTTGCTTTTGACCACCGCTTAAGTGCCCACTTTTCTTTTTCCAGTAGTGATGCAGATCTGGAAAAAGATCGAGCATCCACGCGAGCTTTTCTTTTTGTTCGTCGTCATTTTTTTGCATGGCGAGCCGGAACGTCTCTTCTACCGTAAAATCATGAAAAATCCCTTGATTCTCGGGCACATACCCAATCCCTTTACGTGCGATGGAATAGGTCGGCAAATGTCCGATTTCTTCTCCTCGATAGCGAATTTGCCCATGACAGATCGGTGCAAGCCCCATGATGGAACGAAGCGTCGTTGTTTTGCCAGCGCCGTTTCGACCAAACAGGACAGTAATACTACCTGCTTGCACGGAGAGCGAGACACCCTGCAAGATGTGAAACTGGTCGAGGTACGTTTCAATCTGATCAAGTTGCAGCATCATGCTTATACAACCCTCCCAAGTAGGCAGATTGCACCTGTTCATTTCGCATCATGTCAGTCGGTGTCCCCTCAGCCAATAGCTCTCCATGAAACAGAACGACCATGTGATCGGAGAGTGATTTGACCATGTCCATCTTGTGTTCGATGAGGATGATCGTGCACGAATTGCTTTCCTTTATGGATTCGATCACCCTCAATACAGCCGGGACTTCCTCCAACGAAATCCCCGCCGTCGGTTCGTCGAGTAAAAGAACATCCGGACACAGTCCAAGTAGCATGGCCAGCTCCAGCTTTCGTTTCTCCCCATGCGCCAGTAGGCTTGCCAGCACATCCGCCTTTTTCTCCAGCATTACCAGATGCAGCAATCGTTCAACTTCCTCAGCCTGTCGCATCTGATCTGCCTGGGAAATCCATAGACGAAACCGAACTCCCTGTGAAGCCTGCACGGCTAATCGAATATTTTCCCGTACCGTTAGCTTGGGAAATAAGTTTGTCAATTGAAACGACCTGCCAATCCCCATTCTCGCTCGTGCTGCTGGGGGCAAGTGTGTAATCTCTTGTCCCTTGTACTTGATTATTCCTTGCGAGGGAGTAAGCTGTCCGCTTAGCAAGTTAAACAGCGTCGTCTTTCCAGCTCCATTCGGTCCGATGATCGAAGTAAATCGCTGCTTCGGTATGCGTAGCGATACCTTGTTTATGACTGTTTGCTCCCCGAATGCTACGCTTACGTCAACCGTTTCCAACAAGTAACTCATCACACACCTCCTCTACTTCTGGTTCCGGACAGGTGGCGCTGTCTCTTCCATCGTCATCTCCCGAACAAGCACAGGGACCGGATGATCGACTCCGTCTTTTTTCTCTAGCTTGATTGCGTATAATGTTTGCAGTGCCTGATGGTCCTCCACCCGGAACTGCATCTGACCCTTCGGCGAATCAAAGGTCATGCCTTCCATCGCAGCAATCAACTTCTCCGAATCTGTATCGGCGTTCGTCTTTTTCAGTGCTTCCACAATCGCTACGGCTGCCGTCATCCCGCCTGCCGTAAATAAATCTGGAATCTCGCCTTGAAAACGCTTCTTGTGTTCATCGATGAGCCAATCGTTCATTTTCGTTTTGGGGAGCGAATGGTAATACACTGAGAAGCCTTCCATCCCGATCATTGCCTCCATCGTTTTCAATGCAGCAATATCAGGCGCTCCCGTAGACACCTTGATGCCTTTTTTCTGAACCTGCATATCTTGCAGCTGTTTCCACGGGGAGTTCGAGCCTGCCCACGTGATGAACACATACTCGGGTTTGGCGCTCATGATTTTTTGAATGTTGGCTGTAAAATCAGTCGTGCTCGTGTCCACGTATTGCTCTTCGATAATGACAGCCCCTAATTTTTCAGCGGCGGTCTTAAAGGCTTCGATCCCTTCACGACCGTAGGCGCTGTCTTGAGCCATTGTCGCGATTTTTGTTCCTTTGGAAGCAATCGCCGCCGCGCCTGCTACTGCGTCCTGCGAAGAATTTCGACCTGTGCGAAAAATGTATTTGTTCCAGTTTTTCCCGGTGATACTATCTGCTACTGCTGGTTCTACGACCATGACTTTTTTGTACTCCTCTGCCAGAGGAAGGACAGCTAGCGTATCGCCTGAACTCGAGGAGCCTACGAGAAAATCTACCTTGTCAGTTTCCAGGAGCTTCGTTGCTTTTTGAACGGCGACATCCGGCTTCGTCTCCGTATCCTCCACGACAAACTCGATCTTTTTGCCACCGATCTCTCGCTTGCCTTCTGTTGCATAATCGAGCCCGAGCTCAAAACCTCTTGCCGTCTGCTTGCCGTAGCTCTCCAATGGGCCTGTGAGCGAAGCGAGTACGCCTACCTTGATCGTATTGCCGCCACCAGATGAAGCGCTTTCATTTTGGCTGCAACCAACAACCAGCACGACAGACATCGCTAGCGGGAGCAGCATTTTCCATCCTCTTCTTTTCACGCCCGTTCCTCCTCGAAAGTCATCATGTTCATTGCGATTCTGCTAACCATTCCAGTACAGTTGCAGCCCACGTATATCCAGTACCAGCACTGACAGCTACAACAATATCCCCTGGGGCAAGACGTCCCTCTTGCTGTGCGACATGCAGTCCAATACACGGATCGAGTGCAGACAAATGCCCGTAATGATCGAGATAAACGGCCTGCTCCTCGCTCAGTTGCAAACGTTCCAATAGCTCCAAGAACATCGAACGCTTTGTGTGCAAAGGAAGCAGCAGCTTCAAATCACGCAACGAACGATTACTTTTTGCCAATGCCTGCTCTACCACATGAACAAAGTTTGGTATTGAGATGGGATCAAGTCGTTCTTTCATATCACTCGGATTCGGCACATCGATGTAATGAAGTCTGTTTTCCACCGTTTCATGACTAGGTTGGTGCTTTGAACCGCCTGCGGGTACCCTTATATCATCATGAAAAGAACCATCGGTGATGACACAGCTGTGGAGAATTCTGCTCTTAGTAGCTCCACGTTTTACGAGAGCCGCTGTCCCCCCATCTGCAAAATTAAACATGAAGCGTGAGCGAGGATTGTCGTAATCGACGATTTGTGATTCTTTACAGCCAGCAACCAGCAAGATGTTTTCAATGGATGCGTCTGCCGTCAGCATATCTTTGGCAACTTTCAAGGCGATTGGAAAACACGAGCTGACGTTCATCATCTCGAAACCGTATGCGTTTGTCGCTTTTAGTTCGTATGTAATCTTCGGTGCGCTGGACCATACATAGTAATCTTTGTGCGGGCTGCCAAAGTAGATAATCACGTCAATCTCAGATGGATCGATCACCGAGCCGGTCAACTGTTGGGCAGCAAGCACAGCGAGGTCTGATGCATGAAGGGTGTCATCTGCGACATGCTTTTGGTAAAGACCGAATTTTTCGATAATGACTTGCGTGGGGATTCCTGTCTTTTCAGCCAAACATTCAGCTGTTTCTACGCCTTCAGGAAAAAATACGGACGTCGCTTCCACTCCGATGGTCTGCTCGTGGATCGTATTCGCTTCAAGATGATTCATACTTTCGCTCCTTCCCTCGGTACGAGCATCGTCGCTGTTCCAGTCAGAACTACTTTTCCATGCTGATTCGTGCATTCCGTAAGCAATCGGATGATGCCCCGCTCTTCCTGATACTCCAGCACAGTGGCGGTCGCGGTGATCGTGTCTCCGATCAATACCGGAGCCGTAAACGAAATGGTCTGCTCTTTGTAAATGGAACCGATGCCAGGCAGCTGCATCCCGAGCAATCTGGACAACATGCTCGCCGTCAACAGTCCATGTGAGATACGCTGGCCAAATCGCGTGTCTTTTGCATACTGTTGGTCAATGTGCACCGGATTATAATCCCCACTCATTCCCGCAAATAGAACGATATCAGTCTCCGTAATCGTTCTGCTAAAAGATGCTTGCTCCCCTATTGCAAATCTCGCCATGTAATCACCTCATTGTGTAATGGAATCTGTTTTCAATCTGGTCAATGCTTGCTTGACAATTTTCCCTGTCGCATTGCGTGGCAGCTCAGTTAAAAACACGAATGACTTCGGGATTTTATACTTCGCCAGTCTTTGCTCACAGTGTTCTTTGATGTGTGCTTCCGTGATGACTGCACCTGATTTGGGCACGATAAACGCCTTCGCGACCTCTCCCCATTTTTCATCGGGTACACCGACGACTGCGGCTTCTAGAACACCATCCAGCTCGCCGATGACCTGTTCCAGCTCCAGCGGATAAATGTTCTCCCCGCCTGAGATAATCATGTCTTTGCGTCTTCCTACGATATAGGCGAACCCTTCTTCATCAAAACGTGCCAAATCCCCTGTGTACAGCCACCCATCGCGGATGGTCCTGGCTGTTTCTTCTGGTCTGTTCCAGTATTCCTTCATCACATTCGGGCCTTTGACAAGCAATTCTCCGATTTCGCCCTGACCCACGTCTTTTCCGTCATCCGAGATCAGGCGGACTTCACAAAACATGACGGGCTTTCCGATTGATCCGGCTTTTCTTCTCGCATCTTCCTTCGCAATCATAAACACTGTGGGGGATGTTTCTGTTAGGCCGTATCCTTGTCCAAAAGGGAGGCCTCGCTCCTGAAAATGCTGGATGAGTTCCATGGGGCATGGAGCGCCGCCGTTGTAAAACCAACGGACGGAATCGAATGATGTGGTTGCAAATAAAGGGCTTTGACGAATGGCTTCATGGATGGCGGGCACACCCATCACGATGGTGACTCGGTGCGTTTCGATTAGTTGAATCGCTTTATCAGGGTCGAACTTCCCGGCTACAACGACGCGTCCGCCAGCAAGCCATGTAGGGAAGGCGAACAATCCGATTCCCCCGATATGAAAGAGTGGCAATAAGACAATCGAGCAGTCTTCTGAGGTGAGATCAAGCGCGGCTACATTGTGTATGGAGTTCCAAAACATATTTTCTTGGGTGAGCACTGCTCCCTTAGGCTTTCCTGTCGTTCCTGATGTATAGCAAATGATGTATGGATCATCTCCACTGCCATCATCTGCGTCGGTCCTACTGTGCTGGGATGACTCACTCGGGCCATCCTGGCTCCAAGGAAGTTCTCCCGGTTCCAGCCATATCATGTGCGCAACACTTGCCTTCGCCTTGATCAACTGAATGGTAGCAGCGAACTCTGGCTGGGCACATAACACGCGAATACCACTATCCTCAAACTGATAGTCTAATTCTGCAGGGGTCAAGCGGATATTAAAGGGGACGGCTATCGCACCGAGTTTGGCGATGGCAAACAGCAGAAGCACATACTCCAAACTGTTTTGGGACAAAATGCCGATCCGATCCCCCTTTTTGACCTGTAGCTCATGTCGTAAATAATTGGCAACACGTTGGATCTGCTCATTCGTTTGCTGATACGTGAGTGATTGCTCGTTTGCAATCACTGCGATCCGCGTCGGAGTGATTCGGGCTCGCTTTTCAATCCAATAAGCAATTCCGTGCATGAACTCTACTCCTTTGCCTCTAAAATGGATCGGTTACGGCTTGGCAGCAATCCCTTTCATAATCATCGACATGGCTGTTTCTACCACCTCTTCCGGTACGTCTTCATTTTCCCAGTAAACCCAACGCATCCCGATGAATTGTCCGATCGACATGAGACAATAAGCCAACGTCTCATGATCCATCTCTCGAAACGCACCTTCGTTCATGGCGTTCTTCAAACTTCGTACGTACCCCGCTGCCAGTTTGGCGTAATACCAGCGATACAGCTCTTGGTCGACGAGCGCGGCCTGTTGAATAATGCTGTACATGTTGCGATGATGTTTGATCCAACGAAAAAAGGCCAGAAATCCTAGGCGCAAATTCTCTTCCTGCGTGGTTGCTCCCATGATCGCTTCTTTGATCGTGGAACGCAGCTCTCTACTCAGCTGCCTGATCAATTCATCATAAATCGCTTTCTTCGACTCGAAATAATTGTAAAACGTTCCTTGGGACACCTGTGCATGCTGCGTAATCAAGACGATAGATGCATCATAATAACCCAGCTCGCCAAACACATGCTCTGCGGCATCCAGTATTTTTTTGCGAGTTTCCTGTCCTTTCTTGGTTAAAACAGGGGTAGGTAGACTATTTTCTGACACCTGAATCACCTCTCAGTTTTTATTATATGTATATTTCTGAATATTACAACACTTTTCTTGTTCCCTATTGGCAAAAATTGACGCGAAACGATCTGTGCGAACAAGCGTCATATATAATACAAAAGCTCCCATGCAAATGCACGAGAGCTGAAATAGATCGGATGCTTAAATGACGCGCTTGATTTTCACGGTGCGCTTTTCCCAGTTCGTTCCGTCGTACTTGGAATAAGTCACACCAGGACTGCCGTACGTGTGCAGGATTTTCCCATCCCCTGCATAAATAGCTACGTGTGTAATCCGATCAGAAGTACTGTTTACCGATGCCTTCATGAAGATCAGATCACCTTTTTGCAGGTTGCTTTTGGAAACAGATTTTCCTACAGTAGATTGCTGGCGGGAGTCGCGCGGCAATGTAATGCCCGCTTCTTTAAACACGCGCTGTGTAAAGGAAGAGCAATCGAATGTTTTGGTCGTACTGCTACTGGAGCCGTATTTGTAATTGGTGCCCATATACTTTTCGCCATTTTTAATGACTTGATCGGCAACAGTGCTTGTCGGCTTTTCTGGCTTGCTTGGCGTATTCTCTGAGGAATTGCTCTCAATAACACGACGAGCCCCTACAAATTTGTCACTGTACTCCGAATATGTTTTGACAACTACCTCGTCTTCCCCTTTCGAAGAATAAACGAATTGATCACTGCCTATGTATATTCCCATAAAAGTTGGGCTGCCGCTTCCGCTAGAGGCGAAGAACACCAAGTCTCCTGGCGTTACGCTTTTTTCGGATACTTTCGTCCCAGTCTTGTACAGGCTAGAGATTGTGCTCCCGATGGAAATCCCTACTTGTTTGTACGCATACGTAGCCAGCTCTGCTGATCCGAATTGCTTCGGTCCCTTTGCTTTGTACTCGTAATCCTTCCCGATCAAAGAAGTAGCAATATTTGCAACCTCTGATTGTTTTGAATCTTGCGTCTTAGCGGCCACTACTCCAACTTGACCACCCATTAACAGGGACGTACTCAGCAGGACTGCTACTGTTGACCTCATTACCCAATCTCGTTTCGTCACTTTCTTTTCCTCCTTGTCATGTTGTGGCACCCGTCTTGGGTACATGGACAGAATAGCGCAGGAGGAAACAGGAGGATAAGACCGTAAAATTTTCCAATGATGGAATTGGTAGCATGGGACTAGTCAGAAAACAAGGTGTAACGTAGGCGGTTGCTACTTCTTAGTTCTATAGGACCATAAAGGTTACAAAACGGTATCAAAGATGATTTTCGTCGCAAAAACCCGCTTTATTGCTGGCCCGGACCCCAAACAAAAACCATCTTCTGCTTGTTTCTGTCAGAAGATGGTTCTCCATTTGTCCCTATTTCATTTTCGCCGTAAACTGCCCCCACGTCTCTTCTCCCCACTTGAGAGTGAGGACGTCTCCATCCGTAACAGGTCCTACCCCCGCTGGTGTACCCGTGTAAATGATATCCCCTTGATCCAGTCCTAGATGTTCGGAAATATAGGAAATAATCGTTTCCAAATCAAAAATCACATCACGCAGATTGCCGCGTTGCACTTGCTCTCCATTTTTCAGCAAGGAGAAATCTGTTTGGTGTAGCGCATGAATGCCTGGGAAAGGATGAAAAGAAGTCAAAATCGCTGAATTTTTAAACCCTTTTGCCAACAACCATGGATGCCCTGCTTTCTTCAGCTCGCTCTGAACATCCCGCAAAGTAAAGTCGATCCCAAGTGCTATTTTGTCAATCATCTCGTCAAGAGTAACGCCAGCCTCGTACGGCCTCGCGATGTGAATCACAAGCTCCGCCTCATAATGGAGCTCTCCACGAGATGAAGGAAGCTCAATGGCCTCACCATTTGCCATTGCAAGCGCATGTGTTGGCTTGTCAAAGATCATTGGCTTGGTTGGCACATCATTCCCCAACTCCGCAGCATGCAATCGATAGTTGCGACCGATACAGTAAATATTTTTGACTGGCTCCATTTTGTCCTCTCCTTTGGTGGCTGTCTTTTTTTCACTATATCATGGCTGCATGGCGTATTACAGCTTGTCTTGTTCGTCCTCTTCCATGCAGTTTCCATAGCCAGGCCAAAGACGGGCATTTCCTCGTGCTTCTACTTCAATCACCGTATCACAAATAGATTCCAACGCACCCTCCAGATCCATCTCTTGCTCGGAGGTCCAGGAAAATTCGTAATGGAAAATCACATGCTGCTCTGTCGCTTCGGAGAGAACAAAGGCAAACTGCTGTTGTTTTTCCACGACATGCTTTCTGGCTTCAACCGTTGCTTCCACCGAGAACATGCCATCCCATTCAGCAACTATATATGTAGAAGTAACATCAATCCACAGGGAGGGAGTATCATTCGTCCGCCGGAAAATAACAGAGTCTTCCCGATAAAACCCGTAGCCAGAGGGCAGCGCACCCGCGAGCTTGAATGGGATTCCTACTGGCAAATCATGTGGCTTCAATGCGTGGACAAGTCTCCCAGGCAAAAGATAACAACCATCCTGCTGGCGATCTAACCGTTCTCCCATGACGAGAACCTCTTGCTTGTGTGAATCACCTGTCACCTGAACGAACATCACGGCACCTCCTTCTAAAACAGTATGGTCAGGAATGCATGACTCAAAACCAAATCAATAACCATTTTTTCCCTGTCAAAATACCGAAAAAAAAACAGGGTTCATCCATAGGATGCCCCCTTTATTCCTTCGAAGCTACGCACGTATGATCGCAATCACAACATGTTCGTCATCGTATGATTTTGCTTTGATTTTCACAGGGAAGTCATACAAGTTGACAAATTTAAAATCCATATAGCCATACGCGACTGTGGCATCTTGACCCGCTGGCACGTATCTCACCGATTTGCTATGGTTATGCCGTTCCACCGTGATCATTCCCGCTTCAGCAACTGCATTGTAAAGCGTGCTGGAAACCTGGCATATCCCGCCTCCATAGTCATCAGCGAGCTGCCCGTTCTGAATGACTCCAGCCTTTTGCCAACCACCGTCAGGCAAATTCGAATTTCCCACTATCTCGTTGAAAGAAAACACCTGTTGCGGCTTGATTTTTTCATTATGAATCTTGCTCAATGCTTGCTTGATGTTATGTTTACGCTCATCTGTGCTGTTTTTCATCGATGAGTAATAAAAGCCGAGAACCTCGTCTTCCTTGAGGCCCATCTTCTCCACATACTTTTCCTGTAACTGATCCTGCAACTCGATAGAAAGAGATACCTGGTCTACTTGTAATGCCATTGCATGCTCAGGCGCGAAGTTCATACTGAGCGAGAACACAAGGGCCACTGTAGCCATCGTGATCAGCCAATGCCGAACTTTCTTCATTTCTACTTCCTCTCCCACATTTGTTGATCGATTATCTAGTGCGAAGTTCCCTATTTATATCGTCTGACCTAGTTTTTCTACCTTGCCTCTTACAATGTAACGTATGGGAAAAGCGACAATCAACCTGCAAATGTTGGGCTTTTTGTCCTACATCAATTCTACTCGTCGTCCTCATCGATAACCCCAAGGGCTTTGTTCTTTTCTTTAAAGCGCTGGTTATGAGAAGAAACGTACGCCATCCGATCTGCTACCGGGTCAATGTGCAATTTGGCACTGTTTACGGCCACAGCCGCATCGGTGAATGCCCCCGCGATCAGCGTAATCTTGCTGTCAAAACTCGCAAAATCGCCCGCTGCAAAAATCCCTGGTAGATTCGTTGCCAGACGAGGGCTGACAAATACGTTCCATTCATCCATGTCCAAGCCCCACTCTTTAATCCCGGTGAAATCAGCCTTCAATCCGTGATTAACGATGATGGCATCGACATTGATCTGCTCCGTCTCGTCTGTCTCTAGATGACGTATCGTCACTTTATCGATTGTTTCTTTGTCAGAGCTTTGCAATTGCGTGACCGCATATGGGGTGCGTACGATCGCAGATGACTCTTTCATGCGCTTCACATTCCGTTCATGTCCACCAAATACATCTCGGCGATGCACAACCGTTACGGACGCTGCAATCTGCACCAGTTCATTTGCCCAATCGACCGCGGAGTCCCCGCCACCTGAGATAAGGACGTGCTTGCCACGGAACGGCTCCAGTTCCTGCACGGTATAATGAAGATTTGTCACCTCGTAGCGCTCTGCTCCTTCGATCTCCAGCTTTGCCATTTTCAAAATACCTCGGCCTAAAGCCAATATGATCGTGCGGGTCCAATGCCGTCTCCCTGATTTTGCAACGAGTATGTACGTTCCATCTTCTTGTGGCTCTAGCCCAATGATTGCCTCACCTAAGACGATGGTAGGATCAAATGTCTTCGCTTGTTGCACCAGATTGGCAATCAGCTTTTCACATAACTGTGGTGGTACACCGCCTACATCCCAGATCATTTTTTCTGGATAGATCAACATTCGTCCACCGAGCTCTTCTTTCGCTTCAATGAGTTTCGTCTTCATATCGCGCATTCCGCTATAAAAGGCAGCGTACAACCCCGCAGGGCCACCGCCGATAATGGTTACATCAAACAGCTCCAACTGTTCTCCCACAACTACCCCTCCACTGTCTTTCTCATTTGTTTATCAATCATCAAGCGATAGTGAAAATGAGATTCATTATCACAATGTGATTGTAATGGAAAATGGAGGAGGATTCAACCTGCTAGAAAAAATAAAAAGGCTCGTAATTAGCTTCATCCGCTAATTTACGAACCTGTTGTTTGCTATATGGTGCGGTCGAGAGGACTTGAACCTCCACGGTGTTGCCACCACTAGAACCTGAATCTAGCGCGTCTGCCAATTCCGCCACGACCGCATAAAAATGGTGCCGGCAATAGGACTTGAACCCACAACCCCCTGATTACAAGTCAGGTGCTCTACCAATTGAGCTATACCGGCACGTTACGAAAAACTATTCAATTCGCACATTCAAGTAAAAGAATGGCGGAGCTGACGGGACTCGAACCCGCGACCTCCGGTGTGACAGACCGGCGTGAACTCCAACTTCACCACAGCTCCATGTGGTTTTTGTCCACCATCTTGCGGCGACTTCTGTAATATAGCACAATCCTATCTCGTGACGCAATAGTTTTTTAAAAATAATAGAAAGATTAATTTTTTCATAGATTTACCAAGCAAAATCCGATAGAATTTTATCTAGATATGCAGATTTTAGTAGATTGGTGGAGACGATGACATGAAAAAGACTTCGAGGCTACTCACCTTCCTCGCCCTCTTCACTCTGCTGCCTACTGCTGCCCATGCTTCCTCATCGGCATATGTGGTATCAGCAGGTGATACGTTGAGCAAGATCGCTCGCGAACATCAGGTCACGGTGGATCAAATTATTCAATGGAACCAACTGAATGATGATCGATTGTCAATTGGACAAACTTTGTCAATTCATGGTGCAAACACTTCTGGCTCCATTGCGACAGACATTCCTTCCGATGTAACTGTCGATCAGAATGATAACGCTACCACTGAGTCTAAAGAACTAACCGCTGGTGAAAAAGCCCGTGTCACTGGTGACGTGCTGAATGTGCGTAAAAAGCCTTCGACTGACGCAAAAGTGTTAGGCAAGCTACGATCCGGTTCCATTGTAGAAGTCGTAGAAACGGGTAGTGAATGGACGAAAATCGAATTCGAAGATCGTGAAGCATACGTTGCTACAGAATTCCTCAGTCCAAACCTCACTTCTACCGTTTCGCTGCCTGCCGAGGTAAATGCAGAAGATCTGGGTCGTTTGAAGGAAATTTTTGAGCCATTGCTCAAAACACCATACGTTTTAGGTGGAACGACTCCGAATGGCTTTGATTGTAGTGGCTTTACTTCATACGTTTTTGAACAGCTTGGGGTTACACTTCCGCGCACTTCTGAAGATCAATTCCGTGGCGGTCAAGAAGTATCACTGGATCAAGCACAGCCGGGTGACCTTTTGTTCTACGATGCCCTTGGAAAAGGACGCGTGTCCCACGTAGCGATCTATCTGGGTAATGGAGCAATCGTGCACGCGAATGGCGAAGATGTTCGTTATGGCAAAGTCGAATACATGCATAAGCTCTACCCGTTTTACGGTGTGAAGCGTTACGCTAATTTCCAGTAAGCTTTCCTGCACGGATAAGCAAACAAACAGCCCTGTCTGCCTTTTCAGCGCAGTCCGAGGGCCGTTTGTCGTTCTATGCTTAATGTATTTCGGTATTATGTCCCTGCTGTTGCTGCTGTTGTTGCTGTTGCCCTCCGATTTCAATTTTGCCCAACGCTTGCTTCATTTTGTCGAGCTGAAGTTGATAATCACGAACGACTACGGTAAGAACACTGACAGACTCCTTGAAATCCGGCTCGCTGCTTACTCTGTCGATGGCTCTATGTAAATGCAGCATTTTGTTCTCCGTTTCCCGTAATAGGTCGAGTAACTGCAATCCATTTACCACGTAATCACCTCATCTGTTTTTTCTTACTTTCTCCTTCCCCTCTGTTCCCTATGCGCACAAAAACGCTTTGCAGCATAAATAAAAAACGCCCGCTAATGGCATAGCGGACGTTCTTCCTATTTAGTTCAGGCGAGCAGACGCGAGCTCAACGAATTTTTCGATATCTTTTGCAACCAAAGTGAGGGAATTCCGCCAGAAATCAACGGAGCGTACATCAACATCCATGATGGCTGCTACATCCGCAATGCTCATTTTGCCCGTTACGGACAAGAGCTTGTCGTACTGCTCAACAAAAGCTTCCCCGCGCTTGAGATACTCTGCGTACAAGCCTTTCGCGAACAGGAGTCCAAAGGCATACGGGAAGTTGTAGAAATTGTAATCCGCGCTATAATAGTGCGGTTTGCATACCCACATGTACGGGTGCAGGGCTGCCGGATCCAAACCATCTCCGTACGCATCCTTCTGCGCTTGCAGCATCAGTTCGTTCAGAGTGGAAACAGACAAGGCACCTTCTGTTCTGCGCTCAAATACAGCCGTCTCGAACAAGTAACGGCTATAAATATCAACGATCACCTGACTTGCTCCGCTGATATCATTTTCCAAAATCGCAAATGCTTCCTCGGAGGTCGCTTGTTCAAGCGCTGCATTGGCAATGATGGTTTCGCACAAAATGGACGCGGTTTCAGCGATTGGCATTGGGTAGTCGCTATTCAAGAATGCTTCGTTTACAAGACATTCTCCGTGATAGCCATGTCCCAATTCATGTGCCATTGTGCTCACATCGCTGTAGCTGCCTGTGTAGTTGGACATAATTCTGCTCTCCCCTACGATGTGCAAGTTGTAACAGAATGCCCCTCCACGCTTGCCTTCACGAATCTCTGCATCTATCCAATGATTGTCATAAGCTCGTGCTGCATAGTTGGCGAGCTTTTCGCTAAAGCTACCAAAATGCTTCACGATGAAATCGCGGGATTCCTCATAGGAGAAACGCATGTCGGCCTCGCCCACTGGCGCAAACAAATCATAAAACGGCAACTGAGCGCTCTCATGACCGAGCAGCTTCGCCTTTGTACGGAAGTATTGATGGAAGGATGGCAGGCTCTCACGCATAGCCTGAAGCATTGCTTCGAGTGTCTCGCGATCCATGCGGGAGTCTTGCAACGTCTTATCCAGTGGTGATTCATAGCCTCTGAGCTTTGCTACGGTAATAACCTCGCCCTTAATTCCGTTCAAGCTGGCAGCAGCAGCATCAACGATTTTTTTGTAAGCAGCAAGCTCCGCCTCGTATGCGGTTTTGCGAAGCTGCGAATCTTTTTCGTTCGCCATGTTTCGCACCACTGGCAATGGAAGCTGTTTGTGCTCCCCATCGACTGTAATGTCTACCAGCAATGTGGAGGTCAGCATTTCATGGAGCTTTGTCCATGCATTTGATCCTGTATTCTTCATTTTTGCCAAGACGATTTCTTCTTTTTCGCTCAGCATGTATTTGCTCTTGTCTGACATTTCTGTCAACATGAAACGATGTGTTTCTAACAATTCCGATTGGGAAATTAACTCGTCCAGGTTGCTCAACGATCCTAACCATTTTTGGAATTGTACGCCTGGTTCAACCAATTCAACAGCCTGATTCTGCACTTTTTCAATCGCGAGCAATGCTGCCTCATTCTTGGCATCGACACTGGCAGTCAGCTCTCCGTAGGCATACAAGCGGAATTGCGTTTGCAGGACGGAGGTCATCATCGTGATGTATTTCTCCATCTTCGCTACTGCATCTTCTGAAGATTGCAAGTTTTGCGCTGCCCAGCTTTTTATCTCTTCTGTTTCCTGTACGAACTTCTCCCAATCTTGTTTCCACTCTGGTGCATCAAATGAGGAATACAAGACGTCCAAATTCCAGCGCATATTCATGGGCACACGCCTCCTTTTCACTTATGTAACAAGCCTATTGTAAAAAAAATTAGATAGATTCTGCAAGTTTTTACTAAGAAAACTTCTTTTGCGAGAAAAAAAAAGACTCTGCCGTAGCGTAAGCAGAGTTCTTTTGTAGGCGATCAACCGCGTACTGGCTGCGTCAAAAACGTCAAGGCAGACAAGGCAAAAAGCTGGGTAGATTCTACCAATTGGTCAATCGCTAGGTACTCGTCTGCATGATGAGGGATGTGGCGATCGCCTGCGCCTGTTGTCAAAATCGGAATGCCTGCCTTGTGCAGGAAGGTTCCATCTGTCGCACCTGGAACGCCATTGTATACGGGTTCTTTTTTCGTGATTTCCCGATAGGCGCTTGCGACAGCAGTCACGACTTCTTCCTTCATGCCAGTCAACGTCCAAGGACGCTCTTCGATGACTTCCAAGGTGGCTTTGAACTTGTCATCTTCTTTACTTAATCCTTCTAATATGGCACTGATTTCTTTGTACAGCCCTTGGTGGTCCTGCCCGGGTACCGTGCGAATGTCAAGTGTAGTCATGCATTGATCTGGTACGACGTTGATTTGAGCGTCTCCTTTGACCGGTGCCTGCAAAATTGTCGGAGTAATACTCGGCCACCCCAACATCGGGTGCTCTCCCAGACGAGCCATTTCCTTACGCTCCAGCCCCTCTAATGCGACTATAGCGCGTGCCATCCTTGTGTTCGGATTGATTCCTGTCAATGGCATAGCTCCATGCGCCATTTTGCCAAACGTACGAAGAATCGCTCGCATCGCCCCTTTTTGCGTGATGCAGAGCTGATTTTCTTCCGGTTCGCAGATGATCGCAGCATCGACGTTGTTGGCCCAGCCTCGCCGGATGAAATCTTTGATCCCAATCATCATGCCCTCCTCATCGCAAGGGATGCACAGGAGGATTTTGCCTGTAAAAGACTGTTTGGATCGTTGGATAGCTTTGACGGCACATATCGCGGCAGCCAGATTTCCTTTTGTGTCACAGGAGCCACGCCCGTAGATACGCCCACCAGATATTGTCCCGCCAAAAGGGTCGTAGCTCCAAGCACCCCGGTCCCCTTCTGTTACGACATCTGTATGGGCTTCGAACAAAAGCGTTTTGCCTGGTCTACCCGAATCGTAGAAAGCGATGACATTCGGCCTGCCCGGAACAACCTCTTCATAGATTACCTGCAACCCCATATTGCGAAGATAATCGGCGACAAATAGCGCGACCCGCTCTTCATTCGCTCCTGCCTGATCGGGGCGAAACACACTCGGAATTCTAACGAGCTCCTGTGTTAGGCGCACAACCTCCTGCTCGTCAACAAAGGATATCACCTGATTCATCCGCCAATCCTCTCCTCTGCATCCCAATTATGGTACACCTATTTCTGGAAGTAACTGCGATAAGAAGGCAGTCCCCCTGCCTCCTCTGCGTACTTAACGGCTTGGATGACGGCTTCAGCCAGCACATCTGCGGATAACGCGCCCACCAAGTCTACACTCGTCTCGACTTCGCCTGTTGCTACCGCAAAGATCGTATCGCCATCGTACAGAGTGTGAATCGGCCGGATCGTACGGGCAAGCCCGTCGTGAGCCATTTGCGCTACTTTGTTTGCTTCTGCTTTGGACAAGCGGGCATTGCTCGCGACTACGGCTATCGTCGTGTTTGTACCTGGAGGGATCGGGGCAAAAGCTCGCTGGCGCATTAACTCCATGCTATCCTGAATCGTTCCCTGTTCATCCCTCGGTCCAGCTATGATCGTCCCTGACTGGGGATCTACGACATGACCGACCGCATTGACAGCGACGATAGCCCCAACGACGAGTCCATTGGGTAGAATCACGGAAGCTGTGCCCAACCCGCTCTTCATCGCATTCCCAAATCCATTCAGCTTTCCTACTGACGCACCTGTACCAGCGCCGACGTTTCCTTGTGCTACTGTCTCACTGCTCGCTGCCTGTACTGCCTCATAGCCCATTTGACGATCCGGACGAACCCGATAGTCGCCTACAGCCAGATCGAACAAAACTGCTGCTGGAACGATAGGAACGACGCCAAAGCCAACATCCAGTCCGATGCCTTGTTCTTCCAAATACTGCATGACACCTGTGGCAGCATCCAAACCGTATGCACTACCACCGGAAAGGCAAATCGCATGGACGACACTCACCAGATTGACAGGGTCCAAGAGGTCCGTCTCTCGGGTGCCCGGGGCAGAACCCCGGACATCCACACCGCAGACAGATGGCTTTTCCAACATAATCACACTACATCCCGTTAATGTTTCTTCGTTTTGTGCATGCCCGACGAGAACGCCAGGTACGTCAACAATCGTTCCACTCATTATAAGTCTCCTGAAATTTTTGATTTTTGTCTGCCTGCTGAGCCCAATTTTTTCCAAGCTGCAACAACTGCCACCGTAACAATGACAGACACAATTGCTTCTGGCAAACCACTCGTGATCGCGACCGTGGTCGCTACACCGAGGGTCATATAGCCTCGAATGACGGCCATGCCCAGTACCAGGATCGTGTTGGTCATTGCCCCAATAAAGCCAGCGGCACCAATCGCTACATACTGATTGACGTTTTTCAAACCAACGTAAGTCAAGTAAGCAGTCACACCAATGAACAAGCGTGGTAGGATTGCGACGAGAGGGTCTTTAAAAAGCGGAACGGTGGCATTTAAGAAAGAAGAGACTCCAAATATAAGGCCAATGATCATACCAACGCCCCAGCCCTCCATTATGCCCCCGATAACTGCCGGGATGTGCATAATAGTGGCATTGCCCGCTGCTGTCGGAACCGGAATGTAGCCGAGACGTGTCACCCCGAGCAAAATCGCGATCGCGCCCAGAACGCCTGCAATGACAATCTTGCGAACGGTCAAGCCTTTTTCCATGCATACTCCTCCTTTTACGCGTTTTATGTGGAATGCCCTACTCGGGCGAGTTCCCGCTAGTCTCCCTTACCAAGGTATGGCGAGCATGATGGCAGAAATGACAACGCTTGCGATCAGCGCGACGTAATCCTTGCCTACTGCCTTGTATTGGGTGTATCTAGTCCGTGCGGCACCTGGTGTGTAGCATCTGGCTTCCATTGCCAAAATCAAATCTTCTGCTCTGGAAAGCGCCACATTAAACAACGGGATGATGATGGGAAACATGTCTTTTGTTCGCTGGATGATCCGCCACCATTCTCCTGTCCCGAAATCTGCACCACGGGACGCTTGTGCTTTCATCATTTTTTCCATTTCCATCGCGAAGGTAGGTACAAATCGCACAGCAATCGTGATGATCAATGCAAACGCGTGAACCGGAAACTTTACTTTTTCCAAGGGCCCTAGCAGTCGTTCCATTCCGTGCGTGAGTTCCGTCGTAGAAGTGCTCAGCGTGAGGACACTCGATAAGAATATGACCTCTACAAAGCGCATAGCTGACACGATGACGAGGCGCACACTCTCACTCGTGATCGTGATGAAGCCGTATTTCAAATAAACGGTTCCGCCATTGACAACCTCCCCGTAGAAAAGCAACTGCATGATTGCCAAAATAATGATAAAGGGGATGGCGGGCTTGATCCCGGATATGCCGTAATGCAGGGGGATTTTCGAGATTTGAAACATCCAGATACAAATAGCTAAAGCAAACAGGTTGCCCACGTATGTATCACAGATGGCAATCGCTAGGATGAGGATGACGAAAGCCCCCAGCTTGAAACGAGGATCGAGACGATGAACGACAGAAGCAGTGGGTAAATATTGACCGATGGTAATATTGCGCGTCAATTCAAATTCTGCTGACATGTGGACCCCCTCCTTAGCGGTTCATCAGTTTCAAAATTTCCATTGCCGTCTCTTCAGGTAAAAAAGCGCTTGGATCGATGCTGTAGCCCTGCTCACGGAGCCTGTATAAAATATCAACGGATTCCGGTGTGCCGATATGATGCTGTCGCAGTAATTCCTGATTGCCAAAAATTTCTCGTGGTGTCCCCTCGCAGACTGAATGGCCGTTTGCCATGACGTAAACGCGATCAGCGAGCTTTGCGACCTCTTCCATATTGTGTGAGACGAAAATAACCGTAAGCTTTTCTTCCCGATTGAGACGGCGGATGCGTTCCAATAGCTCAAGACGAGAGCGCGGGTCTAGCCCTGCTGTTGGCTCGTCAAGCACGAGAACCTTGGGTTGCAAGGAGAGGACGCCAGCCAATGCCACCTTGCGCTTCTGTCCGCCACTCAAGGCAAAAGTCGGTCTGTCTTTCATCTCCTGAAACGAGAGACCAACCAAGTCCATCGCCCACTGAACGCGTCGCCGCACCTCCTCTAAGGGAAGCCCCATCCGAAAAGGGCCATAGGCTACATCATCACCGACCAGCTTTTCGAACAGTTGATCCTCCGGGTTTTGAAAAACGAGCCCTACTTGTCTGCGCAACGTACGTATATCGATCTTCGGTTGAGAGACATCCATTCCATTAATGATGACCGTACCGGACTGAGGGCGAATCAGGCCGTTAAAATGCTGGATTAACGTCGATTTTCCCGAGCCGGTATGACCGATAATGGCCAAGCATTCGCCCTCTGCAACCTGGATGGTTACCTGATCGAGAGCACGATGTTCGAGAGGCGTTCCTTGCATATAGACATGAGATAGATTTTCTACGTTTACGATCGGTTGCGTCATGAACCACTCGCCTCCGCTTGTCTGACGTACAGACGATTAACCTCCGCGACAACTTCCTCATTGTGGATGAGATCAGGTCTAAATTCGCTATATTCGGAATGAACGAGATGAGCAATCCGGCTCGCGTCCGGAACATCCAGATGCAGCTCGCGAAGTCTTTCCTGATGGGAAAATACTTCTCGCGGAGTGCCCTGCAATACAATCTTGCCTCCCTCCATCACGATGACGCGATCCGCTTCTGCTACCTCTGACATGTGATGGGTCACTGTGACAATCGTCATTCCTTCGCGGTGCAGCTTGCGAACAACTGCCAAAATATCCTGTCTACCGTAGCTGTCTAGCATACTCGTCGCTTCATCCATGACAAGGACTTGGGGCTTCATCGCCAATATCCCCGCAATGGCGATCCGCTGCTTTTGTCCGCCAGACAAATGATGAGGCGGTCGATGGCGAAAGGCACTCATTCCGACTGCCTCTAGGGCAAAATCCACTCGTGTTTTCATCTCTTCCGCCGATGTTCCGATGTTCTCCAATCCGAAGGCCACATCGTCCTCTACAATCGTCGCGACAATCTGATTGTCCGGATGCTGAAAAACCATCCCGACACGGCTCCTCACTTCATGAATCCGCTGTTTTTCACGCGTGTTGATTCCGTTAACGATGACATCGCCTTCCGTTGGAGTCAAAATTCCATTGAGATGCTTGGACAGCGTTGACTTACCGGACCCATTATGACCAATGATGGCGACATACTCTCCTGGAAACACCTCCAGGGAGACGTTTTGCAGGACAGGAATTAGTTGATCTTGGTTAACCTGATAGGCAAACGAGACATTTTCTACACGTATAATCGGTTGTGGTGTCATGCTCTCCCCTCGCCTCTTCGTAAAAGTCGTATGTGTTGTGTCCTCCATAAATAAGCAACTACCATGCCAAATGAATATGTTTTTAATTTTCTGTAAATTACCTGACTAACGGTGGCTCTCTGTTGCAAATATGCATCCACGATGTTGCAATTGCATCAATTTTTACGACCTTTCGTAGCGCTTCATTTTTCTCCATAGGGTGGACCGATCCATTCCCAAAATTTTCGCCGCCTCCCCTTTGTTTCCCTTCGTCTTGGCCAAAACCTTTCGGATCGCTTCTGCTTCTCCCTCTTCTTGATCTCGGTAAGCTTGTCGCTGATACAGCTTCTTGGCAAAAAAAGCTGTGTCCCTCTTGCCAAGCGCGTCATCCTTGCAAAGCAAGACCATTCTTTCCACCACGTTGCGCAGCTCTCGTACATTGCCTGGCCAGTCGTATTGTTTGAGAACGTGGAAAACGGTCTCTTCTACTTTCAAATGCCTTTTATTTTCCCGTTCCTTGATTTCTTCCATAATCGATGTCATTAATAGAGGAATATCTTCCATTCGCTCTCGCAAAGCAGGTAACTCAAGCGTCAACACATTCAATCGGAAGTACAGGTCTGAGCGAAACTGCTTTTCCTCAACCAGTCGTTCCAAATCTCGATTCGTTGCCGCAATGATTCTCACATCGACAGGGACGATACGCTCTCCGCTGATTCTGCGCACTTTTTTCTCCTGCAAGATACGCAAGAGCAGCGCTTGGATCGGAATCGACATCTCTCCGATTTCATCGAGAAACAGGGTGCCTCCGTGGGCCAATTCAAACAGCCCGGGCTTTCCACCTTTTCGCGCGCCAGTAAAAGCGCCCTCCTCATATCCAAACAACTCGCTCTCCAATAAATTGCCGGGGAGAGCCGCACAGTTAACCGGGATGAACGGCCCAGTTGCACGCTGGCTGCTCAAATGAATCCCTTGGGCGAACAACTCCTTGCCAGTCCCAGTCTCCCCCTGTATAAGAACGGTCGCATCTGTCCGTGCAAATGTTTCCGCCCAATCCTTCGCTTCCCGGATCGCAGCAGATTCTCCAACGATATCCTCCAGGCGGAATTTGGCTTCCAAGCCGCTCTCCATGCTCTGCTTGCGAATGCGCATCTCCATTTTTTGAATGTCGGTAATCTCTTTAAAAGTGGAAACCGCCCCCACGATTTCACCCTCTACGACAATAGGCAAACGGTTGATGATAATTTGTCGATTCAGGATCGTGGCAATGTCACCTATTTCTTTTTTTCCCGTTGCCAAAATCCTCAACATATCTGAATTAGGGATATATCGGGTAATTTTTTGTCCAATAATATTACTTGGCAGGCCCAGTATTTCCATTGCGTTTTTATTAACTCCGATTATTATGGAATCCCGATCGACCGCAATGATCCCGTCATGAGAAGCGTCCAGAATCGCCTGCATGTGGATGTCATGGATCATTTGCCTGGTTCTCCTTCCTCGGCATGCTCAAGCATGACTGCTACTTCCGGTGCTGGCCTTCTTGCCCGACGCTTTTTTCGTTTCTTTTTCCGTAAAATGAAAATGGACAGGAGCATTAGTGCGAGGATGGCTAGCTCGATTGGTTGTGCCAGCTTTGCAGAAGTCCAGCCACTCATGCCCAGCAAGTGAAAGATGACGGCTATGTAAAGGAAGATCGATGCTAGATTTTGAGCGTTCACCTGTTTCACCTCTGTTTTTTCATAATAATCTGACTTGCGCACTACGAAAAACTCCCATGGAGACGCGAACATCGCTCCACAGGAGAGTTGGTTCTTGTTGTCTTTCAATTAGATAGGGAGTAACTCCACCGTTTCTTTGCTCTCCAAGTCTTTCACCATGTCGAGCCATGCTTGTGGCTTTTGTGGAAGCACGGCGTAATATTGCTTCAAGAACGTGACGATCAGATCCGCTTCGAGGGTTGTTTGCTCCTCGTTAGTCGGCATGAAGCCCAGGTCAAGTCCGGATACTGCTTCGCCGTCATTTTGCCAGGACGGATGCACATACGTAAAGTTCGTACGTTTGTAGCCCAGATGCGAGAGCACTTCACGGCGTACAAATGGGTCCATTGGCTTGATTCTGCCAAAGCTGTGTTCTGCCACGCGGTACGGGTCGTAGATTTCTGCAAACATCCCGTACAGCTCCTTGCCGTTTTCAGCAGCCAAAGCGAGCAGGTCCTTTTGACGCTCTCTGGCGAGGAAGCGTCCCACTCCGAGTCCTTCGCGACCAATGATCGTGAAGTCTGTCATGGCTACGTTCATGTCTGTGTAAAAACGGTATTCGGTAGCGCCCACAACTTCTCCTTCGTGTACAGCTACAAATACGCGAATGCCTGGATCTTCGAGCGGTTCTTTCCACAGATCGTACGCCAATACTTCCTCAGGTGGGAACACCTCTTGCATCAAACGGTGCATCTTCGCAAACAGCGGATTGTCAATATGTTGAATACGTACGAATTCCATCAGTCAAATCCCCTTTCGAATCGATTGTGTCGGATAAACCCCTACCGATGCTGTTGAAATGGATTTTTCCATTCCATGAGTGTCGCGTAGTTGCGAGATTCCTCATCTTCCAAATAATTCGCCACGACCTGAACAGGCGTGCGACCACAGTGCATGAGAAATGTAATCACCGGGTCTCTTACTTCCCCTGTCAGAACATGCTCCAAGTACTGCTCAGGTGTCCATTGGTCTGCATAATGTCCATATCCTGGCATGCGACCTCCGCCGAGCAATCTGCGCAGTCCTTTTTGCACCACCAGCTCATACATTGCTTGCATCATCTGTTGACCCAATCCCAGCTTGCGAAAGCTCGGGCGGATGCAAATATCTACGATGTACAGCGTGTCCCCCTCAGAATCATGGTTACGGATATAACCGCTATCCGTGACATCTTCCCACTTATGTTCGGGGTGAGCCGGATCAAACTTCACGAGCAACCCTGTCATCGAACCTGCCAAAACGCCGTCAACTTCCACACAAATGGCACCTTCCGGGAAGAGCGTAATATGGTTCGTCAGCTGCTCCTGGTTCCACCATAGCTCTGACGGGAACGGCGGGGGAAAGCTCTCCGCCTGTATTTGGATCAATTCGAAGAAGTCTGCGCGATTGTAGTTGCGTAAGACGGCTTTCCGTGGCTTGTTCCCTTCAAATACATACAGCTCTTTTCTGTACATATGCATCCTCCTGCTGTCCAGATCACGATGGAATGCTTACTTCCAGTCTGTATACAAATCGGTGCGGCGGTCGCGCCACGTTGTGACAGAACCTTTTTCCCTCACGTCGTATAACAATTGGATATCCAGGTCAGCGGTAACCATCATGTCGTGGTTGATTTCCCCTTCAGCAAGAATGCCTCGCGGAGGGAATGGAACATCGTTTGGTGTCAAGATCGCCGCTTGTCCAAAGTTCGCTCGCATGAAATCAACGGTCGGCAACGAGCCTACTGTTCCAGTCAGCACGACATACACTTGGTTTTCAATTGTCCGGGCATGACTGGTATAACGTACGCGGTGGAACGCGTGACGATCATCTGTGCAGGATGGGCAGAAAATGACGTCTGCACCCCGTGCTTTGGCGATGCGCACCCACTCAGGGAACTCGATGTCGTAGCAAATAATCATCGCTACCTTCCCTTTGTCGGTCTCAAAGATTTGCAGCGAATCGCCAGCCCCCATGTTCCAGCCTTTTACTTCCCATGGCGTGATATGGATTTTTTTCTGCTGGCCTACACGTCCATCCGGGTAGAACAGAAAAGCCGTATTGTAAAGCTTGCCGTTTTCCTCGATGATGTGCGTTCCACCAATCAGATGCATCTCATATTTGGCAGCGAGGGAACGAAACAGCTCGACATATCGGTCCGTGAATGATGGCAATGCTGTAATCGGCAGCGCGTTGCCTTGTTCGTCTCCGATTGACATGAGTTGAGTCGTAAACAGTTCCGGGAAAAGGAGAAATTCTGTGTCATACTCTTGCGCGTTTTTCACGTAGTGCTCAACTTGATTGGCGAAGTCTTCAAAGCTATGTATGGTATGCAGATGGTACTGCACAGCGGAAACACGCATTTTCATTCCATTCTTCCTTCCTCAGACGTGATAACAACCTCTCAGACTAAAATATATCAAAAACAGTCTGTAAAGTCTCGTCATAGACTGTATGAAAAAAGTCGCCTATCCGCTTAGACGGGCGACTCTCACCATTATTGGTTGATGCACATCCGCAAAACGGTTTTGTAGAGCAGCTCTGTTCCGAGTGCTACGTCTTCATAGGCTGCGTATTCTTGCGGATTATGACTGATACCGTCCTTGCAGCGGACAAAAATCATCCCGTAATCACAAACGTAGGAGAGCGCCAATGCGTCATGGAAAGGACCACTCATCAGCTCGCGCACAGAGGCACCGAGCTTGCTGCTCTCCTCATGCATGATTGCCTTGATCCAGTCGGCACAATAACGCGGCTCACTATTTGTATCTTCCGTAATGGTATAGTGCAACCCACCTTCTACAGCAGCTAGCTCAATCGCCTCGCGCAACACTTGTTCGCGCTCATCGCGACGCTTCAAATCGATATCCCGCAAATCAATCGAAAAACGCACCCGCTCGGGAATGATATTGCGCGAATCCGGGAAAACCTCCAAGTGACCGACCGTACCGACTGTTGGCGCTTGTGGATCGAGCTTTGCCAGCTCGTTCACTGCCAAAATTACTTTTGCCGCTCCGACTAGGGCATCCTTTCTCATCGACATCGGTACGGAACCAGCGTGCCCGGCAAAGCCAGTCAGCTCGACCGTCCACCACAATGGCCCTGATATCGCCGACACGATCCCAATCGCTTCCCTCGCGTCATCGAGAATCGGCCCCTGCTCAATATGCAGTTCCAGATAAGCACCGATTCTGCCTTTTGGATAAATAGACGCTTCCAGGCGATCAGGGTCGCAGCCAAAATCAATCAGTGCCTGCCTGCGTGTGACCCCGTTTTTATCCGTCCTCTCCAAGTCCGCCGGTTCCAGCATACCAAGAATGCCTTTGGAACCAAACAGTCCTTTTTGAAAACGACATCCTTCCTCGTCACAAAACGCAACGACCTCAATAGGCTGTGCAGGCATGATTCCTTGTTCATTCAACGTCTGGACGACCTCCAGTCCCCCCAATACGCCGATCACGCCATCGTACTGACCCCCGTACGGCTGCGAATCGATATGCGAGCCAATCATCAGGATCGGGGCTTGCTCATCCTTCCCCGCCATCCGGCCAATCAAATTTCCGAAGTCATCGATCCGCGTCTGAAGGCCTGCTTCTTCCATCCAGCTACGCACCAGCTCTACGCCTGCCCGGTCTTCAGCAGACAAAGCGAGTCGACATACACCCGTTTCGCCTATTTTCCCAATTTGCGCCAATTGCTCGATTCGTTTTTGCAGTCGTTCTTCGTTGATCGTAAGCTTCCTCGCTTTTACGTTCATGCTCGAAGGACCTCCTCATCTTGGCCGTGATAGACGAAAACTCATCCTTACCTTATGCATGTGCCTCTTCCCAAATGGTATTCAACTCGTCCTGTTCCTAGTAGAAATTTCCTCAAATGAAGCGATTCTGTATAGATTGGGTCAGGAAAATCGTCTTTAATCTTGGTATAATGAATGGGAAAGCAGGTAGGAGGAACAACAGATGACCGAGTGGTTGAATAAACCAGTGAAGACCATACAAAGACCAAAGAAACGAGGTACGGTAGAATACATCGATGACCAGTATATCGTGGTATTCTTTACTTCCCCGCGAAAAGAGCGCGTTATTTTCTCGAGCAAGGAAGCGTTCCTAAATAAAGTCGAGTTCGTGGAAGACCCCGTTTCATGAAAAAAAGCCCCTGACTTTAGCACTTCAATTAGTGCGAAGCCAAGGGCTTTTTATATGTGCGTAGGTAGCTTACGCGTAATGCTCGTCACGCAGGCGTTTGATTTCATCGCTCTCCAGGTACTCGTCATATGTCATCATTTTATCAATGACACCCTTCGGCGTGAACTCAATGATCCGGTTCGCAATGGTTTGAACGAACTGGTGGTCATGAGATACAAAGAGAAGTGTACCGTCGAACTCAATCAAGCCGTTGTTCAATGCAGTAATGGATTCCAAATCCAAGTGGTTCGTCGGTTCGTCCATGATCAATACGTTGGCACTCGCCAGCATCATCTTGGACAGCATGCAACGAACTTTTTCTCCCCCGGACAATACGTTTGCCTTTTTCAGCGCTTCATCTCCAGAGAACAGCATGCGACCGAGGAATCCACGAATGAACGTCTCATCTTGATCTTTGGAGTATTGGCGCAGCCAGTCAACCAGGCTCAAATCGGAGTTAAAGTACTCCGCATTGTCTTTTGGGAAATACGCTTGGGAAGTCGTAACGCCCCATTCGAAAGAACCGCTATCAGGCTGAACTTCGCCCATCAAGATTTGGAAGAAGGTTGTTTTCGCCAGCTCGTTTGGTCCGACAAATGCAACTTTGTCCCCTTTGTTGATGGTGAGGTGAAGGTTTTCAAACAGTTTTTCGCCTTCAATCGTCTTGCTCAAGCCTTCGATAGCTACGAGGTTTTTACCCGCTTCACGCTCTGGCTTGAAGTTGATGAACGGATACTTACGGCTGGAAGGACGAATGTCTTCCAACGTAATTTTCTCCAACAGCTTTTTACGCGAAGTCGCCTGCTTGGACTTGGAAGCATTCGCAGAGAAACGCGCAATAAACTCTTGCAGTTCCTTCATTTTTTCTTCTTTCTTCTTATTCTGATCACGAACCATTTTCAGCGCCAATTGGCTGGATTCGTACCAGAAGTCGTAGTTACCTACGTACATTTGAATTTTGCCAAAGTCAATATCCGCAATGTGCGTACATACCTTGTTCAGGAAGTGACGGTCATGGGATACAACGATGACGGTGTTTTCATAATCCGCCAGGAAGTTTTCCAACCAACGAATCGACTCGATGTCCAAATGGTTCGTCGGCTCATCCAAAAGCAGGATGTGTGGATTACCAAACAGCGCTTGCGCCAACAGAACACGTACCTTCTCCGTACTTGCAAGATCCTTCATCTGCTTGTCGTGCAGGTCTGTCGGGATACCGAGACCGATCAGCAAGCTAGCTGCATCTGCTTCGGCCATCCAGCCGTTTAGCTCTTCGAATTCTCCCTCCAATTGGGACGCGCGATTGCCGTCTTCCTCAGAGAAATCTTCTTTCATGTAAAGAGCGGTCTTCTCTTCCATGATCTCGAATAGGCGCTTGTGGCCCATAATTACCGTTTTTAACACTTCGTACTCGTCGAATTCAAAGTGGTTCTGCTTTAATACAGCGATACGCTCGCCCGGTGTCACCGAAACGTGACCGCTCGTCGGATCGATCTCTCCGGAGAGGATCTTCACGAAGGTAGACTTCCCTGCACCGTTCGCACCGATGAGGCCGTAACAGTTACCTGGGGTAAACTTAATGGATACATCTTCAAACAGTGCGCGCTTCCCGTAGCGCAGCGTCACGTTCTGAGTGCTTATCATCGTCGCAATACCTGCCTTTTTTGAATCGTTCAAACACTTATCTTACCAGAGATGACCTCATTTTGCAAAAGGTAAACGATTTCGCGCCTAGCAAAAAATACTGGATTCATGAAATGGACTCTGGCAGGGAAAACTACCATGGCAATCCAGTGGGAAGGAGGCTTACGATATGTCCAAGCAAAATGGTGTCAAAAATGAGATGGGAAAGAAAGAAAACCCTTCACAAACCCGCAGATCGAACACAATTAGCAAAGAACAGACACGCTCCAAGCAACGCGGCGAATAACGAGTGACTCCATCAAAAACCGGCCTGCGGCATATGCAGACCGGTTTATTTGCGAGAAATCAGATCAAACACTAGCCTGCAACGGAACGCGGGCAGGGCGATGTGTCTGCACAGGTTGTGAATCCACGTAAATTGATACATTGTGCAACGTCACGTATACAATGCTCTCCTCTTCTACGTTTAGCTCCATAAAGCGCTGCCTGCTCATCTCTGCCTCAAATACCTCCCCCGTGTCCAAACGCTTTAGGTCAAGGCGAACGATCGGCCCCAAAAGCGAAATATGGTTAATCTCAGCCTGAACCGATCTGGCAGACTTCCCCTCTGGCGGGCGCACTGAGATCTCTACATCGTGTGGCCGCATGTACCCGACAGCGGGAGCCTCCACCGCTTTGTCCTTCCAATCTGTCTCGAACTCTGCCTCACCGAGCTTGATTTTGCCATTTTGGATTCGTCCGTGAAACAGATTGACCCGCCCAAGAAAGCTGTACACAAACGGATTCGCCGGATGATGATAAATTTCTTCGGGCGAACCTACCTGCTCCACTCGCCCTGCATTCATCACAACTACCTGATCCGCCAATTCCATCGCTTCCTCCTGATCGTGTGTAACGAATAGAATCGTTAGCCCAAGCTTCCCGTGCAGATGACGGAGCCAGCGACGCAGCTCCTGCCTCACTTTCGTATCCAAAGCGCCAAACGGTTCATCCAGCAGCAAAAATTTTGGTTCCACTGCCAACGCCCTCGCCAATGCAACACGCTGGCGCTGCCCACCAGATAGCTGTGAGGGATAGCGATGCGCGAGACCTTCTAGCTGCACGAGTTTTAACAGCGAATGAACTTTTTCACTGATTTCTTCCTTGCTCGGTCGTGTTTTGCGGGAGCGAACGGACAATCCAAACGCAATGTTGTCAAAGATGTTCATATGCCGGAACAAGGCGTAATGCTGAAAAACAAACCCAACCTGCCGCTCGCGCACGTCGCGGTTCGTATTATCCTCTCCGTGAAAGAGAATCCTCCCCTCCTGCGGTTGCTCCAGTCCAGCGATGAGACGCAAAAGCGTCGTCTTTCCCGATCCGGAAGGTCCGAGAAGCGCTACGAGTTCGCCTTCCGGGATATGCAAATTTACATTTTTCAGCGCTGTAAAGCTCTTATAAGACTTGGTTATGTTCACTACCTCGATACTCATCCAGCTCTCTCTCCTGTCACGTCGTAGTGTTGTTCCTCATCCAGCTTTACCTGCCGCTCGGTCTTCCACTCGATCAGGCTTTTCAGAATAAGCGTCACTAAGGCTAAGGCAGCAAGCAAGGTGGCTACCGCAAAGGCAGCAGCGAATTGGTATTCGTTGTAGAGAATCTCCACATGCAACGGGAGCGTATTGGTCATGCCGCGGATATGACCAGAAACGACGGATACTGCCCCGAATTCACCCATAGCGCGGGCATTGCACAAAATAACCCCGTACAAGAGCCCCCATTTTACATTTGGCAGCGTGACCCGTAAAAATGTTTTCCAGCCGCTTGCTCCGAGCGAGACTGCCGCTTCCTCCTCGTCTCTCCCCTGTGCTTCCATGACCGGAATCAGTTCACGAGCGACGAACGGAAAGGTAACAAAGGTCGTCGCAAGCACGATACCCGGAACCGCGAAAATAATTTTGAAATCCCACGCCGCAAGCAAGGGTGCCGCCACACCTTGACTTCCAAACAAGAGGACAAAGATTAGGCCCGCAATGACTGGAGATACGGCAAATGGCAAGTCTATCAACGTGAGCAACACATTTTTACCCGGGAACGAAAACTTGGCGATTGCCCATGCAGCAGCGATCCCGAACGTCACATTCAGCGGTACGCTAATGGCTGCCACTAGCAAGGTGAGCCTAACAGCGGATAGCGTTTCCTCCTCAGTAATAGCGGCAACGAACACCTCCGCCCCTTGCCGAAATGCTTCTGTAAAAACAGCCACTAGTGGCATGATCAAAAACAAACCGAGAAAGAGCATGGCCACGATAATCAGTGTCCATCGAATATAAGCTGGCTCCGTCAAATGCTTCATACGTCATACCTCCTAACGGGCCGCATCGAATTTATTAATTTTCCATTGCAAGTAGTTGATGACCAAAAGCATGACGAAGGAAATAACAAGCATGACGGTTGCAATTGCCGTAGCGCCTGCATACTCAAACTGCTCCAGCTTGGTCATAATCAAAAGGGGCACAATCTCTGTTTTCAACGGCATGTTCCCGGAGATGAAAACGACGGAGCCATACTCCCCCAAGGCTCTGGCGAAGGCAAGCGCAAAACCCGTAATGATTGCTGGTAACAGATGCGGCAAAACCACTCGCCAAAATGTATTCCATCGGGTAGCGCCCAACGTAGCCGCCGCTTCCTCCATTTGCAAATCCCAATCCTGCAAAACAGGCTGGACGGTTCTGACGACAAAAGGAAGACCGATGAATGTTAGTGCGACCCATATACCGATGGGGGTGTACGCTACCTTGATCCCCCACTCCGCCAGGTACTGCCCGATCCAGCCATTTTCAGCGTAAATAGAAGTCAGGGCAATCCCGCCTACTGCGGTAGGTAAAGCAAAAGGCAGGTCAACAATGCCGTCAATGATCCGCTTCCCCGCAAACTGATAGCGAACCAACACCCATGCCACCAAGACACCGAACACCGCATTGAGACAAGCCGCGAAAAAAGAAGTCATAATACTCACACGAATAGAGGCAAGGACCCTCGTATCCATAATCGTCCCGATGAATTGCTCCCAGCTCATCGTCGAAGCTTTTAAAAACAAGACAGACAGAGGGATTAGCACCAGAAGACTCAGGTAGATGATGGTATAGCCCATGGTCATGCCAAAGCCTGGCAGAAACCCTCTGTTGCGGAGTGATTTTCTCATGAAGGTAACTCCTCTGAGGAAAGTGTAGGTCTATGGTTTATAAAGTTGATCGAAGACGCCTTGATCTGCAAAATGAGTCTTTTGTGCTTTCGTCCAGCCGCCAAACAACTCATCGATGGTAAACAATTGGATGTCAGGGAATGCGGGTTTATGTGCTTTGAGTACTTCCTGTGAACGAGGGCGGTAGTAATGCTTGGCTGCGAGCTCTTGGCCTTTTTTGGTATACAGGAACTGGAGGTACGCTTCCGCTACTTCTCTTGTCTTGTGCTTGTCAGCGTATTTGTCAACGAGGGTGACAGGCGGTTCAGCCAAAATGCTCACGGACGGATTTACAATCTCAAACTTGTCTTTCCCAAGTTCATTGACCGCGAGATACGCTTCGTTTTCCCATGCAATCAGCACATCCCCCATGCCACGCTCGACAAAAGTAGTGGTCGAACCGCGCGCCCCGGAATCGAGGACGGGTACATTTTTAAACAGTTGTGCGACGAATTCTTGTGCCTTCGCTTCATCTCCCCCATTTGTCTTTAAGGCATAACCCCAGGCAGCCAAGTAATTCCATCTGGCTCCGCCAGACGTTTTCGGGTTCGGAGTAATCACGGAGATACCAGGCTTGATCAAATCATCCCAATCTTTGATTTGCTTCGGATTGCCTTTACGTACCAGAAACACAATCGTGGAGGTGTAAGGCGAGCTGTTTTCCGAGCGCTTCTTTTGCCAATCAGCAGGAATCAGACCGTGTTCGGCAATCGCGTCAATATCGTAAGCGAGGGCAAGGGTCACCACATCTGCTTCCAAACCATCGATGACGGAGCGGGATTGCTTGCCTGAACCGCCATGTGATTGCTTGATCGTCACTGTTTGACCTGTCTTTTGTTGCCACTCTGAGGCAAACTCCTTGTTGATATCTTGGTAAAACTCTCGCGTCGGATCGTAGGAAACATTGAGCAGCTCTACCGTAGAGTTGCTGCCCCCTGCTCCCTTACCAGTTTCTGCTGGTGCAGCAGCCGAGCAGCCAGCCATAGCAACAGCCATAGCAACGATTCCTACGCGTTGCAGGATCGTCTGGACCTTGCCTTTCGTGGTTTTCATACAGCTCACCTTCACTCCTCTTTTAATCTATAGTAATTTACTCGGAATACTCTGTTATTGAAGATTATACCTGCCTTTCTGTTCCTGTCAACGATATTTCCATCTACCCTATGCTAGGCAGGTAGGCCACGTTCAAATGTTAATCGCCTATCCAGTCAATTTGGGCCCGCCCGTTCTCATTTTTTTAAAAAAACAAGCCTTCCCGCTCAAATGGGAAAGCTTGTTTCGATCAGACTGTGGCACTGGCATATTTCCTCCGGTCAAAAGCAAAAAGATCGGCGTCCGTGTGACTTCCTTTTGTAATCAGATCACTGATGATTTGCGCGCCGATCGTGGAATAGACGGTTCCGTTCCCTCCGTAGCCTAGCGTGAACAAGCAATGCGGATAGCCCTCCTGCTCCCCAAACAGCGGGAGTCCGTCATGCGTTTCAACAAAAGTCGCCCCCCAATAATATTCGGCCCGCATGGGAATCTGTGGAAATAACTCTTGAATCTTTGCGAGCAATTGATCCCGCTTCTTCAGACTAGAAGTATCCTTCTTTTGTAGGTCGTTCAACGGCTCATCAAGTCCTCCGACAATGATTCTGCCCTCCAAACAAGTACGGATATACAAATAGGGACGGGCGGTTTCCCAGATTAAACAGGCATTCGGCCAACCCTTAAGTTCTTCGACTGGATTGGTCACGATGGAAAACGAGCTGGAAATCACCGCGTTGGCATTGCGTTTCATGGCTTGCGCTTCATAGCCTGTCGCAAACACGGCACGCATGCACTTGATTGTGTACCCACTTTTTGTATAGACCAAAAGTCCTCCATCCTGCACTTTTTGATGCACAACTTCCGTGTTTTCGTATACCCGCATCCCTTTTTTCACAGAGTGGGCGATCACACCGTTGGTAAATTTGTACGGATTGAGTTCCGCATCTCCCTTGGAAAAAATGGCCCCTGCCTTCGAAAAGGAGAATCGCTGCTCTATCTCTGAACGCTCCAAATACGTGACTGGAAAGCCGTACTTCTTCAATAACTGGTACTCTGTCCGCAAGCTCTCTGCATCAGCTGGTTTACTTGCATAATACAAGCTGTCACGCCTTATGTAATCGGGAGATTGGTTTAGCTGCCCCGAGATTTTTTCCAATTCATCAACAGCCTGCCGCGTCAGTTCGTAAAAACGAACTCCTTTTTGCTCACCGAACGAATGGATACAGGCTGTCAGCGTTTTATCGTTGCATATTTGCAGCAAACCGGTATTAGCGCTGCTGCTGCCCCCACTCACCCGCCGTTTATCCACGAGGATGACATCCATATCATGCTGCTTCAAATAATAGGAAACGAGCGCTCCTGCCTCTCCGCCACCAATGATGAGGACATCACACTTCACATCCTCAGTAAGAGTGGGATAGAGGGGTGGCACTGGAAATGTTTCTGGCCAATACAATTTTCCGGTCACAAATATCATCAGCATGTCCCCTCAGGCTGAAAGAATCATTATGGACGTTCCTTCAATTCTCAACCATTAGGATAACCAACACGCCAACCGGCATCCCCTCCCCTATCGCCCAATTCATTGCTTATACGTTATGATGGGTGTCAGAAGGAGTGATTGCGCTTGACTACAGTATACGTAAAGCTTCCGCACGAAAATGCAGTTGTTCGAGAAATCGCTGGGACGGATGAACTACAGGAGCTGGTGGGCGGAGACTATGAGGTAGTGGAAGATGACCATCTGGAGGGAATCTCCCTCGTTGTGAATGAAGATGCTCGCGGAGTAGAAGCAAATAATTTCCCCATCACGTCAGATGGTTTTCTAGACTGGGTCTATGGACCTTGCGTATTCGTCAAAGCAGATGGGCGTTCGCTTACAGCTGACGACCTTTCGAGAATTGACCGGTTTTTATCCTCCAAAGGATGAGGTTTTGATTAAAACAATGACCCCTGACCTATCAGCTCACGTCCATGTACACGGCTGATGATCAGGGGTCTTGTATTTTCACTCAAATAGAAAAAGAACTAGCTCTTGATACCGCTACTGCCGAAGCCACCCGCTCCTCTTTCCGTCTCATCCAGCTCATCGACTACTTCGAACTTCGCGACTGGAACGATTGCAATCACGCCTTGTGCAATCCGATCCCCTTTTTTGATCAAGTAGCTATGTGCATCGACTTCTTGTTCAACGGTTACTTCGTTTTCGCCAGCACCCAGACATACCTTGCCACTTTTTCCGGATGCGATCCGAATGTTATCGATCAGGACGCATACTTCACCGCGATAACCAGCATCAACAGTCCCTGGTGCATTGGACAAGCGCAGCTTTGTTTTTGCACTGATCCCGGAGCGAGGGCGCACTTGCAATTCAAATCCTTCTGGAAGCGCGAACGCCAAGCCTGTTGGAACCTTTGCAGATTGTCCTGGGGCAATCAATGTATCCTCTACCGCGACCAGATCAAAGCCCGCGTCCATTGCTCTCGCGTACGCTGGGATCACGGCGTCTTGGTGGAGCTTTTTAATTTTCACCTGTGTAACCGGGCGCTCATTTGTCATGTTCATGTAGTAGTCTCTCCTCATATAGCCTGTCGGCTGATTACCATTCATAGTGTACAAGAAGCAACCTCATCCAGCAAGAAGCACCGATTTCATAAAAACCTCACAAACCCCTTACTTTTTTAGCGCATCTAACAATGGAATGTGGTATAATCACCGATGCATCTAAAATCACAATTGAAAAAGAAAGGTGGAATTGTACCTTGCAAGTACAAAAACCATATCGCATTTTGTTGTATTACAAGTATACTCCTATTGAAAATTATGAGGAGTACGCAGCCGAGCACTTGCAATTTTGCAAGGATAACGGGCTGAAAGGGCGGATTATCGTAGCTCCAGAGGGCATTAATGGAACCGTATCCGGAACGATTGAACAAACAGACGCCTACATGGAATATGTGCGAAAAGATCCACGTTTTAGTGATATGTGGTTTAAAATAGATGAGTCGGAAGAGCATGCATTCAAAAAAATGTTTGTGCGTCCGAAACAGGAGCTCGTAACCTGGCGTTTGGAGGAAGATGTCAATCCGAATGAACTAGTTGGCACCTATCTGAACCCAAAAGAATGGTACGAAATGATGCAGGAAGAGGATGTCGTAATCCTCGATGGTCGCAACTATTACGAATACGATTTGGGACATTTCCGTGGTGCGATTCGCCCTGAAGTGGATTCATCCCGTGAGTTCCCTGAGTGGATTCGTGACAACATGAGCCAGTTTAAGGATAAAAAAGTCCTGACCTACTGCACAGGCGGTATTCGTTGCGAAAAGCTGACAGGTATCTTGCTGCAACAAGGTTTTGAAAATGTGTACCATCTTGAGGGCGGAATTGTCACGTATGGTAAAGATCCAGAAGTCCAAGGGCGCCTGTGGGATGGAAAATGCTACGTGTTTGACGAGCGCATCTCCGTTCCGATCAATCATACCGAAGAAGACGTCGTCATTGGCCGTTGCCATTACTGCGGTACTGTCGAAGACCGCTATGTAAACTGCGCCAACCCATTCTGCAACAAGCAGCACTTCTGCTGCACAGAATGTGAGACAAAATTCAAGCGTTCTTGCTCCGATGAATGCCGCGAACACCCTCGCAACCGTTATGTAGAAGCGGAAGAAAAAGCGAAGCTGGAAGCTGCTGGATCAAACGCATAATTTGGTACAAACACAAACAAGCTGATTCTCTCGCAGAGTCAGCTTGTTTTTTATAGGCAAAAGGCTCACACTCCCCTCTCATTCCCTTTCCCTGAATTTGGTACTATAATAAAAATCAAATCATTCGCAAAAGGGGATACATTATGTCAGTGATTTATGAAACGAGCATTCTCGAATGGCAAACTGCAATGACAGCTGGAACCACGACTTCGCGGGAATTGACTCTCTCCTTTTTACAGCGGATTGCCACCTACAACAAACAAGGCATCCGAATCAATGCCATTTGTGAGCTAAATCCAGATGCACTAGCGATCGCAGAGTCACTGGATCGAGAACGAGCGGTGTCAGGCAGTCGTGGGCCGCTTCACGGAATTCCTGTATTGATCAAGGATAACATTGCGACATCTGACAAGATGCACACGACGGCTGGAGCTCTAGCTTTAGCTGATTCGTTTGCCACTGCGGATGCATTCGTCGTTACCAAGCTCCGAGAGGCGGGCGCGGTTATTTTAGGGAAAACCAATCTGACGGAATGGGCTAACTTTATCTCCAATGACATGCCAGATGGCTACAGCTCGCGCGGTGGACAAGTGTTGAACCCATACGGTCCTGGTGTACTCGATGTCGGCGGGTCTAGCTCGGGGTCGGCTGCTGGGATTGCCGCAGGTTTTGCAGTTGTGGCAGTCGGTACGGAGACTTCTGGGTCGATTCTCCATCCAGCAGAACAAAATTCGCTCGTGGGAATCAAACCTACTGTTGGCTTAATCAGCCGTTCGGGTATCATCCCGATTTCCCATAGCCAAGACACAGCCGGACCGATAGCAAGAACCGTGACAGATGCAGCTATTTTGCTTGGCGCGCTTACTGGCATAGATGAAAAGGATCCGGTGACTGGAAAAAGCGAGGGTCTCGCGCATACCGATTACCTCCCCTTCCTCGATTCAGATGGATTGCGGGATGCACGCATCGGCGTTGTACGCTCCAGATTTTTGGCTGAGTGTGAAGCCGAAGAAATCGCCTTGTATGAAGCAGCTATTGAAAAGCTTAAAGAGGCTGGCGCAACTATCATAGATGCGGTCAACATCCCGACAGAAAATGCCGAATGGAACATAGATGTTCTCGTGCATGAATTCAAGGTTGGGGTAAATGCATACTTAAAAACGTTACCAGCCTCCTACCCGATCCGCTCCTTACAGGATGTCATTGCTTTTAATCGGGCACATGAGGAACAAGCCCTGCTTTACGGGCAAGAGCTGCTGGAAGAATCCGAGAAAACCAGTGGCACACTGACAGAGCCGGAATATTTGGCAAATCTCCTGTTCGATTTGGAAATGTCACAAAAACAAGGTCTTGATGCTGTCATGAAGGAGCACGAACTCGACGCCCTCCTGTACCCTGGCAGTACGGGTTATGCGATCCCAGCCAAAGCTGGTTACCCTTCGATTACGGTTCCGGCTGGCTATACTTCCGCAGGCAAACCATTTGGCATCATGCTTACTGGCTTGGCATTCCAGGAACCTACTCTTCTTCGCCTGGCCTACGCTTATGAGCAAGCAACTCGACTGCGAGTAGCTCCGGATATGACGAAAGCGTAAAGGAAGCACAGAATGAACCGATATTACGGACTTTTTATTGGCACAGCAATCCCTTTCAAGCACCTGAAGAAAATCATTCGCAAATTCAACGATGATTACTATGACAAAGCCAGTCCCGAACGACAGCAAGACTTTATCGAAATTATTCCAGATTTCCACATCAGTCACTCTGATGATCCACACCATAGGCTAGAGTGCATCATGGTGGAACCAGCGTATTTGAACAGATTTTTGGAAATCGTAAACAACCTAGATTTCACTTTCATCCTCTGCCAGTATAGTCACGGTCATTTTCAAACGATAATGAATGAAATCGAGTATAGTGTTACGAGCTATCGCTCCTTGGAAGATGTCGTCTATCTGCTATTCGAATATGAAGATGATATCGAAGGGAAATTCGCTAAAAAACTGCGCACGCTCCCACTCGAAAAACAATTTGCCTCAGCCCCCGGAATCAAAACGAGCAAAGAATATCAGCATCTGCTAGATACATGGGTAAAGGAAGTCCTCGCCTATCCAGCAAAAAACGCATGAGACCTATTTGGCCCCATGCGTTTTTCCCTTTCTACATCGTCTTGCTTTCTTGCTCCGCTTTCCCGAGTCGATCCTGGAACAGCTTGCTCAATTGACCGATATTTACTTCCCATTCCTCATCCTTGTAATAAACTGTTGCTTTGGATTCGCCTTTTTTACCTACGATACGAATATTCGCTGTCTTTACTTCATAGGTGCCATCTTCCTTGAAGGAAATATCCGCATCCTTAAGCTCTTTGTCCAATACCGGGGTAATCGTCTTATCGACGACTTCCTGCGTCGCTACGGCTGCTTGGCGCCCTATTTGGATCACTTCTTCAGGACTGAATTGGAAAAACAACACGAGCACAACACCAATAATAGCTGCAAGCGAAATAATTCGAATGATACTTCGCACCACCCATTGGGCAGCCATGATGATGATTATGATAGCTAGCGCAATCGGCCAGTAATCTTTGATCAGTTGAAGTATTTGGTCCACGTATATCCCTCCTTCGATTTCAGTCTCGCCAAAAAATACCGAAACCAAATCTTCTTACAGAAAAAAACCGTCACAGCAAAGCGGACGGAATCACAAAAATGGGTTGTCTATCATTAATTCTCGTAAATAAAGCAAACTCCTGCTCTCATTTTCAATCGTTTTAAACAAATAATTGACATCATGATCCTTTTTTATCCATAATAGGAATCCGAGAAAAAATGGAAACGGGGAGAATAGGATGAAACAAAATCTGTATGATCAACTGGATTTTTATCAGGACTATCAAAAGCTGCGTCTGTCCGGTCAATCGGAGAACGATGTGATCGAACAGCCTGCCTTTCGCGGATGTCTCCCCTCCCTAAAAGGTTTGCGTGTACTCGACCTCGGTTGTGGTGGCGGACAGTTTGCCAGATACTGCGTAGAGCAAGGAGCAAGTGAAGTAATCGGTGTTGATCTTTCCCACAACATGCTGGAATATGCCCGAACGAATAACAGTCATGAGAACATTCAATATCTACATGGCTCCCTGGAGGACATTGAGCTTGCCACTCATGACTACGATCTCATTACAAGCTCTCTCGTCATGGACTATGTTCGTGACTATGAGCACGTGATCAACAAAATAAGCCGCGCCTTGCGCAACGGAGGACATTTCGTTTACTCCACACTCCATCCGCATATTACCGCTCGCAAAAAGGTCGAGGGCTGGGTCCGCGACGAAGAAGGACAGAAGCATTTTTGGCCCTTGGACAACTACCTGGAAGATGGAGAACGTGAAATGTACATGATGAACGGCAGAAAGGCGCTTTTTTACCACCGCTCCATGTCCACTGCCGTCAATACGTTAATCCAAGCGGGGCTTACCCTACAGGAGATCATCGAGCCAACCTGCACGCCAGAAGGTCTTCTCTTGCAGCCGCATCAGATTTCAGAAGTAAGAAGACCGACGTTTATTATTTTCAAGACGCAGAAGATTGCTTAAACGGATGATGAAAAGCCCGGGAAGTGATCCGGGCTTTCTGTATCATTTCGATGCTTATTTTTTCCCATTCTCATCCAGAGCTTTTGCATAATATTCTTCCTGAATAGACTCCGGCACCATACTCCCGCCCGTCGCCCATACAATATGGGTCGCCTTATTCATTTTTTCCGTTAGACCTTGCTTTACCAAATAATGACGCCCTGCCTCCTGCTGAAACAATCGAACAGGTCCTGGCATTCCCGCCAACGCAGACGGCTCCAATCGAATCGATTCAAGATCACGCAAGGCACGCAACAAGGCGTATAGCTCTTCGTCAGCGACTGTATATACACCACTGAGCAGATTTTCCATGGTTTTCCCTACGAATCGCGAAGGACGGCCAACAGCCAGACCATCTGCCTCTGTCTTGTTATCGATTCCAAAGTCTTGAACGGAAACTTTGTCATGCAGTCCTGTCATTAAGCCTAGTAGCATGCAGGGAGAATGGGTAGGTTCCGCAAAAAAGCAATGAACATTGTCTCCGTAGATAAGCTTCAATCCGTACGCCACGCCGCCAGGACCTCCCCCCACCCCACACGGTAGGTAAACAAACAGCGGGTGATCGCTATCTACTGTAATCTGCTGCTCCTCTACCTGTCTCTTTAATCGTCCGGCTGCTACTGCATAGCCGAGGAATAGACGCTTGGAGTTCTCATCATCGATGAAATAACAATTCGGGTCGGCCTCCGCCTGCTTTCTGCCCTCTTCCACCGCTTTCCCATAATCCGATGCATATTCGACTACCTGGACCCCTTTTGCCCGCAGCAATTCCTTTTTCCATGCTTTAGCGTCCGCTGACATATGTACGGTGACTTGAAAACCGAGCTTCGCACTAATAATTCCGATGCTCAAACCGAGATTTCCTGTCGAGCCTACTGCAATGGAATAACGGGAAAACAGTTCACGGAACGCATCTGTGGCCAAAATAGCATAATCATTGTCCGGTTGCAGCATCTGATGCTTTTGGGCCAATTCTTCTGCATGTGCCAGCACCTCGTAGATACCACCCCTGGCTTTGATCGAACCTGCAATAGGTAAATGGCTGTCGCATTTTAACCAGAGATTCCCCTGCATATCTGACGCAAAGCGAGACTCTAGGTGCTTTTGCATCTCTTTTATCGGAACGAGTGGGGACTCAATCAATCCACCAGCAGCGCTCGTCTCGGGAAAAGCCAATTGAATGAACGAACCAAAACGCCGCAAACGTTCTTCAGCATCCTGAACCTCCTCAGGCGTAACCAAGAGAGCCGCTTTTGCGATCTCGTCATAACCAGGGTTCGTCCAAAAAACTTCATCGGTCTCTATCATGCTAGGAAGAAGCGGATATTTCGTTTTCCACTCCTCGATTGTTAACCCTTCCACCTTTTCATTGTTTCCCATCTTGAACGAGCCCCCTATTCTTCCTTCCACTCTTTTTTGTTATTATAACGAAATAGTACGAAACTTCTCTCGAAAAACCAAATAAAAATAACTGCTGAATCCACACGTTTGATACAATGGTCGTTAAAGAAGTTGACTGTAACAAAAAGGAAAGTGATAACATGTATCGCTATACCATATGCTTTCTCAAACATAGAAATGGAATACTCATGCTAAATCGCAACAAATCACCGTTAATGGGGCTATGGAATGGCGTAGGCGGTAAGCTAGAGCACGGAGAGACTCCACTGGACAGTGTCCTTCGCGAGGTTCGGGAAGAGACGGGCATTTTGTTAGAAACCGCTTGCTACAAAGGAATTGTCTCTTGGCTAGTCGATGGAGTTGAAACGGGCGGTATGTATGCATTTCTCGCTCATCTTCCAGAAGGCTATGAGCGCTATCAAACTCCACTGGTCGTGGAAGAAGGCATACTTGACTGGAAAGAGCTAGCGTGGATCTTGGACCCCGACAATGCTGGCGTCCCAGAAAACCTTCCCAAGTTTTTACCTTACATGTTGGAAGAGGATGAACCTTGTCAGCATATCTTTACGTACGAAAATAGCCTGGTTGTCAACTACGAAACAGCTTCATTGCCAAAGCCGGTAACCACTTGAATCGGAGGAGAAACACGGATGGAAATTCGCAAGCTTGCAGCACAGGAACAACCACCAATGGATTTACTTTTTTTGGCTGACCCCTCTGTCAGATTGGTGAAAGATTATTTACAAAGAGGCCAATGCTACGTCGCTGTTTTGGAGGAGAGCATCGTTGGTGTCTACGTCTTAATACCAACCAGACCGGATACGATTGAGCTTGTAAATGTTGCCGTTGATGAGGCCCATCATGGCAAGGGCATTGGCAAAAAGCTCGTTCTTCATTCCATTGAAGTAGCCAAATCTCTCGGTTATAAAACGATCGAGGTCGGCACAGGAAATTCTAGTGTGGATCAGCTCGCGCTTTATCAAAAATGTGGATTTCGGATGAGTTGGATTGATCGGGACTTTTTCTTGCGGCATTATGAGGAAGAAATTTACGAAAACGGGATTCAAGTGGTAGATATGGTTCGCCTCTCTCAAGATATTTGAGAAGATTGTCTAGAAACAGTATGAAATGAATGAGTATACATAATTTATATTATGTTATCTTTGTATAGGAAAAGGTGATGCCAGATGATCACGCACTTTTCAAAATTAACCTTACAAACTGTGTCCATCCAAGGGGTACATCAGGTTTACGCAGACCGTCTCGGCTTTCCGATTTCATCTCAATCAGACAAACAGATTACATTTCAAGTCACGCCCGATTTTCATTTAACCTTTGTAGAAGTGTATGAACCGATATCCCCCGCCCATCTTGCTTTTCAAGTACCTTATTCCCTGTTTCATGCATCAGCGAAAAAGATCAAAGAATCTGGTCTTTTGATTGTTCGATGGGAGGATGGGCATGACATTGATGAGGAAAAAGGACGGCTGAACCTGTACTTCCGTGATGGTGACGGGAATCTTCTTGAGATTATTGCCCACGAGTATGTGTCAGAGGAGGTCGTCGAGCCATCCACTCCCCTGCACATTCTGTATTTACGGGAAGTGGGCTGTCCTGTGGAAAGTGTACCTGTTTTTACGCAATGGCTAAAATCGAATCTCAGCATGAAAACATACGAGGATGGCGATATTTTTAACTTCGTTATCGGCGGAACGGCACATATTGTAGCCACATGGAAAAACAGGCCTTGGATTCCCATTGCCATGAAAGCGCTACCACCGAAAATGCACGTCACTTTTGGCACACCTGACCAAACGTTCCTGGAAAAAGTGCGGAGGCGCTTTGAAAAAAGCAACGTCCTTTTCCACTCGGATGCTCAAGAGCTGACGTTCGTCAAGAAAGGATACTCGTTTTCTGTTATCCATACACCCGAATTCGCTCCTGATATCCCGAGCAAATTGCAATTACCACTTTCTATCTCCACCTAGCAATACAGCGGCAGACGAGGACTTCAGATGTTGTCCCTACTGCCGCTGTTCTGCTTTCACGCTATCCTCGTGCGACCTTTCTCTTCAAAAGTGGCTCGCGACCTTCGCGTCCTTGTGTTTTCGCAAGGTAGATGGCGTATTCAAGCGGGCGGGTAATGGCATTCTTGTACTGCCCCGTTGCCCCCATCTCCCGGAAAATTTCCCGCGCTGGCTTGGGATTCACTTCGATCAGCCAGGCGCGACCCTCTACATCGATGCCAATGTCCAGTCCAAGTTCAACCATCCGTCCAAAATGATCCTCGAGTGTTTCCGCTGTTTGAAAAGCGAGCTGCTCGCAATCATGCACGATCTGCGCAGTACGTTCCTCCCCAAACCTCGGTCGGAGAAATTCCGATACAGGGATAGCTTTACCGCCGCCATGCAGATTAGAGGTGGCACTGCGTTCTGGACCCACGCGAATCCCATGACCTGTAATGCTCCATTCACCCTGCCCATTCTTTTGAATCAAGAGGCGCATGTCTACTGCCCGCGAAGGAACCAACTGCAATCGAAGCCCTTGCTGAACAATGTATTTCTCCTGTCTCGTCCAACGATCTACCCATCTCTGGGCGGCGGCTTTGTCTCTTACTACTGTGGATACTTTCGCCCTTTGCTTGTTACGGCCGAGCAGTCGAAGTTCGTCGCCACGCTTTTCAATCGACAGGATGTTTCGTCCCCCTGTTCCATTGAGTGGCTTTACGTAGAGCAATGGATGCTTGCCTAGCATGTTCACCAGGCTTTGTCGGTTGTACAAGTGGGTCTCCGGAAGCCACCGATGCATTCTCGGGTCCCGATGCAGCACCTCATGTACCCGCCATTTGTTTGCCAAACGATTGTTTGCATACAAAAAATTACTCGTCCGCCGAAAGGCCACATAGTTCTTAAACGCTTGTGTTGGTGTATAGCGGTATCGGTCGAATACAGCGTCTGGACGATCAAATATTCTTGCTTGCCAGCCGCCATTGCTCCCCGGGACATACCCTCTTACCTGCTTGCCGGCTCCAAGGACATCGTTTGGTGAAAATAGGAAAGCGGTACAGCCCAGTTCTTGTCCAGCCTTGAGCAGTCGCCGAAAATAGGTTGGCTCTGCAAAGCGTTTGCCTTCCCGCCAAGTCAAGATGCCGATTATGGGTCGTTTCAAAAGACCACCCTCTCTCGTTTCCTCCTTGGCAGTTTATTCAGTCCGTCGTCAAATGGCGATTATCTCAGCTTCTTTTCCAAGTGAAACAGATCGAGTGGCAACGGGGCTGTGACTTCGATGACTTCTCCCCCGAATGGATGCTCAAATTTGAGTACGGCTGCGTGCAGCGCTTGTCGCTTAATGAGTTCGCGCTTGCCACCATACAGTTCATCCCCTAAAAGCGGGTGCCCAATATGACTGAAGTGAACGCGAATTTGATGGGTTCTCCCCGTCTCCAATTGACATTCTACTTTCGTAGCTGTTTGAAAGCGTTCCTTCACCTGGTAATGGGTAATCGCTGGATCGCCGTTAGGTGTGACCCTTCTGCGCGTCCCATGATTCCGATCTTTTCCGATGGGTTCATTGATTTTCCCGCGCTCTTTGGGCATTTGTCCGGAAACATACGCCACATAGGTACGCTTGATTGTGCGCTCACGCAGCATTTCATCTAACAGAGCAGAGGCCCATGGATGCTTCGCGTATAGAACGACACCTGACGTATCCTGATCCAGTCGATGGACATGGCGGACCTTGGCTTCCAAACCTGTACGGAAAAAGTGCCCCGACACGAGATGATCCAACGTCACATGGTGGTAGCGTTCGGTCGGATGTAACAGAAGACCAACCGGCTTATTCACGATGAGCAAATGATCATCCTCGTACAAGATCTCCGGCGCTTCACTGGCTGGATCAAGCCCTAATGGCTCAGGCTTGCACATCCGCAGACGAATTTCCTGCCCTGCATTGCCTACAACATGCTGAGCGACAGGTTCCCCATCCAGAAGTACTTCTTTGTGTTGGAATAAAAGATGGACCTGCTTGCGAGGCAGCTTCCACTCTTCGCGCAGCAGGTTCCCAATCGGGATGGCATCATCTTTGTCTCGGAGGTGAGCCACGAGCCATTCCCCTTCTTTTTTCATGTATAACATTTCTGTCTATCTCCCTGTTCTATGTTCATGCAATTACGCTTGCTCGATTCCTTTACTGACTTGAATAGCACGATCCAGGAAATGCTCGATCTCCTCACGACTTTTTCCGAGCTTGCTGACGAAGCGAACCAGTTCTTTTCCATTGTGGAACGCAATAAAGCTCGGAATCCCGAAGACATCGTACTTTTCGGACAGGTCCGGGAGAGTATCACGGTTGACTTCGATCATATCCAGCTGTTCTTTGTATTTTTCCTCCACGGCAGGCATGAATGGATCAATGCGATGACAATCTGGGCACCAATCCGTGAAGAATTTGACGATGACTGGCTTGGTTGCTGCGATTACTTGTTCGAACTCAGCTTCTGTCTTAATTTCTCTCATGTTATCTTCCTCCCAGAATGATTTGGAAATAGTGTACCACAGGCGCGGGCTGTTTGGGACGTTTAGGAGAAACAATTGCCATCACTAACAAACGAGCAAACGGAAATCCTATCTCTTGTAACCCCAAAAAATTTCAAGGTAGGTGCTACTCATGAAGAAATTCGCTGCTTTGTTGATGGTTGCATGCTTGGTAACTACTGCAATCCCTGTGTCTGCCGCAACACATGACGGTCACAAAAAACACCACAAGGTACAAACAAAAGCGCATCATATGAAGACCAAAGCTCACCATATGAAAACCAAAGCACATAAAGGCAAAGCGCATATCAAGGCGCTGCCGAAAACTGGTATGGGTGGAGCAAGCAATTAAAGGGGGATCTTCCCCCTTTTCTTTGCAACTTATGAAAAAACTTCTTGGGTCCCTTCTATCCATTAGTTTGGTTACAATTGGTTGCGGCCATACAACTCAACAACCTGTCGAAGCTCCTAAAATCGAAAGTACCATGCAAAAACCAGCAGGGCCCATCTATATCAAACAAACGGTTAGCGTTTATGGTCCTTCGCTGCCACCTCAACCGACGTTCCTTCCTGCCCCTCCTCTTCCAGACGGAATCATGCCAACACTTCTACATATTCCGAAACTGAACCTGCAAGCTCGTGTAGAACCTGTCGGCGTTTTACCGAATGGGCAAATGGATGTCCCAAAGGCTTTTGATCGCGTGGGTATTTTGTCTCCATGGACGAAGCCCGGAATGAAGGGGAATGCAGTGATCGCCGGTCATTTTGATCATTATACGGGTCCAGCTGTTTTTTACCATCTGAAAAAACTAAAGCCCGGTGACAAAATTACCGTGCGTGAAGCAAAAGGAAAAACGCTTACCTTCCAAGTTCGCAGAGTAGAAAGCTTCCAGACGGCCGAAGCTCCCATCGATCAGATTTTTGGGAATGCAGAGCGCTCCCATCTGAATTTGATTACCTGCTCCGGAAAATTTAACAAGAAAACACAGGAGCACGCTCGCAGGCTCGTCGTCTTTTCCGAACTTGTTCAAGATACAAAGCTCCAAGATGAAAAACCCAGTGTTCGCAAATGAATGCGGCGACTGGGTTTTCTTGTTTGCCTTTAAATTTTTCCACCCTGCTCGAGAAGGCATTGCACAAACGCTTCAGCCGGGCGTGACAAAGGTTTGTCCTTCCGATACGCCACAACGAGTGTGCGCGAAGGTTTTGTTTTTATCCGCACATAAGTTGGGGGTTCGATCGTTCCGGGTGCGAGTGTAATCATCTTCGGTGCAAACGACAACCCCATGCCTGCTGCAACAAGTGACTGAGCCGTCTGGATGTTCGAGCTCTCAAACACGATTCGCGGTCGGAATCCCGCCTGCTCACAGAGCCGAAGTGAAATCGTGCGGAAGCCTTGTCCTTCTTTTAACAGGATAAAAGGTTGATCGGCTACCTCCGCGAGATCGACTTCTTTTCGTTTCGCGAGCGGATGATTGGCTGGTACCGCCAAAAAGATTTCTTCGTTGATCGCAGGAATGATTTCCAGAGACGGATCACTGATAGGCATGGTTAATAGGCTGACATCAATTTTCCCCCGTACAAGCAGCTGCTCCAAATGACTCGACGTTTCCTCCATCAATTGCAGCTCGACGCCGGGAAATTGTTTTGTAAACGTAGGCAACACCCTTGGCAGCACGTATGCCCCTGTGATCGGCAAGCTTCCTACAAGCAATTTGCCGCTTTCTCCTACCGCATAAGCTCTCATTTCCCGCTCTAGTCCCTCTGACATGTCGACAAGCGTTTGCGCCACCTGTATAAAGCGCTGGCCTGCATCAGTCAGTTCTACGTGCTGCGGCAAGCGATGGAACAAGCTGACACCGAGTATTTTCTCCAGCTTCGCAATTTGTTGACTCAACGACGGTTGGGCCAAATGTAATCGATTGGCTGCCCGGGAGAAACTGCGTTCTTCCGCAACAGCGAGTACATAACGAATTTGTCGTAACTCCATATAGACCTCCCGATAGGCAAAAACTATCCTTCTTATAATTATTATATCTTTGAACTATTCTCTTTGCCATGTTACAACCTTGTTAAGAGTTTTTGAACGAAGGAGGAAAACATGATGACAGCCCGTACGATGTTTGAAAAGATTTGGGACAATCACGCTATTCACGAAGAGGCAGGAAAGCCGAGCCTTTTGTATATCGACTTGCACCTGGTTCACGAGGTGACTTCACCGCAAGCTTTTGAAGGACTTCGCTTGGCTGGCCGCAAAGTACGCCGTCCAGAGCTTACCTTCGCAACGATGGACCATAACGTACCGACTGCTGACCGTTTTAATGTCAAAGACCCGATTTCTCGTCAACAAATGGAAACCTTGACGGCGAACTGTGAGGAGTTCGGGATCACACTCGCGGATTTGAACAGCCCGGATCAAGGGATCGTCCACGTCATTGGCCCTGAGCTCGGCCTCACACATCCAGGCAAAACAATCGTCTGCGGTGACAGCCACACCTCCACTCACGGAGCATTCGGTGCCCTTGCCTTCGGTATTGGTACCAGTGAAGTGGAGCATGTACTCGCGACACAATGCTTGCAGCAATCCAAACCAAAAACAATGGAAGTACGCGTAAACGGCGACCTCCCATTCGGTGTCAGTGCAAAAGATTTAATTTTGGCGATTATCGCAAAATACGGAACTGACTTTGCAACTGGCTACGTCGTAGAATACACAGGCGCTGCGATCCGTAACCTGACCATGGAAGAACGCATGACTGTATGCAATATGACGATTGAAGGTGGCGCTCGTGCCGGTTTAATTGCTCCTGACCAGACTACGTTTGACTACCTAAAAGGCAAGCGCTACGTTCCACAAGGGGAAGATTTCCTTACAGCTGTCGAGGCTTGGAAAAAGCTGTGCACGGACGAAGGTGCTGTGTTTGATGCCTGTGTAGAAATCGAGGCAGCCGAGATCGCTCCGCAAGTGACGTGGGGAACGAGCCCAGGTATGGGGACAAACATTACGAGCACCGTTCCAAGCCCTGAGTCATTCGAGACTGTCGCACAGCGCAAAGCGGCACAGGATGCTTTGGCGTACATGGACCTTGCACCTGGCACTCCGATGAGCGAAATCAAAATCGATCGTGTCTTTATCGGCTCCTGTACAAACGGTCGGATCGAGGACTTGCGCAAAGCAGCCGAAGTGGCAAAAGGACGCAAGGTCTCCCCTTCCGTACACGCGATGGTCGTTCCTGGATCACAGGCAGTTAAGCAGCTCGCTGAGCAAGAAGGCTTGCACCTCATATTCCAAGAAGCTGGCTTTGATTGGCGCGAATCTGGTTGCTCCATGTGTCTGGCGATGAATCCGGATATCCTGTCCGAGGGTGAGCGTTGTGCTTCTACCTCTAACCGGAACTTCGAAGGACGTCAAGGACGCGGCGGACGGACACATCTGGTCAGCCCGGAAATGGCAGCAGCAGCAGCAATCGCAGGTCACTTCGTCGATGTTCGTGAATGGAAAAGCGAGAACGCTAGCAAGGAGGTCTTCCAATGAATCCATTTGTCATCCACACCGGAGTGGTAGCCCCACTCGATCGTGTAAACGTAGATACGGACGCCATTATCCCTAAGCAGTTCTTGAAGCGCATTGAGCGCAGCGGTTTTGGTCAATTCCTTTTCTACGAATGGCGCTTTACTGTCGATGGTGCGCCAATCGATTCGTTCATTCTGAATACGCCTGCGTACAAGGAGTCTACTGTCCTTCTTGCCCGAAACAATTTTGGCTGCGGCTCCTCTCGTGAGCATGCGCCATGGGCACTCCTTGATTATGGTTTCCGCTGTGTGATTGCTCCATCCTTTGCGGACATTTTTTACAATAACTGCTTCAAAAACGGCATCCTGCCAATCAAGTTGAGCGAAGAGCAAGTCGATGAGCTGTTCAACCGTGCCGAAAGCAAGCCGAACTATCAGCTGACCATCGATTTGCAAGAACAAGTCGTTCGTGACAATGAAGGCCTCTCCTACCCTTTCGAGGTAGACTCCTATCGTCGTTACTGCCTCCTGAATGGTCTCGATGATATTGGAATTACGTTGCAGTACGAAGATAAGATCGCTGCATACGAGGCAAGTCGTTAAGTTTCCATCCATCGCATTGCGAATAGAAAAAGCGAAGGCATCCACGAATGTGTGCCTTCGCTTTTATCATGTTTTCTAAAGGAGAATATACATGTGGCTTTCATCAAAGTATTGATCGCCATTTTTCAATGCGCGCTTTTCTAAACCATATGGAAGAAAGCCCATTTTCTCATAGAGACGAATGGCAGCCGGATTGGTCGTGACGACAGCGAGCTGTACCGTATCGATATCTCCCCGCTCCTTCAAGTAGGCTAGCTCTGCCTGCATAAGAGCTTGTGCGACACCAGTTCCGCGATACGCTTCACGAACGTACATGGAGACGATTGAAGCTTTGTGTCTCGCTTTCAGCCCTCTGTGGCGGAAAAAACCGATGATACCCGCCAGCTCTCCCCCCACAAATGCACCAAAATAGCCGCTCTCACCTGACTCCCCTTGAGAAAGTCTTTGCCGCCACTCTTCCATCGATACCTGCATTGCCTCTTCATAGGTAGAGCCGAATGCGTCTGGGTCTGTTTGCAGCCCTTCCAGTCTAATCTTTACCAACTCATCTGCATCGTCTGGTCCCAAAAATCTAACTTCCATGCTAGGCTGCACCTCTCCTATTTTGATTTCCACTTATCTTAGTCAAGAGTTGCTCGAAAGTAAAGAACTATCTAAAAAAAGCGCCGGGAGCATCTCCCTAGCGCTTGAACCTCATCCTATGCAGTTCCCGTCTGGTTTGGATTGCTTTGCCCAAACAGCTCTAGTGCTTGCTCCCGCAGCTTGAACTTTTGTATTTTACCGGAAGCGGTCATCGGGTATTCGTCTACAAACTGTATGTAGCGAGGAATTTTGTAATGAGCGATCTTCCCTTCGCAATAGTCCCGCACCTCATCCTCCGACAACGTTTCATGAGGCTTTACCCGAATGCACGCCAACACCTGCTCGCCGTATTTGGCATCAGGTACCCCTACGATCTGGACGTCCAACACTTTTGGATGCGTATAGAGGAATTCTTCTACCTCACGGGGATAAATATTTTCTCCTCCGCGAATGATCATGTCTTTGAGCCTGCCGGTAATCCGATAGTAGCCTTCCTCATCTACGGTAGCCAAGTCTCCGGTATGTAGCCAGCCTTCGTGATCGATTGCCTTGACTGTCTCTTCTGGCATATTGTAATAGCCCTTCATGACCAAATATCCACGCGTGCACAGCTCACCTTGTACACCTGGCGGCAAAATGTCACCTGTCGCGGGATCGATGATTTTTGCTTCCACCTCTGCGTGCAGACGACCGACAGTCGATACTTTTCGCTCGAGAGAGTCCTCTGGGACGGTTTGTGTGATGACAGGAGAAGCTTCGGTTTGTCCGTACGCTATCGTAATGTCACGGATTCCCATTTGATCGACGACCTTCTTCATGACCTCAATCGGACATAAAGAGCCAGCCATGATGCCTGTTCGCAGGGAGCTCAGGTCACGCTCAGCAAACGTCGGGTGGTTCAATTCGGCAATAAACATCGTGGGTACACCGTATAATGCTGTGCAGCGCTCAGCCTCCACAACCGCAAGTACCACACCAGGATCAAAGGCGATGACAGGAACCATCGTCGCACCTGTCGCCACACATGCTAAGGTCCCCATCACACAGCCAAAGCAGTGGAAAAACGGAACCGGTATGCACACCTTATCTGCTAACCCGAGCCGCTGACATTCCGCTACCTTGATGGCATTGTTGACGATATTGACATGCGACAGCATGACTCCCTTTGGAAAGCCAGTCGTCCCGGATGTGTACTGCATATTGATGACATCATCTGGTGAGAGCGTCGCCTGGCGCGCCATCCGCTCTTCTTCCGTGACCCATGCAGCACGTTCGAGCAAATCACTCCACAAAAACATTCCGGGTTGTTGCTCATCCCCTAGATAGATCACATTTTTTAAATGCGGAAGCCTTTTGGATTGAAGCGCTCCAGGTTCACAGGTCTGCAATTCCGGGCAAATCTCTTGAATCATGGCGAGATAATTCGCATCGCGATAGGAATCCATTAAGAGAAGCGTCGTCGACTCTGATTGACGCAGCAAATATTCCAGTTCATGTACCCGGTAGCTCGTATTGACCGTTACCAGTACGCCGCCCATTTTCGCTGTGGCAAATTGTGATATCACCCATTCAGGCACATTGGTTGCCCAAATCGCGATATTTTCCCCTTTTTGAATCCCAAGAGACATAAATCCTCGCGCTGCTTGATTGCATATCGCTTGAAATTCTCCAAACGTATAGCGAAGCCCTCGTTCGTGATAAACCAGCGCTTCCTTTTCCTGATACTTACTGGCTGTGTCGTCTAACATGTTGCCGATTGTGGTCATATGAATCATACAAGCACCCCCAAAACATTCAGACTATTCTGTAGGATTCTTCTTTTCCGCCACAATCCCTTCTTTTTCCATTACGGTCCTTCTTTTCCTTCCTCCCAAAAAGAAAAGCGTCCCTTTTCTGGAACGCGATCTGCTTTACTTCACAACGATCTTTTTCGTAGTCTCTATCTTGTATGGCAGATGGTTGCTGTAGTTGAGCTCTACGCGAATTTCATGCTCTCCCTTTGGCAACTTTTTCAGCAAAAACTCTGGTTGATAAATCATCCCTTTTGGTTCGCCGTTCAGGTATAGATGTGCGTGTCCCTCTCCAAAGACTGGGGCCTCGGCTAATTCGCCATTATCCTGGACGAACGTGAAGTTCTGTGTTAGCAAGGATACCTCTGCCGTTGTCCCATCCACCTTGACCTCCATATTCACCGCCGGCTTTTCTGCCCCTGCTGGCTGGTTCATGGGAGCGCTCGCTGTAACAGCGGCAGCTGGATCCGATGGTCGATAAGAGTCCGAGACGCTCAGAGGGTCTTTGACCAGAAGTACGATGCCCGCCACCAGTACTACAAGGAAAACGATTCCGCCCAAAATGAGATTGCGCATACTGATAATAAAGACCTTCATGTCTCTACTCTCCCTTTCGCAAGTGCTTGTCACTTATTTGTACATGCATATGCGAGAATGAAGAGAGTTAGAAGCAAAAACTTTTCTAGTAGTTATCGGTAGTTAATAAATTGTACTTCCAAAGGCAGATCAGCCTTGCGAATCGCATTGATAATTTGCTGTAACTCATCTTTGCTTTTTCCCGTCACGCGAATTTGATCGTCTTGAATCTGTGTTTTCACTTTGAGTCCTGTATCTTTGATGATGCTGTTGATCTTTTTCGCATTGTCTTTGTCGATCCCCTGCACCAGCTTGACACGCTGACGGACAGAACCACCCGCTGCCGGTTCTATTTTGCCGTAGTCGAGGTTTTTGATCGGGACATCCCGTTTGACGAGCTTCCCAAGCAAAATGTCCTTTACCTGACTGAGCTTGAAGTCGTCATCGGAGACGAGGACAAGCTCTTCCTTTTCCAAGGAGATGCTGCTCTTGCTCCCTTTGAAGTCAAAGCGATTTTCTATTTCTTTTAATGCGGTCTGAATCGCATTGTTCACTTCGGCCAACTCTACCTTGGACACAATATCAAATGAGCTCTCTTTACTCAAAGGAATTCCCCTCTCTTTTATTAGATCGCGCGGATCAAGCCACCGTCGACGAGGAAGGATTGACCTGTCACGTAGCTGTTTGCAGGCGAAGCCAAGAACGTTACCATACGAGCAAACTCGTCAGGCTGACCGTATCTGCCCAATGGAATTTGCTTCTCCCAATTTTCCCTAACTTCATCAGCACTGATGCTCTTCGCCTCTGCGGTAAGCCCATCCAATTGTGCCACCCGATCCGTCGCAATTCTGCCAGGCCCAATGGTGTTAATCAGAATCCCATCTGGTCCGAGTTCTGACGAAAGCGTCTTGGAAAGGCCCAATACCCCTGTACGAAACGTATTGGACAGAATCAAATTCTCAATCGGCTGTTTAAAGGACGAGGAGGCGAAGTTGATGATTCTGCCAAACTGATTCGCTCGCATATGCGGCAAAACAGCACGAATGGCTCGTACATAGCTGAGCAAATTTAGCTGGAAGGCTTGCATCCACTGCTCGTCGGTGAGCTGATCGAATCTGCCTGTTGCAGGCCCACCTGAATTGTTAATTAGTATATCGACGCTGCCAAAATGCTTGACCGTTTCTTCGACAACTCGCTTGATATCTTCTTCCTTCGTCACATCCACTGTTACGGCAAGAGGTGATTTTCCAGTAGCCTGTTCGATCTCTGCACGAACGATTTCCAGAGCAGCTTCATCTCTACCGCATATTGTGACATTCGCTCCTTCTTGGGCGAGGCACAGCGCTGTTGCCTTCCCCAATCCTTTTGACGAGGCGAGTACCAGAGCCGTTTTTCCTTGCAAAAATAGATCCATATGCATGCTCCTTTCATGGTTCACTCATGTATGTATCTTGATCTCTTTATTCTACAGAACTTTCAGATGAAGGAAAAGCAAAAGAGAAGGGGTACAGCGTATGCTCCCCTTCTCTTGCGAATCACTATACCTCTGTCGGAGGTACGTTCTTGTCTTTGTTTTGTTTTGCCTCTCGTTTTGCTTCGCGCTTCGCTTGACGAGCTGCTTTTCTTGCCAGTCTTTTTGCCTTCGCCCCCTCAAACAGGGAGTACAGGACAGGAACGAGCACCAGTGTTACGACCGTGTGAAAAATCAAGCCGGAGATAACGGCTGTTGCAAGTGGCGCTTCCAAATCTGAACCTTCTGCCATGGCAAGACCCATCGGCAGCATCCCGAGAATCGCCGTCAGCTTCGTCATGATCACGGGACGAATACGTTCCTTCGTTCCTTGGATAATCGCTTCTGCGGTTTCCATTCCACGTTTGCGCAGCAGGTTGATCCTGTCGATCAAGAGGATCGCGTTGGAAACGACGATACCGACAAGCATGATAATCCCAATCATCGCCATTTCACCGAATGTCCGCTGTGTAAGGACGAAGCCAAGCACAACACCGACCAAGGCCATTGGAATGGTCAGCATGATGATAAACGGCTGAGACATCCGCCCGAACTGGGCAACCATGATGACGTAAATCAAAGCCAGAACTCCTAAGAATACGAAGATCCCTTGGCTTATGTTCGTGCTTTGCTCTTTCAACTTACCGGCGATTTCCACTTTATAACCTGCTGGTACAGGCACGTTTGGCAATTTCTCATTAATCTCACGGCCTACTGCCCCTAATTCACTTCCCAGCATCTCGGCAGAAACCGTCACGATGCGTTCGCCTTCTTTACGCTCAATCGTAATCGGCGACTTACTGTACTCCATAACCACCAGATCTGCCAAAGGCACTGCTGCCCCGTCTTTCGAAGTCACCATAATCGTTTTGAGTTGATCCGGGTGCTTCAGCCAGTTGTCTGGCATCTTGGCAACGACGTCTACTTCGATTCCATCTTGCGTGATGGACGTAATTTGTTGGCTACCGATTAACACGCTCAGTTGTTGCAAAAGTGAACGGTGATCTACATTCAATCTGGTAAGCGCTTCTTGTTTTGGCAGCAACGTAACTTTTTCTTTTCCTTCTTTAAAATCGTTGCGAATGTTGGTGAGCCCGTTGATCGTGCCCAGCATCACTTCCAGATCGGTTGCGACCTTCCGCATGACTTCCATGTCATCCCCGTAAACATCCAGTTGGATCGGGCCGCTTCCGCCTTGTTGTCCGAATGACATGGAGACGGAGTCGATTCCTGGGGTCGCATTCAGGCGCTTGTTAATATCCTCGTTCAAAGCATCCTTATCACGTGTTCTGTCCCCCTTCGGAATTAAGGAAATGAACAATGTTGCTTCTTCCTTAGAAGTAAAGAAGAATACATCCTTTATCTCCGGGATCTCCCGCAGCGATGTTTCCGCGGTGACGGCTGCTTTTTGAGCTGTTTCCAACTTTGAACCGATTGGCATCTTCATATTGACAAAAATAATATTTTCGTTGGCGTTAATTCCTTGACCCATTTTCATAAAAGGTGTGAGGAAAGCGGAACCAACCAGCAATGCAACTGCAAGTAAAACCGTTTTTACCCGATGTCTAATCGCTACTTGTAAAATACCGCTGAATACGCGAATGATAAAGTGTTCCTTGCCTTCTCCTTCTAACGAAACATGCTTATCCTTCTGCAAGAAGCGATTGGAAAACACGGGAACGAAGAAATAAGCAGCGATCGTCGATGAAATAATGGCAGCGGATACCGTAAAGGCAATTGTGGCCAAAACCGGTTTCAGCCAATCTTCAAAATCCGCAAAGACAAGTGGCAAAAAGACGATGATGATCGTGAGCTGCGAGGTGAACACAGGTGTCAAAACTTCTCTTGTACCTTTCATAATAGCCTGCTTCAGCTCTTCGCCCTTTTCCCGGTAGTGATAGATACTTTCCAAAACGACGATAGCGGCATCGACGATCAAGCCAACTGACAAGCTCAGCGACAGCAAGCTGATCATATCAATGTTGTAGCCTGCGAGTTTCATCGCGATGAACGTCATGAACGCAGAGAGCGGCAGCGTCGTAGCGATGACGAGTGTGACCCTCCAGTTGCGAAGGAAGACGAACAAGATGATGATCGCAAGCGCCCCACCAATCATGACATCCCGGCTGAGGTTGCTCACCGCATGCTCGACAAAGGAAGCTCCTTCGAACATAACTTTGATGTTGTATTTGCCGTTTGCTTCTGTGTTTATTTTGCGAACGACTTCTTCTACACTCTTTTGTGTCGTGATCAAGTCATAGCCGTCTGCCCGCGTCACGCTGAGTTGAATAAACACGGAACCGTTTGTCAGGGCGACGTAGTCTTTCACTTTTCCACGCAAATCTTCAATTTGTGCCAATTGGTTCAGAGAAACGGTTCCTTTCGGTGTATCAATTGGCAGTGCCTCTATTTCCTGCGGGGTCTGATAAGTATTGTCAATCATGACAACTGTATCAAAGCCCGTGTTTTCCAGTGTACCAATCCCTTGCTTCCAGTTTGTATCCTGAAGCTGTGAAATGATAGCCGCTGGCGTTGTTTGATAGGCATTCAATCGCTGTGGCAAAAAGGATATGGTAATTTTATTCTCAAAGCTCTTCTCATCTACAATTACTTCCTTGACGCCCTCGACTTCTTCAATGCGGTCCTTGATTGACGTTTTTGCCAAATTCAGCATGGTCTTCGGCTCTGCTCCCACGATGGCAAAATCAATCATTTGATCGCTACCCATATTGCTCTGAAAGATATCTACTGTGTTAACGGCTTTCGGAAAACCATTTCGGAGACGGTTAACGGCATTTTGTACATCTTGCTTAACCTGCTCGCCTTTTCCTTCATTTGCAGAAATATTGATTCTAACGTGACCTGCACTTGTTGAAGAAGAGTATTTTTTAATATCATTAATCGACTTTAGTTCTTGCTCTACTTTCTTCGTTACTTTTTCTTCCATCTCTTCTGGTGGAAGTGCACCACCGGAAATTCTTACGTTAATATCAGGGAAATTCGTCTTTGGAACCAATTCGACATTAAAACTGAATAAGGAACCCAAACCTGCAATGACGAGCAAAAATGTAAACAAGTAGACGATTAGCTGTCTTTTCAGCAAAAAGAGAATCACTTTGTTCATGCAACTATTCTCCCTTCGCCTCTACTTTTTGCCCTTCGACGTAGAATGTAATTCCACTGCGCAGGAGTTGGTCGCCTTCTTTCACTCCAGATACGATTTCGATGGAGTCTCCGACCAATTGACCGGTCTTCACTGGTTTTTTTACTGTCAGTCCATTCTCTACTGCCATCACGTAATGGTCGGTTTGACTCACGCCGACACTTTCCAGCGGCACGAGGAAGCCATTCACTTGGCGCTGCACCTCAATTGTTGCGGCCATTCCTCCACGCCAGTAACCATCTGCATTCGGAATCGTGATCTCGACGCGGTACTTCCCTGTATCCTTGTTCACAACTGGAGAGATAAATGCAATAGTTCCTTCACTTTTCTTACCATCGTCTGTCAAAGCCTGCACCTTCGTTTTCTCACGGAATTGGCCGATCAATTCATTGGAGACATCCAAGGTTACCTTTACGTCGGACAGGTCAACAATACGAATAATTTCTTGACCTGGAGAAGCTTGCTCTCCGATTTGCAGCTTTACATCCACGACTGTTCCCGCAAATGGCGCCTGAATTTTCGCATCATCCAAGCTCTTCTTCGCGCGGTCTACACCGCCAGCAGCAGCTTTAATCGATGCATTGGCGACCATGACATCTTCTGGCTCCGCTCCTTTTTGCAGCTCATTCAGAGACAATTGAGCGTCACGCAGGGTAATCTCTGCTTGCGTAACGGCCCGTTTACTCGCGTTTATTTCGTTTTGCGAAATGGCTCCGCCAGCAAACAGCTTTTCACTTGTTGCGAGGTCCTGCTTTGCTTTATCCAGACTGTCTTGCGCACTTTTTACCTGCAAGCGCTTCTGCTCAAGTGCTTCTGCTGTCGCGCCCTTTAACGTCTTGATTTTCCGCGCTGCTGCTTCCTCTACCTGCCCCTGTGCTGCTGCAATTTCTTTTTGGGTGTAACGTGTATCCAATGTGGCCAACAGCTGTCCTTGGGCGATTTTTGCTCCTTTGGTCGCGGAGATCGCTGAGATCGTTCCGCCTGTACCAAATGACAGTACCGCGTCCCGCTTGGCTTCCACCATCCCTGTGACTGCAAGCATTACTGGCTTTGTTGCCTTTTGAACCTTTACAACTTCTACTACCTTCGCCTTTGCCTCTGTCTGCTGCGGTGCCTCTGGTGCTGGTGCTGAACAACCAGCAGCGACCAACATGACCGAAGCCAGAATAATGGATGCCCGTTTTTTCACTAGAATTCCTCCAAATTTTCACAATCATTCCTCATGGCGTAATTGTGCCAGTTTTTACCTCTGCTGCAAAACAGTCAGCGGGTGGAAATTTATCTCCGTCCCAAGACGGATAGCAATACCGAACAGCGCATAAATAGATACGCAACAAAACTAGGAAAGTTACCTTTTATTGGGGCTACTGAGGAAAAATTTACAAAAAAAGCAGCCAAGTCATAGACTTGAACTGCCTTTTGGATTTGATCCCTATTATTGTTCGACTAGCTGTTCCAGTTCTTCGAGCAATTCCTTGAAGACACTCAATGCTTCCGCAATCGGCGTTGGCGACGTCATGTCTACGCCTGCGCCCTTGAGCAGATTGAGCGGATAATCTGAACTGCCGCCCTTGAGGAACTGCAAGTAACGATCCACGGCTGGCTGACCTTCCTCCAAAATCTGCTTGGAAAGAGACGTCGCGGCCGAGAAGCCAGTCGCGTACTTATATACATAGAATCCGCGATAAAAATGAGGTATCCGCGCCCATTCCAGATCAACTTCGCTGTCTATGACCATATCTGGACCATGATAGGCAACATTGAGCTCACGGTAAATCGTACTGAGAGATTCGGCCGTCAGCGGCTCTCCCTGCTCTTCTTTTGCATGCACCATTTTCTCAAACTCGGCAAACATGGTTTGACGGAATACCGTTCCACGGAACTGCTCCAGATAATGATTAATCAAGTACATCCGCTGTTTCTTGTCTGTCGTCGTCTCGAGCAAATGATTCATCAGAAGTGCTTCGTTCAATGTGGAAGCTACTTCTGCTACGAAAATCTTGTAATCGGCATACGTGTAAGGCTGTGCGTGATTGGAATAGTAGCTATGCAAAGCATGCCCCATCTCGTGCGCCAGCGTAAACATGTTGTTGACGTTGTCCTGATAGTTCATGAGGACAAACGGATGTGATGTATAGGCGCCCCATGAGTAGGCTCCGCTTGTCTTTCCTTCGTTTTCATGCACATCGATCCAACCGTTGGAAAAGCCCTCATCCAAAATGCGACCGTACTCCTCACCTAGCGGATGAAGTGCTTCTTTAATCGTTGAGACAGCCTGATCATACGGAATTTTCATGTCCGTCTCAGGTACAATCGGCACATACAAATCGTACATGTGCAATTCATCTACGCCCAATAATTTTTTGCGCAAAGCAATGTAGCGGTGCATGAGCGGAAGATGCTCGTGGATCGTTGCAATCAGGTTATCGTACACAGGGAGCTCCACATTATCGGCAAACAAGGCTGCGTACAGGGCAGACGGATACTTTCTCGTACGTGCGTAGAAAACATCCCCTTTGATGGCAGATGTCAGCGAGGCTGCGATCGTATTGCGGAACTTGCCATACGTACTGTACAATGCCTCGAATGCTTCTTTGCGCACGCGTCGGTCCTTGCTTTCCATGAACTGCGTATAGCGTCCCTTGGTCAGCTCGACTTCCTCGCCGTTTTCATCCGTGATCATCGGAAATTTCATGTCAGCGTTGTTGAGCATCCCAAAAATTTTGGAAGGAGAGGACGCAAGCTCACTCATGTTTGCCAGTAATGCTTCTTCCTCGGCGGATAGCGTATGTGGCTTAAAGCGAGTAATCTCATCCAACAAAATGCGATAGTGCTCAAGACCCTCTACTTCTTTGATCCACGTCTGCAAGTCTTCCGTCGGAATCGCCAAAATTTCCGGCTGTATGTACGAAATGGAGCCGTATACTTGCGTGCTCAGGCTAGTCGCTCTGTCAGTCAACCCTTGATACTTGCTATTCGCATTGTCTTCGTCTCGACGCATACGTGCATAGACGTACACTTGGTCAAGCGTCTTCAACAATTCATCTTGCAGAGTCAACACGGCCAGCAGCTGTTTACCGGAAGTAGCCAGAGAGCCTTTCATTGCTGCGATTTTTTCTGTGAGCTGTTTTACTTTTTGAACGTCCGCTTCCCAATCATTATCCGTGGGATACATGTCCTCAAGACGCCATTTGTATTCAGCGGGGACGTCACTGCGTTTCGGCAGTGTTTTGCTTTTATTCACCGTGATCACTCCCTCGTTATTCATGTAAGATGAAATGGTCAAATCATCCATATGTGTATCCTATCGTATTATGCCAACAGGTTCAAATCAATCAGACGCTTTCATGTTTTCCATAGAAAAAAGCCGAGCTTTCCCGAAATGGAAAAGTCAGCTTCTCCCTACACCGATATAGTGAAAGCCTGCTTCCTTTACCTCCTGGTTCGGCCAGGCATTTCGTCCGTCTACCAAGAGCGGCTGCGCCATGCTTTGATAAACCTGTTTCCAATCCAGTTGGACACACTGTTCCCATTCTGTGACCAATAAGGCGGCGTGTGCTCCCTCACATGCTTCTGCTGCGGATTGCGTATACGTGATCTGTGGAAACTGCTTACTGACACCAGATACTCCAATCGGATCGAACGCCTTCACGGAAGCACCTTTTTGTAGAAGTGCTTCTATCAATTTGAGCGATGGCGCTTCACGGATGTCATCCGTATCCGGCTTAAACGTCAACCCCAGAACGGCAATTTGTTTGCCTTTCAGATCAGGGAGTTGCAAGCACAGCTGCTCCAAAAACCAGGCAGGCTGCGTCGCATTCACCTCTCGCACTTTATCCAAAATACTTAAGTGAATATTGTGCTCTGCTGCGAGCTGCAATAGCGCAATCGTATCCTTCGGAAAACAGGAGCCACCATAGCCTACTCCTGCTCGTAAAAATTGCGGACCGATTCGACTGTCCAGTCCCATTCCTCGCGCGATCGTCACGATATCCGTCCCGAGCGCAGTGCTTAACCGTGCTAACTCATTCATGAAGGAAATTCTCGTGGCTAAAAATGCATTGGAAGCGTATTTGATCAGCTCTGCGTTTGCTCTGCTGGTGATTACTCGCGGTGCGTTCACACCGTTGTACAGTTCCTCCATGCGGGCCGCTGCCTGAGGTTTATCTACACCAATGACGATTCGCGAAGGCTCCAGTGCGTCTATTAATGCGCTCCCTTCCCGTAAAAACTCCGGGTTGGATGCAACAGATACCCCTTGACAGCCAGCCAGCATCCCCGCTACTTTCTCGCCAGTTCCGACTGGTACGGTACTCTTGATTACCACGATGCGTTCTTGGGGGGTGAGCGAATGGACCTTTTCCACGTCAGAAACAGCCCCGAGTAAATACGTTAAATCGGCTGTGCCGTCTACTGCTTCAGGTGTCCCTACACAAATGAAAAAAATCTCTGCATCCTTCGCTTCCGTCAGATCCGTATAAAAAGCAAGCGCGCCATCATCCAATACTTTTTTCAATGCCTCATCCAAGCCCGGCTCGTAAATGGGCGAGATCCCTTGGCGCAATTTTTCTACTTTGGATGCATCGAGGTCAATACCCGTCACCTGATGACCGTTCATGGCAAGGGAAACAGCAGTTGTCAAACCTACATAACCGGTCCCAATAACGGCAACTTTCATTCCTTCACCTCATCATTTTTTCGACACACGCAAATAGAGCTCTTCTAGCTTCATCCGTTGCTTATGGATGTCATGGTTTTTTTCTACTTTCAGTCGAGCCTCCGTCGTGATTTGTGTCCACTCGTGACTTTCTGTTAGTACACGGTTTATCATTTTCCCGAGCGCAGTCGGTGATTTCTCCGGAACCAGATACCCCGTCACTTTGTTTTCAACCAGCTCCGGAATCCCCGCGTGATAGGTGGAAATGACAGGGCGTCCGCTTGCCATCGCTTCCATGATGACATTGGGAATCCCCTCTTGGTTGCCATTTCGCGCTGTCTTGCAAGCGATGATGAACAAATGGCACTTGGCCAGTTCGCGCTGGACTTCACGATGTGGCAAAGCTCCTTTGAGCACGACTTGTGTGCCTAGCCTGTTTTTCTTAATCAGTCGTTTGAGCTTCTTTTTTTCTTCTCCATCACCGACGATGATTAGCTTCGCCTTGGGATATTTTTTATGCACGTGGGTAAACGCCTTAATTAGCGTATCCATCCCCTTTTTTTCAGTCAGTCTCCCTACGCTTAACAATCGGTACTCCCCATTATCCACGGGCTGTGGCGGCAGCATGGGAAATTTGCGCAAATCAATTCCTGAGCGGATAAGGGTAATTTTGGACGGAGGACAGCCGAGACGAATCAAGCGCTTTCTCATGTGATTGCTGACGACTGTAAACGCCTGGCCCTTTCGAAAGAGACGCATAAGGGACCGTCTGTACACTGGATTTTCTTTTACGCGCTTAGTCGCATCAAAGCCGTGAAAGGAAGTGATCAGGGGAAGCTTGCTTTTTTGTGCATAAGGAAGCAATTCCAACCCGGCAGGGCCAAAACGGGCATGCAGGCATTTAAAATTTTTTCGCCGCAGCCAAGTGGAGAGGCCGGCCATATGCTTGCGCACATAGACCGGCGAATAAGGAAATTGTTTTCGATTAAAGGCTCGCTGTCGGGTCAACACGACGGGTTTGACCACTTGATGTCCAAGCAATTGCTCGTAAATAAATGTTTCACTCTTGGGAAGAAACTTTCTGCGATAAACGAGGACCCGATGCATGCAACTGGCCTCCTTTATGACGGGTGTTACCCCTTCGATTGCGAACGAATCTCTGCTAATTGATGGCGAAGGCCCTCTTCTAGCGTCACTTTTGGTTTGTATCCCAAGCGTTGTTGGGCAAATTGGATGTCCGCACAGGTTCGTAGAGAGTCACCTGCGGGCCCATTTTGATACGTGATGCGAGGGGTCAGATTCATTAACGTGCCCATGATGGATAGTACATCGATGAGCTTGATTTCCCGATCTCCCCCCACATTAAAAATGTCACCAGGAACAGCATGCTGTGCAGCGAGCAGATTCGCCTCTACCGCGTCTGTCACATACGTAAAGTCTCGTGATTGCTGACCATCACCATAGACGATGACCTGCTCGCCTTTCATCATTTGGCGAAAGAAACGATGGAAAGCCATATCTGGACGCTGTCTGGGACCGTATACCGTAAAGTAACGAAGCATGGTAACCGGTAGTCCATAAGCTTTCACATAAACCAAGCAGATTTGCTCCATCGCTTCCTTGGTCACCCCATAGGGGGAAACTGGTCGAAGCGGCGCATTTTCATTCGTTACGATCCCTTGCATCGTCCCGTAAACCGAAGAGGAGGACGAGACCACGATGACAGGTGGCTTCGGTCTTTGCAAGCAAGCCTCCAGCAATTCTTGTGTGGCCAAAATATTATGGCTCACATAATCAGCAAAGGACTTTCCCCAGCTGTTTCTCACGCCCGGCAAGGCAGCGAGGTGAAAAACAACATCGACGTTCTCGAGCCAAATGTCCCAGCGCCCCGTCTGAAGCGTTGTCGAGTGGAAGGTGAAGGCAGGATGCTTTCCTATTTCGGCCAGATTACGTAATTTCGCAGCTACATCGTAGTTATCGATGAATCCGTCTATCCCGATGACTGTTACGCCATCGTTCAACAATCGCTGCGTCAAATGAGACCCAATAAAACCTGCACAGCCGGTGACAAGAGCTTTCTTCATCGCCTCCGACGCCTCACTTTCTTGAGCCTTCTAATGACTAAATAACCGTCCTTGTAACCATAGATGGCCTTGTACTTTTTGCCCCACCTATTCAGATAATATTTGAATGTTTTTTTTCTTAAATAATTTCGGCGGAACTTCATCTTGCCATCCGTGAGCTGACCTTTATGCTTCGTCCGGTTGTAAAGGATTTGATTGATGTACCTCACCCGATACTTTTCAATTAATCGCAAAATGATTCGCCGATCCTCCATAATCCTTCCCTCGTACCGATCCGAGGTATCCCAACCACCCACTTGATGTAGGGCTTCTACGCGATAGCAACGTGGAGAAACCATCCAGCGATTGTACTTCAGAAACTGGTATTTATTATGAAATGTTTTGTGCTTCACCTTAATCGACTTGGTATATTTTCCATGCCGAACTTTCCAGATGTTCATGTTCCCGTAGAAGAGAGCCGTGCTTTTCCTGCTTTTGTGAATGTACTTTTTAAGTACAGCCAGCGTTCGTTTCGGTAACCAGTCATCAGAATCGAGTTGAACGAGATAAGGGGTATCCACCATTGACAATGCCTTATTCATGACTTTGCCGATCCCAGAATTTTGTTCCATTCGATGATACATAATGTTTGGGTGGTACATATATTTTTCAATTTTGCTTCTGGTGCGATCGGTTGACGCATCGTCAATGATCAACAGCTTCCAATCCTTTGAGGTTTGATTCAAGACGCTTTTGATGGCTTTGCGAATAAACTTGGCGCGATTGTATGTCGGAATGACTACAGTAAAGGTCGGATTCATACGTCCTCCCTCTTGACTGCCGGAATGCAAATGGACGATTTGTCGCTGACAATGAAGACTCCTGTACTGTTAGAAGATTGACCCGTCATCATCGATGAGCGTCCGAAAACACTGTTTGTTATTTTCCAAGCAATGTCCTGCAGCGAGCTGTTTTCCAGCAAAATACTGTTTTCGATATACGAGCAATTTCTCAAGCTTACGCCATTTTGGATCGAGACGTACGGTCCGATTTGGCAATTTTCAATCACACAATCATCACCGATTCGTACGGGACCCGTAATCTTCGAATTTTTCACAACCGTTCCCTTGCCAATTTGATGTTGATTGCCTAGCTCCCTCGTAAGCATCCACTGGTTGGCCTCCAGCCAGCGATCGATGGTTCCCACATCCGAATATTTCCCGGTGGTGACGGAGTGAGCCAATTTGAATCCGCCATTTATCATCGATTGAATCGCATCCGTTATTTCTAGTTCGCCTCGGGGAGATGGTTGTAGGGTAGCAATCGACTCGAAAATAGGTGGCGTAAACAGGTATGCACCAATCACTGCCAGGTTGCTCTTTGGCTGACGTGGCTTCTCCTCTACAGAGATTAGTCGTCCTTTTTGTACTTCTGCGATCCCATAATCCTGTGGTCTCTCCACTTTACTTAGCATCACGACACCGTCAGATTTTCCCTTCGTAAACGCTTTTGTAAGCCCGTGAAGCGAATCCATCAATAAATTATCACCTAGTAGCAAGATAAACGGTTCGTCTTGCAAAAACGGTTGCGCTAGCTGGACAGCATGGGCAATTCCCAATGGTACCTCCTGCTTGATAAACGTAATGGTAGCCCCGAATTGACTACCATCGCCCACCATGGGAGGAATTTGTGATTGAGAAGGATGTATCACGATGCCAATGTCTTGAATGCCCACTTCACGCAGTTTGCGAATGCAATAGTGTAAGACCGGGTGATTGGCCACAGGGAGGAGGGTTTTCGGCTGCGAATAGGAAAAGGGGTGCAGTCGCGTCCCACGTCCAGCACACAAGATTAACCCTTTCACAAGTATCACTCCCCAGTTGTGCTCTGCGATACTTATAAGGTATGCGTATCTGGATAGCTGGACAGGGCAGACGTCCACATTGGTGCAAGAAAAGGCAACCACCTACTTCATTTCCACTCCAATTAGCCTGTTTTTAAAAGCTGCTGTTTCTCTTCTGTTCGTGTTGGAACGACTGATTCAAATATCTTCAGATAACCTTGCGCAGTTGCATACCAAGAAAAAAACTTTGCTCGTTGCAGAGCCTGTTTGCCCATTTCATTCCGGACGGCTGGTGAACTCCACAACAGCTCCCACACAGCAGGCAATCCTTTTTCCCAATCTTTTGGCGGGATGATAAAGCCACTTTTCTCATGGGCAACGACTTCACGAATGCCGCCACGTGGAGTGGAAATGACAGGCTTTCCGGCAGCCATTGCCTCTAAATTGACACGGCAAAACGCTTCTTTCCAGACAGACGGTGTGGCTACGACATCCCCAATTTGGTAGTAAAGCGGCATTTTGGCGGATGGGACGAAATTAACGAAGCGCACCTTTTCCCCCAAGGGCTTCGCAAGTCGTTTGAGCTCTCGAACATACGGATTTAGGCGATTGCTACCGTATCCCGTCCCCCCCACAATCACGAGTTTGGCTTTCGGGTCTTGTTTGCTCACCTGGCGAAAGGCTTTGATCAGTACATGTACCCCTTTGCCGCGCATGAGTCTTCCGGCATAAAACAAGATGCGATCATCTGGCTTCAATCCGAGCTCTTGACGTATTTTTTTGACTGCTATTTTTGCAACCTGATAAGGTGTGACATCGACTCCGAGATGAACCGCATGGATTTTATCGGCAGGAATCTTGCACGTCCGAATAAAATGTTGACGTAAAAATTCACTGTTCGTAATAAAACCTGTTGCCAGTCGAACGGCACGCCTCATATTTTCCTTGCTGATGATCGGCTGTGACCCGTATACATGAGAGTGCATATTCACAAAGACTGGGATCTTGGGAAAATGGCGTTTTAATGTGAGAACATAGATCGGTCTGTTTTCCACAAGAATGACATCTGGCTTGTTTTTCTTGATATGATGAATAATCCGGCGCAAATATGGCTTTGGCCCTTGATACGGGATACGAATGAACCGCCGATTTTCTTCCACGGATGAGGTTGGGTAGGTCGCACATTGACGAGTGTAGATCGTCACGTTATGCATGGGCTCGATCATCTTTGTGACCTCGTCAATATCGTGCTCGACCGAGCTTCCTTTGACCGGTGGTACAGAAAAGGGACCCGGACTAATAATCGCGATGTTCATTTCGCTCGATCTCCCACTCCTTTTTCAGTGAAAGAACCACTTGATACAAGTACTGCAATTGTTTGGCATGGTTTTCTTCAAGCTTCTCCCATCTTTCTTCCCATGAAGCAAGCGCCTCTTTCAGTTCCATCACTTCTTGCTCAAGCTGGTGAACCTGTTCCACGACGGCCTCGTCGGTCTCTCTCATAATAATTTCGAAGGTAGGCTCCAAGAGCAGTTCCTTCGGCTGCTCTGATGTTGTATTTACGACCAACTCCTGGACGTTTTCCGTTCCTACCTCTTCTTGTTTTTCATTGGCTTTTACGATTGAAATACGTTGAACGGCCTCATCTACGACATAGCTTCCTGAAAACACACCTGGTGTTACCCAATGAGACAGATCCCATTTTTTTCGTTTTTCCACAAGTTATCGCCTCCTGAAGCTTGCATCTACGTAATATGTTATGACAGACAAGGAAAATGGGTACGTGTACGGTGACATAGAAAAAACCGCTTGATTTGGATGAAATCAAAGCGGTTGCCCGTGGTCTCTCATATTTGCTTGTCTGCGGAAGTTCAAGCTGTAAAGACGCGCTTGTTCTACAGTTGTTATCTGTTGCTTTTGCCATTCGAGCAAGATCCGGTCAATATAGCGGATGTGGAGCTTGCCGACGGTTGCAGCCTCACGCAAAGCGGTCAAAATCAATTCTTCCTGATAGCCGTCCTGTTCGGTCCACATATGGATGTTCTCCAATTCAAACGGCGCTAGCGGGCGGCCAAATGCCTGCTCAAAACGAGCGTAAATGGCAACAGGTTCAGCATCCAGAGAAACAGCTACTTCCATAAAAGGGTCCATACTTCTCGGGTCTGCTTGTTGCTCCCGCCAGGTCTGGTACAGCTTTTTGTACAACGGAGTCAAATTATATTGCTCATGACGCATGCCAGTTTGTGGATCGATAAACTCATCTATCGTAATCCAATCTTCTTTTAATAGTTTTTGAAGAGATTGAATCAATCTCCTGCTCGTCATGGACATGCGTTCCTCCAGCTCTGTTAAGGTCGGGAATCGATTCCCTTCCTGCTGAAAGGACAGCAGATGAATCAGTAGCATCATCTCGTCATCAGTCAATGACATACGCTTATACATTTTCAAAAGAAGGTTGGAGACGGATGTTGCTCCTTCTTGCAACAATTGCAATATATGGGAGTCCATAACGCATATTCACCTCTGGGTTGGGATAACAAGGGAGTGCGTAAAACGCGCTGTCAAACAATAGGAACACCCTGCTGCCCTCGCGCAACAGGGTGTAATTCGTTCATCGATAAAGGAACTCTCTATGGATAGAGACGATTCAGCATGCGTGGGAATGGAATGGTTTCACGCACATGATCCAGTCCGCAAATCCATGCAATGGTACGCTCCAGACCCAAACCGAAGCCGGAGTGAGGAACTGTACCGTATTTGCGCAGGTCCAAATACCAGCGATATGCCTCTTCCGAAAGCTCATGCTCAGCAAAACGTTTCTCCAAGAGTTCTGGATCATCAATCCGCTGGCTACCCCCGATGATTTCACCGTAGCCCTCTGGTGCGATCATATCCGCGCACAGAACCACTTCTGGACGTTCAGGGTGTGGCTTCATGTAGAAAGCCTTGATTTCGGTAGGATAATGGGTGATGAAAACAGGCTTGTCGAAATGATCCGCAATCATCGTCTCATCCGGTGCACCGAAGTCGTCTCCCCATTTAATCTCGCTACCTTTTTCCTGCAAGAGTTTAATCGCATCATCATAAGAGATGCGTGGGAACGATCCCGTTACATTTTGCAGTTTTGTTGTATCGCGCTCCAACGTTTTCAGTTCGCGCTCACAGTTTTTCAATACGGATTGTACCACATGAGAAACGAACGCTTCCTGAATACGCAGATTTTCTTCGTGATCTACGAAAGTCATCTCCGGCTCGATCATCCAGAACTCGATCAAGTGACGACGTGTCTTGGATTTCTCGGCACGGAAAGTTGGGCCGAAAGAGTAAACGCGACCTAACGCCATAGCGGCTGCTTCCATATAAAGCTGACCGGACTGCGAGAGATACGCATCCTCATCAAAATATTTGGTATGGAACAGGTTGGTAGTACCTTCCGCAGAGGTCGGTGTCAAAATTGGCGGGTCTACTTTTACGAACCCGTTCTCGTGGAAGAACTCATACATGGCGCGAATCACCTCGGAGCGCACAGCCATAACTGCACGCTGACGTGGAGAACGCAGCCACAGGTGGCGATGGTCCATCAGGAAGTCAACACCGTGCTCCTTCAAGGAAATCGGATATTCCTGGGCGATCTGAATAATTTCCACACCTGTTACTGTCAGTTCGTAACCGCTTGGTGCGCGGTCATCCGCACGAACTGAACCAGTTATGTAAAGTGAGCTTTCTTGTGTGAGCTGCGATGCATTCTCCCACACTTCTTCCGCTACTTCCGCTTTTACTACTACACCTTGAATGAAGCCGGATCCGTCGCGGAGCTGCAAAAATTGAATCTTGCCGCTGCTGCGTTTGTTGTATAACCAGCATCCCAGGCGTACTTCTTGTCCAACATGCTGCCCGATTCGGGCAATCGTCGTCAACATTGAATGATTCCCTCCATTTACCATGCCACGCAAATACAGACTAAGTATACCAAACAATTATACTATTGGGGGCCTGCAAATTCAATGAAAGTCTCCCTGTATAATGTTAACGATAAAATAATTATGTAAACTCGATATGCATTTGGGAGACCTGATCTCAACATCGGCCTCCCTGCTTCTGAATCATCCACTCGCCCCATTGTTGTTTCCTACCGAATTATTTATCGTCCTCGCTATCGTATTCTTCACTACTTTCATAATCTTGCTCGAAGTCACTATCATCCGTGTCTTCTTCATCTTCATCCGTGTCGTAATCGTCCATGTCATCCTCGTCCGTGTAGGCATCATCCCTGTCTTCCTCATCTGTATCTTCCTCATACGTATCTTCGTCGACCATGTCCTCATCTTCCATGTCTTCCTCATCTGTATCTTCGTCTTCCACGTCTTCCTCATACGTATCTTCGTCGACCATGTCCTCATCTTCCACTTCTTCATCATTCGTATCTTCATCATTCGTATCTTCGTCATCCATGTCTTGCTCATCAAAGTCGTGATCTTCCTCGACCTCTTCTGCCTCCAATTGTCCCCTCTCTGTTGACCAATCCAATATTTCGTGGACATCTACTCCTTTTACTCCAATCCCGATCCAGTGAATCACACCAGTCGCTTCCTGCCCCTCCTGATTGCGAAATACGGTGATGAGCGCTGCAGTCCTTTTCGTGTATTTGAGCGATGTATAGATGCCCGGTTGATTTGTCATCGCCACCATACAATAATGCGTATCCGCATAAGGTTGTGGCAATCGAACAATCACATCTGTAAACTTGCTTGTGGCAGAAAGTCTGAAGGGGACGAAACCGTATTGTTGCAAGGTTACTCCTATATGATTATGCGTCTCAATTACCGGAAAGGATAATTTCTCCGCATCAATGGACTGATTGGCAATGTGATGCGTAGTGACAGCTTTGGACGCAATTTTAGAACCGGTCACGGAGTCCTCTGCCAGTTTTTCCTGCGTAATGATCCGGTTTTGCAGATGCTGTTCTGTTATGCTCTTGCTAATCAGATGACTTCCTTTCAGCGTTCCTTCCTTAATATGTGTTCCATCCAGGCTGCCTTTTATGACATGAGCACCATGAACGGAATGGCTATCTAGCTTGCTCGCATCAATGCTCTGATCGGCTATTTTCTCTCGGGTAACACTGCCGTCCTGTAATTTTTCCTTGGAAATGGAGTTACCCTGGAGATGGTCCGCTTGAATGATGTGACTGTTGAGATGTGTAGATGAAATTGCTTTTTCCGCAATCTTTTCCGCCGTCACGGCTGATCTGCCCAAATGTCGGGTCTTGATCGCATCTTTGGCTATTTTGGGCGCTGTGATGACAGCATCACCAAGCTTGCTTGTCGTAATGCTAAGATCCGAGATTTTGTCTGTGGAAACAGATTCAGGCGCCAATTTTGAGGTGGTCACCAAGTGGTCATGCAGATGCTGGGTCTGGATGATGTACTCGCGTAAATGATTGCCCCCAATAATTCTGTCAGTCAAATGCTGTTCTTCCACAGATCTTCTTGCCAGCTTTTCTGAACGAATGGTTCCGTCAATCAGATGTCGTGAACTCACGCTCTCATCGAGTAAGTGTTGCTCTCCTACACACCTGTTCGCCAATTTGTCGGCAGTGATCGCCTTATCAGCTATCTTGGCTGAGGTAATTTGTTGATCCCCAATTTTTTTAGCCGTCAGCATCCCGTCTTGCAAGTGACTCGATAGGACACTGCCAGCTTGTAAATGTGTGCTGCCAATTGATTCTTTGGCGAGCTTTTCTGCCGTGACACTGTTGTTGTCCAAATGCTCAGTCAATATCGCATACGGCCCCACTTTATCGCTGGTCACCGCTTCTGGATGTAAATGCTGGCTATAAATGGCCTGAAATGCAATGTGATGATCTGTGATGCTGCCAGCGATAATGTTGCTGCCATCGATTAGCTCTTCCGTGAGATGATGATGGTAAATGGAGCCTTCACGAATATGTTGAGACTCAATTGTATCTTCGTCTATCTTCGTCGAAGTTACAGCTCCATCGCGTAATTTATCGCCTGTGACAGCTCCATCCTCAATCTTCACTGTGTTGATCACATAATTGGCGAGATTACTTGTTTGAATGGTCCCCATCTTTATTTTTTCCGAGGTAATCGATTGATCCTGAATCAACTCATTCGTGATCGCTTGCTCTTGAATATGCTTGCTTTGGATCGAGTGATCGGCAAATTTCATCGAGTCGATGGTTTTATCAGCTAACTTCTCGGAAGTAATGCTATGGTTGATCAATTTTTGCGCGGAAATCGAATAATCCAACAAATGCTCGCCGCTTACGATTCCCTGCCCCAGATGATCCCTCTGTACCGCATGCGGGGCGAGTTTGGTGGAAGTTACGCTCTTGTCCGCGAGTTTACTGCTGTCCACGGCATAATCCTTCAAAATCGAATTATCCACGGCGCCTTGCTTAATTTTTGACGCGTCGATGGCCCGGTTCGCAATTTTTTCTGTTGTCACGGATTGATCTGTCAAGTCGTCTGTATAGACAAATGATTGGACACGATCATCATTTCGGTCTTTGATGACCTTCGAATAAAAGTTCGGATTGGTAGTTGAGCTTTGTTTGGAGGATGCGTTTTGTTTGGAGGATACGTTCTGTTTGGAAGACGTATCCGGTTTGGAAGACGTATCCGGTTTGGAAGGTAAATCCTGTCTGGAAGCTAAATCCTGTCTGGAAGCTGAATCCCGTCTGAGAGTTGAATCCTGTCTGGAAACTGAATCCCGTCTGGAAACTGAATCCTGTCTGGAAGTTGAATCTTGTCTGGAAGTTGAATCCTGTCTGGAAAACGAGTCCTGTTTGGAGGATAGGTCCTGCTTGGGTACTTTGGGAATCGGGTTTTGTTGCTCTTTCGGTGTGGCAGCAGAGATGGGAGGTATTCTGTGACTGCTCTCCAAATGACTTTCAAGCAGATTTAATTCGAGGTCTTCCATCCACTCCCGATCGGGTGATGATGTATATGAGAGCGGTAACTCGTGCATGGTCTGCCTAAAGGTTTTGCTCAGACTTTTGTTTGCTTTTCGCCGGTTCACATTGGCCATAGGGTCTCCTTGCCTCCTGATTTCATTCCCGTATCACCTTTGTAGGATATTCATCCATTTACTTATTTGGCACCGTGTCTACAAAATTGTTTCATCCTGATTTGCCCAAATGGCCAGTGTCCGAAGAAAATATAGTTTTTGACTGGAATTGTTGAACCTACGTGGAAGTCTGAATTGTAAAACCGTTAGACTTCGAAAAATAAGTATTAGACTGGCTTCAATATAAAACCAGCCGCAGCCTTGGACCGGAAAAATAAAGTCCTAGACTACGGCTGGTTTATTGAACTGGTTCTCCGTTAAGTTTAACGACGGATTGTACTGCATGGTAAATTCTCATCTCAAATTAACTTAGTAAGTGTAATCTGATATCCATCTAGGGTCTGCATACTCCGAATATTTGTTCAAGACAACGTTCTTTCTCTTTACTTAACTCCTCGAATCCCCCTGTAGACAGATTCGCACAGATCTGTTGTAAACCTGCCTGACATTCCTTCAAGCGCTGTATTGGTGAACGCTACGACACTAAGCTCCTCTCTCGGATCAACAAACCAAGAGTGACCATAGGTGCCGCCCATCCGCCAAGTTCCCGGCGATTCCGGTGTATTGGCAGCCGCTGGGTCTTTAAGCAGCGTGAAACCAAGTCCAAAGCCTCGCCCCGGCCAATAGGGCATTACAAGGTTACCAATTTGATTGGTTGTCATTTCCGTAACAAGAGCCTCCGGCAGAATCGGATTTCCTCCCTGCCGCAAAGCTTCCAGCAGTTTAAGAAAGTCTTCTGCGCTGCCAATCATGCCGGCTCCCCCGGAAGGATAAGCTGTCTTATCGGTAAACCTGTTGGGTGAAAGGAGGAATCCTGCCGTCCCCTCCACGAATGGAACGGTATCAAAATCGTGCAAGCGCCGGGGCTCTCCGGCACTGTCCGCGTAAGCCGTTGTCAATCTGTCCGTGTCCACGGCCTTGAAATCCGTGTCCATCATGGAAAGCGGATAAGTTACAAGCATCCGTACAGCTTCACTTAGTGGCATTCCAGTAACCTTTTCAATAACCGCTCCAAGCACGTCTGTTGCTATGGAATACCTCCACATTTTCCCTGGCTCATATAGAAGCGGGACAGAAGCGAGTCTTTGTAGATTCTCTTCAAGTGTAATTCCTGTCAGATCCATGCCGTCCGATACCCCGGCAAGCTCATATGTTCCCTTTTCTTCCTGAAAGAAACGGTAAGTTAAGCCTGCGGTATGCGTCATCAGATGGTGAACGGTCATGGGAACATACTGTCCGTTTGGCAGTTTGGGACGAAAGGCGGGCAACCATTTTTCCACCAGATCGTTTAACTGCATTCTTCCTTGCGAAATTAATACTAAGGCTGCCGTTGACACGACCGGCTTGGTTACCGAAGCATATCTAAACAAAGCATTTTCCTGCATCGGCCGTTTCTGCTCGCGATCGGCCCAACCAGCAGGCCTGCTGTAAACGAGGTTTCCGCCTAATGCAATTTGGACGACGGTACCCACGATCCTTTTTTCCTCAAGTGTGCGGTCAATTACCTCATTGACGCTTTTATGCACCCATTCCAGATTTATATTTCTCATGTTTTTCATCCTCTCCTGGTGTAATTTACTTGATTATTAATAGCAAGTGAGTTTATTATAGTGATAATTTCTGCTTCCTTACATAAAACAAACAAGTTAGATAAAGAGATTTTCGGTGATTATAAAGGCATTCAAAAGAAATAACTTTAAAATTAAAGGAGGGCGATTTTCTTGGACGAAATCGATAAAAACATCCTACTCCATTTGCAGAACCACGCGAGATTATCAATGACAGATTTAGGAAAGCTGGTGGGACTGTCTCAGCCAGCCGTAACTGAACGTGTAAAACGCATGGAAGAAAAGGGTGTTATCGAGGAATACCGAACCGTCATTTCTTCGCAAAAAGTGGGTAAGCAATGCACAGCCTATATGCTTGTTCGGACCCGGAATTGCTATCCTTTCCTTGATTTTTGTCGTTCTTCACCGGAGGTCACGGAATGTTATCGGATAAGCGGAGAGCATAATTATTTATTGAAGGTCCTTACGGAAACAACCCAGGAGCTGGAAGAGTTTGAAAACCGGTGCGATCAATACGGAACCTATACGACTCTGATCGTAATGTCTTCACCGATCGCTTATAAAAATCTCATTGGAGAACCGAATTTGCTCGCCTAAGATTTAATTTTATAATCCAAAAAAATGAATCCGCCTTGCAGCGGATTCATTTTTTTGCTTATGTTACACATACTTGCGGATTCCTTTAGGAAGGAAAGCCATGCTTTTTAGCTAACCAAGCCGCAAGCAAGGAGGGAAGCAGCAGGATAATTAATGAGCCCGGAAGGAATCCGGCTCCAAGCAGCTCGAGAAGAAACCCACCAATAATGCCCCCTCCGCCGATTGCCACATTCCACGCGGTAACCAGCATCGATTGGGCTATGTCTGCGCTGTTTCCCCCAGCTTGTGCTATTGCTGTTTGCAGTAAAGTGGCTGCCCCGCCAAACGTAAGCCCCCACGCTGTAACACCAAGAATGATGATTGCAGGTTGATTCATTCCGATTCCCAAGGCTGCAGAAGCCAAAGCAAATCCCATGATGCTGATTAAAACCAGCATTCTTAGATAACGGTCAATCAGCATACCTATCACCCAAATGCCGACAACCGAGGTTATTCCAAAAATAAGAAGAACCAAATCCACTCGCTGAGCAAACGCGGTTTCCGCAAGATACGGTGCAATATAAGTGTACAAAATATTATGAGCTAGTACCCATGCCAAAACGACGAACAGAATCGGCCGTACACCAGGAATCAGGAAAACCTTGTGAAAAGGGAGCTGATCACCGGCAGGCTCGCCGGCATAATCCGGCACTTTCCAGAGCACCCAGCCAATAAGGGCTGCAGCCAGTAATGATACAGCTCCGAAAATGAGACGCCAGCCTGTATAAGTACCGAAAAAAGTGCCTAGGGGAACGCCAAGCGCCAATGCCAAAGGGGTGCCAAGCATGGCTACTGCCATCGCTCTTCCTTTCAGCGAATCAGGCACCATGCGCCGCGCATAACCGGCCGTCATCCCCCACAGAACACCTGCCGAGACACCTGCGAAGAAACGCGCGACAAGCGTCAGCACATAAACGGAAGATAACGCGGTGATGGTGTTAAAAACAAGAAAGCCGATGATGCACAGCAGCAGAAGCGGGCGGCGCCTCCACTCGCGGGTAGCCGTTGTCAAAGGAATGGCGGCCAAAAGAGATCCAACCGCATAAAGAGTGACCAATTGTCCGGCAAGCGCTTCTGTGACCCCAAGATCCTGTGCAATTTGTGGCAGTAATCCAGCAGGTAGGCCTTCCGTAAGAATGCAGATGAATCCCGCCATGGCTAAGGCCAGCAGCCCGACCCACGGAAGACGTTTGGAAGACGACACATTTGCTCCGCCTTTTCTTATATGAGCAGTGTTTGAGTTCACGAAAAAATCTCCTTTATTTATTTTTTGCCGTTAAAAAAGCTTTGGCTTTCGTATAAGCATATATAAATAAAATATTATTTTACATGGATGATTGAAGGAGGATGAAGCGAATGAAGAGGAAAATACTTTTATTTTTATAGAAATCCCATGATTTTAAAGGCAAAAGGCAGCGACGGCTGCTCTGGCACTAGAAATAAAGGAGTCGTGAAGTTGAATGAATGTAAATACGGTAGCTTAATGCCGTTCCCAGTCTAATGGTTTATTTTCTTTTTACAGCCAGCAAACATAAAAAAACCTGCTTCGCCGACTCTTTCCTTGGCTAGCAGGTTCATTATCTTCACTTATACTGCAATTTCTTCCTTCGTTTGTGACAATAGGGCCCTGAACTCATCGCCTTGCAAAACTTCCGCTTCCAACAATGTATGCAGGCCCGTTTGGAATACGGAATCAAACTGTCTCAAAAGATTGCGAGTTTCTGCGAGCAATCCTTCCAGCAGACGCTCAACTTCGTCATGGATCCGATTCTTATCCACGTATTGCAAATGTACAATCCCCAACTCGGACATACCGCTTTGTACAATTTCCTGTGCCATTCCCAGCGCCTGCTCGAAGTCATTCTTCGAACCAGTACTGCGCCCACCGTAGTAGATTTCCTCCGCTACGGCTCCTCCAAGGCTAACCATAATTTGCTTTTCCATCGCTTCCTTGGTATACAGATAGCGGTCTTCCATTGGATTTTGTCGGACGTATCCCAGTGCTTTGCCTCGTGGACTGAGCGTGACCTGCGAAACAGAGCCTGGGCGCACGCTCTCACTGACAATGGCATGTCCCAATTCATGGAGAGCAACGCGTTTCTTCTCTTCCTCAGATGCTTGACGATCTACCTTCTCTCCGAGCATAACCTTGTCTACTGCATAGCCAAAATGCTTCGCTGTGATCTTGTCCTGGCGGTCACGCATGGCGTAAATAGCTGCTTCATTGGCTACACTCTCCAGCTGTGCGCCAGAAAATCCGAATGTCTCCTGAGCCACTTTTTCCAGTGTGACGTCCTCGCCTAGCGGTTTATTGGCCGTATGAATGGTCAAAATCTGCTCGCGTGCTGGCTTGTCCGGAAGATCAACGCTAATATGACGGTCAAAACGACCAGGACGCAACAGCGCTGCGTCGAGCATGTCCTTCCGGTTCGTAGCTGCCATGACTAAAATCCGCGGTTTGTCAGTCGTAGCTACACCATCCATCTCCGTCAACAGTTGATTCAAGGTTTGATCGTATTCACGCTGCTGCTGACCGTCCCTTTTTCCACCGACGACATCGATCTCATCGATAAAAATAATCGCGCTGTCTTGCCCATTTTTCTCTGCTAATGCCTTCGCTTCCTGAAACAATTCACGGACGCGTTGTGCACCGACACCGACGTACATCTCTACGAACTGCGAACCCGATGCCGCCACAAAAGCAGAATTTGTATAGTTTGCTGCCGCTTTCGCCATCAGTGTCTTACCCGTACCAGGAGGACCTGTCAAAAGAACACCTTTAATCGGGCGAATCCCGTACTGCACAATTTTGTCCTTATACACGAGGAAATCAAGCGATTCCTTCAGTTCTTTTTTGGCACGTTCCTGTCCACCAATATCGGCAAACTGCACATCCGATTTCGGCAGCTCATGCTTGTTTGCTTTTCTTTTCCCACCGAGGGCGACATTTCCACCCTGGCCATTTTGCTGGCGGATGACCAAAAAGTAGATCGCTCCCAGTACGGCTCCGAACACCAGGAATGGCGTAATGTTTACACCTAGAAAAATAAGAAAAATCAACAGTGCAGGTACGACGCCGATCAGTATTTCCTTACGCACGTGCCGTCACCTCTTTTTCATTGGATCGGGGGATGATGGTGTAAAAATCCTCCGTTCCTTTTTTCATATAAACATAAATGTTCTCGTCATCCATCGATGCAGATGCTTGGTCGAGTTGATTCCCCTTTTTCCATTGTTCCATAAGGGCTGGAATGCGGCTATATTCATGCAACTCCACTGCTTCGGTAAACACAAATTGACCACTCTGCCAAATATCGTGCATCGTTGTCGACTGATTGTCGATGTCAATGACCACTTCTTTTTCCCCTGCGATCTTTTTTGTTTCCGTTAGCAGATTCCGATATTCTGCTGGAAATGCGTCTGGTTTTGTAACAGTTACATCTATTTGAATTTTATCTTTGTTGATTTCCAAATGGCCCAATGTTGCGGACTGCATTTGTCCTATTTCTGCACGGATTGGCTCCTCAATCTCCATCTTTTGATACAAGAACCATCCTCCGAACAGGAGTGCCAAGGTTGCCACCAAAGATAATCCAATTGCGCTCTTTTTCATCTGCACGGCTACTCCCCCCATAAATATCGTTCTCGTTTTCTCTCTCTGCAACGTCCCCAGTATATCACACGAGTATATCATTTTCTTATACAGATGTTGGATGGAATGCCAAACAGGCCTTCTCCCATAAGGAAAAGGCCTGTCGTGATGCCAGCGTCTTAGCTTGGCGAGAGCACGTATGAGGTTAACAGAGCGCCAGTGAATAGATCATAGTGAATGTAGTGAAAACGACCGTCTTTGTCTTTGACAGTGACTTCCCAAAATTTCTTATCATTTTCGAGACCAGGAACCAAATGAGTGATCTCCGATTGCGGGAAGGACTTGTAAACCGCCTCTTCTACATTCTTTTTTGGAACAGCAAGATCCATTCGATCGAAGCTTACTTTTTGATCGGTCATCCAAGCGACAACTTGTGTCCCCGCCTTATTTTTCCCAATGACGACAGCGTAGCTCTCCTTGCCTCGATATTCATCAATGGTTTCAATCTCCGTGATTGTCGTGCGATCCTGGACCCACTGACGAACGGTTTCCTCAAATTGATTGCGCTCTCCTGCTACAGAAGCCGTCAGATGATAGGCGAACCCAGCTCCCGTAAGTAAAATGACGGCTACAATTGATAGGATAATTCGTACTAACACAGCAAAGTAACTCCTTTACGTGGCTGACATTACAATCGGAATCGAAGCTGGTCTCTCTTCACTCCAACTGCCGTTTGTATTTGCAAATCCAGCTCCAGTTGGCGAAGCTGCCCCGTAGTTGAATCGTACCATAGTTGGTAATTGACTTTCATTCCGTTCGTTATATTCGGAGTCAAATCCTGAAGAGGGAAGGCTGGACCTAACCACATCGATAATAACGAAGAGACTTCCTCAGGTGGGACCGCTATCCGGTATCCACTCCATCCTTGCCCTGCAGTATCTTCAAGGCGTTCAGGACTGACCGATTGCAAAACTCCCTTGAGCAATACTGCGTGCTCATACGGGGTGAACATCGCATACGGCAGTGCGGCATGATCCTGTATCTGGCCATCCATTCGCACCGATACTGGCTGCCCATCTTTTCTGGCTATTTCAAGCTGGTGGCCACCGATTTCTCCTGCGAGCTGAAATTGCTCATTTTGATATCGCCCATGCAAGGTCTGATTCTGCATGTATACGAGGAATGAGCGTTCCTCGTCCTTCGTGATCTGCTCCAAAAGCTCCGCTACCGTCTTCGTCTGCTTCGTCCCTGTTGTTTGTCTGACGGCAGACACAGTATCTGTGCTTTCTGTATTGGCAAATCGACTTACTGTCCCTAATACAATCCCGAGGAGAAATAGACCGAGTAGGATTGGGATGAGCCACCACAGCATTTTGGGCCGGATGTACATGTCGTCCCCCCTGTCCCATTTTTGTCTTTAGCCTATGCTATACGGGAAGGTTTTAGAACGACACGGAAAAGTTGCTAATCATAGCTTAAGGTTGGGCGGTCATACTACACATACACCCCGAGGAGGTGAGCGCGTGACATCTTCGCAACAAACCACATCTCCTGACATACTTGGGTTTCTGTTACAGGAATACCGCGTCTCCTGGGCAGGATTGTCGTCTCCCTTGCGTCAATGGTCGCACACACCCACTCTTCATTTTCGCCATCATCTCCTGACAAAAGCTGTGGCAAAAATGAACAACGGAACGTCGTAGTATCCAATTCCCCTACCTACACCTGCACTGCCTTACTCCTGTCCCCCACCTGACAGGAGCCTTTTACCGTTTTAACGTTTGGAATACGCGGTTCGCTTCGTAAATTGCGCGCTCCTCATCGATGGTCAACAACTTATGATTACGCATTAAGAATTTACCCGCTACAATCGTATCTTTCACATCTCGTCCATTTGCCGCGTACACCACATGTGAAATCGGTTGGTGTGCTGGGTGGAAATGGGCTTGATGGCTATCCATCACGATCAAGTCAGCTTGCTTGCCTACTTCAATGCTTCCGAGTGTTTCTTCTTGGAACACCCCTTCTGCGCCATAACGAGTAGCCATGCGAAGTGCTTCCTCTGCTGGAACCGCTACCGGATCGTTATTTACACCTTTGTGTAGGATCGCAGCGAGCTTCAATTCCTCAAACAAATTCAAATTGTTGTTGCTTGCGGAGCTGTCAGTACCCAGTGATACGCTTACGCCTTTTGCCAACATTTTTGGAACAGGCGCAACACCGCTTGCCAGCTTCAGGTTGCTCACTACATTATGAGAAACTCTCACGTTGTATTTTGCCAAAATGTCGATTTCTTCATCCGTTAGGTGAACAGCGTGCGCGACGAGTGTTGGGCGATTGAACATGCCCAGCTTTTCCAAATGAGCGACTGGACGCAGTCCGTAGTCCTTCTCGTTTTGACCGACTTCCCAAGCGGTTTCAGACATATGGATATGAAGCGGCAAGGACAACTCATCGGCTTTTTCGATAATTTGGGTAATAAATTCTGGCGAGCAGGTGTACGGCGCATGCGGTGCCATCATGACGGTAATACGTCCGTCTGCCTGATTATGCCATTCTTTTGCAAAAAGAGTCGCGTCTTTCAGCTTTGTTTGACGCTCTTCTTCGGAGCACAGACCGATCATCCCTCGGCAAAGGCGGGCACGCATTCCAGCTGCATCGACTTCCTTTGCCACAACATCCATATGATCATACATATCCACAAATGTAGTGGTTCCCGTACGAATCATTTCAATAAGCGACAGCTGAGTACCCCATTTTACTGTATCTCCCGTGAATTGCGCCTCCAATGGCCACATTTTGTCTTCCAGCCATTGTTGCAGCGGCAAATCATCTGCATAACCGCGTAGGAGGGACATACCAGCATGTCCATGCGTGTTGATTAAACCAGGCAGTATGTAGTCTCCTTTTTGATCGATAACCTCATCGTATCCTGCTTCTGATAGGTCCTCAGGAGTTGGGCCCACATACGTAATCTTGTTACCTTCGAATGCTACGGCACCATCGTGAATGACTTCATTCGTATCGTTAACGGTAATGACTGTTGCGTGAATGAGGATCGTCTTTTTCATAGTATACACTCCATTCTTATGTCAAGTAGTAGGCCAGGCTTTGCAGGTTGGACGTCACGTCCGCATAGTGAATGCGAACATCTTTTCCTGCGCGAATCGTCGTAGGGGCAAAATTCAAGATCCCCTTGATACCCGCTTGAGTCAACTGATCACATACGGATTGCGCTGCAGGTGCCGGTACCGTAATAATCGCCAGCTTGATTTGCTTGTTTACGATTGTCTCTTCCAGCTCTGATAAAGGCTGAATCGGTATACCTGCGACTTTTTTCCCCTGCTTCTCTGGATTATTGTCAAAGATGGCCGCAATCCGCATGTTATCTTTCAAATAAGCGTTGTAGTTACTAATGGCATGGCCTAAATGCCCAGCTCCGACCAAAGCGACACGGATTTCATCTGTTAGCTTTAGAATTTCACGTATTTTTTCCACCAGATAATCGACATCATAGCCGATTCCCTTTTTTCCAAAATCACCAAAAGCTGCAAGATCTTTTCTGATTTGGGCAGGATTCACATCGAGATTCTTACCCATCTGTTGGGAGGAAACGGTGGTCACCTCAACCTGCTGCAAATAACTGAGGTAACGCAGATAAATCGGCAAACGACGGACGACCGCTTCCGAAATCTTTTCGTGTTTTGCCACGTTCGGTCTTCCCCCCTAATTCTTTTGCTTCAAAATCCGATATTCTTTTCCATTCGATAAAATGGTAATGGAACCGTCGTGGCTGGTAACGTATGTCTCCGCCCATGACTCACCCAGGCGCTCCATGACTTCCGTTTGACCGTCTTTCATTTGATCCCGCGATCGGCCTGTCTGAATAATGGCGACCTGAGGATCGACCTGCGTCAGAAACGGTTGCGAAGAACCTTGATTGCTCCCCTGACCAGCTACCTTTAGCACTTCCGCCTTCAATCTGTCATTTTGCCGTTCCAACAGTCGCTCTTCTGCTTTTTCATTCACGGCACTCATAAATAAAAATCGCAGTTGGCCATGCGTCAATCGAAATACGAGAGAATTATTCTGGGGCGATAAAAATAACGGTTCATCCGGGAGCAACACTTCCATGGAGATTTCTTGGTCAAGAGTGAGTACTTGTCCTTGCTCTGCTTCCATCTGCTTTTGGTTGGAGCAAAGCAGCACGACATGGCGAATGGATGGAGCGATCAGCTTGGGCAAAATGACGGCATCTACAAGCAGTTGTTGGCTCAATGAAGCGTAGCCTCCCATATGCTCAGGCTGGTCGTTCGTCAACACTACATAGTCGAGCCGTGTGATCTTGAGCTCTGCCAAGCGCGCCGAAAGAACGGGCCAATCTTCTGCCGTACCCGTATCGATCAGCATCGTTTTGCCGCCTGGCATTCTCAAAAGCGTACTCTCACCATGTGGAAGTGCCAAGTAGGTGACAATGAGACCCGAAAATTCCTGTTCTGTCTCCGTTTCAAACGGGTCATCTATCTTCACTGCTGCTTCTCGCAAATACAAATGGCTATCAATCGAGCATGCGCAAAGGAAAATCGCACTAAGAACTACCATCCACCAACGCCACGGTATTTTCCATAACATTTATTTTATCACCTAAATCCCTATGAGACTATTGCTTCATTTTATGAATCTGACAGGGATTGCATACTAAGGAATGGCTCTATGCGCTCTCGCAGTGTTGGCCATGGACCGCTTTCGATTTGAAATGGCGGCAAAGATTGAAGGAATGAGCGTCCATATCTCGCCTCAACCACACGCGTGTCGAGAACGATCACGACCCCTCGATCCAAGTGATGGCGAATTAATCGCCCCACCCCTTGCTTAAATTGCAGAACAGCTTGTGGAAGAGACAACGACATAAAGGCATTTTTTCCTTCTGCCTTCAAAAGCTCTGCCCTTCCTTGATAGACAGGGTGATTCGGCGGAGCAAACGGAAGTCGAACAATGACCAAACTGCTCAGCCATTCCCCCTGGATATCGACACCTTCCCAGAAGCTGCTCGTCCCAAGCAGAACACTTCTCTCCATGCTTCGGAACAGTCGCACCAGCTTGCTCCGGTTGTTGCTATCAATCCCGTGACCGAATAACGTATACGGTTCTGGAGCCTCCGCTAGTCGTTCCTTCATCGCTTGATAAACAAGGCGAAGCATCGAATGGGAGGTAAACAGGATCAGCGTCCTTCCTTTCGAAGCCAGTACGACATCCACGCACCCTTGTATGACCGCCTCCAAATACGTGTGGTCACTCTCTTTACCTGGTGCGGGGAAATCAGATGGGATCAACAGCAGTCCCTGCTCTTCATAATGAAACGGCGATGGCAATGACAAGGTGCGCACCCGTTCCTCGGGCAGTTGGTCGAGACCAAACTGGCTTTTGATGTAGGAAAAGCTGTTTTTTACCGTCAGAGTGGCTGATGTCAAAATCAGACTCCGCTTTTGCGCGAACAGTGGTTCTGCCAGTGAGTCGGCAACCTTCAAGAGTGCTGCGGACAAATGCACCTGCTTGCGAGCTGTACGGGACTCTACCTCCATCCAATACACATACTCGGCATCCTGCTCAAGTAAAAAGAAGTGAAGCAGCTCCACCGTATTCTGCCAGTCTTTGATGAGACCAAATAAATCAGTCAGTAGACTACGTACAGCAAAAGGTGGTTTTTCCTCTTGCGGAGTCGTTCGCAAAAGCTGCTCGATGCCCGCTGCATATGCAGTCATCCCTTCAATCAGCTTTTTGGTTACTTTGCGTATCTTCTCGTGTTTGCCTACAAACGATTCGATCCGATAACGTACCGTCTCACGACCAGCGTCCGTCGTCTCCTCCGCACGATCTGATGCCCATGCATACAAGAGCTGTGTCCATTGTTGCGCTTTCTCTCGCAAGGTCGCGGACTGCTTTCTCAGCTCCAAAAGTTTTGCCGCTACCTCTTCTTGTACAGCAGGCATCCAGCTTTGCAGCTCTTCTGCAAAGCGTGCAATTGACCCACTTTCTTCAACCGATGCACGATCTAGCAAGAAAAGAAGCTGCGTGGTTGAAAACTGCTTACCTAAATGCTGTGTCGCAGCATCCTCCAAATGATGGGCCTCATCTACGATGGCAACTTCATACGCAGGTAGGATCCTGTTTTCCGCTTGCAGATCGCTGATGAAAAGGGCGTGATTAACGATGAGGACATCGACATCGCGAGCCCGTTCCTTCGCCTGAAAATAATAGCAACGACTAAACCATGGACAAGCGCGATTCAGGCAAGAGCCCGTATCACTTTTTACCTGTTGCCACAGCAGTTGGCCACTTGGAGGCATGCTCAGCTCTTCCACGTCACCAGTAACGGTTTGCGTGAGCCACGTCAGCATCTGTCCTTTTACCAAGCGCATTTCTTGGCTGCTTCCTTCTACAGGCTCGTCCACAGCTTGTTCAAATTTACGCAAGCATAAGTAGTTTCCTCTGCCTTTTAGCGTCGAAGCAGTAAACGAAAACGGCAACGACTCCTGCAAGGTAGCGATTTCCTTATGAAATAGCTGTTCCTGCAATTGAATGGTATTGGTACTAACCACCAGCTGCTGCTGATTGTGATGGGCCCAAATGATCCCCGGCAAGAGATAGGCTAATGATTTTCCCGTACCTGTGCCCGCCTCAACCAATAAATGGGCGCCATCCTCCATTGCCTCATAGACGGCATGCATCATCGCTTCCTGAGCATCCCTACGTTGATACCCCGACATTTTCGCCTGCATGTGCCCGTTTTCGCCCAAAACATCCTCGAGCTGCTCGGCAAACGCTTTGGTCACTGTCACATCGATAGGAGGATGCTTCAGGGACGCTGTTAATTTTTCTTCGCGTTTCCGTAAGGCCAATTGGCGATAAATATCCCACATATCGGAGGATTCCGCTTCGGTTGGTGTTCCATCCAGCTCTGGCAGCTCTATGAGCTTCTCCATCTCAATCTGCCGCAAAAGAACCTCGATATCTGAGCGAAACGAAGAGACGAGCATCTGCAGCCGCTGGATTGTTACAAGTGGCAATTTCTTTAAAATATCCAGCAAGTGGAGAAACAGCTGAGCCGTGGCAAGTGCATCACTATCTGCTTGATGAGGATTATCGTGCTCAATTTCCAGCTCAGACGCCAGTTCTCCGAGTCTGTAGCTATTTTGCATCGGCAAAAGAACGCGGGATAGCTCCACCGTATCAAGCACATAACCGTCAAACGCATAATAGCCCTGGCTCAACAGGGCTTCTTGTAAAAATTGGAGATCAAAGCTTGCATTATGTGCAACAAAAGCTCGCCCGTCCAATAAACGCAAGAAATCTGGAAACACTTCTTCCAAGGAAGGAGCATCTGCAACCATTTCATTGGTAATCCCTGTTAATTGGGTAATAAAAGGGGGAATATCCTGGCCCGGATGAATCAGGGTGGAAAAACTCTCGGTAATCTGCCCGTCATCGATTGCGACGGCACCAATCTGAATGATGCTGTCCCCTTGGCGTGGATGGCTTCCCGTCGTCTCAAAATCTACAACTAGTAATCGATTCAAACGTTGTCACCTCGTAACCTGGGCGGAAACATTCAATCCGCACTCATTCACATTCGGCAACGATGGGAAATATTCCTGCTCTCCTGTACATTTACGGCTGTACCAGCTCAGTCTGCATTTCTAATTGACCGAGCTTGCTTGCACACAATTGCAGATAGATGGGGATTTCCCATAACTGTTCTGCGAATGGCAATGCCCGTTGAAAATATTGTTCAGCCAGGCGCCAATTTTCTTCCACAACCGCGATTCTTCCCAGATGAAAATACCCTAACGAACGTACATATGGCTCAGCGTCTTCCAGGAAATACTTTGCCATCCTTTTTGCTTCTTGTGTATCCCCCAGCTTTTCGTATGCGGAAATCATCCCGGATTGTCCGAGGCGATTGTCTCGGTTTTTCTCCAGCATGATCCGAAACGCTTTGATCGCTTCGTCTACCCTTCCGTCAAACAACAGCATCCAGCCATAACTAAAAAGAAAGTCGTCATTTTCGGGTGCAAGACTGATCGCTTTTTTGACGAGCGTCAATGCGCGCTTCGTACCGGCAATCAGCCAAGTATTCCAGGCCAAGCCATGCCACGTCCACCCATCTTTTGGGGAACGCTCCGTCAAAAAGTGATAGCAAATCTGTGCCCGATGGTAATTGCCCACTGTTTCGTATAAAGAGGCCATTTCCTGAAGAGTATCGCTGTCCAAATCGCGTGTCGGCAGTTGCAAGCCTTTCGGCGGGCTCCATTCCACCGTCTGGTCCATCATATGCAGTAATTTGGCAGCACGTAGCCATAGCATCTGCGCTTCCCAATCGTGCTCGTTTTTTTCTAGATACGGTTCCAATTCGTCCAAAGCTTCCTGTGCATCGCCATCTCTTAAATAGCATAGCGCGAGGTTGTATTTGGCTTCTTCCTGTTCTGGCTTGATCTCGAGAGACGTTTTAAAAGCTTGTGCTGCCTCTAGCCATTGCTCCTCTTCCGCAAGTATACACCCGATGGCATTAAAACTGATGGCCACAATGGTAGGGGAGCCTGCTGTCCTGCCGAGAAGACGGAATTCCCGAAAAGCTAACTCCTTCTCCTCACACAAAAGGAGACTGTAGGCATAATATAGGCGCCCACTTTCCCAGTCTGGCGATTTTTGAACCAATTCTGCAAAACACTTTTTCGCGTCGTGGAACATACGCAAATGATAAAAGCCTTCCCCACGACGAAAAATCGGCTCGTATGTGTTTGTTTCAATGGCCTTTGGTGATTCTGTTTTCACCTTCGGCTGATGCGCCTTTTTCTCTTCTGCCGGAAGCTGATCTTCCATTTCCTTGATGTTGCGAATCGCATTCGATAATTTTTCTTCGAATTGTAGCCACAGGTCTACGACTGTATCACTTACTTGGCGCAATTGAAACAATTGTTCCGCGAGCTGAAGACGTTCTTGTTCAGAAGCCCCCTGCCATTTCTCTTCAATCGTCTGCGCTTTGTTCCGAAGCGTATGAAACCAGTCCTCGATTTTCACAAGAAAAGCCACCCCCTATGAGGCATGAGTACTTTCATTGTCTCACAAGGCAGGTGGCTCTATGCAGGAGTCGACAGATCGCTTACAGAATCGTCGCGTGTACTTCTTCCGCAATCAATTCTTTGATCTGATTTTTTTCATCCATGATGGCGACACGTGGCTTGTAGGTTCTTGCCTCTTCATCCGTCATCATCGCATAGGCAATAATAATCACGATATCGCCCTCTTGTACGAGACGTGCAGCTGCTCCGTTCAAGCAAATGACGCCACTGCCTGGAGCACCTTCGATGACGTAGGTTTCCAGACGCGCTCCGTTGTTGTTATTGACGATTTGTACTTTTTCATTTGGCAAAATATCCAGTGCATCCAACAAATTTTTGTCGATGGTAATACTTCCTACATAGTTCAAGTTTGCCTCAGTTACCGTTGCGCGATGGATTTTTGCTTTCATCATGGTGCGAAACACTACCAATTCCTCCCTCATTACTACTTGATTGATGTAATCGTATTGTCGATCAGACGTGTTTTGCCAAAACGAACAGCGAGCGCGATGATGATCGTCTGACCTGCCGTTTCCTGTTCCATTGGTGTAAGCGCTGGATAGCTCAAAATTTCCACATAATCAATGTCAGCCAACGGCTTTTCGGAAATCATTTGCGTAATACGATCCTTGATTGTAGAAAGAGCAACGCCCTCGCTCAGCCATTCCTCTGCTTGCCTCAGGCTCTGTGATAGCACGAGTGCTTGTGCTCGCTCATCCGCTGACAAGTAGACATTCCGAGAGCTCAGGGCAAGCCCATCCGCTTCACGTACAATCGGGCATGGAACGATTTGCACTGGCATCGACAAGTCGTGAACCATTTGCGTCACAACAGCTACCTGCTGGGCATCCTTTTGTCCAAAAAAGGCGTAATCGGGCTGGACAATTTGAAACAATTTATTGACGACGGTCGATACGCCATCAAAATGACCCGGACGAGAAGCTCCACACAATGGAGTCGTCACGTTTGCCACTGAAATATTGGTCAGCATCGGCGTCGGATACATCTCGCTCACTTCCGGGGTAAACAGGAAGTCCACTCCTGCTTCTTCCGCCATTTTGCTATCTCGTTCGATATCACGCGGATAACGATCAAAGTCTTCATTCGGTCCGAATTGCAGCGGGTTTACGAAAATGCTCATCACAACCAAATCGCATACTTCACGGGCAGCTTTCACCAAGCTGAGATGTCCTTCATGCAGAAAGCCCATAGTTGGTACCATTCCGATCGTTTTGCCTTGCCGACGAGCTTCTTTTAAATGAACACGCATCTCTGCAATGGTGGAGACTTGCTGCATCATTGTTTGCATCATGACTGTTTTACTCCTTCCCCGTACAATTCCTTGATGGTTTCTTCAGAGGCATGGAAGACATGCTCTTGTCCTGGGAAGCTTCTTGCTTCCACTTCTTTGTTATAAGTCTCCACTGCTTCACGGATTGTTTCCCCAATGTTTGCGTAGCGCTTCACGAATTTTGGTGTGATATCCGATGCATAGCCGACCATATCATGGAACACCAGCACTTGCCCATCACAAGTTGCACCCGCTCCAATTCCGATCACAGGGATGTCTAGCTTATCTGCAATCATGCCTGCGACCTCTTCCGGAACACATTCCAGAACAATAGCGAATGCACCCGCTTCTTGAATCGCAAGGGCTTCGTCCAACAATTTTTTGGCTGCCTCCAGATCTCTTCCTTGTACTTTGTAACCGCCTAATTGATGTACAGATTGCGGAGTAAGCCCAATATGTCCAACGACAGGGATGCCTGCTTGTACACAGCGTGTAATGATTGGGGCGAGTTCACGGCCCCCTTCCATTTTGACTGCCTTGGCCAGCCCTTCTTGCATTAGTCTGCCCGCGTTTTTCACCGCTTCCTCAACTGTTCCGTGATAGCTGAGGAAAGGCAGATCTGTCACGACAAATGCACGCTTGGCCCCTCTCGTTACTGCTTTCGTATGGTGTAGCATGTCCTCCATCGTAACAGGGATCGTGGAGTCATAACCGAGTACGACCATTCCCAATGAATCACCGACCAAAATCATATCAGCGCCAGCTTCATCCACTAATTTGGCTGACGGATAATCATAGGCGGTCACCATGGTAATCGGGGTTCGCGTTTCTTTTTTCTTGCGGATACTCGAAGTCGTGATCGGTTTGTCGTTTTGTGCCATTTTTCATTGCTCCTCTTTCGCATCAAGCCCGTGGATCGTGTGAGGAATAAAAAAACCTTCTCGCGTCAATCGGGAGAAGGTTGTCCATGTCAAAAAGACATTTTGCGTTAGCGGATTCCTTCTGTCTCGGTCCACACAGGCTCTGAGCAGATTTTTGTCCTTGCACGTATTGATTTAAGATTACACGATAGATACAAAAATACTCCGGGAGTACCGTTCACGAAGTGATACAGCCTCCAAATTGGAGTATAACAAATGCTTCAATCATTTGCACGATAATTGACATCAGCCGAATAAACTTTGTGAATCTGTCCAGCCTGATCCTCGACCATGAGTACGCCTTCTTCATCCAAACCAACGGCACGACCTTCCAGCTGTTGTGAAATCGTTTGGAGGGTCACCCATCTGCCAATGGTGTATGAATGGTTCTCCCACTCTTGTTTGACACGCTCAAAGCCAACTTGCAAATAGTGGTCGTACTCTTCTTCAAAAATTCGGCAGAGCCGCTGGATAAACGTAACACGCTTGAGTGGCTCACCAGATTCAATTCGAAGCGAAGTCACAATCTGTGCCAGTTCAGATGGAAAATCAGACTCGACGCTGTTGGCATTGAGCCCTATTCCGATTACTAAATAATTGACCCGATCAGATTCAGCATTGAGCTCTGTCAAAATCCCGCATACTTTTTTGTCACCGATAAAAATATCGTTCGGCCATTTGATTTTGACAGGCAACCCAGTCTCTTCCCGGATTGTTTTCGCTACAGCAACCGCCGTTAGCAACGTCATTTGAGGTGTTTTCGGTAACGGAATCGAAGGTCGGATGATCAAGCTCATCCAGATCCCCGTTCCTTTCGGAGAATGCCATGGGCGACCGAGTCTGCCTTTCCCACCTGTTTGCCGCTCGGCGAGCACAATCGTACCTTCTACTGCCCCTTTTGCAGCAGCCTCGTGTGCGAGCGGCTGTGTAGATACCACTTCATCGTAAGCGATGACATTTTGACCGATCCGATTCGTTTCCAGTCCAGCCATAATTTCTGCTGCGGACAAGCGATCAGGGGCAACCAGCAGGCGATACCCCGATTTGCGAACCGCCTCTACCTCGTAACCATCCCGGCGGAGCTCTTCGATATGTTTCCAAACGGCCGTCCTAGAGCAGCCGCATGTTTGACTTAATTCTTCACCAGAGATGAAACTGCCTGGCTGATCACGGAATGCTTGAAGGATGACTTGCTTAATGTTCATCTTGTGCAACCTCTTTCTTTGCAACTTCGACAAGTGCTTCTGGTGTATTTGGTAAACCGTGCAAAGCCGTTTGTCTAAGCAACGATTCCAAGACGCGGACAATCCACTCGCCTGGCTTTTTCTGAACGGCTACTTGCAGGTCAAGCCCCGTGATTGCCAAATCCTTGATGGTTTTGACAGGCATGTTTTCGTATTGATCGAGGAGTGCCTGCATCGAAAACGATTGCCTCTCCTCCCACCAACACGCTTGCAATAAAAGGTAGAACTCGTTGCACGTGTCCCACCCGACTTCAAGCAGCAATGGTCCCCACTCGATCGCTTGAGGGACATCCCATTTCGGCTGCAATCGCGCAAGAAGTTCAACCAAGCAACAAATTGCTTCTGTTTCGCGTTTGGACATTTTGAGGAATCGGCATACTTCACGCGCTTGCACAGGTGAATAATTCGCAGCAAACAGGAGCAACGACCATTTTTGCGTCACGGTTTGCAGATGACGGAGCCGCCAAGCATGCTCACTTGAGAGGATGAACAGTTTTTCTACCTCCGGGGCATACGCCATGAGCCTCGTTTCATTCAACAACTGACAACCAACCTCTGGAGCTTTACTGTCGAGCGTTTTATTCAGCTCTTCCCTGATGCGCTCCACCGCAATATGCGCTAACAAAGGTGCCGTCTGTTTCATTGCAAGCATGGTTTGGTCTTCTATAGTAAAACCTAGCTGGGAAGCAAATCGCACACCTCGTAAAAGTCGAAGGGCATCCTCCTGAAATCTCTCTAGTGGAATGCCTACAGCCCGAACCAGTCGATGCTCCATGTCCTCTTGTCCACCGAACGGGTCGTGTAATACTTGATGACGATCCATCGCCATTGCGTTCATCGTAAAATCACGTCGCTCCAGATCGAGCCGAAGTTCTGAAACGAACTGAACCTCAGCAGGTCGACGGTAATCTTCATATTTTCCTTCCGTCCGAAACGTGGTTACTTCAAATAACTGCCCCTCGACTTTTACAGATACAGTACCGTGTTTCAGACCAGTCGGGACATGATCGGGAAACAATCGGATGACGTCGCCGGGATGGGCATTCGTACATATATCTATATCATGAACAGGTCGTTGTAAAAGCCAATCGCGGACGCAACCACCCACGTAGTAAGCTTCAAAGCCGTGTTCCTCCAATCTGTCGAGAACACGCTTTGCCAATTCTATCGCCAATCCAATCCCCCCTTTCTGGTTTGCTCCGCCTGATCTACACAAGGAGGCGTTTTTCATGAGAGTTCTGTATGGATTGTTCATTTTAATATCCAAAGTGCATCAGCTAGCCAAAAGCACCATCTTACGTTCAAAAGCTTAGGTTTTCTTCGGATTTGCTTTCCAGCAAGTTAGCGTAAAGTGCCTCATACTGCGAGGCAATCGTTTCATGACAAAACGTTTTGCAGGATCGCTCAATACTATTCGCGGAAAATTCGCGGTATAGCTCTTCATTTTGCAAGAGACGTATCGTTTCTTTCGCCATACCTTCCACGTCGCCAATTGGACGCAAGAAGCCGTTCACACCATCCAGCACGACTTCAGGCAAACCTCCTGCCACTGTTGCAACGACAGGCACACCGCAAGCCATTGCTTCTAGTGCAACGAGACCGAAGCTTTCCTTTTCTGAAGGAAGCAGCATGATGTCTGCCATCGACAATACCTCGGCAACGTCTTCCTGCTTGCCGAGGAAGCATACATCGTCGTTCAGACCGAGCTCAGCGATCATCTTGCGGACCAGGCCCATTTCGGGACCTTCACCAATAAGGATCAGTCTAGAAGGCACTTCTTCACGTACGCGCGAAAATATTTCAATCACATCCGGCACTCGTTTAACCGGACGGAAATTCGAAATGTGCATAAGGATTTTTTCACCATTCGGCGCAAATACCTTTTTCAGCTTCGCAACCTCTTTCGGGTAGTAACGTCGCTTGTCTACGAAGTTGTAGACTGGGACAATTTCTTTTTCCGTATGCAGCAGTTCTTTCGTCTGTCTGATCAAATCATTGGACACCGCTGTTACCAAATCGCTTCGCTCAATACCAAAGCGGATCATATCACTCAGATTCGAGTCATACCCCAGCACAGTAATATCCGTCCCGTGCAGGGTCGTCACAATTTTCAAATGATCCCCTACCATTTGCTTGGCAAGGAACGCACACAGCGCATGTGGCACAGCATAATGCACATGTAATAAGTCCAGACTTTCATTTTTCGCCACTTGCGCCATTCGGTTCGCCAAGGTCAAATCATAGGGTGGGTATTTAAAAACATCATAATTGTTCACTTCTACTTCATGATAGAAAATGTTCGGGTGAAAAGCACCTAAGCGAAATGGCATTCCACCAGTAATGAAATGGACTTGATGTCCTCGCTCAGCCAATAGCTTGCCAAGCTCCGTAGCTACTACGCCCGATCCGCCCAATGACGGATAGCATGTAATCCCGATCTTCATACAGTGTCACTCCTTCTCACAAGCTCTTTAATACATACGGAGCTGCACTGACAAATCCTTCTGCGTAGGCTACACCAGCCTGCTGACCAAATAGTCGTTCTCGATACTCGACAGACTCCAGATAACCATTGGTAAGAGGTGTTTGAACACTGCCTTCTTCTAGCTCAAACTGACTGCGGTAGCAACGCAGCGCCTCCATTTTTTGTGAATAAACGCCAGTGATATCCACGACAACCTGCGGTGTGACAGTGGAATTTATAAAATAGTAAAGGAATTGCGATGGTCGATAGGCAGGCAAAGAAGGCTCCGGCAAATACTTGCGGATGCCTGCATTAAACACCGCCTCGCGAACGATACGACTTACACTTTCGTGATCTGGATGACGATCCGCGTAATAAGGCGCAAGCACAATGGCTGGGCGTGTTTCACGAATCAGCTTAACGACGCGTTCAATCGCACTTTCTCTGACTGCTTCCAGGCCACGATCAGGCAGTCCAAAATTATAGCGGGCAGCCACTCCCATCACTTGGTCAGCGGCAGCCGCTTCCTGTTGCCTTCTCTCCACCGTTCCATTCGAAGACAGTTCCGCGTAGGTCAAGTCGAGAATCCCCACTCGCTTTCCCTCTTTCGCTGCCAAAATCAGACTGCCTGCCGCGCCGATCTCGACATCGTCAGGATGAGCGCCGATTGCCAAAATATCGAGTGAACTCATGCTTCATTCTCCTCATGCACCACTTCGCGCCAGTCCAGTTGTCCCAGCTCCAAGGCCTTCAGCATAATTTCTGCCGAACCTAGATTGGTGGCAAACGGTATCTTGTGCACATCACACAGTCGAAGCAGTGCGATAATATCAGGTTCATGTGGTTGAGAGGTAAGCGGATCACGCAAAAAGATAATCAAATCCATCTCATTGCGGGCGATCATCGCACCGATTTGTTGATCGCCCCCTAATGGCCCTGACAGAAATCGGGTTAGGGAAAGCGACGTAGCTTCCATGATTCGGGACCCAGTTGTTCCTGTGGCATACAGTTCATGTTTTGCCAAAATGGATTCATAGGCCATCGCTAGTTGCACAATCTGTTCTTTCATTCGATCATGGGCAATCAATGCAATTTTCAAGAAAACCTCTCCCTTATGGCTGGGTAAGTGTGTATGTTAAACAAACGTTTAATCAATCAGATGTTCCAATCCGTAAATCAATCCGTTCATATTCATTACAGCTTTAATGGCCATATTCACGCCAGGCATGAAAGATTCCCGGTTAATCGAATCATGGCGAATGGACAGCGTTTGGCCTGTTGCCCCAAACAAAACCTCTTGATGGGCGACCATGCCTGGCAGGCGGACACTATGAATTCGGAAGCCTTCGTAATCTGCTCCACGTGCCCCTGGAATTGTTTCTACCTCTTCCGGATGCCCTTGCTTGAGCTCTTCCCGAACAGCTGCAATCATCTCCGCGGTCTTTAAAGCAGTTCCGCTTGGTGCATCCAGCTTTCGGTCATGATGCAGTTCGATAATTTCCACATGTGGCATATATTTTGCTGCCATTGCGGAAAACTTCATACATAGAATCGCCCCGATTGCAAAATTCGGAGCAATGATGGCACCCAGTCCTGCTTCTTTATAGCGCTCCGTCATCTCTTGCAGCTGCTCTGTTGTCAGCCCCGTTGTTCCAACAACCGGTCGCACACCACGAGCCAGACAGAGCTCCATATGACGATACACCGTATGCGGTGTCGTAAAGTCTACCAAAACATCCGGCTTCATTTCGTCCAATTGTTGATTAATTTCTTCTTCGCCCACACGCGTATCCAGATTGCCTGTAAAAACGAGCGCCGTATCCTGCGCGAGCATTTTCACTACTTCTTGCCCCATTCGACCATTTGCGCCAGCAACTGCTACACGAATTTGTTTAGTCATGCTGCTCGTTCTCCTCTATTCTTGTCCAGCGATCTTTATCGCGGGTATTAAACTTGTGCATAATACGATCAAATGCTTCCTGCAAATCAATTCCGAGTGAGTTTGCGAAACAAATCACGATGAAGAGTACGTCACCCAGCTCTTCTTCTACTGTTTTTTCGCCTTCGTCCTTTTTCTTTGGTTTTTCTCCATAAAAGTGGTTGATTTCTCTGGCTAATTCACCTACTTCTTCGGTCATTCTAGCCAGCATCGAAAGCGGAGAAAAATATCCTTCTTTAAATTGCGATATGTATTGATCAACTTCTTGCTGCATCTCTTGCATTGTCTTTTGCCGTTCCATCCGCCCACTCCTTTTTCACATTCTTCTCTCTTTCACCTATCGTACTAAAAAAGGCTTCGTTTGCCAAATCACAATACTTCGTCTTTCCAGCATATGGACAATCAAACGAGCGTTCATTTATAATGGCTTTCGGATAGCCCTCAGGTAACACAAGTATTACCTGCACATCAAGTCCGGGGGGAAGCCTGTTTCCTGATCCGGCGAACAGGAGGATATATGAAAATTCGTCTTGACAGTATCATTGCCATTATCATCGGTTCTGCCATTATGGGATTTGGTATTAACGCGTTCAACATTCCCAATCATCTAGCTGAGGGCGGTATCACTGGTATCAGTATTTTGATCAAGCTGCTAGTTCCGGTTGTAGATCAGGGAATCGTCTTCTTTGTCCTGAACGTACCGTTATTTTTCTTGGGCTGGAAAATTCTTGGACGAACTTCGTTTTTCTACACGATTTTGGGAACGGTTTCTCTTTCCGTCTTTTTATCCTTATTTGATGGAGTGCTTCCATTGCCGATGAAAGATCGCCTGCTTGCCTCCCTGTATGCCGGGGTAGCTGTTGGTGTCGGGTTAGGGATTATTTTCCGTTACGGAGGAACGACCGGCGGTGTGGACATCATTGCCAGACTGCTTCAGAAATACATGGGTATCAGTATGGGAAGAACGTTGTTTTTCGGAGACATTTTGGTCATTGGGGCGTCCCTCGTCTATTTGAATCTAGAAAGTGCCATGTATACCCTTGTCGTCGTCTTTATCGCAGCACGTGTCATCGACTTTTTCCAAGATGGCGCTTATGCAGGAAAAGCATTGACGATCATCTCCAACGAAGCAGATAGCATCTCCAAGCACATTCTCGATGTAGGTCGTGGTGTAACACTTTTAGCCGGTAAAGGCGCCTACTCTGGCGAAGAAAAGAAAGTCATCTATGTCGTTGTCAGCCGAAACGAAGTCATGCGTTTTAAAACCATTGTGCAAGAAATTGATCCGCATGCTTTTGTCATCGTAAACGACGTGCATGAAGTTCTCGGAGAAGGCTTCACCCTTGATGAAAACAAGAAACCGCTTCACGATTAGCATGAAGCAGCACAGAAAAAACCCTTGCCTTTTCGTACAGGCAAGGGTTTTTTCACCTTTTAGATCGAACGGATTTCTCCGTCATATTTCTTCCATGCCACGTAAGACAAGGCCATGATCAAAGCTATCGAGATAGAAGCGAGAATAAGTATGGGGGAATCTGGCCGCATCATTAAACGAGCAAACGTACTCTTCTCTTCTCCCACAAACGCCACTTGAAAGGAACTGTTCAATTCTCGCAACGCCTCTCGAACCAGCTGCCAATCTACTTGGCTGTTTCGCATCTCTTTGGATATGATATCGTACGCAACCGTAATCGAGGACATTTGCCCCTCTGGAAGCTGAATACTCATCCCCGGCTTAATGGCCAAAAATAGTCGATAGTTCTCATCAAACTGTTCGCGAAACTGACCGAAATTCCGCTCAACAGCCGATAGCTGCAGGTTTTGGACCTGTGTGACAAGAGAAGGATAGTAGCTACGCCACATCGGCTGGTGATCATGGGTAAGTGCGTCTATGGCGATACGGACCCGTGTGGCATGCCACAGCAATTGTTGTTCACTTGCATTTGCAGAAGCAAAGCTTTGCTTGGCTGCCAGTATGGACTGGGTCACTGCATTCAGACTCTCAATTCGTATTGGATTGGGTAAATGCTGGTTCGGGAATCGGTCTGCTAGCTGGACGATGCGCTGCTCTGCCCCTTCAAGATCTCCCTTTTTTGCATACGTCAGTAACTCATGCGCAATTTGATCCAAGGCTGCTAACTGCTTTTCTTCTATCGGCTGATTCAGCTGCGAGTACAAATTATGAATGGGCCACGACAAGAACAACCCGATCATGAGAAAGAATAATAAAAACCGGATGTTTTTCTTCAACGCAAATAACCTCCTTCCCTAGTACAGCCTATGGAAAGGAGGACAAGATTAGACCTTATTTGTCGTATACTTCATATTTACCCACCAGATCACCGAGATCGAGATCAGACTGAGAAGAACCGTAAACAAACCAACGAAGCCCTCATACGGATCCAGCACACTCGGCAGCCACGGATGGATGTCCATGACGTAATCGAGAAAATCATTATTCAGTGTCCACAGCGCAGCGATTCCTACCGGCAGAAGACTTAGCTTGTAAAAACGCGCATACAATACAGATTCCACAGCCATGCCGGTGTGGGAAACAATCAGCATCAAGTCTGTCACGCGCACTTCATTGCCCATCAGCCATCCAGCCACGATAATGCAGACGGCCCAGACACCATACTTAAAATTGGTGATGCCAGCCAAAGCTTCCAGTACAGGAATGTGGCGACCCAACAAATAGGTAAGGAGTACAAGCGAAAAAAGTCCGCTACCTGTCGGGCTGTCCGGGACAAAAGGAATTAAATATGCTGGTGTCACAGCCAATTGGTTACCATACCAGATAAATCCATATATGGTTCCTAAAAAGTTGACGACGAACAGCGTCCAAAGAAACCACCTTTTGCCCAAAGATTGCCGAAACCACTCCCATATCCAGATCATCTATAATCGTCTCCCGCTGTGTACGCCGCTAACGAAAAAGCTGACCGCATTACCAGCCAGCTTTTCCCCTATTAGCTTATTTCAAGCCAGCCAAGTAATCAGCTAGCTTTGCGATTTCTGCATCATCTTTGATCATACCGCCTGGCATTGCGCCTCTACCATTCTTGATGATATCAGTAATCTTGGCTGCATCCAAAGTTGCGCCGATTTTTTGGAGGTTTGGACCCATGCCACCCTCCATGTTTTTACCGTGGCACCCCATACAGCTTGTTTGCGCTTTCCAAAGCGCATCTGCTTTAAAGCTGGTGTCAGCTGGTGCAGGTGCTGTTGCACTCGACCCCTCTTTGCCACCAGTTCCTTTACCTTTATCTGGGTGAGCCAGATGATATTCATGGTTTGCCGCCCAAGTCAGGTAGAAAACACCAACGAGTGCAGTCAGCATCAAGCCTGTAGCAACTGGACGCTTGCTAGGACGACGCTCTTTGCTGGTATCCAGCCAAGGCGCCAACATCAGTGCACCAAATGCGATACCTGGAATGACAACGATACCGAGTACGACCCAGTCCCCAGCAGCCCAAGGATATTTCAGCATTTGATACAGGAACAAGAAGTACCAGTCTGGCAACGGAATGAAAGAAGTATCATTCGGGTTTGCTTTGTCAGTTAACGGTGACGGATGTGAAACCGTTAACACAAGGAAACCAACCAAGCAAACAGCTGCCACCATCCACTCTTTCAACAGGAAGTTTGGCCAGAACGGCTCATTTTTACCTGGAAAGTCGGAGTAGGCTGGAGAAATGTTTGGAATACGCTTCGCCGATACTCGGGAATCTCCGACGAAGGTAGCATCTTTATCTTGTTTTGCCATGCTATTTCCTCCTTTTTTCGAAGACCGATTATAGTGGACCCGAGATACCTTGCGAACGGATCATAACAAAGTGAGCTCCCAACAGACCAAGCAGTGCGCCTGGGAGGAAGAACACGTGAATCGCGAAGAAACGGGTAAGGGTTTGCGCCCCTAAAATGTCTCCGCCTGTGAGCAATGTTTTCACATATGGACCAATTAAAGGTACAGAGTCAGCGATCTGCACACCTACTTTGGTCGCAAAGTATGCAGTGTTATCCCAAGGCAAGAGGTAACCTGTGAAACCGAGACCCAGCATAACGAAGAAAATCAGTACACCGACTACCCAGTTCAATTCACGAGGCTTTTTGTATGCACCTGTAAAGAATACACGCAGAGTATGTAGGAACATCATCACGATTACCAAACTGGCACCCCAGTGATGCATACCGCGTACGATTACCCCGAACGCTACTTCGTTCTGGAGGTACTTAACAGATTCGTAAGCATTGATAACGTCTGGTACATAGTACATCGTCAAGAACATACCAGACAAGATTTGAATAACGGTAATAAAGAACGTAAGTCCACCAAAGCAGTAAACAAAAGCTGAAAAATGATGTGCCGGGTTCACGTGCTCAGGTACTTCGTGGTCAGCCAGGTCACGCCACATCGGAGTGATGTTTAAGCGCTCGTCGACCCAATCATACATTTTTTGCATCATTTTAGCCGTTCACCCCCGGACGAGGATTTGCTTTTACTTTACCTAAATACAATTTCCCATCTTTGACTTCTGTCTCATACTCATCAAGAGAGGCCGTAGGTGGCGTTCCCAAAATGTGCTCGCCATTGATCGTATAACGACCCATGTGGCAAGGACAGAAGTACTCATTCGGTTGTCCTGCGCCAGTTCCCCAGCTAACCGTACACCCTAAGTGCTTACAGATCGGGGACAGAGCAAGAATCTCACCCTTTTCGTTCTTGGTAACCCATGCAGTAAGTGTTGATTCTGATTCATACCAACCGTCCTTGGTATGGACCTTGAATTCAACGCGTTTTGGCACGGCACTAAACTCATCCGGACTGCCGACAGCTACTTTATCTCCACCTGCATGTCCTTGCAGAAGGGGGTCTACCGCAAAACGAATCATTGGGGTGATCATTCCCGCAGCAAGGAATCCGCCAGTTCCCATCAGGGCGTAGTTCAAAAATGTACGCCTGGAAATTTCGCGTTTGTCTCCCATATCTTTTTCCCTCCTTATCCTGTAAAATAGCGCTACGATGGCATTTTTATACATATACACTAGGTCAATCCCAATCATAGCTAACGCCTATAAAGATGTCAAGAATGTCCAGTGGACATGTCTTTGCCCAAACGATGTGTGACAGGATATTGTTGCCAGATTGTCAAATTTAAGACCTTGCCCCACCCATTTTTCTGTAGTATTGCCGGAAAACGCTTTCTCTATCGCTTCTCTTTTTTTAGTCAAATCGATTATCTCTGTTCTGTTTGCCACAACTTAATGACCTCTTTATACAGCACATCCACGGTCACTTCAAAGCGCAAAGAAGATTCCAAGTCTTCATCTCCTACTAATAACGTCAACACGCCCTCTTCTGCCCTCTCCTTTACTTGAATCTTTTCTCCGCGGAAATAAAGCAGTACTTTATAAGGAAATTCCGCCGGTGTTCGTTGTTCCAGCTGTTCTTCTCCTATGTGATAACTTAACGGAAATAGTAGCACACGTCCCTTCAGCCGTTGCTCAATCCCGGCAGCTACATTTAATAAGTAGTTCATGCGTACAACATGCTCTTCTACTTTTCTGTCCGAACTGTACAAATAAAGAGGGAGCAGCGCGGTATCCACAAAGGATCGCAACTCCTCCCAGTTTTGAAAGTCGTTCAAGTTCCACTGCATAGAGCCGTCTCCTCATTTCCTTGTTCATTTCTGGAAACAAGCGTACCATGAATGGTTGGAGACTAGCAATAACGCATACGATTATGTATTTAGGCTTGCTCGTAAGCCATGATTTCTTTCAATTCGCCTGTTAAGCGCAAAAACAGCTCTTTGTTTTTCGATGCAAGCGCCTCATCAATCTCCTGGACTAGCGTGCGCTTACGATATTGGCGCATCTGCTCGTCGATCACCATTTCAGATAGCAAACCGGAAACCATTTGATTGTTCGTTCCGTACGCGTTGGAATAGAAATTCGGCCACTCCATACCCATCCCTCACTTCAATAAAATAGTCGTTTCGGTAAAACCATTGTATTTTCGAAGCCAAGTCTGGCTCGCATACGTTGCGGTGTATAACCACTGCTCCTGTTCGTCTTGTCCGACGCGTAACAATCCTAGATGCACCATCATTTTGCATACCCGATTCACCAAGATGTCTGTAGGTGAATCGTAGTAAAACTCTTTCAACCAATGGAGCAGCGTGTCCATCAGAGATTGCTGACTTACCCATCCTGCCGACGCGATCAACGGAATGAGCTGAACCAGCATTGGCAAATTGGGGACAGCCCGCTTGTAAAGCCTCATCCAGAAGCGAATGACATCATGATACAATTGATCGTTATACGGTTGCTCCAGTCGCTCCCTCCCTGCTTCCGTGACTGCTACCTTACCGTCCACTTCAACGATCCAACGATGATAGTAGCAGAAATCGTAGAGCAAGGAAAAGCGGTCAGGGTATAAATCAAAATGCAGCCCGTACCCAAAACGCCATTTTTGCGGCAATAGCGGCTCTTCTTTTACGTACAAAAATTGAAAAAGCTGCTGCTGATGACGCTTGTACATGCCACCTTCTGAGGTTAGCGGTACTGGCTCCTGCTGGAGAAATTGTAAAAATTGCATGATATCATCGCATAGTGCTGTTCCTTCATCCCTGTATGCTTGTGGACCCGGATGAAGCAGTGCGTTTGACTCACGCCACTTTGTCAGCCAAGCTTGCAAGTAAGGCTCACGGATATCCAGCGGAATTTGGTACTGCCCTACCGTCTTACTTTTCGCCGGAAAAATCCATCCTCGCTTCATTGCAGCCGCGACATACTTTCGTCCTTCCTCCTGCTTTTTTTCCTTTTCACACTCCAGTGCCACTCCAGCCTTCGCCAACAAATCCTCAAGCGACAGGACCGTACGCTTGTCCAGGAATAATTGGAGCAAAAAATGGGTTTCTGCACTGCTCAGCTGCTCAACTTCTTGAGAGATTGTCAGCCTGTGCCTCAAGCTAGACAACAGTGACGTAATCAATTCGTTTTTGGAATGAGGGTTGCATTCGCATCCGTAATGGTTGGCAATCTGATGGAGCTGCCGGATATCGGTGTAAACCAAGATCTCAGCCAAGTTCATCTGTGCATCCCTTCTTTACGATGGCTTACTTGTCTCTCATTCTTGCCAAAATGCGGAAAAATAAACAGGAAGCCACCGAAGTGACTTCCTGTTTGTCGATTTTTTATTGCTCCTCGTCGGATTCATTGTCCCACAGGTCGTGAAGTTGTTGGTATTCCTTCGCTTCCTCATAGCGTCCGGCTTGACTCAAAAGGGCAATTAGCCTGCGGATCTGGTCCAGATCGAAACCTGACAACGATACATATTGCTTCAACGCCTCAATCGCTGCTTCTGTTTTCCCCATCGAAAGATTCACGTCTGCAGCTAATGGATATGCAGCCACATACTCCTCATCAACGGCTTGCAAACTATTGACCAATTCTGCTGCTTCATCCAGTCGTCCTACGTGGAACGCCATCAGTGCACAGCCGTAGAGTACCTCTGGCGAACGATCCATGACCAGCGCCTGACGGAATACTTGGTAAGCCTGTTCGAATTGACCGCTTTGTGCGTACGAACGCCCCTTCGTCAAAAGCATAGACAGACTTTCATCCCCTGCTTGTTCCAGGAGCTTCATTGCTTTCTCATCTTCTCCAATACGGAAATACAAGTTACCCAGTGCTGCCATAATATCCTGGTTGTCTGGCTCCTTCAGTCTCGCTTGCTCCAAGTACTTGACCGCTACTTCATCTAAGTCTTGGAGTGAGTACAGATCCGCTAACAACAAGTCAAGCTGGATACTTTCGAACCCAGATTCTTTGCATTCATAAAGAAGATGTTGCGCCGTCTCAAAATCACTGGAATCCAATGCAATCTCCGCTAGCAGCATCTGACATTCTCTGCGCAAAGAGGTATCCATTTGCGGATTTTTGGCCATGACATCTGTCAGCAATTGACTCGCCTCTTCCAAATGACCAAGTCGATACCAGACCTTTGCCAAATACATCATGACATCCGGCAAATCTTTTCCATGCTCCTGAACCTTTTGCAGAGCGGTCAAGCCCAGCTCTACTTCGTCGTTTTCGATCCGCTTGATCGCTTCGTCTATGACATACAGCCACTTTTTCGGCATTTCTTTCACCTCATATGTATTTTGCGTGGCCTTGTTGCTCTACGCGCTTGCTGAACAACCACTCTAATAAAATAGCCACAAAAGACCGTCCGAAGACGGTCTTTTCTTTTACTCTTGATCATATACCATTATGCTCGTGTTAGCCAGCTCATTGTAAGAACAGTAATAAGGATTCCAAAAATACTAAGTACAATGCTGTAATTCGGTTTGGCTAGATCAGTAGAAGTCGGCTTCCCATCGAGTGGTACGATCGAAGCAGTAGCATGTTCCAGTGTATCTCCTTGCGCTGTATATGGCTGGGCTTCTACCACATACGTACCGTCATCTGTTTGCATAGAAGAAGAAATGACTTGAGCCTTTGGCGTGTTAATTTCCATAACTTCTCCGTTAATCACGAGCGAATTCGCTTGCTCCGTGGTACTTGAATTCACATATAAAGTGAACGAAAAGACCATCAGCAACAAGACAGCTACACTCGCAGCCATGCGTCGCATTCTCGCTGTCACGCTGAAAATTTTTCTGCCAATCGGGATCGCCCATCGCTCTTCCGATAAAATACGGGCCATCACAGCGTCTACAATGGAACGGGATGGAGTTACGGAATGGTATTCTTCTTTATCCATTTCCATCCACTCACCACTGTCCGACCAAAGCTCATAGTCGGAACGACAGGCATAGCATGCCGCCATATGGTGATCAACCCGGCGTTGGGTCACCTCAGGCAACAGATTTTCGGCGTATTCAGGCAGAATTTCCTGAACTTCTTCACATCTCATCATCGATTCATCCCTTCAGCTTCATCCAAATGAGGGTCCAGGATGTAGTTTTCCAACTGTCCACGAATACTTTGCCGCGCTCGAAACAGTAGCGACTTCACAGAGCTCACGGTTAAATCCAGAATCGTAGCGATTTCTGTGTAATCCATTTGTTCGTACTCGCGTAATATCAGTGCTGAGCGCTGCTTCTCTGGCAAGCTGTTGATCGCCAGTCTTACCATGCTCTCCCGTTCATTCCGGAGCAAAACTTGCTCAGGCAGTGTCTTGGGAGATGCCATAGGCACTTGCAACGTATCATCCAGATACACGTCAGAATTGCGGCTTTTGCGCAATTCACTTAGTACGGAGTTGCGTGCAATCGTATAGAGCCAGGTGGAGAATGTAGCTTCTACATCTCGGAAAGAATGAATGCTCTTATACGCCTTGTAAAACGTCTCCTGACATATATCCTCCGCTATATGCTCTAAATGTGCCTGACGCAAAAGATGAGTAACAAATGAGAGGATCTTTTTTTCATATCGACGAATCAGTTCAGCATAGCATTCCAGATTACCTTCTTTAATCTCTCGGATAAGCTGGGAATCGGTCATGATCAGAGATTACCTCCTTGCGATTCCGATCCCTCAGCGGCCTTTTGCATAATTAGACTGCTGGGGATGTAAAAAGTTGCGCGACCTTACGATTCTTTTTCACGTTTGTCTACTGAAAACCATTCACGAAAAAACCCCCAAACCGGGGTTATATGACATAAGAGTAGGGCTTCGTGTCGAGTAAGCACTTACCCATACCAATCAAAGGGATAAATCGCATATTTCGATACATCCATTTACCGTTCGACATAACAGATGTTGGAAGATGCATTTCACTAAAATTGAGAATAGTGGAAAGATCATTCTTTGTCAACCAGTTTTCCTTTTTCAGGAAAACGATATCAGCGTCTGCGCCAGTTGTCAAGCTTCCTTTTCGCGGATACAGTCCAATTGCTTTTGCAACATTTGTCGAAGCGAGCCTGACTAGCAAGCAAAGCAATTCTTCTGACGTACACCAGCTCTTTCGTGTATCAATCCGTACATCGTGTATCGGAGAGGCTACTTGGCAACTCCCAAACCATTGACGATGTAAGAGACGTAGACCTTGATCTGTCACTTCAGCCGGCAAACGAAAAATATGCAGGTATGGGTCATTTTCTTCAAAATGAAAGGCCGCTTGAGAATCTGTCATGACAGTACGTAACCGCCAATAACGAGTGGCCTCCATCCAAATCTGCCGAATAAGTTCCCGTTGTTCTTTTTTTAGAAACGGGTCATTTTGTACCTGCATGTGCAGGATCGTTTGTTTAGACGTTTGAAGTTGCAAAAGCGTTTCCCATTTTATTGTGGAAATTTCTTCTGGATTTCGAATCGTGACATGAAACGAAGAATAGCCGTGGTTCATCCACTCGGCTAAGCGATCACCGTAAAGATCGGCGACATCGATTTCCACATGCCAAACATAATCCAGCAAACTGTTGAAATGCTGGGTTTGTTGATAGTGAATCTGCGATCTGCTCATCCAACGCTCTGGCCGGAAGACGTCCACCAGGCTTGTACATCCCATGCTGATGAGATTTCGCATGGCTTCTATATAGACATCAACATCTTTGATTTTATACAACGAATGTGTCAGGAGTGCGACAAAACCGGGCAAAAGATACATACCAGTAGCATCTATTTCTTCATATAAATCGTTGAAGGGGTTTTTCGTCAAGGTATCTTTAGCTATTCGTACAATTTTCCCATCACGGATCCAAATATCTGCTTCTTTCATTCCTCGTGCTGTGACAATCGTTCCCCCGCGTATGACCATCCCTTGCTCCAGCATAGCCCGTCCCCCTCCCACCTATCTTGCACACACTACCCTTGTACGAGCATATGCACAAAAAAGGGGAAAAAGTACTCATTCGAGCCAATCCGCTTTTTAAACAAAAAAAGACCGTCGTTGATGTAAGCGCATTCAAACGACGGTAGCACACACGTGCTTTCTTATATTGGATAGGAGTGGAGAGAAACCATACTGTAGTTTTATAATAAACGGAATGTAAGCGCTTGTCAAATCATTTTTGCTAAAATTCGGAACGCTTTGTCTTTGCACCAAAAAGAAGCCTGCTACCCTTTAAAGGAACAGACTTCTCTTTCATCCTTTCGTTATTGGCTGATTTTCACAAGCAAGTCATGGAAGCCAGGGAACGATACATCAATTGCCTCATCGTTTTCGATTTTCGTCTCACCCTCGGCAACGAGACCTGCGATCGCCATCGCCATGCCAATTCGGTGATCCCCCATGCTATCGATGACAGCCGCAGTCAAATCTGTCTTTCCTTCGATGATCATTCCGTCATCGGTAGGTGTCACCTTAGCACCGAATTTGGACAGTTGACTAACCACCGTGGCAATACGGTCTGTCTCCTTTACTTTCAGCTCTTCGGCATCACGGATCACGGTTTGTCCTTTGGCTTGCGTTGCCATGACCGCAATTACCGGAATTTCGTCAATCAGACGTGGAATAATATCTCCGGCAATTTCAATCCCGTGCAGCTCCGAATGCGTCACGAGGAGGTCTGCAACCGGCTCTTCATTTACGATTCGCTCATTCAAAAGCTCTAGGCTTCCCCCCATCGCCTTGACAACATCAATGATGCCCGTGCGGCTTGGGTTGATTCCGACATTTTCAATGAGAAGAGAGCTGCCTGGTACGACCATTACTGCTGCAATCAAAAAGGCAGCGGAAGAAATGTCACCCGGAACAGAAATGGCACGGCCTTTTAGTTTTTGTCCGCCCTCTACTGAAACAGTCAAGCCATCACGCACGACTTGTACACCAAACGCTTGCAGCATACGCTCCGTATGATCGCGGGATAAATGCGGCTCTGTTACACTCGTCACGCCTTTTGCCTGCAACCCTGCCAGCATAATCGCTGACTTCACTTGAGCACTTGCAACTGGCGACTGATACGCGATCCCTTGAAGCTCCCCACCTCGAATGGATAACGGTGTGTATTCACCGTCTTTTCTTCCATCGATTTTGGCGCCCATTTGACGGAGCGGTCCGATTACACGACGCATAGGTCTTTTGGCAATAGACTCATCGCCTTCCATCACCACATGGAAAGGCTGTGTCGCCATGATCCCTGCCATTAAGCGAATGGTCGTACCGGAGTTCCCTACATCCAAATGTTGAGATGGCTCCTGCAAGCCGTACCAGCCTTTTCCTTGTACGGTTACGGCATCTCCTTGTTGCTCAATCTCGATCCCCATCCGGCGAAAGCAGCTAATCGTGCTCAAGCAGTCGGCACCCGGCAAAAAGCCTTCAATGGTTGTCGTTCCTTCTGCTAGAGCTCCAAACATAACTGCACGATGGGAAATGGACTTATCTCCTGGCACGCGAACGGTACCTTTGATTTGTTTGGCTTGTTGTACGCGAAGCATTACTTCCACTCCTTTTCTCTCTCACGCTCTCCCAGATCACCAGTCGCACTGTGAAGCGTCTTCGTTGTAAAGTGCCTTTGCATAAAAAACTTATGTGCGCTTGTATACATTGTAATCGAAAAAGCGAAGAACTTCCTCTCCCTTTTCCAACTCTTGTTGCGAATGGAACGTAATGCGTAGCACCCCAAAAATGTCTTCTCGTGTCTCTCTGATTTGAAGGTTCGTGATGTTAATATTTCTTGCTCCCAATAACGTCGTAATCCGTCCGATTTCGCCAGGGTGGTCCGGGATATCGATATACAAATCGTTCAAAGGAGGTAATGCACCCGTTTTGCGCTCAGGCAAGCTGTCGCGGAATTCTCGTGCCGTTTTGAAGAAGTGCTCGATTCCTTCTGGATCGCCCTGTTCTACGAGGTGAACGACATCTTCCAATGCGTTTGCCCAATCTTTTGCGATTTTGAGGATCGGGTCACGGTTTTGCAACAAAATATCACGCCACATCTGGGGGTTGCTCGAAGCAATGCGTGTAATGTCACGGAAGCCACCAGCAGCAAGCGTGGTATGCCAAGCATTTTCCTCGTCGTACCCTGCCACCAGATTGACCAGAGCAGAAGCGAGGATGTGCGGGAAATGACTAACCGCACCTACGACCTGATCATGTGAAGCCGCGTCCATTTGCACGACTTTTGCTCGAGTGAGTGTAAGTAGTTCAGACAATTGCTTTACTTTTTCTATAGATGTTCCCGGCGCTGGTGTCAAAACATAGTAGGCGTTTTCCATCAGACGGTCAGAAGCAGCTTCCACGCCGGATTTGTGCGAGCCCGCCATCGGATGTCCACCAATAAACGTAACATGATCGGGAATGAGATCCACCGCTTGTCTAACAATGCCTGCTTTTGTACTACCAACATCCGTAATGATCACACCGAGCTGCAGCTCCATTTCCACTAACGAGCGAATGGTTGCAACGATTTGCTCTACAGGTGATGCGAGGAAAATGACATTCGCTTCTCGAACTGCGGTCTGCAAATCAGTTGTGCCAGCATGAATGACACCTAGAGTCAGTGCTTTATCCAAACAATCCTGACGTAAATCGTAGCCGACTACCCGAATATTTGGATCGCGTCGCATCGACAGCGCAATGGAACCGCCAATTAGCCCGACGCCGATTACAGTAATAGTGGTTTTTTTCATCTCCACTCTCTATCCTTCCTTTATCTCTCTTAGACAAAGATGCCGAGGCATGCCCGGCATCTTTGTCCTTTTATTTCAATGCTCCAGTCACGATTTCTTTTAAGACGGAAAGAATCTTATCATTTTGCTCTTTGGTCCCGATGGTAATACGTTGAAAACCCGGGAAGCCTAGCGCATTACCAGAGCGAACGATGATGCCTTGCGAGAGCAGCTTTTTGAATACCTCATCGGAATCCATTTTCAAATCAACCAAGATAAAGTTGGTCTGAGATGGATAGTAGGAAAGCCCCCACTCGTCAAAGGAATCGGTAAACTGCTTCATGCCTTCACGGTTACGATCGCGGCATGCTTTCACAAATTCCTGGTCTTGTAACGCCGCACGTGCTGCTACTTGGCCAAGTGTGCCTGTATTGAACGGCTCGCGCACATGTTCCAGAGAGGAAATGAGCTCTTCTGACGCGATCCCGTAGCCGATACGAAGAGCAGCCAGACCGTAAATTTTGGAGAACGTACGCAAAATAATCAGGTTTGGATACTCAGCGAGCATCGGTACTGTTTGTGGATATTCTGGATCAACCACATACTCGTAGTAAGCCTCATCCAAAACGACGAGCACATCTTTTGGAGTCTTTTTCATGAAAGCTTCCAACTCGGATGTTGTTACAATCGTGCCTGACGGATTGTTCGGGTTACATACCCATACGACCTTCGTTTGTTCGTTGATGGCAGCCGCCATCGCTTCGAGATCGTGAACGCCATCTTTCAACGGCACCTCAATCAAGTCTGCACCTTCAATAATCCCATTTGAGCGGTATTGCGAGAACGTTTGCGTCGCCATGACTGCATTTGTTCCTTCGCTCAAAAAAGCACGAGAGATCATCAACAGAATTTCATCAGACCCGTTGCCGAAAAACAATTGGCTTGGTTTGACCCCGAGGAAGTCAGCAAGATCCCAGCGTAGATTCAGGCTTGCACCGTCAGGATAAAGGGCCAAATTGTCCAACTGTTCCGAAATGGCAGCTTTCGCCTTTGGTGAGGAACCAAAAGGATTTTCGTTGGACGCCAGTTTGATGACTTCGGTTAAACCAAATTCACGTTTCACGTCATCAATGGGCTTGCCAGGTTGATATACCGGGGCATTGAGTATGCGTTGTTTCGGTTGCATCCACGTTCACTCCAGTCACATTTTTCCCACTATTGTAGCGCACTGGCTAACTGATGTACAAAGGTTTTTATTTTTTCTACAGCTACTGGCATTTGTTTGAGGTCTTTCAGCTGTTCAGCATGCTCCTCGATTTGCTGTACAATGGCGCTTCCCACAATGACACCATCCGCATGGGGTGCTACTGCGCGTACTTGATCCGGCGTGGATATTCCGAAGCCTACCGCAGTAGGAACCGATGTGCTGGCCTTTACTCGTTCCAGAAAATCAGCCAAATCCTCTCGCAGGTCCACCCGGGCACCCGTCACACCGAGCGACGATACACAATAAAGAAATCCGGTTGCTTGCGCGCCAATCGTATTGATTCTGGAACTGGAAGTTGGTGCCACGAGTGAAATGACATGAACGCCATTCTGTTTTGCTGCGGTTACTGCAGGACCGCTTTCCTCAATCGGCAAATCAGGAATGACAACACCGTCCGCCCCATAAGCAGCAAGATCGGCAAAAAAGCGCTCAATGCCATATTGCAAAACCGGATTGAAGTACGTGAACAGGACGATGGAAGCCTCCATACCTGATTCGCGTAGCTTTTTCACCAATTGCAAAGCATCCCCGATCGTCACGCCATTTTTCAGGGCGCGCTCTGAAGCCCGTTGAATCGTTGGGCCGTCTGCCAATGGATCGGAGTAAGGGACGCCGAGCTCGATGAGATCTGCTCCTGCTTCGACCATCGCTTTTACGAGATGAAAGGTTGCTTCTATCGTTGGATCGCCTACGGTTAGAAATGGGATGAATCGTTTGCGATCACGATCCGCGAATAATTGATCGATTCTGTTAAGAGCTGTCGCCATGATTACTCTCCCCCTTCTGCAGTCAGCGCTTCTTGAATAGTCAGTACGTCCTTATCGCCTCGACCAGACAAACAGATTACTAATATTTTGTCTGAAGACATCTCTTTCGCACGTTTTATCGCTTCTGCTATCGCATGTGCGCTCTCCAACGCTGGAATGATGCCTTCCGTTTGGCAAAGTACTTGTACCGCCTCGAGTGCTTCCGCATCTGTTACCGATGTATAGGTCACTCTTCCACTGTCTTTGAGATAGGCGTGCTCAGGTCCTACTCCTGGATAATCCAAGCCAGCCGAAATCGAATGCGCTTCTTGCACCTGACCGCTTTCATCTTGCAATAAGTAAGTTAAGGAACCATGGATGACTCCCGGGCGTCCGAGTGTTAGTGTTGCCGCATGCTTTTCCGTATCGATTCCTTTTCCGGCGGCCTCTACCCCTCTGAGCGCGACAGACTCATCCTGAATGAACGGATAAAACATACCAATCGCATTACTGCCGCCACCTACGCAAGCAACGACCTCGTCTGGAAGCCGTTTGAGCATTTGCAGGACTTGACTGCGTGTCTCTTCTCCGATAATTTTTTGGAATTCGCGTACGATGTACGGGTACGGATGTGGGCCAACAACAGATCCGATGACATAAAACGTTTCTTCAACATGAGAAACCCAATGGCGAATCGCTTCATTTGTCGCATCCTTCAGTGTACGAGAGCCAGATACCGCTGGGATGACTTCGGCACCAAGTAGCTTCATCCGAAAAACATTCAAGGACTGGCGACGAATATCTTCTTCCCCCATGAACACCTTGCACGAGAGTCCAAGCTTTGCTGCCACGGTTGCACTTGCCACTCCGTGCTGACCAGCACCCGTTTCGGCAATAATTGATTTTTTGCCCATCCGTTTGGCAAGCAATGCTTGGCCCAAAGCATTGTTCAATTTATGTGCGCCCGTATGGTTGAGATCTTCTCTTTTCAAATAGATCTGGGCACCGCCGACCGCTTTCGTCAAACGCTCTGCATAGGTGAGCGGGGTTGGGCGTCCAGCATACTCGCTGAGCAATCCATTCAATTCCTGAACAAATGCAGGGTCACGACGCGCTTCTTCAAAAGCAATCTCGAGCTCTGTCACCGCATTCATCAAGGTTTCCGGAATAAACTTGCCTCCGAAGGCACCAAATCGTCCGTTTTCGTCAGGCACGACTCGCGTAGTTGTTTGAATGTTGTTCATGCGCCTTCACCCTCTCTACCAATGTTTTTATTTTTTGAGCGTCTTTTACGCCATCCGTCTCTACTCCACTGGACACATCGACTACCCCTGCTTGATACTGTCCCATTAATTCTCCGACATTCTCCGCATGAATCCCGCCAGCGATTATGCAATCTGCTGCCTCACACGCTTCTTGCAATGCAGGAATTTGCTCCCACGAAAACTTTTTGCCTGTACCACCTGCTTGACCAGGGTCATACGTATCAAATAAAAAGGCACTGACAATACCTTGATAGGATTGAATTGCTGAAGCAGCATCCGCTTCTCCGCCCACGACCAACGCCTTCCACACCGGAAGAGCGAACCGTTCCCGAACTTGCTGGCAAAATTGGGGCGACTCCTGTCCGTGCAACTGGATCACGGATAACCGTGCCTCGCTTAGTACTTCCTCCAGCTCTTCCATCGTCGGATTAACGAACACGCCAACAGCAGGAGGATGGCCTGGAACGGCTGCGAGCAATTGCCCAGCAGTCTGGGCATCAACTTGTCGCTTACTTGGGGCAAAAACAAGGCCTACGTAATCGACTTCCAGCTCTTTTAACAGTGCAAGTGTTTCCGTCCGCTTGATCCCACATATTTTCAAGCGAGTCATACACTCACCCCCGGTACCGCTTCTCCCACGAGATCAATAACTGCGCGCTCTACGTCTGCTTGGCGCATGAAATGCTCTCCAACCAGCACAGCCCGGGCACCTGCACTTTGTACATTTTCAATATCCGCCGGTGTCGAAATCCCACTTTCGCTCACGATCGTTAGTGACGTAGGCAGTTCTGCAATCAACTCATGTGTAACGGCTAGGTCCGTTTGAAACGTATTTAAGTTTCGATTGTTGATCCCGAGCAATTTCGGTTCCATTGCTTGAAAAACAAGCTCGCATTCGCGTTTGTCATGCACCTCAACCAGTACATCCATGCCTAGCTCCTCGGCAGTTTGGTTCAGGTGGCGAAGCGTTTCCCGATCGAGAATCGCAGCAATGAGCAACACACAATCAGCGCCAGCCGCTCTTGCTTCCACGACTTGAATTTCATCCAGAAGAAAGTCTTTTCTGAGTAACGGGCGATCAACTACCTCGTGAATTTGCCGTAGATAGCTTAAACTCCCTTGAAAAAAGGACTCGTCTGTCAAAACAGACAAACATTCTGCTTGGGCGGCCTGATAAGCCTTCGCGATCGTCACAGCTTGGAAATCAGGTCGGATTAACCCCTTGGACGGGGATGCTTTTTTCACTTCGGCAATCACGCTTACAGGCCGTGCACTTGTCTCCAATGCTTGACGAAATCCGCGTGGACGTTGTACTTCCTTCGTTGCCAAAAGCAATGCTGAAACCGTTGTTTCTGTATAAAGACGTGCGATCTCCTCGCGTTTCTTTTCCACGATTTTACGAAGCATGAATCATACCTCCTGCGATGTGACGAACGTGCTCCAGCTTGCGCATGACCAGTCCGCCGTCGATCAGTTCTGCTGCGCGTATTACCCCAGTTTCAATCGAGCTAACCCGATCTGCGAGGTAGAGGATCGCACCCGCGTTCAGCAAAACGATGTCGCGTGCTGCCCCACGTGCTCCGGAAAACACGTCGTGAATGATCTTGGCATTCTCATTGGCATCACCGCCGCGCAAAGCATCCTTCTCATGTCTGCGCAGACCGAACTGCTCTGGCTCGATTTCATATGTCAAAATACGCCCATCCCGCAACTCGGCAATATGACTCGTTCCCGTGACAGTCAATTCATCCAGTCCATCCGAGCCTGCTACAACGAGCGCTCTTTTCACATCGAGCTCGTGTAAGACTGCGGCTACATTCGGAAGCAGCTTGGCATCATAGACGCCCATCAGCTGATGGCTGGCTCCTGCGGGATTCGTCAATGGTCCAAGTAAATTAAACACCGTGCGAATCGCCAATTCTTTTCGCGGGCCAGCCGCATGCTTCATCGCTTGGTGGTACAAAGGAGCGAACAGAAAGCAGAGATTGGTCGCACGCAGGCAATCTGCGGCGTCCTTGGGAGATAAATTAACGGGGACGCCCAACGCTTCCAACACATCAGCACTTCCGCTTTTGCTGGAAACCGCACGATTTCCGTGCTTGGCGATGCGTACACCGTCAGCTGCTGCGACTACTGCACTCGCCGTCGAAATGTTAAAGGTATGACTTCCGTCCCCGCCTGTTCCGCAGGTGTCTACCAGACCTGGCAGCTCGATGGGAAAATTCATCGCGCGCGCTCTCATGGCTTTGGCAAAACCAATAATCTCTTCCACCTGCTCTCCCTTCAAGCGAATGCTTGCTAAAAATGCACCAATCTGAGCTGGAGTTGCCTTTCCATCCATAATCTCGCCCATTGCCTCTTCTGCAACCGTCCGTGTTAAGTGCTTTCCAAGCAGAATTTGTTCCAGCGCGTATGTTAGCATGACAACTCCACCTTTCTGACAAACAGCTGTTCCGCTTTTTCCAACGCAGAGAGCATCGCTGCTGCTTTGTTCACTGTCTCTTGGTACTCACTCGCGGGGACCGAGTCCGCTACGATTCCTGCACCTGCCTGCACATGTGCGTAACCGTCCTGAAAGAACAACGTTCGAATCGTGATGCAGCTATCGAGTGAACCGTCAAATGAAATGTAGCCAATTGCTCCCGCATACAGATGACGTGCGTCAGGCTCGAGCTCTGCAATAATTTCCATCGCCCGCAGCTTGGGAGAGCCGGATACCGTACCAGCCGGAAAAGCACTCAGCAATGCATCGAAAGCGTGCAGTCCCTCACGAAGCTTTCCGGTCACATGCGAAACCATATGCATCACATGGGAGTAGTTTTCAATAACCAACGCTTCTTCCACTTTCACGCTTCCGTAAGTAGAGACTTTTCCTACATCGTTGCGCCCCAGGTCCAGCAGCATGTAGTGCTCGGCTCTCTCCTTTTTATCTGCCAAAAGATCAGCCGCCAACGCAGCATCTTCTTGTGGGGTTGCCCCTCTTTTCCGCGTTCCTGCAATCGGACGCATCTCTACTTTTTCATCTTCTACACGCACGAGTAGTTCTGGTGATGTCCCGACGACTGTCTCGCCCTCGTATTCGAGATAGTACATGTACGGGGAAGGATTCAATGTACGCAGTAATCGATACACCGCAAAAGGATCGACATCCGTCTTTACGGAAAAACGTTGGGATAGCACGACTTGAAAAATGTCGCCGGCTGCGATGTATTCTTTCGCCTGCACGACTAGCTGTTCGTATTGCTCCCGCGTCATATTTGGCTGTACTGTCAATGGCGCTGGTGTGTCTGCTGCTACTTGAATGCGTTGATCCATTTCAAGCGGAGCCATAACCTTAGTAGCCAGCTCCTCGATTCGTTCGCAGACTTGCTTGTATTTTTCGCCAATTGTATCCGCAGTGTCTCCTGGCTCAACATGGAGATTCACAATCAGTTGAATTTCCTGCTTCAAATGATCAAAGGCGATCATCTCATCGACAAACAGAAAGCGCATATCCGGTACGCGTACAGCTTCCTTGCGATGTGCTGGCAAATTTTCGAAGTAGCGCAGCGTATTGTAGCCAAAAAAGCCTACCGCACCACCACTGAGACGAGGCAACCCGGGCAGCTTTGGGCTTTTGTAGCGATCGGTTTCTTCGCGTAAAAAGGAGACGGGATTTCCTGTGTGGACATGCTTTTCACCAGTGCGATAGGAAACCGTGATTTCTTCACCTTTTGCTTCCACGATTTGAAAAGGATTCATGCCAATGAACGAAAAACGCGCCCAGCGAGCACCACCCTCTACGCTCTCAAGCAAAAAGGAATCACTTTTGCGAATCTTCTGATACAAACGAATCGGAGTCTCTTGATCTGCCAACAGCTTCATGCTTACAGGGATAAGGGAATACGACGCCGAAAGGGTCTTGACCTCGGCAAGGGAAGGGAAATACATGGACTCTCATCTCCTCAATTAGTGGGGAGAAAAGGGAATAAGACATCCACCTTTTCTACACCCGCTTCTAGAGCGAGAGGTAGGGGGAGAAAATTTTGTATACAAAAAAATCCAGACAAAGAGACCTGGATTGGGTGTCACTATGTACCCAGCCTTCTCTTCTCTCCTCAACCTAACTCATCTCAACTCTGCTCAACTCATTCTCTGCTCTCAGCCGGCTTTTGCTTATTACCGGAAAAACGAGGCGCTCTCGTTTCACTTATGGTAAAAGAGAGCGCTCTGATTGTCAACCGCGATTTGTCAAATCCGGGCGTAGCTTGACTGCATCACGCAAAAAGACGTGATGAATGTCTTTTGCTGTCTTGTCCGTATTCACATGCATCATGACTCGAATACAAAGCGGCAAGCCACCTGGCACCGGGATTTCTCTTGCACACATGAGTGGGACGTATTGCCAAGCTTCTCCTTCAAGCAGGCGGGCCGCTTGAGCGGGGAAGGTCGCACAGAGGTCCTCTGTCGTCGTAATAATAATGCTGCCAATGTCTTCGGGGTTTACTCCGTTGCGGCTTACCATTTCCTCCAGCAACCATTTGGTAGAGGAGACAATCTCTTCGCGTGTATCGGCTTCCACCGTGATCGCGCCTCTGATTCCTCTCATTCCCATCCTTATCCCTCCACTTCTTCTCTCATAACTCCCAGTATGAGTTCTTCTTCTATATTTTTGACGACGTCAACCTGCCCGATTGCCCTAGGCAACACCAAGGCCAGCTTTCCGCCTACTGTCTTTTTGTCTCGTTTCATGGCTTCCAGCACAGCTTCTGGCGAGAGATTGCCCGGCCACGCCGTTGGCAGGTGGAACAATTCCAGCATCCGTTTTGTGCGATGGTATACACCTGTCTCGGCAAAACCAATCCGTTCGGCTACCTTTGCAGCCAAACACATCCCAATGGAGATAGCCTCCCCATGATTCAGGCTGGAGTAAGCAGACAGTGCTTCAAACGCATGTCCAAACGTATGACCCAAATTAAGCAATGCACGCTGCCCTTGCTCTGTCTCGTCTTGAGAAACAATCGCCGCTTTGACAGCGCAACCTTTTTCAATGGCTTTCCCTAATAATTCTGAATCGAGCTGCCATAGCTTATCAGCGTTGTCTTCCAGCCAATCGACAAAGGCAGCGTCGGCAATTAGTCCATGCTTCACAACTTCTGCAAAGCCTGCTGCGACTTCCCGCTTCGGCAAGCTATGCAAGGCTTTCGTGTCATAAATAACAACTTTTGGCTGATGGAAAGCCCCGATGAGATTTTTTCCGAGTGGATGATTGATCGCTACTTTTCCGCCAACCGAGCTATCATGTGCAAGCAAGGTAGTCGGCATTTGAACGAAATCAATGCCGCGCATGTACGTAGCAGCCACAAATCCAGCCAAGTCACCGACGACTCCACCACCGAGAGCCAATACAGCAGACTTCCTGTCCAGTCCTGCATCAATTGCCTCTGTCATCAAACGCTCGTAGACAGTCAGGCTCTTCGATTGTTCTCCAGCAGCAATGACAGCTGAGTGGGCCTGATACCCATGCTGCTGCAAGACACCCAGCAAAGGCTCTAAATAATGAACGGCTACATTCTCATCTGTGACAATCATCAGCTTACTAGTAGAAACAATCCCTGCCTCTACTAGCAACGCTGCTGCCTGATCCAAAAGACCCTCGCCAATCACTATTTCGTAGGAGCGCTCGCCCAGCTCAACAGTCAGCTTCTCCACGCTCATTAGAATTTCTCCGTGTACGCACGGTATTGACGTACGTTTTCTTCCATGTCGTCGAGAGAGTCAGAAGGGAATTTTTCGCACATGGCACTCGCGATTTCCCATGCTACCACTGCCTCCGCAACCACACTTGCCGCTGGAACAGCACAGCTGTCAGAACGCTCAATGCTCGCTGAGAATGGCTCTCTCGAATCAATATCCACACTCATCAGTGGCTTGTACAAGGTAGGGATCGGCTTCATGACACCGCGAACAACTACAGGCATTCCTGTCGTCATTCCGCCTTCGAGTCCTCCTGCACGATTCGTTTTACGGCTGTAGCCAGTTTCTTCGTTCCAAACAATCTCGTCATGAACTTGCGAGCCTTTCAGACCGGCTGCCTCGAATCCGATTCCGATTTCGACACCTTTGAAAGCCTGAATGCTCATTATCGCTTGTGCAAGACGCCCATCCAGCTTGCGGTCCCATTGCACATGGCTACCCAAGCCAATCGGCACGCCTTCAACGATCACTTCTACGGTACCACCGAGGGAATCCCCGTCTTCTTTTGCTTTGTCAATCGCTGCCATCATCAACGGCTCTGCTTCTTTATCCAAGCAGCGCACTGGCGATTCTTCGGTGCGAGCAATCAGCTCATCCAGACTTACTTCTTGTCGCTGCGCCACGATCTCATTAATCTGGAGTACCTGTCCGCCAATGCGGATACCAAATTGAGCCAGCAATTGGCGAGCGACTGCACCAACAGCTACGCGGACAGTAGTCTCACGAGCGCTGGAACGTTCCAGAATATTGCGCATATCGCGTTGATGATACTTAATCGCCCCGTTTAAATCAGCATGTCCAGGACGTGGACGGGATACACGACGCTTTTCTTCAGAGCCTTCCTCTACAGGCTCAGCACTCATGATGCCTTGCCAATGCGTCCAATCCTTATTTTCAACGACCAGTGTGATAGGAGCTCCGGTTGTATATCCATGACGGACACCAGAAAGAATTTTCACCTGATCCTTTTCAATCTGCATTCTTCTGCCGCGGCCATGGCCTTTCTGACGACGTGCCAACTGCTCATTAATTTCCTCAATGGAAATCGGCAGGTTGCTAGGTACGCCCTCAATGATAGCTGTTAATTGCGGCCCGTGGGATTCCCCTGCTGTCAAGTAACGCATCTCTATCCTTCCTCCATCCTCCTGGCAGCCTGTATCCCCTAAAGGCACTCTTTTCGGGGTGCTGTCCTTTATCACTTTTAAGCGCTATAATATCATACCTAGTACGCCGTGGAAATACAAAAGTGACAAACGTTTACGAAAAACCTTTTGGTCTTACAGGAAAACGCCCCTCCGAATAAGGAGAAGCGCTCTCTTTACGCTATCGCGAATGAACGAAGCGTTTATATTTTCCTACACGTTAAGGAAACCTCTATCGTTGATAGCTCATGGAGGAGCGACCGCGTTTTAGCGGAAAGTTTCCATGCGTTCCGGAAAATATAAGTGAAGCGTTTATATTTTCCTACACGTTGAAAAAAGGATTGGGGCTCAGCGGTTTGCGAGTGTGATCCACGCGTATCAAATCATCTAGCTGTGTCCTCTCCGCCCCTAATATCTGACCACACTCTTGCAACGTGATCAGTCCTCGACGGTATGCCTCGATGACCTTGTGTTTGTCCATCTGCTGCCTCCTCTTGCAAAGTAGGTATTCCTAGTCTAGGGAAAAAACAGCAGAGATATACCAAGGCCAACCTGAATCAACCCATTTTTCGATAGAAGAACGTATCCTCTGTCTCCAGTTGGTATTGTTGCGGCTGAAAAATTTGTTCTGTGCTACCTACAAAGAGTACCCCACCAGGTTTTAGGGCCCGGCTAAACTTATGATACAGCTCATGCTTTGCTTCTTCGGTAAAGTAAATCATCACGTTCCGGCAAATAATTAAATCAAATTGAGAATCAAATGAGTCCGCCAATAAATTATGTTTTTTGAACGTCACTTTTCTCTTCACTTCGTCCGTGATGCGATAGCTGAGTGTATCTTTTTCAAAATACTTTGTTACGAGGTCTTTCGGACAATCTTGCAGGGAACGGTCCGTGTATACCCCTTGCTTCGCTTTTGCCAGGGCTCCCTCGTCAATATCGGAAGCGAGCACAGTCGCATCCAACTTCTGACGTAACAAAATGAGTGAAAGTGTGTACGGCTCCTCCCCTGTCGAGCATGCCGCACTCCAGCATTTCACCCGCGGGGATTGCTTTGCCAAGCGTGGCAAAATTTTATTCTCGAGAACTTCCCACCTGCCTGGATTACGGAAAAATTCCGATACGTTGATGGTCATCCGATCAAGGAACTCGTAGAAAAGCTCCTTGTCTTTCGCGATGGCATCGAAATACTGGGCAAATGTGGTGTACCCCCGCTTTTGTCTCAACGAGGTTAGACGGCGCTTCATCTGTGCTTCCTTGTAGAGGGCAAGATCAATTCCAGTCATTTTTTTCACACTAGCTATAAATTGGAGAAAGTCCTTATCTTCCATGCTGAATCGTACCCCCTTTGCAAACTCCCTATTTTCATTCGCTATATTTCGTCATAATCCTATCTGTTTTGACAAAGATTTTGACAAAAAAAAGAAAACCCCAATAATGGGGCTTTCTCGAACAGTCTTAGATCCAGCGTTGGATGGTTTTCTCGAAGGAGAGAACTTCTTCAGCGGAGAACCACAGGCCGATTTCACGCTCAGCGCTCTCAGGAGAGTCAGAACCGTGGATGATGTTCATGCCAACGGAAGTAGCGAAATCGCCACGGATCGTACCGGAAGCAGCATCAACTGGGTTTGTTTTGCCCATCATAGCGCGAGCAGTTGTGATTACGTTGTTACCTTGCCATACCATTGCGAATACTGGACCGGAAGTGATGAAGTCAACCAGTTCACCGAAGAAAGGACGCTCTTTGTGCTCTGCATAATGCTCTTCAGCCAATTCGCGGCTTACTGTCATCAGCTTAGCACCTACGAGTTGGTAGCCTTTTTTCTCAAAACGGGATACGATTTCCCCGATCAGGTTGCGTTGTACGCCATCTGGTTTTACCATAAGGAATGTTTTTTCCATTGTAAGTAAGCCTCCATTAGAGCTATGTATTGGTGCATAAGACACCATTGAAAATTTTATCAAAACTAGCGTGGTCAAGCAACAGGAAGACGGTCAAAATATCATTAAAATTTGCGATCGATGATATAATTGGCGATACCTGTCAAAGATGTTTTAGCTTGGTTATTCGGCAAATCGGCGAGAATGGCATGTGCACGGGCGATATAGCGTTCGGCGAGGCGCTGCGAAAAGGCAATCCCCTCATCTTCTCGCACCATACGAACAGCTTCATCCGTATGATCCCAAAACGTATTTTTCGCGATCCATTCCTGGAATTGCGCACGTGCTTTTCCATGATGAGCCGAATAAAGCGCAGGCAACGTAATGTTTCCATGCACCAAGTCGCTTCCAGCCGGCTTCCCTAATTGCTTCTCCGTCCCTGTAAAGTCCAGAATGTCGTCGGTAATTTGAAAAGCCATCCCCACATTGTAGCCATACCAGTACATTTTGCGGATCATATCAGCTGACGCGCCGCTTGCCACTGCTCCTAATTGACAGCTAATCGCAATTAAAAGCGCCGTTTTTCGTTTAATTCTACGCAAATAGGTACGGAAGTTTTGGTCCCAGTTATTCAAATCCTTTACTTGCTGGATCTCTCCCTTACAAACCTCTACGATTGCATTCGAAAGAATTTGGTGCAATTGCGGGATCGGGAGCTGGGAGGCAATGGCCAATGCCCGTGCAAAAATATAGTCGCCGGCGTACATGGCTACTTTGTTATCCCACTTCATTCGAACCGTATCTTTCCCGCGGCGCTTATCCGCATCATCAATTACATCATCATGCACTAGGGAAGCCATGTGGATCAGTTCGAGAGGAACGGCTACATGCTTTAATTTTTTGACGTCGTAATTGCCCCACTTACCGCCAAGCAAAACAAAAACGGGTCGAATCCGCTTTCCTCCTGCCTTGAGCAAGTGAGTCGAGGATAGATACAGCTCTCGAACCGGCGTATCAATTGCTTTCTCCAGTTCATCTTCTATGTATTGGACATCTTTTTTCATCTTGAAGTAAATATCGACTAGATTCATCCGTTCCACCTATCTCGTCAACGTAGTATTGGTCTGTCGGCCGCCAGCTTGCCACAGATCGACGGTTGCAGGTGCCGATAGAAGTCCCAGCTCCGCTGCGCATCGGTAATAGTACTCCAGTCCAATCCGCTGAACGTCACCGAAATCGTGCTGTAATCCTTGGAAATAGTGGATCCATTGCTCTTTTTCTCCACCGAAATGCGTGTGAACGTAGTCAATCAATGGGGCTGTATTTGCCCTTGTTTTCCTTTTGCTCTCTAAAAAAGAGGCATGGACGTCCGCGATCAAGTCATGATGTTCAGCAATAACTGCTCGACGAAGAGCCCAAATGGCAAAGGTCATAGAATAGCCCGTAAATTGATGCCACAGCTCTCCTAAGTCGTAAACATGAAGATCTTTTGCCGTTCGCTCAGCGGAAATGGCGTCATCCCCGATCAAGAGCGCTGCATCAGCATCCTCCAGCATTTCATGCAAAATAGGTTCCTGTGTAACGTAGGAAATCTCATATTCGTAAAACTTATGGAGAATGATCTTTAAGAGATTCACTGTGGTAGCCGATGTGTTGGTCAAGGCTATTTTGGCACCGTTTACCTGTTCAATCGGCTTTTTGCTGAACAAGAAAAGGGAGCCTACTCTCCCTTTGGCACTGACAGACAGATCTGCCAATGCCACGTATTCGGAGGCATGCTCTGCATAGCTAAACGAAGAAATCGGTCCCAAATCAATCTCGCCTTTTGCCATTGCCATGTTTAACTGGGCAGGAACTTGGCGGATGAATTCGATTCGGTCTTCGAATTTAGCCTGATCAAAATAGAAGTAAACCGGCAATACATTGGTATACAAAATTTGTCCAACACGCAAAGACTTTTGCACGCGTTTATTCCCCCCAACGCCGGAATAGCGAATGTGGTACATCAATTGCATCCAAAGTTTTCCCTACCACAAAATTGATCAGATCATCCATGGTTTGCGGTTTCTGATAGTAGCCTGGCATGGCAGGCAGAATCTTGACTCCCAGACGGCTTAATTTGAGCATGTTCTCGAGCTGAATCGCATTGAGCGGCGTCTCTCTCGGAACAATGACCAATCGCCGACCTTCCTTGATCATGACATCAGCAACGCGCTCCAGCAAATTGCCGGATGCGCCATGTGCGATGCCAGAAACAGTCCCCATCGAGCACGGTACTACGATCATACCGTCACAGCGATAGGAACCACTGGCTGCGGGACAATTAAAATCTCGCAGTCCCCAATAATGTAGCTCACCCGAAAAGTCTTGTTGCAGCTTCTCCTGCAAAAGAGCTTCTCTGTCATCCGTGTGCCAATCCAGTTCATCACGAAATACTTGCCAGCCTGCTTCTGTAATCATCAAATGAACGATATGTCCAGCACGCAAAAGCTCCTGGACGACTCGAACACCATAGATAGCACCACTTGCACCTGTTATCCCGACAGCCCACTTTTGGTTGTTCATGCAATCACCAAATCGATCATCGTAAAGGTAAACATCACGACACTCAAGATGCCGTTCATATTAAAGAATGCCATATCCAGCTTGGACAGGTCGGTTGGCTTCACCAGCGTGTGTTCATAGATCAAAATCGCACCAGAAATGAGCACACCTACCAGGAACCAAATCGACAAGTCTGCAACTACATACAACGACATCAGACCAACGAAAGTAAGAACGTGGCATATGCGGGCGATCAGAAGTGCATTGGCAATTCCGAAGCGGCTCGGCATGGAAAAAAGTCCTTCTTTCCGGTCAAAATCAGCGTCCTGACATGCATAAATGATATCAAATCCTGCTGTCCAGAACATAACGGATGCAAACAATAGAAGGCCGATGCCATCTACTTGACCCGTTGTTGCTACCCAGCCCCCTAGCGGACCAAAGCCGATGGCAACCCCGAGAACAAAGTGGCAAAGCCAAGTAAAGCGTTTGGTATAAGAATAAAGCACCAGAACGAACACAGCGAGCGGCAACAATTTCACAGCCAAATCATTTAACTGGAATGCAGCAATGAACAACACCGCAAAGGACACCACGATAAACAAAATGACTTCCAAAATCGAAATGAGGCCAGCAGGAATCGCTCGTGTGACGGTCCGAGGATTTTTCGCATCAATTACCCGGTCGATGACACGATTTAATGACATCGCAGCACTGCGAGCGCCCACCATCGCTACCGTCACCCAAAAAATTTCCGACCAAGTAGGCCATGCATGCTCTACCACAATGCTTCCCAAAACAGCTCCCATAAAAGCAAAAGGCAGGGCAAAAAGGGAGTGCTCGAATTTAATCATTTCCAAGATGATTTTTAATTTACGTAGACCCATCTATGACACTTCCTATCTAGTGAAGAAATACCGGTTTACTCCTCATATTATGGCTTTGTGCCAATATGCAAGGCTGATACGCCGCCCATAAACAATTTGACCTGAACCGGGTCCAAGCCTGCTTTCTGAAACATGCTTGCCAGCTCGCGACTGTCCGGGAAATTGGTCAGGGATTGTGGCAGCCATGCATACTCTTCGTATTTGTTGACTGTCAGCTTCGCGATCAATGGCAAGATTTTGTAGAAATATAAGTAAAATAGCTTCCGGTACGGAATGAATGGTGGCTTGGACACTTCCAGAGAAACGACTTTGCCGCCTGGCTTCACTACACGCGCCATTTCATTCAAAACCTGCTGGACATCCGGCACATTGCGCAGGGCAAATCCGATTGTCACGAAGTCGAATGTATCATCCTCGTAAGGCAGATTCATTGCATCTGCGTTCACTAGCTTTACATTGTTGCCAACACCTGCGTTCGCCACTTTATATGCTCCTACATCCAGCATATTCTGGCTAAAATCAAGGCCAACAACACTGCCTTCTTTTCCAACAGCCTTAGCCAATGCAATCGTCCAGTCTGCTGTACCACAAGCAACATCCAAAGCCGTATGCCCTGACTGGATATTCATCTGCTTCATCGTGTAATTACGCCAAGCAATATGACTGCCAAAGCTGATTACATGATTCATTTTGTCGTAATCGTTTGCAATGCTCTCGAAAACGGAGTGAACGTACTCTGCTTTCTCATTCATCTGTGTCTGGTTCACTTGGCTACATCTCCTCAATTACCTTCTTCAAGCGACTGATCCGATGGGAGTACCGTGCCGTAATGGATGCAAGCATGTTCCGCGTCTCTGCAGGATGCAACGTACGCACCATTTGCTCACATAAACCGATTAATTCGAGGGCTTTCCCCTCAACGCCTGACAAAACTTGCGCGAGTGTAGCCCCGGGTTTTTGCAGCAAAAAACGGGCAAAACCAAAAGGGACTTGTTCTTGCCATTTGAGCTGCTCCCACTCACCGATCACACTCTCTACCTTGGCTGTTTGCTTCATCAGATCACTCCAGAAACGACGACGATCAGCTGAATCGGCATACTCCTCTACAACAGCCACGTATAAGCCTGTATCAATCGTATTTCGCAGTTCCCAGTACTCTTCATCTGATAAAGTCTTGCTATCCCGCCCAGCGATGTAGAGTCTCATTTTCGCTTCGTTCACTCGCTGAATAGCTGCCGACAACACTTGAATGGCTTGGATTTCACCCGTAGAAGCCAGAAGGTGGTAATAACGACTGCTGTAATAATCACCTGCAAGTACAGTCAGCTGTCGGTTTCGCTCCGCGCTCTGTGAGGAGTCGTACTCATTTTTCACGAGCTCATGGGTGTCCAATCCCAATTGGACTAGCCCAGTTGCTGTACATAAAACCGAAGCCTTTTCCTTCGGCATGCCTTGTTCCAGCAAAAAAAGGTACAACAGCTCTAGACGATTTTCCGCCATGGAAGGAACGTCAACATAATGTTCTACATAGGAATGGGTGATTCTCTTGTAGATTTGTTCGATAATGGACCGAACCTCTTCTACATTCGGGGAAAGTTCTTTGCTCATGCGTCCTCCTCCACAAGCTGCACAACCTAAAGATGTCTGCCTGTTCCGTACTGTTCCTTACTCTTCGGTCTTCCTCTGCCGTCCGGTCAAAAGGCCGTCTCTACTATCATACCATACTTCTTCCATCAGGGACTAATTCGCTCATAAAAATACGGCTCGATTCGAATAGGAAATGTACTGCTTACAAAGGTCTGGATATCTGAAGGATCGGTCAAAGGTTTGTCTTGTCCTGCAAGATTTCCAGTTGTCGATTGTATGGCAATCAATAATCTCGATTCTTTTGGTGGATCCGTCTCCTCCAACAAGCGATAGTACACGGGCCCGACATTGTCTGCATAGGTATACAAGTCGTATGTCAAACGGTAAAAATCTTGATAGACGGTGTTTAACTCTACTTTTTCGTCAGGTTTCACCACAAAATCGACATAGATCGATGGGTTTTCCCATTTTATACGCTTAATATTATAATGTGTCGACATCCTTGTAAACAAATCAAGGGCATTTTGCTCGCTTAAGTGAATGGCACGTGCTGACTGAAATGTCGGTATATCCGCTTGCATCCACTGATTTGTGGGAACGAGCGACAGCATCAGAGCCAAGAAAGTGGAAACAGCAATCGCCATCAACAATTGGCGCGGCATAGACATCCCTCCTCTCCTCCATTGTACAAACAAAAAAAGCAGGCTATGCCTGCTTCTTAGCAAAACGACTTGTTCTTTATTCGGTCGTATCCACGACGCCATGCTGCGAGTAAATGACTGCTTTTCCTCGCACTTTAATTGCAGAGGTGTGCTCCGTAAATTGAAAAATCATGACTTCGCCTTTATCGAGCTTCTCTGTATGATGAAAACGCGTATCAGTGCCTCTTGTTAATCCAATCACATGAACGCCATTTTCCTTCGCTTTGACTACGAAATAATCCTGATTAAATCCCGATGATTGTGCCAATGTGTTTCCTCCTGACCAATACGGTATGCGCGTACGTCTAGTATGATGCCCCTTCTGACTCCAGACGGCTCATGATCTTGTCTACATAGCGCTGTGTCTCTTGCGGCAATTGGTCAAACTTCGCTTCTAGCTCGTCATCACTGCTGATTCCCAGACGACTCATCCGACCTGGGCCAGCGTTGTAAGCAGCAAGTGCTACTTTCACATCTCCATCATAACGATCCAAAAGCGATTTTAAATATTTTGTTCCACCTTCAAGGTTTTCATCAGGGTCGTATACATTGCGGACTTGCATGGCTTTTGCCGTATTGTCCATCAGCTGCATCAAGCCCTTTGCCCCTGCGTGAGATTCTACATTCGGATTGAAATTGGATTCAGCCCTGACGACCTCTCTCACCAGATCAACGTTCACTCCGATCGCTTTCGCTGTCTGATCAATCTTGTCTAAGATTTCCGGAGTAGGAACAGATGGCCCTTTGGCAAAAGACAAGGACTGCTCATTTTGAATTTGTGTAGGAATCTTCCAGCTTCTGGATCCATCTAGCTTGGCCAAAATCTCCTGCGAACTGATTACCCGCTGGCCGGTTGTTGCTAACTGGGACTGTAAGATGTCCGAGAAGAGCCCCTCGTCTCCATACGAAAGCGAAGAGGCATCATAGTTTTGCGGTAATGTTTGCAAATATGGTTGAAGTGATACAGGCACCTTCATAGCATTGAACAACCCTTCCCTAGCTTGTCTACCTATCATTATAAAAAAGAAAGATCAGGAAGCCAATAGCAAATTGGTACTACTTGGGAGAGTAGCAATTTCACACAAAAAAAGAAGCCTCTGTTCAAGGCTTCTGATTGTTATATGCAGATGGTCGGAATGCAGGGATTCGAACCCTGGACCTCACCCACCCCAAGGGTGCGCGCTACCGGGCTGCGCCACATCCCGACTGTACATCCGTACTATACAATATTTTACCTATAAAGTCAATATAATTTCCTTATTTTTGCATTCTGATTAGCGCATCAAACTAATGACTTCTGCACGCGCAGCCGCATCTTTCTCAAACATACCGCGAACAGCAGAGGTGATCGTTTTTGAGCCTGGCTTTTTCACGCCACGCATTGTCATGCACATATGCTCTGCCTCTACTACCACAACTACGCCGTGCGGATCCAGCTTGCGCATAATCGAATCAGCCACTGTCGCTGTAATTCTTTCCTGCAACTGCGGACGTTTCGCCACGGTATCGACGGCACGCGCGAGCTTGCTCAGTCCTACTACTCGGCCTCCACGTGGTACGTAAGCGACATGCGCTTTTCCGAAGAAGGGAACCAAGTGATGCTCACACATAGAGTAAAACGGAATGTCCTTTACTAACACCATTTCCTCATGATCTTCGCTAAAGACAGTCTCGAAATACTGCTCTTCGTCTATATGCATGCCCTCAAATACTTCGGCGTACATTTTCGCAACTCGCTTAGGGGTATCCAGCACTCCCTCACGATCAGGATCATCCCCCACTGCCTCTAGGATCATGCGAACAGCTTGCTGTATTTTATCTAAGTCGACGTTCATCATTGTACCTCCTACGTAACGGCATACGCCTTGTTTCTCATCACTAAGGTCTGCCTGCTCCAAATCAGTGCCAGACTTAGTGCCTGCTCGCGATCAAAGCCAATCTTACCATATCGTTTAAAAAAAGACAAAAAGATATCCCAGAATTCTCATAGGCAAACTGTATGTAGATAGAAAAAAATCCACATTTTTCAATGTGGATTTTTTTATGTAAGTGCTTCGTTCTCAAAAGAAACAACTACTTGATGGAGTCTTTGAGTTGTTTACCTGGTTTAAACGCAGGTACTTTGCTGGAAGCGATTTCGATCTCTTCACCAGTTTGTGGGTTACGACCTTTACGAGCCGCACGTTCACGAACTTCGAAGTTACCAAAGCCGATCAGTTGGACTTTATCACCAGTTTTCAATGCATCTGCAATTGCGTCAAGAACTGCATCAACTGCTTTTGTTGCATCTTTCTTGGTGAGTTCTGTGGTTTCAGCCACTTTTGCAATCAGTTCTGTTTTGTTCATTATATTCACCTCCCCTCAAAGAACACCAAGTCCTAGCTATTATTTTTCTTAACCGAAACGAAGCGTTTTATACACGAATGGTTGTTTTTACCGATCTGACAAGCTTATAGTAATACACCGATTTCTTAAATTCAAGCCCCTCCTGTCGAAATTGAACGAAATACAAGAAAAAAAGGCATCTCGTCATGTCAGATGCCTTCCCTCTATTTGTTGTTTATAGGACTTTGGAACTATTTATTAGAGTATGATCGCTATCAGGCCACCCGATCCCTCGTTGATGATTCGACCCAATGTCTCCTGTAATTTGTATCTGGCGTTGTCTGGCATCATGGTAATTTTCGCCTGAATACCCTCTCTTACGATGGAATGGAGAGAGCGTCCAAAAATATCGGAGTTCCAGATGGAAAGCGGGTCTTTGTCAAAGTCTTGCATCAGATAGCGGACAAGCTCTTCACTCTGCTTCTCTGTACCGATAATTGGAGCAAATTCAGACTCGACATCCACCCGAATCATGTGAATAGATGGCGCTGTTGCTTTAAGTCTGACACCAAAGCGCGGTCCCTGGCGGATTAGTTCAGGTTCGTCCAAGGTCATTTCATGCAACGACGGGGCTGCTATACCGTAGCCCGTACTTCGGACCATGTGCAATGCTTCTGCTACCTGATCAAACTCGCGCTTGGCATGTGCGAACTCCTGCATAATTTTCAGCAAATGATCTTTGCCATTTATCTCTACTCCGACAATTTCCATCAAGATGCGGTCATACAGTTCATCTGGCGCGTAGAGGTCAATCTCTGCGATCCCTTGCCCCATGTGCATTCCAGCAAGAGAGGCTCTCTCTACGAAGTCATAGTCATTGAAGAAGCCGACGACACGGTCCACATCGCGTAACCGGCGGATGTCCTGCACGGTCTCACGTACAGCTTCCTCGTAGTTCTGACGCAGCCAGTGCCCGTTTTCCAGTACCATTACCCAGCTCGGCAGATTGACATTTACTTCATGAACTGGGAATTCGAACAAGACTTCTCTCATGAGGAGCAAGATTTCCTGCTCGGTCATATGATCAACCGACAAGGCAACGACTGGTACATCGTATTTTTCTTGGAGTTGTACCCGAAGGTTTTGTGCTTCATCAGAGCGCGGACGCGTCGAGTTCACAACGATCACAAACGGTTTTCCGACTTCCTTCAGCTCGTTTACAACCCGCTCCTCTGCATCGATGTATCCTACACGCGGTATTTCCGCGATGCTGCCATCCGTTGTCACTACAATCCCGATGGTCGAGTGTTCCTGGATAACCTTGCGTGTTCCGACCTCGGCCGCTTCCTCAAATGGTACAGGCTCTTCATACCAAGGTGTATTTACCATTCTTGGGCCATTATCGTCTTCAAAGCCCTTTGCCCCTTCTACCGTATAGCCAACGCAGTCAACGAGGCGGACATTGATGCTGAGTCCTTCTGTCACATGTACGTTAACGGCCTGATTCGGAACAAATTTGGGTTCTGTTGTCATGATTGTTCGTCCTGAAGCGCTCTGCGGCAACTCATCTGTCGCTCGTATCCGCTCCGCTTCAGAGTTGATATTCGGGATGACAACTTGCTCCATAAACCGCTTGATAAAGGTCGACTTTCCCGTACGAACAGGGCCTACCACTCCGAGGTAGATGTCTCCGCCCGTCCGCTCGGCAATGTCTTTAAAGATGTCGACTCGTTCCACCATCGATGACCTCCTTCTATTTGTCTATTTTTACACTATGACCGATTTTCCGAATTATCCCTGACCGCCAGTATTTTCGTAGGGAATCTCGTACTAGTTTTGTGGACAGTACAAATATATGTATTTTTGCGTTAACTAGAACAAAAAAAAACGACCCTGATGCGAGTCGTTTTTCAGGAAGTTAATTTAATTTGAGAAGCTTCGGATCACCATCGACCATTTCATATGGAAATGATTTCGCGGGTACGAACATGGAATTGCGCGCCAGAACGTACCTCGGGTCTGTTTTTTCCGGCACGGTTACTTTTGTATCCCGAAGCAATTGCGCGATATCCGCAGCGTAATCAATTCCAACTTGTCCTTCAGCGTTCATGATCAGTGGCAATAAGTAAGTCCCCATTGTTGACGGTACTTGCCACGCTTTTAAACCTAGCCGGTCATGATCAATGGAATAGTATCCATTCCCCAAGTCAGCGAGTATAGGCAGCTTTTCGAAATGATTCTTGTAACGGTCTACTTCGCTTTGTACATCCCCCACTGTGCTAACAGCGGTCAAATGAATGAGCTTCACTGTGGGTTTTGTTTCCACATCAATCAGTACATACTTGTATACGCCGCCTTTTTCAAATGCATTCCCTGGTACATCTGGCATGTATTTCGGAATCATCTTGCGGAAATCAATCTCGTATTTTTCAAAAATAGGAGTATCAAGGGATTTCGTTTCGATTGGCAACACTGCTGTATCTTTCTGGAATTGCTCAACCGCTTTTTGCGTTGCATCTACAAAAAAGGTACTAGGAATTTGATTCTCTGCTCTGCGCTCATCCGGATACAAGCATCCAGATAAAAGGGTAGTCAGAATCGTCAAACTGATCACAAGCTTGAACGATTTTCGCCACGATTGCCACATCTTATGTATACACCTCTTACATTCCATCTTCATTTTCTTTGCGTTGTCGCTCGAGTGCAGCTGCTACCACTGATTTCAGCTTGCTTTCTGGAATTCTGACCGTACAATCCTTTTCTGTCGTTTTTGCCTGACAGGCCAAACGAATCCCATTCGCCAGATCCTTCTCAGGCAGCTTTCGCTTTTCCAATGCCGTTGGCGGGCACAGCAGGCCATTCTCAACGACCACGCGGCACATCAGACAAGATGCGTGTCCTCCGCATCTCTGCGGGATGACGACGCGAGCTGACGAAGCTACACCAACCAAGGTTTGCCCTGTCCGCGCCTTCACACTCTTCTTGCTCGGGAGAAAGGTTACTTTCCCCATTCCGTCACTTCCTTTACTAGTACGGCCGATGAGCTACCTTGACTGTTCCTGATGAAACAACCTTCGTCTGGCAGCCTAATCTGTAGCCGTCTGCTCGTTCAGCCTTTCGCAATCGCAGTTTTTCTTCTGGTGTCACTTCGTTTAAGTACTCTGCCCCTTCCAAAACATGTGTACGGCATTGTGCACATACCCCTCTTTGGCATGCATGGCCCCACACAATGTTGTTCTTTTTCGCAAGATCAACAATGGATTGATTCAACTCGATTGAGACTTCGTGACTGCCTGCACGAGTAAGTAGTGTGATTGTTGACATCGTTTATCCTCCCTAGACAAAAATCACAATCAAAATCATGACAAGCACGACGAGTAATAGTAAGAATGCGATTGTCTTTACAAGGAACCGCAAGAACCCATTGGTTATTTTCCTGGCAAAGATCATAAGTAAATTGCAGACGAACATGAGCCCAATGGCGATTAAGGAAATGTTCATCTTTGTCATAGGATCAATATACATCGGGACTGCAGCATCCTTTGCATTTTTTGCTTTATTATACCATATTTCCCCCTCATCGTCTGACGCTTGCGAACCTAATACTAGACATTCGCATAGACTATCCTGATGAATTCGCCCATTGGAGGGATGAAACGTTGAGTAATAAAGTAAGTAATCGAAAATGGCGGAATCCATACGCGCCGATACCCAGCAAAAAATTAAGCGACCAAGTCGAAAATGTCTCCCTTTCTATTTCACCGAAAAAAATTCTGCCCGCGGTTGATTTGCGCACCTCTGTTTCGAAAATGCGCCATAATATCAAAGGGATCGGTAGCACGATTCGGCAGGTAGAAGACACGATGGATTCGTTGTACGGGGCGATGGAGATGATTGAGAACCTCGGAAAACGCACACCTGAGCCTGAAGTTGTTGCCGAAAAGCCTGCTACTGCTGGCAAACGCAAAGCTGCTCCAGAGCCACAAAAGGCTGCAGAAACAACACCCCCGCAGGAATCAGGCTTAGGCAACCTTTTGGCCAATATAGATATCGGGCAATTACTGGGGCTCCTGCAATCCCCTTTGGTCCAGAACCTGATTACACAGGTAAGCGGCAACACCAAGGAACGAAAAAAAGAGGGATAAGATCCCTCTTTTTTTCTTGCAATCTGTAGGTCAGCCATGTCCCTGTAGAGCCATGATTGTTCCTAGTCTTACTGTATGACGGTTTTTGTTGCAGGTAACGGGCATAATCGCCCATTTCTCTTATTTGAGCAGCTTGGTCAAGGTCGACATGTCACCCAGATTGATTTCCTGATTGCGAAACATCTCAATGACCTTATCTTCCTTTTCAGGAGTTAATTGCTTGCCACTAAGGGTAGCGAGCGTGCGAATGATTTGACGCAGCTTGGTCTCGTCTTCAAAATCACTGCGCTTGACCTGACCGGCTAGTGAGCGAAGCTTTTCTTCATCGACATTTTCCGTTGCTTTCCCTTGCAAGCGCTCAAAAAGTCGTTTCGATATATTATTCATGTGAAATCTCCTCCTGCACATGGGCTTTCACCCTATGGTATGTGCAGAAGCCTAAATCGGTGATACTTCATTCATGACTTATTCGGCATCGGGATTGAGGTACGCCATTTCAAAGGTTTTTCCGCGCCCCATCAGTTCTTCCACACCTTGACGAGCTTCTTTTCCTTCAAACAGCATGCCATACAGAACCGTGGTGATTGGCATTTCAACCTGCTCGCGTTGCGATAAGGAAAAGGCTGCATTTGTCGTGCGAACGCCTTCGACAACCATCCCCATCTGTGTCAGTACGTCATCGAGTTTTTTTCCTTGTCCGAGCATATAGCCTGCACGCCAGTTTCGGCTGTGTTTACTCGTACATGTGGCAATCAAATCGCCAACACCAGCCAAACCTGAAAACGTAAGCGGTTTAGCACCGAGCTTGATGCCCAGACGGCTAATTTCCGCCAAACCACGGGTTAACAGGGCTGCCTTCGCGTTATCTCCATACCCTAAACCATCCGACATCCCTGCACCAAGTGCAATGATGTTCTTCAACGCTCCAGCGATCTCAGCGCCAATCAGGTCCGGGTTGGTATACACACGAAAATTCGTATTCATTAGCAAATCCTGAGAACGCAGCATGCTTTCTTCCGATTCAGACGCCATCACAACTGTCGTTGGTTGCCGTTTGACTACTTCCTCGGCATGGCTTGGTCCTGACAACACTGCCAATCTGGACGCAATCTCTTTCGGCACCTCTTCCGTAATGACTTCTGACATTCGCTTCAAGCTTTGCAATTCAAAGCCTTTTGTCGCATGAATCAAAAGGACATCCGGTTCCAGGTGCGGAGCCACTTGCTGACAAATTTGGCGCATGGCATGGGAAGGAACAACGAGAAGAACAATGCGCTTCCCTTCTACAGCCTCTTGAATGTTGGTCGTCGCCACTATGTTAGCTGAAAGCTTTTCTCCCGGCAGGTATTTCTCATTCACATGCTTGCTGTTTATTTCCTCTGCCAGCCTGGTATCCCGTACCCAAAGCGTGACCTGATGACCGTTGTCCGCCAAGACTGTAGCAAGTGCCGTTCCCCAGCTTCCGGCACCAATCACCGTAACATTTTGAATCAATACGTCCCCCTCCACTTTTCTCATGTCCGTTCGTACATTATCCCAGCTTCCGGTTGGACTTGTCTCCTAGTTTTCGCTCGTTACCTGAAAGAAGATTGCGGATATTATTATAATGACGAATGTAAGCAAAGATTGCGATCGCCAAGCTCGCCCAAATAAAGGAAATAGGTTTGTCCAACAAGTAAAGGGTAAATGGAATAACCGTTACGATAACCAATGACCCTAATGAAACAAAGCGAGTGATCGCAATGACTGCGACAGCCATCACGGCAGCAATCAAAAATGCCAAGGGAGAAAACCCTAATACGACACCTAGCGTGGTCGCAATGCCTTTCCCTCCGCGAAATCCAAAAAAGATTGGCCAATTGTGACCCGCGATAACAAACAATCCTGCCACTGCGTATGCTGCCGGATCCCCCGTCATCAGGTGAGTCAGTCCCATTGCAGCTATTCCTTTTAATGCATCAAGAAGGAGAACGGCAATGCCGGGCCCTTTTCCTAACACCCTGAGGGTATTGGTTGCACCGGCATTTCCGCTGCCATGAGAACGAATGTCAATTCCTGCGACTTTTTTGGCGATAAGATAGCTAAAGCTAATAGAACCGATTAAATAGCTAAGCACCCAGGATAATAACACCATGGCGTTTTTCTCTCCCTACGTTTTTTTCCGTGTCCAGATTCTAACTGGTGTGCCTTCAAACACAAATGCTTCACGGATCTTATTCTCTATGTAACGTTCATAGGAGAAGTGCATGAGTTCCGGATCGTTCACAAACAGAATGAACGTCGGCGGTTTCACCGTTGCTTGTGTCGCATAGTTGATCTTCAAGCGTTTGCCGCGATCAGATGGTGGAGGCGTACGGATCGTCGCATCTGTTACCAAATCATTGAGAACCGCGGTAGGAATGCGCATCGCATGTGCTTGAGCTACTTCATTGACCTTCGGTAGAATCGTATGGACACGTTGCTTCGATTTTGCAGACACATACAGGATCGGAGCATAATCCAGGTATTTAAACTCTTCGCGAATCAATTCTGTGAAGCGTTGCATCGTTTTGTCGTCTTTTTCAATCGCGTCCCATTTGTTCACGATAATAATGACACCACGGCCAGCCTCATGTGCATAACCTGCGATTTTCTTGTCTTGCTCGATAATGCCCTCTTCCCCGTTAATGACAACAAGAACGACATCGGAATCCTCGATGGAACGCATCGCACGCATTACACTGTATTTTTCCGTTGTTTCATACACTTTTCCACGCTTGCGCATACCTGCCGTGTCTACAAGAATGTAGCTTTGGTCATCACGCTCAAATGGCGTGTCGATCGCATCACGGGTCGTTCCAGCAACCTCACTGACAATGACTCGCTCTTCACCGAGAATCGCATTCGTCAAGGAAGACTTCCCGACGTTTGGACGACCGATGATGGATACACGAATAACATCGTCTCTCTTCTCTTCGTCATCCTCTGCTGGGAAATGCTGAACCACGTCTTCCAGCATATCGCCCAAACCAAGACCATGGCTACCCGAGACAGGGAATGGTTCGCCTAAGCCCAGGGAATAAAAATCGTAAATATCCGCGCGCATTTCCGGATTATCCGCTTTGTTCACTGCGAGTACGACAGGTTTTCCCGTCCGATTTAGCATCCGTGACAGTTCAACGTCCGCATCTGTCACACCTGTACGGCTATCTGCAATCATAATGATGACATCTGCTTCGTCAATCGCAAGCTCTGCCTGGTAACGCATTTGTGTAAGAATCTCGTCGGTCTCGCCAAACTCAATTCCACCGGTATCAATCACATGGAAAGTATGAGTTAACCATTCACCTTTCCCGTACAGGCGGTCACGGGTTACTCCCGGCATATCCTCCACGATCGCGACTCGTTCGCCAATCAATCTGTTAAAAATCGTGGATTTCCCCACGTTGGGTCTCCCCACAATGGCTACCACTGGTAATCCCATAATCAACAACACTCTCTCTCATTTACGTTTTGACTAGCTAATCATACCATACACTACTTATGCCGAACAATGATTAGGGTATCGGCGCTCACTTCATGCACCATCCCGTCTAGTATCTTTTCCAGCGTGAAAGCTGTTTGTTGCATAAGCTCCGTAGTAGACTCGATAAAAATCGGCACACCACCCGCTACCCTGTCTTTGTTCGTCGTAATCACCGCCAAGATGACTCCTGTCATGGCCTACAGCTCCTTTTTCACCATTCTAGTCTTCGTTGGCATTCGGAAGACGCTTTCGAGAATCGGGACTGCACGAATGACGGACGTTGCACGTTCCACATCTTTTTCTTGCGGCAATAAAAATACACCCATTCTCCCCGACTTTATATCACGTTTTACCAAGGGTGTCAGCGAAGGCTCTCCCGTATCGGTATATACGCCGAGTTGCGTTGCGGCATCGTGCAAAATCGCTTGTCGCTGTCCAGGGTGGGCAAGCGTGACCTTGGCATTGGCATCCCGCGGTGTCAGAATAAAACCAACGCCATGCTCACGTATGATCTCTTGAGCATCTGCCAACCCGACGTTCATGATGTAAATGTCGTTCACATACAAGTCTCTTCCTTCCATTCTCACTTCCCCCGGCTCGATCTCTGCAATCAGCGATAGAGTTTTCCCAGAGCGCAGCTTGCGAGAAATCAACAAGGCGATGACACCTGCAATGACACCTCCCCACCAATGAAAGAGAATGGTAGCCGTCGTTGTCACCAAAGAGGTAAACATGACCATGTAATTGCGCCCTTCAAACACCATTGCAATTCCTTCGATATAGGGGCCACCACGGGGCACCAGCTCCAGTTTATCGATCTCATTAAGCGTATTGCGTTCCATGTTCCTGACATCACGGAATTGTTGAGCAGCCAACGTCAAAAATGTGACTGCCGTGTAATTCTCCTTGAGCAGAGCAGGAATCGCTAACGCTCCGAGCGCGGATGCGATCACCCCAAGTGAAACGTGAATAATTTTTCCGTGGGGATAGGTTGGATATTGTCGATAATCTGTTCGCAAAAGATGAATCCGGCACAAAATGCCGAATAGGAAACCCAGAACTAACGGAAACACATAATCATATGCTAGCAATCCCTTCAACACCCTAGCGTCACCTACCCGTATCGGAATGGGAAGACTCTGTTTCTGTTCTACCAAGGATACGACGAATCGCAGACCAGACTATGCTGACGAGAACCCATAGAGATAGGCTACTCCACAGCAAATCTTGCGCATACTCGGATCCCCACTGGCAAGAACCCGACAATTTCCAAAAATATAGCGAATGTATCGCATCTGCGAGAGGCAAGGAGAGCATCAGCTGAAACAACTGTCCCAGATGTGTTCTGCTCATCAAAAAAATGGTACTGACTCCAACAGCAGGTACGATGATCCGCTCATCCCAGAACAGCAAGATCGGATCGGTAAAAAACAGCCAGCGCAACCAAAATAGCAAAAGGGCCGTTGCCAGCGCACTCAGCAAGTACAATCTGCGTATTTTAGACATGAGCTTGGTGTAAAGGACAATGCTTGCGATCAGTGGCAATACAGTCCCACTTAGACTAACTTGAATAGGGGCAAAATAGATTTTCCAGCTAACAAACGTACAAATTAAAAATGCGCTGATCACTGTGAGCACTCGTCTGCGTTCCATCTTCATGTTTCGCAGCTGCAAGTCAAAGCTTCCCATCCAGACAAGACACAGCAAAGACCACTGGATAAGGATCGCAACGGTTCCCTCGTTCATGTTCATCTCCTCAAAATGATGGTCGTCTCCCCAAAAGTATGCCTCAACCAAGGAAATTTCATGAATCGAATGCTCGTCCACTACCTAACGTTGCGCCAGTCTCTCTAATTGCACATGACGAAGTCTCGCTCTCTCTGCTGTTTTTCCCGTGATCATAACAGGAGTACAAACAGCGTCAGCCAGACCCTTTAGTCCTAGTGCCGTCATCGCTACACGAATTTGATGATGCCATCTGTCGACGGTAGACAAGCAATCTTCCAGGGATTCGCGTTGAACCAGACGTAGCATTGCCCCTGCCATCCCGACAGCGGACGCACCTAAAGTAGCGGCTTTGACTACATCAAGTCCATGACGAATTCCACCTGTTGCTATGTATGACATTCCAGGATGACCGACAGCATTCGCTTCCAGCAAGCTCTCCACTGTCGTGAATCCCCAATCCTCGAACATGGCATTTGGCTGATCGTTTCGCATATTTTCGACTTCAGCAAAATTTGTTCCGCCTCTTCCACCCACATCGATTGTTCTGATCCCGATTTCTATGAGCTTCTCGATTGATTCCTTTGCCATTCCAAAGCCGACTTCTTTGACGATAACCGGCACATCCAGACTCTCCCTGATCGCCTGAATCCGCTCGAGATAGCCGCGAAAATCCCGATCCCCCTCTGGCATTAACAGCTCTTGCATGACATTCAGATGGATTTGTAGTCCGTTCGCTTCCATCATCTCCACCGCTGCTATTGCCTGCTCCACAGTCGCCTCTGCCCCCACATTTGCAAATAAGATTCCCTGTGGATGTTCCCTCCTGACAATCCGATAGCTATCCGTAACATCTGGATCACGCAAAGCGGCCATTTGTGAGCCAACAGCCATCGCCAGATTTCGTTCCCTCGCAATGATCGCCAGTTTTTGATTGATCTGGGTAGTCCCACTAGCTCCACCCGTCATCGCATTAATCATGATCGGTGAGGGGAGTCTCAAGGATGCGATCTTGGTGTCCAGTGAGGTTTCTGCAAGCGCTGCGTTCGGCAAGCTGTTCGGAACGAAGCTGACATCATCAAAACTATTTGCACCATTTTCCCCGGTGATAAGAGCATTTCGAATATGGTCCAATTTTCTAATCGAACGACGATCCATTGTACCCCTCCTAGACTTTCGCTCTCAGAAAAAAGGGATACGCCAGAGCGTATCCCCATGAATCTTCCTTTTTATCTTACTTGAACTTGTCTTTCAGATCACCGAACAACTCACCCAATGTCACGCCCATTGGTTGGTTGTTTTCTTGCGTGAATTGTTGCTGTTCACGCTTGCTTGCACGTTCTGCCTGCTCCACACGGTCTTCTTCTACTGCACGGATACTGAGGCTAATGCGTTGTTCTTGTGGAACAACATCCAAAACCTTCACCTGTACCTCTTGACCCTCTTTCAACACCTCACTAGGTGTATTCACCCGACGATTTGCAATCTGAGAGATGTGTACGAGGCCTTCGATTCCAGGTGCCAGCTCAATAAATGCACCGAAGGACACCAGACGTTTTACCGTTCCATTCAAAATAGAGCCCGCTTTGAAATCTTCTGCAACACTCGCCCATGGACCTGCTTGCGTTTCCTTGATGCTAAGGCCAATGCGCTCGTTTTCACGGTCAATTTTGAGGACCTTCACTTTTACCTTGTCGCCTTCTTTCACGACATCGGACGGCTTATCTACACGGTTCCAAGCAAGCTCAGATACGTGAACCAATCCATCTACACCACCGATATCCACGAATACGCCGAAATCGGTCATGCGCTGAACCGTTCCTTCCAATACTTGACCCACTTGGATTTTATCCATAATGGATTGCTTTTGCACTTTTACTTCGTCTTCCAATACCGCTTTGTGGGACAGGATGACTTTGTTCTTTTCCTTATCCATTTCTACTACTTTCAAAGCCAATGTTTTGCCTTTGTAGTCGGAGAAATCTTCAACAAAATGACGCTCTACCATGGAAGCTGGAATGAAGCCGCGAACGCCTACATCAACAACAAGGCCGCCCTTCACTACTTCTTTCACAGTCGCTTCAATGATTTCACCCGCTTGCATTTTTTGCTCAAGATCAGACCAAGAGGATTCCATTGCTACTGCTTTCTTGGAAACAACGAGCTCTTCTTTCTCATCGTTTAGCTTGATGACTTTCACTTCGAAAGTATCACCAACCGCAACTACATCAGATACCTTTTCAACATGCAGTGGAGACAGTTCGCTGATAGGAATCAGACCATCGTACTTGTAACCTAGATCTACAAGCGCTTGTTTGTCCTCAACTTTTGTTACGGTTGCCTTTACCACATCTCCTACGGAAATGGTCGTTGCATCCGTCAAGCTTACGTTCGTTTCTTCCATCATTCAAAAGACCTCCTTAATACCATCCAGTCCCAAACGTCTATGTACAGGTTGTGTACAACCTCACTACACGAAGCGGGAGCATGTATATTTTTAACTGTCGCCTGATGGCTGGCAGTTAGTACTGATGAAGCCAGTAAGTTCCAGCAGTTTTAGTATTCGTCCCTTTAGCAATTCTATACCGTTTGCTAAGAGAGATGCTGGTTTCGTAATTGCTTGATGTGCTCCATAATCAGATCGCTTGTTTCCTTCAACGTATCAGCGCTTGATTTGGCCTCGCGCAGTTGAGTCAGATCGATCGGTTTACCGTAAACGATCTTGATGGAACGAAACGGTCGATATGGCCCAATAATGGCTACCGGAATGACCGCAGCTTCTGACTTGAGAGCAAACATCGCCACACCTGGCATCGCTTCCCCTGGTTCCCCTGTTTTGCTGCGGGTTCCCTCAGGAAAGATTCCAAAGATTTTTCCATCTTCCAGCAATTTGAGAGTCGTGCGAATGGCCGCACGATCTCCTGCACCCCGTTTAACCGGAAATGCACCGAATTTGGTAATGAGAAAGGATAAGACCGGAATTTTGAACAGCTCTTCTTTGGCCATGAAAAGAACCTGACGTTCGATGCCACTCCCGAGAAGAGGTGGATCCCATAAAGAAATGTGGTTGGCACAAAGGATCACTGGGCCTTCCTTAGGTATATGTTCACGCCCGATCACTTGCCAACGAAAGACAAGCGAAAAAATGATGCGAAAAAAACCTCTGAATAAACGATAGTAACTCAATGGGTTGACTCTCCCGTTCGCTCGCAGATTTGCAAGATGCGATCGACCACCTGATCAATGGTCATTCCTGTTGTGTCTACCAAAACGGCATCTTCCGCCTGACGCAACGGCGCGACTTCTCTCTGCATGTCCCGTCGATCTCGCTCTTCGATTTCTTTTTCCAGCTCAGCCAAGTCTGTCTGGGTACCTTTTGCGAGTAGTTCCTTCCAGCGGCGTTCTGCACGCTCTTGAATGGAGGCCGTCAGAAATATCTTCACGTCAGCGTCTGGCAAAACATGAGTACCGATATCTCTGCCGTCCATGACGACATTGCCTTGCGTCGCCAATCGTCGCTGGAGCACAAGCAATTGTTCACGTACAGAACCGTAGCTCGCTACAATGGAAGCGTACTGGCTCACTTCTGTGGAACGTATCCAGCTCGTGACATCGATTTCATTCCAGTATACATGTTGCTGTCCGTTTTCCCGAACTAGTTGAACCTTGTTTTTTTGCAAAAGTTCGGAAACTGTAGACTCATCGCTGATAGGGAGCTGATGATGGTGGACTGCCCAAGCCAGGGCACGATACATGGCACCCGTGTCAATGTACACGTATTCCAGTTGACCCGCTACTTTTTGGGCGACAGTGCTTTTGCCTGCTCCCGCTGGTCCATCAATGGCAATGTTCATTACTTCTCACCTGCTATGTACGTTAGTTCGGATGGGAATAAAACAAGAAAAGCTTCTGTCGAAGCCCTTTCCCATTCTTTGTGTGATGAAAAACGATACAAGACCGTTTTCTATGTTATCTATAATAGTACCATAGTATGGAAGCATGCGCAAACCTTTAGGGCTCTCTGGACACGCCTTCCAAGCGTTCTGTTTCGATTAATACTAATCTTGCGGGTACGTACTGAATGAGGACTTCACCTATTGTCAGTATAATCGCACATACGACAATTCCAATCATGATGCCTTTTTCTACCCGTTTGGAAAAGCTGCGAAAACGATCGTTGTACTGACTGGTCAATAGGGTCACTTCCTCTGATGAAGCGTCAATCCACAACGCCTTTTTTGCGAAGCTCTAGCTGTCTCTCGTAACACGCTCTAACCACTTTTGCACGATCTTGCTCACTGATCTGGGTGAACTTACCCGAAATCCATTGGTGCAAACCTTTTTCTTCCGCCGGTTTTTGTCTGACAATTTCCATCACAACAAAAGCATGTTGAACCTGTCCATTTTTACTTGGAAGGGAAATCCAGACGTGCAAGTTATCTTTTTCCTTTAAATGATAGCTTTCCTCACAGCTAAAAGACAGCCCACCACCACTGATATCTAACGTTCGTGCTAGAAAATGATAACGGCGAATCGGATCATCCAGTTTGACTGCGATGTCTACTGTGGTGTCAATTCTCAAGTAGTTTCGTCGCTGTGTGCGCACAATCTCCTCTTTAGCCGGCAGTTGCAGAAGCAGAACAGGAATGTGATTGTTTTGTCTGCCGACAATCGTAGAGCGGAATTCATAGCGTGAGCCATCCTCACCAACATACCAAACCAAGCATTCTGTCCCTGGTTGAAACACCCCAGTTCGTCCAGTGTTTTCGCTGGTCGGCAACTCGATAGAAGCTACATCCTCCTTCAAATCAGCCACACGGCTTTTGAAGGTTTGCAGCTCCGTTTCTTCTGAGGAACTCGTGAAGTTTAGTCTTATTATTTGTCCTATTCGTGGAAGCATCATAAAGTAATTGTTCCTCCCCTTCCTATCACCCTTTCCATTATATACCCTTTTGTTTCGAATCAGCAAATAGGGAAAGCCGCTAAAAAACTAGCTTTCCCCCTATTTTTTTAACACTATTGTCCTTCGTTCTGTCCCGATCCCGTTTCCATTTTCACAACTTCTTCTTCTTCTCCATTCAAGGCATTGATGTAGACCATGTACGAATTCCCTTCAAAGCTGCCTGTCATTTCCCACGCCAGCACTTCTTTTCCATCGTTTTTCCCTTCGATTAGGGCAAGTCGCTGATCCGTCACTTTTACACTCGGATTGACTTTTTTCCTTGCTTCTTCTTTCGAGAGGCGGGGCTTGGAGAGAATTCTCTTTTTGTGATTAAACAGATACTCCGTCGAATTATAGGCAGTAACCTCTCCGTTGTCCAACGCAATCTCAACGACCACCCCGTCCGGATAAATTCTGACGCCATCCTGAACTGGCACGAACGTAAAGAGTGCGTTGCGGTCGTAGCTGTCAATCTCAGAGACCTGCATATTGTCAAATCCATGGTTCTGCAAGAACACTCTACCTTTTTCTTCCGCCTGCTTCATGTCCAGCTTTTCCTCGCCAATTCCACGCTCGTTCATCATCCAAACGACTTTTCCACCGCGTTTGGTAACATCGAGGTTAATGCCAGTCTTGTGCCCATTTGGCGTGACATGTACGCTATACGCCGAATATTCCTGCCCCTTGCCATTATCGTTTACTTCTACTTTCGCATCTCCTGGCTTCAACCCGAGAAACGATAGTGCACTCTTCTCTGCTTCCTCTTTTGTAGCTGGTTTGCCATCGATCCCTTTGATTCGCTGCTGCTTTTTCTTATCGAGACTCTGTATTCCGACGCCCCAGTCTAAATCAGGGTATTCCTGCACTTTTTTCTCAATGGTTTGGAATCCGTCAATGATGGAATTGTCCTCTTTGTTTTTATTGGAGGCCAAAGCCGTCTCGACATCCATCCATCTCAATTGTTTGTCCATCGCGACGGTTTGTACCTTGCGCAGCTCATCCTGGATTTCCTTTGCCTGGGTGTGAAGGCTCTTCAATGTCTTGTATTCATTCTGACTCAATGGCTGCTTGTCGAGGTCACGCACAGCGACACGATAGGAAAAATCCGCAACCCTCGACAGCATTTCTTCTGTTTTGTTAAATGCCATCAAGGTCAATGGCAGTTGTCCGACATCCGCTTGTGCCGCATAGGAAAGGCGCCAAACACTCGTCAAGATAGGAGTCATTTGTCTACGCGAGTTGACCACCAGCGATTTGCCAAGCTCATCGTGCAGCTTGTCCACATGATAAGTGAGATCATGGAAAGCCCGTTGGTATGAGTTTTCCGCTTTAATCAAGACTGAGTTCTTCTCATTATGCTCCTGATATCCCCACACGCCAGCGCCTATTAAGGCAACTAGGGCAACGGGAAATAACACGCGTGCTGTTGCTCCATATACCATCCCTTGCCACTCCTCCTTTGATTATGCATCCTTTATCTGCAAAAGATATGCTTCCCGATCTTTTTCACCTGCGGCCTGGTCCAAATCCAACCGGATGTTGCTGTATCCGGATTAAAGTAGTACGTGCAGCCTCCCGTCGGATCCCAGCCGTTTAGTGCATTCTTCACTGCTTTCGTCGCACTTTCATTCGGTGTAAGCCATATTTGACCATCAGCAACTGCTGTAAAAGCACGTGGTTCGAAAATCACAGCCGAGGGCGTATCAGGAAACGTAGGGCTCTTGACTCGGTTCAATATAACGGCAGCGACAGCAACTTGCCCTTCAAACGGCTCTCCTCTTGACTCCCCGTAAACAGCATTCGCCATGATTTTTAAATCATTGTCAGAGACTCGTGAAGGATGGAAGCTGGCCTTGGTTTTAACCGTCTTATCCTTTGCTGCAGGTGCAGCCAACTGCTCCTCTTGTACGGCAGCTACATTCTTTTCCTTCCAGACAGCCTTGTATCCACTCAAGCCCGCTGCCACCAACATCACCAACACACCTGCGATCCAGATTGTACGCACGGCTGAATCCTCCTTGGCATGTATTGAAATCTTTGCATAGTGTTGGTGGAGGAAGAGTGGATTATGCATGTAAATCTGGATATAGAAAAAGACCGATGCTATTTGCATCGGCCCACTTGGATTCGTCACGCTTTTTTAGTTGGGATGGAAAAGATCAGGACTCATCAATCCGAAAATGCTTGTCGTTATCACACAGGCACTGCTTGAACCCTGTTTCTATTTGCCCTCCAGGTTCTCGATGACCACGCAGTGTAAACTTTTCTCCACATACATTGCATTGAATTGTCACTTTTGCTCGATCGGTTTTTAGCACGCACGTCTCCTCCTTACCGTCTATTGTGGACGTGAAGAGAGATTTTTAGAACCGAAATCGTGTGCTCTTTGTACCTTTTTTAAGCCCTGCCACCACAACACAAGCATGAATGGCACAATCACTACCAACCAGTTTTGGACCGCCAAAAAAATCAAGTTGTACAAAGCATGCAAGCCGATCGGCAAGGTAATCGACATCCATAAAAAAAGCCGTTCATGTTTGGCGTCCTTGGAAAACTTAGCCCGTCCGAGATAATAGCCCATCCACACCGCAAACAGCGCATGGCTGGATACGGGTAGAAAGGCACGCCAGATGGCGATATCTGTTCCATTGATAATGAGGTAAAACAAATTCTCCAACGTAGCAAAACCAAGTGACACCGCAACCGCATAAACAATTCCATCGTATGGCTCATCAAATTCGAAATGTTTATAAACCGTAAAATAGATGACCATCCATTTAAAAAATTCTTCCACGACAGCGGATTGGAAAACTTCCGCGACAATGCCATCCCGCCAGTTCCATTCATTCTGCATGATGTACTGTAGTACCATAATCGGTACAACCAGCAGCATACCAAAGATAAACGACCGGATGACCATTGAAATCGGCTCCGGTTCGAGACTGTCACGCAGGTAAAAGTAACTTAAGATGGCGATACCGGGGGCAACTGCCGCGCCGATCAAAGCAATCATCTTTTATTACTCCTTTACACAAGACTATCATTCATCGTACCATGAATAATGGTTGATGAAAACCCGCTACAGGAGAGAGATCATGACAAAAAAAATTTTGGTAGTGAACACAGGCGGTACAATTGCCATGTCTGTCGATGACTCAGAAGGCGTAAAGCCATTGGATGATCAAGCAGTCAACAAAATCCTTCCTTTTTTAGAAAAACACGCGGATGTCACCATGAAAAATGTACTCAACCTACCTAGCCCTCATATGACTCCTGCGATCATGAATCAGCTGCGTCTCGATATTGAGGAAGCCTTTGAACAAGATCATTATGATGGCATTGTCATTACCCATGGGACTGATACATTGGAGGAGACCGCATACTTCCTGGATCTGACTTTGTCGGTCAACGTCCCGATTGTCGTAACCGGAGCCATGCGCAGCAGTAATGAGCTCGGAGCTGACGGTCCAGTCAATCTCATTTCTTCCGTTCGTGCAGCCGCAGATTCCGACAGTTTGAACAAAGGGGTTATCGTTGTTTTTAATGACGAAATTCACGCGGCACGTCACGTAACGAAAACACACACGAGCAATGTCGCTACCTTCCAGTCGCCACAATACGGACCGATTGGAACCATTGCGAAAAAAAGCGTGCAATACCACCACGCCCCATTGGATCGCGAGCATTATGCCATTACTCATGCTGATGCGAATGTCCCGTTGATCAAGGCAGTTGCTGGCATGGAGCCTTCTTGGCTACAGTTTTTATTGGAGCAGCAAATTGATGGACTCGTCGTAGAGGCGTTTGGATTGGGAAATCTTCCACCCGCAATCATCCCTACCCTGCAGCAGTTACTGGACAAAGGCGTACCGATTGTCCTCGTCTCCCGCTGCTACAATGGTCAGGTGCAGGATATCTATGACTATGAAGGTGGAGGCCGTAAGCTAAAAGAGATGGGCATTATCTTCTCCAATGGCTTAAATGGGCAAAAGGCTCGTCTCAAGTTAATTGTAACGCTGCAAAAAACACGGACTTTCAAAGAGCTGCAGCTGTTGTTCGACCAGTAAATCATATGACGTAAGCCTCCTAGTTTTTCAGGAGGCTTTTTTTTCTTAAAAATATAACTTGAACGGTGCTGTTGTGGTGGAGAGGAAACAGGAGAAAACGCTCAGATTCTAGGGCCACCCGCTGTGAGATTGACTGCCCGCCTCCATGCAAAAAGCGAAACCGCGTCCAAAGTAGTCCCTTCGGGATGTGTTTCAGAGGTGGACGCTTAAGAGCATGTTTCGCTTTTTGCATTACGTCTGGGTCGGTGTACCAAAGATCTTCGCTGTTTTCTCCTGTTTCCTCTACGAGCTTTCCATGTTTAACGAGTTTTAAATGACTTAAAAGATTGAAGAATGTGATCAGTTACGATAGAGAAGAATATTTCCAGGCGTAGCGACTTGTGGAGTCCTACCGAGCTCCGAAGGGATTCGCGGGCAAAAGAAACGCAACCGTGCCTTCGCGACGTAGCGGCTACCACTTTTGCGTTTCCCCGCGAATCCCTTCGGAGCGGACAGTCTCAACCCTCAGCAGGACGGAGCCTGGAGCCTAGCCTGGAAATATTCTTCTCTCCACTACAGTCACATCTCAAGCAACCAATAAAAAAGGCCCCGCCAAAACGGCGGAGCCATGTTTTCTCAATATATGGAGGGTTGTTTGAAAAATTATACCCAACCGCGGAAGCGAGAAGCCTCAGCCATCTTGCGGGCACCAACCATGTAAGCAGACAGACGCATGTCAATGCGACGAGTTTGAGACATGGAGTATACATTTTCAAACGAACGAACCATTACTTTTTCCAACTTCTCTTCTACTTCTTCCTCAGACCAGTAGTAGCCTTGGTTGTTTTGTACCCACTCGAAGTAGGAAACAGTCACACCACCAGCACTAGCAAGTACGTCTGGAACCAGAAGAATTCCACGCTCAGTCAAAATCTTAGTTGCTTCCAAAGTAGTTGGGCCATTTGCCGCTTCTACTACGATTGACGCCTTGATGTTGTGAGCGTTTGCAGCTGTGATTTGGTTTTCGATCGCTGCCGGAACCAAAATGTCGCATTCCAGTTCAAGAAGCTCTTTGTTGGTAATCGTGTTGTTGAACAGTTTTGTCACTGTACCAAAGGAATCACGACGATCCAACAAGTAGTCGATATCCAAACCGTTTGGATCATGCAGCGCACCGTATGCATCAGAGATACCTACGACTTTAGCGCCTGCATCATGCATGAATTTTGCCAAGTAACTACCAGCGTTACCAAAGCCTTGTACAACTACGCGAGCACCTTTTACATCGATGTTACGACGCTTCGCTGCTTCACGGATGCAAATGGTTACACCTTTTGCAGTAGCTGTTTCGCGGCCATGGGAACCACCCAGCGCAATTGGTTTACCCGTAATGAAACCAGGCGAGTCAAATTCACGGATACGGCTATATTCGTCCATCATCCACGCCATGATCTGTGAGTTCGTAAAGACATCCGGAGCCGGAATATCTTTAGTAGGGCCCACAAGCTGGCTGATTGCGCGAACGTAACCGCGGCTCAGTCTTTCCAGTTCGCGGAAGGACATTTCACGCGGGTCGCAAATGATACCGCCTTTACCACCGCCATATGGCAGATCGACGATACCTGCTTTGAGGCTCATCCAGATAGAAAGTGCTTTAACTTCATCCTCAGTAACTTCCGGGTGGAAACGAATGCCCCCCTTGGTCGGACCTACTGCATCGTTGTGCTGTGCACGATAGCCCGTAAATACCTTTACTTCGCCATTATCCATGCGAACCGGAATACGTACAGTCAAAACGCGTAGCGGTTCCTTCAAGAGTTCAAACATCGATTCTTGGTAACCTAGTTTCTCCAGTGCTTCCTTGATCACCGTTTGAGTTGAATGGAGCAAGTTCAATGATTCTTGCTTTTCTTTCCCTTCGGTGCTTTCGGTTACCACGTCTTGATTACCCATTACTTACCACCTCAAAAATGTTTTCGGTCAATGCCGCCTTTAGTATACACGCTTGTATCATTTATGAGAAGCTTAAAAATGTTTTTTTTCCATTTCGAAAACGTTTTCGTGCCTTGTTTTGCATAATCATTCAATTATTTACCATCCATTTTGAAATCGCTTTTACAGACGCCGTTTTGTAGCAGTAGCTTCAAATGCACGTCCAGCCATGCTTCTATTGTCCCCAAACTTGTTTCTTTCATTACAGGATTAGTGAATTTATGCCATAATGGAAAAGGTAATGTGGAAGTTTATTCATGGAGGTGTTTTTATGAAAAAAAAGTCTATTTTGTTTATCTTTGCCCATCCCGATGACGAAACGTTTGCTTGTGGGATTTCCATTTCCAAATATAGTGAGACCAAAATGGCCAGCACACATCTATTATGTGCAACAAAAGGGCAAGCAGGAAAAGCTGGCGAACCACCGTTGTGCACACCGGAAGAACTCCCCCGATTTCGCGAGCAGGAGCTTCGCGACGCTTGTGCCATACTTGGATTCGATCAGGTAGACGTCTGGGAATATCAGGATAAGTTCCTAAACACAGTGCCCGTAGATGAGCTCGTTACTCGTATCCACCAGGCTATTCACCGGATCCAACCGGAAATCGTCGTCACGTTTGCACCGCATGGCATCTCCGGACATCCTGACCATTTGGCGATTAGTCATGCTACCACCCAGGCTGTCCTTTCTTTAGGCCCAGAAACGGGTGTGCGAAAGCTTTATTATGCGACTCGCTCATCCGACGAAGGATTTGGTACGATGAAGCCACCCTTTACAGATCCAATCGAGAGCATTACGACGATCATTCACGCACCTGAATATATGCCGAAAGTAGCTGATGCCTTGCGGGCACACAAAACACAGCACTTATCAGTCGAGCGCGTGTTTCCAGGTGTAACAAAAGGCGAGCACGATTCTGTTCCGCCAAACAATCATTACATCTTGGCTTGGCACAGCCTTCCGAACTATACCCTTCAAGGTAAAGAGGCTGATTTTTTTGACGGCCTAGCATAATCGATACAGACAGCAACAGCACCTAGTTGGTTGACTAGGTGCTGTTTTATATTCCCAGACATTTCTTTTTGATTACGTGAAATGCCTGCATATTTCTTTTACAGCATCGTCGGCAACGATCACTTTCCCGTATTCTTCCAACACATAAATCGTTATCGGCGTCGCTTCTCCGTACTCAGAGAGGATCGCAATTAGCTTGTGATAACGCTCCTGATCCAAGTCGACTTCCTCCAGCACCAGATGATATTTCCCCTGGTAGAAGTAGGCAGCTCCGCCATTGGTCAAAAGGGCGTTAATGCGGTGGGCGGCTTCAACCATATGCTCAAAGTCCCGGAAGGCATACATGATCAAATCGCTTTCTTCCAATGTTACCTCTAGCTCGTATACATCCTCGTCTTCGAATTCTTCCTCTTTTCCGTCCTTTGAGCCCGTCTTGCCACGCGTTACGATTACGACCATTCCCTGAGCTGGCAAGGCGAACACTTCAACTGCAACAGGCCCAGATACCTCAAACCCTAATTCGTGATAAGCCTGTTCCATCATGTCGTTGAACAGTTCATGAACTTTAGGAATGTCACGCCACATGTCTTCTTTTTCTATCCCGCGCTCTGAGAGGTCGTCAAAAGTTAAAAAGATTCGTATTTTATCTTGACCAAGGCGTTCAACACGCATGACTGTCCCTCCTCGCCATCCAGTCGTACTACAAAATATGATGGTAAGCCTGTAAGAGTTCTCCACATTCTCCGGCGAATACCTGTTGGCATTCATCCATTTTTTGATGGACTGGAAAATACGGGGTAGTCCTATCATATCACATTTAGTTACTGGAACAAAGCTACCATGACACCTACGCAGCATACGCCTGCCGATGTCGAATCCACTCACTTCCTGCGCTTTCCCAGGAAAAGTTCCCTTTATTGTTCTTCTTCTGTATTTATATTTGGTTCTGCTAGTTCGGGTTCCTTCTCGTTCATAGAGGTTTGTACATGAAAAAACGCCCAGAATCAGGCGTTTTTCTACATCTCCCATTCACGCAGCCGCTTTTGAATCCAAATGGCCGCCTGTGTCCCATCTCCCATGGCAATCGACACTTGCTGAGAATGCTCATTGATATCGCCAACAGCCCAGATGTTGGGATGATCCGTTTCTTTTGTTCGCGGGTTCGTTTGGATGTGGCCTTTTTCATGAATTTGCACGGAAAAACCACGTAAAAGCTCTGTCAATGCATGAGCACCAGGAAAAGCAAGAAATGCTCTTTCTACAGACAACTGTTCACCTGAAGAGAGCTCGATTTCTTGCAATTGCCCCGTCGTATGATGAAGAGCACATACTTTTTCCCCCCGATACATAATCCCTCGCTTGCTCAGTTCAGAGACAACCTGCCTATCCACCTGCACTTCTGCATGGTTAATAACTGTTAACCTGTTTGTATAATAAATAAGTTCGTCTGCCATCGAAACAGCGTGTGGGCCCGATCCAATGATTGCCGTGGCTTTGTCAACTGTTTCATAGCCGTCACAGTCGGGACACAAGAAAATCGATATCCCTACACAATCGGAGAAGCCAGGGATGGCTGGGAACGGATCACGTATGCCGGTTGCCAAAACCAGCGTTCGCGAAGTAAGCGTATGTATGCCACTTTTTGTACCTATCGAAAATAAGCCGCTTGGGTCGGTTGAAAGCTTGGTTACCTCATCTGTTATCAAGATTGCTCCGTATTTTTGTGCTTGCTCCTTGCCCGCATGACGCAAAAAATCGCCACTAACCCCTTCCGAAAATCCGAGGATATTTCGGTAGGCTTTGGCGATTGTTGATCGACCACCTGGCATGTCAATGACTGCAACGCGTCGAAGGCATCTTGCAAGTTGAATGGCAGTTTGAAGCCCTGCAATCCCGCCGCCGACAATGACTGTATCATACTCCACTTGCATCCACCTACTTATCCTTTTCCCGATAGCATGACCAGTGGAGCACGATCTCATTACTGAACGAGTGGAACCAAAACAACTCTTCCTTCGACGAGCCCTGCTTCTGAATGAAGCCCGTTGTATTTTGCGATTCGTCTTACGTTCGAGTTATTTCCATAGTACTTTCGGGACAGCATAAACAACGTTTCGCCCTTCTTCACCACATGCTTGACGATCTTTGATTTTGTTACAGGTGGTGTTGAAGCTGGTTTTCCCGGTGCAGCTACTGTGCTAGGAGAAGTACTCGTGATCTGGTTTGTCCTGCTTACAGTTGTACCAGTCGAAGTTTTGGCTGGAACTGGGCTTACAACAGCTGTCTGTACGCTTGTTGTCGGCTTCACCATCGGTTCAACCGGCTTTGATTCGATCGTTTTCGCTTTGTCAGGAGGGGTGGTCACACTTGCATTGGAATCAAGCGTAGGAGTAAGAACGACGGATGCAGGCTCCTTTTCTCCTGCCTTGCTCCCATGCGAGGTGGTAATGCTTTTGCTAACTCCCTTCCCTTCAACATGTTTCACTTCAACACTACCAGAAGCTGCTGACTCATGTGGGATATTGGCCCTGTACAACTCAAAACCAATCAACCCGAAAAAGACGAATCCAAACAAGTACAATCCCGGTTGAATCCACTTTTTAAACGAGAACGACGCTTTAGGGCGAGTATGACGGGAGCGTCGGGGTGGTAATGGATTATGCTCAAGATTCACTCTTCCTCCCCCTTTTTCTTGATTGTTTTTTGTAGATAAAATGCTAACATGACGTCAATAAGGATATGAGCCACAATCGAGGGCCAAAGGGACTGATAATGGGAAAACAAGAGCCCCAAGACCAAGCTTGTACCAAATACACTTATGATCATGAGCGGTTTTTTCAAATAACGGACGTGGATCAGTGTAAAAATAAGACTGCTCCAAAAGTTCCCGGTAAGGGATTGAATGACTCCACGGAATAGCCATTCCTCTCCCACCCCTACTACCATACAGACGAGAATCGTGGTGGATGGTAACATAGAGCCAAAAACTTTTTCATTGATACGGTCATCATCCTGCCATCGCTTTGGCAAGTAACGATCCATCACTATACTCGCGATGATAATACCTGCGGCTACAAACACGGCCCACAGTAGGGCATTCCAGCCTGGCAAAGTAAACAAGGACAGAGTAGCATCCCAGCCCAGCACTAAAAAGCTACCGGCAGCAGCCACTCCCATCACGATTCCTTGTGTCAACCATAGATTCAGCCGAAGAGTGGCTTCATCCACCTCTAGCCGATCTTCCCTCACTCGATGTTTCTCTCCTTTATTTGTTCGGCAAAAGAGTGTCTAACGCCTGCCGCAAATTCCATTTGATTTGTTCATTCTTTGCGATTGCATGGTCATTCGTTTGGAAATACGCATCCATAGTTAGGCCGCAATTCTTACAGCAGTACAGATCGAATTGATGATCCATCTCTTTGAAATACGTATTGATGCTCGCACGCAAACAGTTGTCCCCTCTTACGTAAGATACCATTTCTGCCAGCTTTTTTTGCTTAAAGCTTTTTCTCTTTTCCGTTTCCTGCCAAATGATAGGAGCCTTTGGATACGACTCTCCCGCAGCAGCAGCTTCGTATAAGCCCAGCACTCTTTCCGTATAAAAGGCAAGGAGTGCGCCCATCTCTTCGGATATATCCATCATCGCCAAGGCTTCGTTCGTCAAAGGTACTCCTGTATTGCACAACTGCTCGTATTTTTGAACTTGCGCTTGTGTCGGGTACTCCTTCTCCAGCATGTGCTGATGAATCTGCAAATCGTCCCATGAAAATAAAAGCAGCGCATACCCGGGCTTGCCGTCACGGCCGATCCGCCCGATTTCTTGTGCGTATGCCTCCAAACTGGCTGGCATTTGATAATGGATAACGTAGCGAATATCTGGCTTGTCGATTCCCATACCAAATGCATTGGTTGCAATAATAACATCCAGCTCTCCTGCGAGAAATTGGGATTGGATCAGCATTCGTTCCATGCTGTTCATGCCCCCGTGGTAACCGTGAACACGTTTTTTCCCGTCGAGTTGATAAGAGGCTGCTAACACATCGACTGCTTGTCGCGTGCTGCAGTAAACGATCCCTGGTCCCTGTAAACGATCGATCTGATCAAATACATACGAACGCCTGTCTGTTTCCTCCCCAACTTCAACCAGATCATAGGCGATATTTGCCCGATTGAGGGACTGCAACACAACATCTTCCTTTTTAATGGAAAATAAGTTGCAAATTTCCTCGCGAACAGACGCCGTCGCAGTCGCCGTCACAGCCAGAACAGGAGGTGCTCCCAATTGTTTCACGACTTCAGGCAATCGCAAGTAATCTGTGCGAAAGTCATGTCCCCATTGCGAGATGCAATGCGCTTCATCAATTGCGATCAGGGACACCCTCGCTCGCTTTAACACTTGTTGGACATAGGTCTGTTGAAGCTTTTCTGGAGAAATATACAACAGCTTATACGCACCTTCCGAGATCCCTTTCAAAATTTCGCGGGACTCTGTCGGATCTTGCATGCTGTTCAAATAGGTAGCCGGAATTTTTTTTCGGGCTCGAAGCTGCTGCACCTGATCGACCATCAAGGAGATCAATGGGGAAACCACGACGGTCAGACCCGGCAAAAGCATTGCTGGCAGCTGATACGTCACTGATTTCCCACCACCTGTTGCTAATAGCCCGAGAACACTTCGTCCATGTAGCAAACGTTCAATAATCGGCTCCTGACCGGGGCGGAACGAGTCATATCCAAAATGCAGCTTTAATCTGTCGTACATGAGCTGTTTATTCATTTTGCCCCCCTCGTCGCTCGTGCCAATGCCAATCGGATCTGCAAATACGTTACTGTTGCTTCCAATTGATCCTTGATGAGCCGGAGTCTGCTTGTATCGAGTCGCTGACTCGTTTCCATGATCTCTTTTGCCAGCTCATTCGGTAAATACGTTGTCATATCCCATTCCGGACAGCGCAAGGCAATCTCTACCAAATGATCTTCTATTGTACTTTCTTTCATTTGTCGTCTCTTCGCTATTTCCTTTTTGTCACAGCCAGTCTGAAGCATTGCGTACGTTCGGGCAGCACTTTCGGTGAGACGTGGATCAAGCTTGTGGGATTCTGTAACCAGTTTTGATAAAAGAGGATAATGATTGCTCTCTGCAAGCAACGTCTGAATCGACGCGGCTAGCCCGTATCGAAATTGCAGAATGAGATAGCTACGACTCGTTTGGCGAATCTCTGCTACTTGCCCCATGGTCTTGCCAACTTGTCCTACTCCTGACAGTTGACAAAACAAAAGCTCCTGCACACCTTCATCCAAGGGCTCCCATAATCGATATAGCTCGTCAGACAATTGCTGTTTCCAAGCATTTCGCAATGTCCCATCAGATAATTGGTTTTTTACCCAACGCTGTGCTGGCTTGTCCGAAACGACAGGAATGAAACCGAGATCACCATAATGCATTTGTGAGATCGTCTGCACCATAAGATGAAGTCTATTCCAAAATGGTTCGATTCGCTCCGCTAAATCAGACTGGGTAAAAGGTGCGAACCATACATCAAACCGATATTTTTGGTACATATGTTTGGCATGCTGCAATCCTGTATCAGAAAAGGTAAAGGTCGGCTTTGCGTTCGTTCCAACTGCATCAACAGGTAAAATCCAGCCCGCCTGAAATAAAGTTGAAACTATTTTCTCCCAATCCTCTCTTGGAAAACGGGAAAACATCCGATAATACGGATAAAGGGTATACAAATGCACATCTTGCAGTGTCTGATTGGCTTTTCTGCCACGCAGTATGTAGTAGGCTGATTGCAGCGTTCGTTCATTGGCCAGAGGCAACATGGCATTCAAGGCGACCGCACATAAGAGGTCCTGCTCCTCTGCCGCACTGTTCCGACTGTTCATTGGTACTCCTTACATCATTCTATATTTTTCAAAGCTCTAAAGAAGCGAAGTAAACTGCATCATTGTATTTGGAGGATAGTATGACAAAACGATTGAAAAGAACTGAATTTATGATGGCGTACATGATCATCATAACACTTGCTTGCACAGTTGGTGGATTTTTTTTCGGGGCCCATTATATGAAGACACAATTGGAGTCGGAACAAGCCGCCGTACTCGAAGCTGAGAAAAAGGAAGCCGAAAAAGAAAAACTGCTGCGTGAGCAAAAGCTGTACAACGAACAGGACTTTATCCGATTTTACTATGCCGTTTATGCACCGCTGCTTGATCTGAAGCAAGCACATTTTGATACGATGGATAAATGGAATCAAATGAACGAAAGTGAACGGACCGAAGGCTTGAAGCAGCTCAGCAATTTAGCTGACCAGACAAGGAAAGAGCTGGAGAAAAACGTTCCCTTGCCGACGTCCCCCATGCTGAGACAAGCTCACGCCACCTTTACGAACAGTGTACGGGCGTATTTGGATAGTATGGAGCAGATTCGTTCCGATCAAAATAAAGCTACGCCTGCTTCCATTGGAGCTAGCCTGACGCTTTTCCAAAATAACTGGCTAACCGCACAGGAAATGGTGTATCACTCCATTGCTTCTTGGGAATCAGCTTATGTAGTGAAGCAAGCCATGCCGAAGCAATTACCTGGAACCGTTAACACCGCACAGTGGAAGCAGTATCCGTTCCATTACCGCACCTATCTCGCAGCTGTTGCCATGTCAAAAAGCAATCAATGGAGCAGCTATAGTCCTGAAGACTTGACTGCAAGACTTGATTTGCTCATTGCATCCAACGAAGTTCAGGCACTCGGAATCAAGGATCTAGCCGCTGCCGTGAAGATTTTGAACGCAACAGATGCAGTATCTGCGGGAGATTTTAAACGCTTGAATACACAGCTCTACTCCGTGCTAAGGGCACCTGAAATCCCTCTTTATAAGTAGTCGTACATTTTTAGACTGATTCAATCTTGAAATCTTGTCACCAAGAGCATACAATGATCTATGATAGTGGACGTACCACTTCGGTATGGGAGGTGAAACCACGATGACTACATGGGTAGATAAAGATACTTGTATTGCTTGCGGTGCTTGTGGCGCCACGGCTCCTGACGTCTTTGATTACGACGATGAGGGCCTTGCGTTCAACAAGTTGGATGACAATGCTAACAGCGTTGAAATCCCGGATATCCTGCATGACGATGTTCGTGATGCTGCTGAAGGATGCCCGACCGACTCTATTAAAGTGGAATAGTATTCCATCTACTAATGGAAGAAACCTCTTACGTACTTCGGTATGTAAGAGGTTTTTCATTATGCCTCACTTATGCCTCCCTCTCCTCCACTGAACGAATGATCGACAACTTCCCGTTCTTTCTTTTGTCATTTTTCGATAAGATAATAGCAACAGCAAAATCCGAACATTAAAATGTGTTTTTTCCATTTTTTGTGATGTCAACATCTTAACGTTCGTGTTTTGGTCGTTTTCATAGTGTTTAAAGGATGAAATAGAGTATTATTCACGAACGATAACCGATATAAAATAATTAATGTTCATTTTTTCTCGTTTTTCTTCTTGACGGTGTTATTTTGACGTGATATCGTAAGTACAAATCTTACGAAACACCTTATAAAACAACAGCGATGACGAAGAAACGCTGTGATCGAGAAATCCCCAGAGAGCCGATGGTTGCTGCGAATCGGCGATTTCTCCCACGGTTAAGCACTTCAGAGCTGCTGCGTTGAAAATGGATTCACCATCCAAGTAGACGCAAACGGTAGAACCGTTATCTCTTTTAGGTCATGTACCTACCAAGGCTCTTTTTTGAGAAAAAAGGAGCGAATGAGGGTGGCACCGCGAAGCAAAGCCTCTCGTCCCTCACTGTTCTGTAATAGGAGCAGTGTGAGAACGGGAGGTTTTTTTGATATGCACTTATTTAGGAGGAGAGAACCATGTTTGCAGACAAAATGATTTTGAGAATCCCTGGCCCTACCCCTATTCCACCACGTGTCCAAACGGCGATGAACCAACCGATGATTGGACACCGCAGCGGCAAATTTTCCGCTCTTTTCGCCCGTACTGCTGAAAGACTGAAGCCTTACTTTGGCACCAAGCAGGACGTATACATCTTGGCAGGTAGCGGAACGAGTGCACTGGAGATGGGCGTCGTAAACACGCTTCAACCAGGCGATGAAGCTGCCGTCCTCGTCAGCGGTGCATTTGGTGAGCGCTTTGCAAAAATTTGCGAGCGTTACGGTATCATCGCCCATCGCGTGGAAGTGCCTTGGGGCAAGGCGGTTACACCTGAGCTGATTGAAACATTCCTGCAAAAAAAGCCACAAATAAAAGCCGTATTCGCTACGTACTGTGAAACATCCACTGGGGTAGAAAATCCGATTGCCGACTTGGCGAAAGCAATCCGCACGCATTCGGACGCCCTCTTCATTGTGGATGCGGTAAGTAACCTTGGTGCGGTTCCATGCGAAATGGACGCTTGGGGTGTCGATATCGTAGTAACTGGCTCGCAAAAAGCTTTCATGCTGCCAACAGGCCTTGCCTTCCTCGCTGCGAGTGAACGCGCATGGCAAGTGATTGAGCAAAACAAATCGCTCGCCTTCTATTTGGACTTGAAAGCATACCGCAAGAGCTTGGCCGAGCAAACAACACCGTATACGCCTGCTGTATCCCTCATTTTCGGTCTCGCCGAGGTATTGGATATCATGGAGGAAGAAGGCTTACCAGCTATCGTAAAGCGCCATGAACTAATGAGAGACATGACTCGCGCAGCGATGAGGGCATTAAACATAAAACTGATGGCAGAAGATCAGTACGCATCGACGACCGTTACTTCTTGCGATCCTGAGGGTGTCTTTCATGCAGAAGCTCTCCGCAAAATGTTAACGCAGCAATTCAATATCACGATTGCTGGAGGCCAGCAGCACCTGAAAGGCAAGATCTTCCGCATCGGGCACATGGGCTATTGTGAGCCATTGGATGTCCTGCAAGTCATTTCTGCGATTGAATTGTCGCTTCACCAAATCGGTGCTCCAGTTGAACTGGGTGCTGGTGTAAAAGCTGCTCAGGAGGTGCTCATCGCACATGTATAAAGTACTCATTACTGACCCACTTAGCGAATTTGGAATTCAACAGCTCTTGGACGCTTCTGATGTAGAAGTTGTTCGTCAAACAAACCTCTCCCCTGCCGAACTGTTCGATGTGATTGGCGACTACGATGCACTCCTCGTACGCAGCCAAACCCAAGTAACAGCAGAAGTCCTTTCTGCCGGAAAAAGGCTAAAGGCTGTCGGTCGCGCAGGTGTTGGGGTCGATAACATTGATATCAACGCTGCCACCCAAGCAGGTATTCCGGTCATCAACGCTCCGGACGGCAACACCATCTCTACCGCAGAGCATTCGTTTGCCATGCTGATGGCTGTCGCTCGTAACATCCCTCAAGCTCACAAGAAGCTAGTAGACGGTACATGGGATCGCAAAAGCTTCCAAGGGGTTGAGTTGAACAACAAAGTACTCGGAGTCATTGGTATGGGTCGTATCGGTTCTGAGGTTGCGAAGCGTGCGAAAGCATTTGGCATGACCGTCATGGGCTTCGATCCTTTCATGACCGAGGAACGTGCGCAAAAAATGGGTGTAACGAACGCAACTGTGGATGAAATTTGCCGACAAGCAGATTTCATTACCGTCCATACTCCGCTGACAAAAGAAACCCGTCATATCATCAGCACGCGTGAATTCGCGAAAATGAAGGATGGCGTTCGCTTGATCAACTGCGCTCGCGGGGGAATCATTGACGAGAAGGCTCTCTATGAGGCGATTACCGCTGGAAAAGTCGCGGGGGCAGCTCTGGACGTTTTCGAAGAAGAACCACCTGTAGACAACCCTCTCGTCGGTCTGCCTCAAGTGGTAACGACACCACATCTGGGAGCTTCGACCATTGAAGCACAGGAAAACGTGGCCGTAGACGTATCGGAAGAAATCCTGAAGGTTCTTCGTAACGAGCCATTCAAAAACGCCGTGAATTTGCCTTCAATTCCTGCGCACGTGATGGAAAAAGTCCAACCGTACTTTACGTTGGGTGAAAAGCTGGGCCATTTCCTTGCCCAAGTGACAGTAGGTTCCATTTCGGAAATTTCCATTAAATATAGTGGTGAATTGACGGATGTAGACACGTCCCCTCTGACGCGCACAGTCCTCAAAGGTGTACTGTCCTTCCGTCTAGGCGAGGAAGTCAACTATGTGAACGCCCCGATTCTAGCAAAGGTGCGTGACATCACCGTAACGGAGCAGAAGACAGCACAGAACAAGGGCTTTACGAACTTACTGACTGTTAGCTTAAAAACGACGCAAGAGACACGCACAGTGGCTGGAACGCGACTCAATGGTTACGGTGCACGTATTGTGAAAATTGACGACTTTGCGATTGACGTAGCGCCTGAGGGCTATCTGCTCTACATTCACCATAATGACCGTCCAGGTGTGATCGGACGTGTCGGTTCTATCTTGGGTGAAAACAGCGTGAACATCGCAACGATGCAGGTAGGACGCCGTGATATCGGTGGAGACGCGATCATGATGCTCTCTGTCGACAAACCATTGACGCCAGAGCTTCTCGATACGATGGGCGAGCTGGCAGAAGTGAAAAGCGTTACACAAATCGAGCTGTAGGTTCCTTCCATAGAGAATAGACCTGGCCTTCTGCCGGGTCTTTTTCTTTACCCTGATTTTGGTTAGAGCTATAATGGGACAAGATAATTCTGTACACCAAGGAAGGAGCTTCTTATGACGAACCAGGCATTATTCGCTATTGGTATCTTTTTAGTTACCTATGCATTTATTATTAGCGAAAAGTTACATCGAACCATTGTCGCCATGTCCGGCGGAATTCTCATGGTCTTGTTCGGTATCGTTACACAGGAACAAGCAATTCACCATATCGACTTCAACACGCTCGGCCTACTGATTGGGATGATGATCTTGGTAGCCATTACCGCGCAGACCGGTGTTTTCAAGTATGTAGCCATCCGTGCAGCAAAGGTCGCAAAGGGCAAACCGATTCGTATCCTCGTCTACCTAAGCTTGATCACGGCCGTTGCTTCCGCCTTTTTGGACAACGTTACTACTGTACTTCTCATCGTACCTGTGACGTTTAGCATCGCTCGCCAGCTCCAGCTTAATCCGATTCCTTTTTTAATCAGTGAAATTATCGCCTCCAATGCCGGAGGAACCGCTACGTTGATCGGTGATCCGCCGAATATCATGATTGGCAGTTCTGTACCGGAGCTTGATTTTATGAAGTTTCTCGTAAATTTGAGCCCAATTATCGTCGTGATTTTGGCTGTCACCGTCGTTTGCTTGGTCCTGATATACCGTAAGCAGTTAGTAACATCCCCTGAGTTGAGTGCAAAAATCATGCAGTTAAATGAGCGTGATGAGATTACCGACAGCCGTTTACTGAAAAAATCCTTAACCGTCATGGCGCTGACGATTCTAGGCTTCATGCTGCACGGAGCGCTTCATTTAGAATCGGCCACGATCGCTCTGACAGGTGCTTTTCTCTTACTTCTGCTAACAGGAGAACACTATCTAGAAGATGCGATAAGCAAAGTGGAATGGAATACGATCTTTTTCTTCATTGGTCTATTTGTTCTTGTCTCCGGTTTAGTTGAAACTGGTGTGATTGCAAAACTCGCCAATGAAGCGATGAAACTGACAGGTGGAGATTCAATGAAAACCTCCCTGTTAATTCTCTGGTTGAGCGCAATCGCCTCTGCCTTCGTTGACAACATCCCATTCGTTGCCACCATGATTCCGATGATCAAGGAAATGGGCTCCCTCGGGATCACCAATTTGGAGCCGCTTTGGTGGAGCCTTGCACTCGGGGCGTGTTTAGGTGGTAACGGTACTTTGATTGGGGCTAGTGCCAACGTGATTGTGGCTGGCTTGGCTGCAAAGGAAGGACATCACATCGGCTTTTTCAGCTTTATGAAGATCGCCTTCCCGTTAATGATCCTGTCTATCTTGATTGCTCATGTCTACGTTTATCTACGCTATTTTATTTGGTGAGGAGGAATCACTCTTGTTCCATTACACCTATAATCAAGAGGAAATCGAGATCAAGGAACAAATTTCACAGCAAGATGCTACCTACCATATTGTCGTAAAATCTGAGTCCATGCGAGCTCGTGTCAAAGAGGTTCGTCGTTATTTTGAAGGGAACAAAGACTATACAGATGTCCTGTTTTATTCACGAGAGGATGGTTCCTTCGAAGTAATCGTCCGTCTTAACATGATTGAATCCTTTTTGATTCATGCCTTTCGCTTCAAATGCTTGCAATCGATTAGTTGGGAATAAAAAAAACTCCGCCGTTTCTACATACGGCGGAGTTTTTTTATCTACAGAATGGAAAGGATATCGCGCACATCATCGAGAATAAAATCTGCTTTTTCCTCTTCAAACTTGCTGCGCGCATCTTGACCAGACAATCCAGTCAATGTCGCTGCAAACTTGCAACCGATTGAGCGAGCCGCTAGATAATCAGCGAGTGAATCGCCTACGATCAGCACCTCTTCTCCATTTTCGATTGGTAGTGAAAAATGGACAGCATCGCTAATCGGTGCATCGAGTCCGAGCAACCCTTTTACATAGCAATAAGGGTGTGGCTTGGACATCGGCGCAAAGCTAGGAAATGCTTCTTCCGCATCGAGTACGTGAGAGGCAGTTACGACACGGTTCGGGTCAAACCATTCCAGTATGTTCATCTCACTGAGGGGAACATGCGTCTCAATGGTAGGACGCCCTGTTCCAATTCCCAGTGTGTATCCTTTTTCTTTTAACGTGCGGAACAACTCGACCATTTCTGCAGGTGGTACAATCGGAATCTCGTCTGCCAAGAAGCCCTTCTTGCCTGGCTGCATGGTCTCACGCCCAATCGATGCCGCCACACGTTCGTCACCGAGATACCATTCTTGAAACGTCTTTTGAATCAACTGCCATAGATCACTATTGCGAGAGAACATTTCTGTTGCAATACTGCAACGCTCTTTTGCAATCTGATTCAAGTAGAGCAGCATTTCTGCTTTTTGTGCAGAACCTTTGGCAAAATCAGCGGTGAACGCTGCGTAGTCTACTTGGAAATCAGGCGCATACGTGGCAGCCCACTCTTTCACTTTTGCCAGTTGCGGTCGATCAATTTGTTCGACAAGAAGGCTCGTTGCTTCTGGAACTTGCGTTTTAACCACTTCAATCAAACGAATCAACTGATAGGAAAACGCGAGGAAAACCATGTCCCAGTTAGAGTTGATTCCACGTGACTTGATAAAGTTTAGCACTTCATCATGAGCAAAAACTTGCTCGCGCACTCGTCTGATTTGCGCTTCTTCTGGAGAAGGTGTGAATTCCTCGCCTGCAAGCCCTACATACTGCGGACTGTACAAAAATTCCCACACTGTCAATGCAGAAGCATCAAAGTATCGCTCTTCACTCAACATAACCCCGTCAACATCAAATAAGATCGTTTTGATCATTTCTCTCTACACTCCTATTTGTTTTTATGCAGCATCAAGGCGATTGTAAAAGTCGTTCCCTCACCCAGTTTACTTTGCACACTTATGGTGCCCCCATGTGCCTCGACTAGGTTTTTTGCAATGGCTAGTCCAAGACCAGTCCCTCCAAGTCGTCCACGTGTACGAGCCTTGTCAGCTTTATAGAATCGCTCAAAAACAAACGGCAAATCTTCTTGCGGAATGCCACTGCCTGTATCGCTGATCTCAACCAGCAATGTTTTATCCCCGCGAGCCCGAATGGTGACGCTTCCCCCACTTGGCGTATGTCGCAGCGCATTATCGATCAAGTTCGTTAGCACTTGCTCCATGCGATCAGGATCAATGAGCACATGGGTATGCGTCGTCGATATTTCAAGGAAGAGATGGATTTCGCGTTCTCTCGCCAGATTGGTGAATTTACGTTGAATACGCTCCAAATACGGGCGCAGTTCCATCGTCTCCTGGAACAATTCAACATGCCCTGCTTCCATCCGTGCCAGGCTAAGCAATTCATTCACCAGCTTGGTCATGCGCGCTGACTCGTCATAGATAATCTTAGCCAATTCCTTATGCTCTTCCGGTGTCGCTACGATATCATCCACAATCGCTTCACTGTACCCTTGCAGCATGGACAGAGGTGTTCGTAACTCATGGGATACGTTCGCCACGAAATCATTACGCATCTTATCCAGCTTACGCTCCTGCGTGATGTCTCGAAGAACTGCAACCGCTCCACGGATTTGATCCTTATCGTTCAAAGGTACCATGACAACAGACCATATCCGCCCTTGAACAGGGATATCCTCTGTCACTTCCTGTCCGGTTTGCAAAACCTGCTGATAGAACGGGAACAGCGGCACAGGCTCATCCGAATGCTCGAAATCCCAATCTCGCAAAAATCGTTCCGCTGGCGGATTCGTTACGGCCAGCTTACCGTTCGCATCTATCATCACAACACCATCTACCATGCTTCTAAGAACGCTCGCCAGCTGCTCCTTCTCTTTGGACAGTGCATCGACTAACTGATTAAGCTTGCTTGCCATCGTGTTAAACGAAGCCGCCAGTTCACCAGTCTCGTCTTGGGTCCTGATTGGGATTTCAGCATGAAAGTCCCCTTCCGCAATGCGATGCGCCGTTTCTTTCATCTGTCGTAATGGAGTCGCGATACGCGATGAGAGGAAAAAGGCGAATACTGTGGTAGAGACAAATCCGATGACGCCAACCACAAAGATTAAAAATCTGACTTCCCTAACCGTATCATCAAAATCTTCAATCGCCTGATACATGACCACTGCGCCCGTTTTCCCTGCTGCCATTTCTAAAGGAACAGCAACTGCAAGAAGTTCATGCTTGTTACTTGTGCGGTCAACGGATTTATTCATATCAATATATATGGTTTTGGTTGCAGGATGCTTGCCTGCCAGCGCATCAGTCAAACCCAATGCAGGATTTTGGAGCAAAAGATCTACTGGAATACGAGGAAGCCCAGCCCCTTCGCTCATACCGACTTGCTTTCCTTTTTCATCTAGAATGATCATGCCCGTATGATGGACCAAGCCAAACCTGGAAGCCATCTCCATAGCGGCTGTCATATCTGGACTTTGCGCCAAACCGACTGCGATACCGTCTGCCAGATCATGCAAATTCTTGGACTGCCGATTGCTATAAAAGCTGTCAAAGGATTGAACGAGCAACAAACTGAAGATCGTCAAGACGAGAGCAAATAAAGCAATAATCGTCATCCATAGCTTTCCGACTACACTACGAAAAATAACGTCCACTTTACTTAGGCACCTCTAGCTTGTATCCGACGCCCCAAACCGTGGCGATCATATTGGCTGCTTGTGGAGAAACACGGTTCAATTTTTCGCGGAGACGCTTGATATGCGTGTCCACCGTACGCAAATCGCCAAAGAATTCATAGTGCCACACATCTTTCAACAGTTCTTCACGCGTAAACACTTTATCCGGTGACAATGCCAGGTAGTGCAGCAGCTCATACTCTTTTGGAGTCAGGCTCACCTCTTGGCCACTTGCGATGACTTTGTGCGCATCGTGGTCAATGGTCAATTCCGGGAAAACAAGAACAGAATGACTGTTGAAAGTCTCTGTCTTCAAATAAGCTGTTGCCGAAGAACGACGAAGAATCGCTTTTACCCGGTACATGACCTCACGTGGGCTGAACGGTTTCACAACATAATCGTCTACCCCTGCCTCAAACCCGTGAACGCGGTTCGTTTCTTCTCCTTTTGCCGTCAACATAATAATAGGGGTTGCCTTGAATTCACGAACACGCTGGCATACCTCGATCCCGTCCATACCTGGCAGCATTAAGTCGAGCAAAATGATATCATAGTCACTTCCCACAGCCATTTCGACTGCTTGCTCTCCATTATCTGCTTCATCAATCAGGAAGTTTTCTCTTTCCAAGTACATTTTCAGTAGTCTGCGAATGCGCTCTTCATCATCTACAACGAGAATACGTGCCATTTTTTCCATCTGGAACACCTCTTGCTCTCATAATATCGTAAAACTGTTAGAAGATAGTCCAAAAAGCTGGTGGTAAAACCAGCTTTTCGAGGAATGTCTACACCCCAGCGTAAGAGTGCAGACCAGCAATGACCAAATTGACCACGACCAGTGTAATCAAAATAATGACAAAGCCGATGACGGACATCCATGCTGATTTTGCTCCGATCCATCCTCTGGATAGACGCAAGTGCAAGTAGGCACTGTAGAAGAGCCAGACAACTAATGCCCATACTTCCTTCGGGTCCCACCCCCAGAATCGGCCCCATGCCTCTTCTGCCCAAATCATCGCAAAGATAAGGGCCCCGAGAGTAAACACCGGATATCCGATACTGATTGCTCGATAACTGATTTCGTCCAGAAGCTCAGGATCGACGCCCTCAACTGAGGGCTTGATAGCAGCCCCTAATCGTTTTCGGAAAATCAAACGCAAGCCGCCATACAGAATTGCCCCTGTCAGGACTGACCACAGCATCGTGTTCAATTTGCGTGCGGCGTCTTTTCCTTCCATCCAGGTAGGTGCCTCAAAGAGTGGTGATATTGGACCTTCCTTGATGATGGTTGAATCAGCAGGCGCAACAATTGCAGGCAGGATGTACTCCACTTTTGGTTTTACCTTCTGTCCCACTGCATTCATTTCTTCTTTCTTCATCTCAAATACCGTCTTTTGATCCATCCGCGCAAACGTAGAATCCATCAAAATGAATCCAACGAGCATCAGAACCACAGCCAGCACGATCTCCAGCCATTTCGTGCTTTTGGTGGAAATATGCTGCGGAACGGTACGGATCAAATACATGAGACCCGCTGCAAAACCAACCGCCAAAATACCTTCACCCAGTGCAGCAGTAGTCACGTGAATATGCAGCCAGTAGCTCTGCAAAGACGGAATCAATGGGGTGATTTGCTTCGGGAACACGTACGAGTACGCGAGCATGATCACCCCAAGCGGAAGAACAAACGCACCAATCGAGGTCAGCTTGTAAATCCGGTAAATAATTAAGTAGGCCAAGATGATACAGTAATCCAAGAATGCCATAAACTCAAACATGTTACTTGTCGGGCTATGGCCGCCGGCAATCCAGCGAGCAGCCACATACCCTGTTTGCGCCACAAAACCGATAACGGCTAACCAATACGCAATCCGTCCATAGCGCCCTTCATGTTGTTTAGGATCACGTCCTGCCCAGTTTTTACCCGTCACGGCTACAGCGAAGAAGATAGACGAGATCACGTAGAGCAGAAACGCGATATCCAATAACCAGTCACTCAGTTGAATGAGCTGCACGTTGTTAGTACCCCCTTTGAAGCATTAGGCCTTGGCCTTCGTTTTATCTTCTATCGTGACAGGGAGCTCCGCTTGTTTAACCAGCCCGTCTACTTCCCTACGAAGACCGAACCAGTTTTTATTCGTATGAGCCGCTACCAAGATACTTCCCTCTTGCGTTTGTACCCAAACCCGGCGATGTTGCCAGAACACACCGATTGCAACACCCACAAGGAAAATGAACGAACCGAAATAAATCAGTGGCAATGCTTTGTCCACCCGAACATTCAGCCCTGCAATATCGACCAAATCAGGCATTTTGATGTCGAGTCCGTAACGAGGATCATTTTTCTGCGTAAGAATGGTTCCTTCTAGATAAACCAATTTTTCATTATAATTTCCATTGTCTCCAATGAGTTCCAATGCGACCATCGGATTTTTTGGCAAATTGGTTTTCGTCGCGGGCTTCCCATCTTTCCCCATTATAAAATCAGGGAAGTAATCCAAAATCCGTACCGTGAACCCATCTGCAATGGTTTGCTCGGGCTGCGGATTGTACAGATCAATTTTGATAAGGCCGACCTCTTTTTTATTGTTTTTCAAATCGACCACGGTAAAATTGAGCGCTCCAAGCTGCATCTCTTGCACGCCGCTCTGATAAATGTAGAGGCTGTCCTGTTCCATCGGATGATTCACGACGATCGGCCCCTTCTGCACTTCTACCAAATCCGGCTTTTTCCCTGGAACGTCAGCGCTTTTATTTTTATACAAAATGGCATCTGTCTGGTAGCTCTTCACGATGGCTCCGCCCTTAAGCTCCAGTTGCTCCGGCATTTCTTCTTCCGACCAATACTCTGTCGTGTAGTTCTCGTTTTTTATGTAATAAGGGGTATTCGGAATCGCCATTGTTTGTCCCTCACGCACCCAGACGTACTCGTCCAAGTAAAAGCCAGGCAGGCTTCGCATTAAGGTACCGACCAAAAACAAAATCAATCCAATGTGATTAATGTAAGGACCCCAACGGCTAAAACGGCCTTTTTCAGCCATAATCGCTCGTTCTGTGCGGAAAATGCGGTATCCTTTTTCTTTCAATGCCAGAGCAGAGGCGTCCAGTATCGCTTCCTGATTAGCTTCTGGAGCAAGCTCACCCTCTGCAAACAGCTTTTGCCCTTTCAAAAAGGACTTGTGCTGGTTCAATCTCGGCTTGTTTAACGCCTTATACAGCGGTACTACGCGGTCCAGACTACAGATAACTAAAGAGGTACCGAGCATAACCAGAAGCGTCACAAACCACCAGGACGAGTACATATTGTGAAATCCAAGGCCGTAAAAAATCGTTCCGATCGTTCCATATGTTTCTGTATAAAAGCGGGCAACATCTGCTTCTGTCGGTACGGGTACCGGTATGTACATTTGCTGCGGAAAGATGGTTCCGACTGCGGACGCCACCAAAAGGACAATAATGATACCGATTGCAATTTTGACCGAAGAAAAAAAGTTCCAGACTCGATCGATTACCTTCGTGTTATTCGTTTGAGAACGTCTTGCCATTCCTTCATAACGCATGTCAGGAAACGATGTCTGCTCGTGGACTTCCACATTCAAAGGCTTCCCGCAAGACTCACAGAGCAGCGTCCCAACCGGGTTGGTATGACCGCATTCGCATTTTCGCTGATCCATCATTGCTCCTCACTTACGGCAAGATTTTTGTTATTTTCGACTCAATCATCGCTTCATCTAACTGCCCGATGAAAACTTCCTTCACTTCTCCATCTGGATCGATGAAAAAGGTCGTCGGAATCGGACCGATTCGATACAGCTTTGTAATTTCCGATTGGCGATCGAGCAAAATAGGGAAGTCAATCTCGAACTGCTTTACAAATGGGTCTACGGCAACTGGCGATTCTCCGATATTGACGCCAAGTACAACCAATCCCTTGTCTTTGAATTTCGTGTATTGTTTTTGCAATGCTGGCATTTCTTTCTTACAGGGTTCACACCATGTGCCCCAGAAATTCAGGATAACGCCCTTTCCTTTCAAACTTTCCAGAGTCAGCTCTGGCCCATTCAATTGTTCCAAACTAAAATTCGGAGCATCGCTTCCTACTTTCACAGCACCGGGGTCCTTCACAAAGCTGGAATAAAGTGCAAAGACCAGCGCTACAAGCAAAACACCCAATACCGCGATCCTGACATATGTACGATTGCTTTTGTTCATGACGCCTACTCCCATCTACTGCTAATAAATTGCAACCTTTTCCCATTCTATTATAGCGTTCCTAGTTTTTCCGACAGCGCACAACTTATGAACAGATTTTGAACGAATCAATGTTTCGAACGCGGGCTGCGTTTCTTTTGAACCAATCCCCGCTTCAAGCTCTCCACTTCCTCATGAGTGAGCTTGCGAAATTCGCCCGGCTTCAGTCCATCTAATGTGAGAAACCCTAAACGGATTCGCTCCAATGTCAACACCGGATGACCGATCGCCTCACACATTCTGCGAACTTGGCGGTTTCGTCCTTCATGTATGGTCAGTTCTACCAATGCCCTCTGGCTGCTAGACTCTGCCTTTAGCAATTTTGACTGACCGGGAGAAGTCATGCCGTCCTCCAAACGAATGCCGGTTGCTAGCTTGCGCACTTTTTCCGGACTGGGGATTCCCTTTACCCATGCCCGATACACTTTATCGATTTCATAGCTTGGATGGGCCAGCCTATTGGCAAGCTCCCCGTCGTTCGTCAAGAGCAACAAGCCGGAAGTATCGTAATCTAAGCGACCTACTGGATAAACCCGTTCTTGAATTCCCTTCAACAGATCGATCACTACCCTTCTGCCTTGCGGGTCTGTGACGCTCGTAATGACACCAGTTGGCTTGTACAGCAAGAGATAGACATGTTGCTCCAGCTTAACCTGCTGTCCGTTCACCACAATTTTGTCCTTAAGCGGATCGACTTTTATTCCCTGCTCTCGTACGACTTGGCCATTTACCTGCACCTTGCCTTGCGCAATCAATTCTTCACAATGGCGACGAGAGGCGACTCCAGCATGCGCCAATACTTTCTGTAAACGTTCCATCGTTGGTTCACCTCTACAACATCATACCCATTCTTACTAGTGTGGACAAGAAAAAGGGAAAAACTTCCCCATAACCATGAGGAAGTTTTCCATACCTACTCTATTTGAGCTCTTTTAAGCGAAAATGTAGGAGACAATGAGCAGTGAAAATATGACACCTGCCAGGTCCGACCACAAGCCAACCTTTAGTGCATACGCAGAATTTCGAATACCAACTGCGCCAAAATAAACGGTTAAGACGTACAGTGTCGTATCTGTACTCCCTTGCATAGTAGCGGCCAGTCTACCCAAAAAAGAATCGGGACCGTACTGCGCGATCAGATCTGTTGCAATCGCAAGTGAGCCTGTTCCCGTCAACGGACGGAGCAGCGCCAACGGGACCAGTTCTTCTGGAAAATGCAGCAGGTCAAGAAGCGGCTTAAGGGCGCGAAGCAGTAGATCCAATGCACCTGACTCCCGAAACATACTCACCGCGACCATCATGGCGATCAGGTGGGGAAGTATGCGAATCGTAGTGGTTAAGCCTCCTTTTGCTCCATCTACGAACGTCTCGTAGACGGGGACTTGTTTTTGCCACCCATACAACAAGATAAAAGCAATCGTAACGGGAATGGCCCAAAGAGAGAGCAGGGATACCCATTGGTACATAAGGACTCCCCCTATCTGTGTCTTCGTATATGCCGATAACGATACATCCGATCAATCAACAGAGCGACAATGGTGGCAGCAAAGGAAGATAACAGCGTAGTACCTACGATTTCTACGGGGTTCACGGAGCCATACTGCATGCGGATCGCGATCATCGTCGTAGGAATAATCGTAATACTTGCCGTATTAATCGCCAGCAGCGTACACATGGCAGGCGAAGCGTTTTGCTTATCTGGATTCAGCTTTTGGAGCTCTTCCATTGCTTTTAGGCCCATTGGAGTTGCTGCATTACCAAGCCCGAGCAGGTTTGCGCTCATATTTGAGAGGATATAGCCCATGGCAGGATGCCCTTTTGGTACATCGGGAAAAAGGACTTGGATGATCGGGGACAACACCCGCGCCAATAGCTCAAGCAGTCCTGACTTTTCAGCAATCCGCATCATTCCCATCCAAAAGGCGAGAACACTGAGAAGTCCGAGACAAACCGTTACGCCCGTCTTGGCTCCCTCAAACGCTGCTGCGTTGATCGCTTCCATCCGCCCTGTCACGGCCGCAACGACAATGCTAATGACAATGAGCCCGAGCCAGATGACATTAAGCACTCCACAGCCCCCCTGACACTATTCCCCAAAACTGCTCCCACATTGAGAGTGAAGCTTGCGGAGCTGCTAACGTCGGCGTATCCACACGAACTAGCAACGGAACCTGCCCAATCCTCTTTTCCTTTAAATAAAGTTGAAGAAATCCTGCCAGTTGACCATTCATTTTTGATGTTACCGTTGATTCTCCCATAACGACACGCTTGTGAATCGCCTCTATCTCTGCCGTTTGTAGTGGATACTGAAAAGCGTTTGTTGTGACAAGATGAGTTCCTGCTTCAAGTGTGACTGGCGTGTCAGGCTTTACCTCCTGCCCATTTTTGACCAGTTCTTGTAGCGGATAATTCGCAAAACCCCAGTCCATCAGCTTGGCCGAGTCGTTCCAGTCATCAGAAGCATTTAGCGTAATCGTCGCCAACTGCCTTCCATTGCGTGTGGCAGAGGAAGCCAGACAGCGCTTTGCGAGTTTTGTGTATCCCGTTTTCACACCATCAGCACCGCTGTAGAGGTGAAGCATCTTGTTTTTGTTCAGTAGGCGCCGGTCCCACTGTTCACCTTCCCATGAAATATCCTTGACTTTCGTGGAGACGATTTGACGAAATACTGGATTATGTAAGGCGTAGGCGGACAGCTTTGCCATGTCTTCCGGAGTAGAGTAATGCTGGTTACTGTCATCTAAACCATGCGGATTGGTGAAATTCGTATGCTCCATCCCAATCATGGCCGCCTTTTCATTCATCAAGTAAGTGAATCCGGGGACTGACCCTCCGATGTGCGTTGCGATGGTGACGGCCGCGTCATTGCCGGATCGCAGCATCAAACCGTATAGCAGTTCTTCCAGCGTGAGCTTCTCCCCATTTTTCAAGTAGATCGATGAGCCTTCCACCCCTACTGCTTGTGGTGGTACCGTTACCTGTGCATCCAATTTGCCCATCTCGATTGCTACGATTGCTGTCATCGTTTTGGTCAGACTCGCAATCCTCATTTTTTTCGTACCGTTTTTGGAATAAAGAATCCGTCCACTCTCGACATCGATTAGTGCTGCCCCTTCTGCTGACAAGCCAGGTGGAGCTGCAGCAGCCTTTACCACTGCTGCCGGCGTAAGAGCCATCTGTATAAAAAGAAAAACGACGAGTACGCCGGACAGATATTTTCGTATGTTCATAAACGTCCTCCCCATTTGAAAACTTGGGCTCAACCTTGCCTATAAGGCAAGAGAAAAGCCGTCGTTATACCACGATACACAGGTTTGTACCATAGTATATGGGGACGAGTCGTATGATAGTACGAAAAACTGTCCGGGCTGTAACTAGTCGTTTGTCGCTTCTTCTGCTTTTCCGAATAACGCTGATGCTTCTAGACGCGCTTCTTCAATATCAAGATTGACAGGCGGTTCTGGCAAATCCCCCAGTTCCCGTAGACCAAAATGCTCCAAAAATTCTTTGGTGGTCGCGTACAAAATGGGGCGTCCGATCCCCTCTGCTCTCCCCGCTTCGCGAATGAGTTGTTTGGATAAGAGGGTGTTCAATGCTTTTTCGCATTTAACGCCACGGATTTCTTCAATCTCCGAACGGGTCAGTGGCTGCTTGTACGCAACAATGGCGAGAGTCTCCAATGCTGCTTGGGATAGCGTAGACTGACCTGGCGATGTTGCTAGCCGTTCAAAATAGGGTACGTGCTCGGGCAGCGTGGTCAGCTGATACGCTTTTGCCACTTCCACGATTTGAATACCGCGTCCTGCCCGGCGGAAGTCAGCTTTCATGTCTTCGATCAAATCGACGACCTCTTCTTCCGACACCTCAGTGATTTCACTGATTTCTTTGGCATCGATTCCTTCATCACCCGAGATGAACAGCAAGCCCTCGATTACGCCTTTCAGCTTGTCATAGTCCATCAGTATGGGCTCCTTCCGTTCCGTTTTCACATATGATGATGTCTTGAAACAATTGATTTTGTACACAGGTAATGTGCTTGGCCTTCATGAGCTCAAGCAAGGCGAGAAAGGTCGTCACAATCTCTGTACGCGTCGCCCCTTGCGTAAACAACTCAGAAAAACGAACCATCCCACCGTTGCGTACCGCTTGTCGTATCTCCGTCATCCGATCCTTGATGGAGATTTCGTCGCGCGACACCGTGGTCATCGGTTCTTTTTCTTTCGTTTTCTTTACCAGCTTTTCCAGCGCGTTGATCAAATCATAGAGGGTCACATTCGTTACGGTATGATCCTCTTCACGTACATAAGGTGATAAATTCTCTGCGGGACGCGTAAAGACTTGATTACGACCGATTTCCATTTCTCTCAGGTTCTCGGCAAGCATCTTATAGCGCTTGTACTCCAACAGACGCGCTACCAGTTCTTCACGCGGGTCTATCTCGTCTACATCCATATCGAGGAACTGCTGAAAGACATGCTCCTCCTTTTTCGGTAACAGCATCTTGCTTTTAATAGAGAGGAGCGTAGCCGCCATGACTACGAACTCACTGGCCACATCCAGTTGGAGCTCTTGCATCTTGTCAATCGTCGCGAGGTATTGCTCCGTAATTTCCGCTACTGGTATGTCGTAGATGTCCACCTCAGCCTTGTCGATCAGATGGAGCAACAGATCGAGTGGTCCCTCAAAGGAATCAAGTTTGATGCTGTAAGCCAAAAGTCGTCCCTCGTTTCCGTTAGATGAACACGCTTAGGATGTTCACTGCAATCTGTTGAATCCAGGTGCTAACAATAGCAAGCGGAATCCCAAAAATAGTCGAGCTGACACCTGGAATGAAAATCAGTAAGAGCAAGATCCACGGTCCGTATACCTCATAATTATAGTACTTCGAATCCCAACTGCGAGGAGACAAGAAGCGTAAAATTTTGTAGCCATCCAATGGTGGGATCGGCAAAAGGTTAAAGACGAAAAGTGCTGCATTGATAATGATACTAAATTCAAGCGTTACCTGAATGGCGAAGGCTGCTTTTTCATTCATTCCTACCAACATTCCAGAATAGCGTACAAGAATGTACCCGACACAGAATAAGATCGATAGTATCAAGTTGATAATCGGACCTGCCACCGAAACGTAAACAATCCCTAATCGCTTGTTCCCACGAAAATGAAGTGGATTGATCGGCACTGGCTTCGCCCAACCAAATGGACCAAACAGTATGAGAATCAAACCAAATGGATCAATATGCGGGATTGGATTTAATGTTAAGCGGCCCTCCGATTTCGCCGTATTGTCACCCAGCTTCCAAGCAACAAAGGCATGCGCCCATTCATGCAAAGTGAAAGCGATAACGAACGCAATTAAGCGAAACGGTACCGTTTTCCAATCAAAGTGAAAAAGATCCATTGCTTCCTCCAATCATGCGCGTTCAAAAAGTCATCTTTTTGAACAACCCCAGATAAAAATCGTCTATCTTCTAGCATACCAGCAGATAGATAGGCTTACAACCCCATTCAAAACTGCCCTACCATGCATCCTGACGAAAAAACACCGACAAGGTTTCCCTCATCGGTGTTCATTTCGCGAAACTTTTATTCGCCTACTTTAACTGTACCCATTTTATCGCCTTGTTTGATTGCATCAACGTGTTCCAAACCGGAAGCGACGCGACCAAATACGGTATGTACGCCATCGAGATGAGGGAAAGAATCGTAGCAGATGAAGAATTGGCTTCCGCCTGTGTCTTTTCCTGCGTGTGCCATGGACAGGTAACCGCGCAGATGCTTATGTGGGTTTCCTTTTGTTTCACATTTGATGGTGTAGCCAGGACCACCTGTACCTGTTCCGTAAGGGCATCCGCCTTGTGCTACGAAGCCAGGGATAACGCGGTGGAAGGACAGACCGTTGTAGAAGCCTTCGTTAGCCAATTTCTCAAAGTTTGCAACTGTACCCGGAGCTTCTTGATCGAACAGCTCCAGCTCGATTTGGTTACCATTTTCCATGGTGATGAGCGCCTTTTTCATATGTTGACCTCCATACCTTGTAAAGTTAACGTACCCATTCTACCATGCAGAACGATTGACGTCCAATTTATCCCTCGATGCGGATCTGCTCTTCGCCAGGCAACTCACAGTCGGTAATAAATACAGTCCCCGTCTTCGCTTTTGCCACCATTTTCACATATGCTGCCTTCTCTGCAATTTGTTCTGCACTGGTGTACTTCCCCACGTAAAGGACGACACCTGCCATCGACATCGAGAGCTCCTGACCATCCCCCATTCTGCGCTTTTCATAAATGTCCGAAAAGTATGGCGTAAAAGCATCCATGATAAACAAAGCAACATCATTGGCACATTGCGCTGTCGTAATCAAGATAAAATCATCTCCGCCAATATGACCGATGAAGTCAGACCCACTTCCGTACCATTTCGAGGCTTCCCGCAACAAGTTCGCGGTTCGAACAATGATTTGATCTCCCACTTCAAACCCGTAGCGGTCATTAAACCATTTGAAACGGTCGAGATCACAGTAGATGACCACCTGATGATCATTCCGTTTTAGCCGGTGGTTCAATTCCCTTTCAATCTGTACGTTCCCCGGCAATCCTGTCAGCGGATTGGCTGAGCTCGCCATCTCGAGTTTGATGGAAGCCATTTTGTCCAACAGCTTTTGCACGGTAACGATACCGATGTACTCTCCATTTTCATCAATAATAATGACCACATCATACAAATGATACGCATCTCTGGCCATCGCCCGCTTCGCTACCTCATCCAACTTGTCATCTTTCGTAGCCTTTAGCGGATTGGTATTCATAATTTGAGAAACGGGTCTTTCATAATACAGTGCAATTCCGTATTGACCACCCAGAATTTTATACAGAGAAAACCGCATCACAAGCCCAACCGGTATGCCGTTCTCCAGTACAACCACGCTTTCAATTCGCTGATTTTGTTCGAAAATCTCATGGATGCGTCTTACTTTCACATGCTTTTCAACACTGATTGTCTTCGTCGAAATTTCCGTCATAGCCGGAGTGGGCAGTATTGACGCTGCCTCCTGCTCAATCCGCTTTTCCATCGTAAACCGCAGAAAGTTCATTGCCTTTCCACATAGCTGCGCCATCCCTTTATCCGGCTTGCCTAAATAGTAACCCTGTCCGTAGATGACACCGACGTCCATGAGCGTTTCCAGCTCACGTTCTGTCTCGATCCCTTCTGCTATGATTTTGCAGTTCACCTTGTCAGCAAAGGATACAAACGTTTCCAACAACGCCTGCTTAATCGGATCGACATCGATATTGCGGATCAAGGACATGTCGAGCTTAATAAAGTCTGGGTAGATTTCTGTAATTGATTCCAAGCTGGAGTACCCTGCTCCCGCATCATCTACGGCAATCATATAGCCCTGCTTGCGATATTCCTCGATGATTTTCCGAAAGGCAGCGTAATTCGTAATTGCGTGGCGCTCTGTAATTTCAAACACAATGTTTTGTGGTGTCAGCTCATATTCAGCCAAAAGCAACTGCACTTTGCCACGTAACAAAAATGGATCGTCAATCGCACGTGGGTCCAAATTGATGAACAGTTTTTCATGAGGCTTCAGGTAGCGGATATGCTCCAATGCCCGTTTGCGACATATATGCTCCAAACGAAACACAGTATCCGTCTCTTGTGCATAATTGAACAAGGCAGCAGGAGTTGCAAAGAGACTGTTGACTGGGCCTCGCGCCAGTGCTTCCCATCCCAAAGCTTCGCCATTTGGCAAATGAATGATCGGCATGAAGTGCATCTGAACGTTTTCTTCTGCAAGCAGCTTGTGAAATTGTCTAATGTGCGCATATTTTTCGGAGGTAATCCCATACTTGGCCATATGTACGGCATGTTTGACAGAGGTATACATCTCTTTCACGATATCTTCTCCGATGATTTCCGAATAGCCGATATGGACACGAAGCTCCTCGCGATTGACGAAGCTCACTTGTCGATTTAACTGTCGTTCAGCCAGCTCCTGAAAATGAATCGATAGCATTTGACAGTCTTCCTCAGTCATCATTTTCGAAAAGGAAGTGTAGATGGCAAAATCGTCTCCCCACAGCTTTTGAATCGCGATGATTCTCCCTTTGATTTCAAATGCTTGGCGAGCTACAGCTGGCAAAATGCTTTCGAATATATGGAGAACTCTCTTGGCACTCGTATCTCCGTAGCGATTCTCTACCTCTGTCAGCTTGACGATATCTATATAAAACATGACGACTTTTTTCTCTCTCTCCACTTCTTGCCGAATCATCGCCTTCATCCATTGGCGTTTGTCCAATGAAATATAGGGTATTCGTCGAAACCGCTTCATAAGAGTCGACAACATGATGAATCGCTCCCCCTCACCCTTCCATTATGCCGAGAAAACATTAAGCAATCATGAATAGGAGATGAAGGAAATACAAAACCTTCCCAAACAATCAGGAAGGTTTGTGCATTTTTTATGAAATTCAGCGCAGAAGCTGTGCGCGTTTTGGCAAAACATCATGACCGACTACTTCTGCGTACGTTTCGCGTCTTACGACTACTTCTGCTTCTCCGTCCTTTACAAATATAACTGCCGGACGAGCGATCCGGTTGTAGTTATTCGCCATCGAATAACCGTATGCACCTGTACTTGGGACGGCGAGAATATCGCCTGCTTGCGCTTCTGGGAGCTTCACATCCCAGATGAGCATATCACCTGACTCACAGCACTTCCCTGCAATGGATACAACTTCAGTGGCAGGTGCATTCATTTTGTTCGCAATCGCTGCTTCGTATTCTGCATCGTACAAAGCTGGTCGCAGATTGTCTGTCATCCCACCATCGACCGCAATATACTTCCGGACATTGGGAATGTTCTTATGTGACCCAATTCGGTACAAGGTTGTCCCTGCATCGCCTATAATACTGCGACCTGGCTCGATCCAAATCTCAGGTAGAGGAATCGCAAGCGCCGTGAGTTCCTCGCGAACGATATCTGTAATGGCTTTGATATACGTTTCCGCTGGCTGCGGTGTATCGCCTTCTACATACCGAATACCGAAGCCGCCTCCTACATTCAGTACTTCTGGGAGGAATCCAAGCTTTTCTTTTGCTTCGCCCAACAGCTCTGTCAACCGTTTGACAGCGACGAGGAAGCCTTCTGTTTCAAATATTTGTGAACCAATATGGCTATGAACTCCCAATAAATGAAGATGATTGCTTTCGTGAGAGAATTGAATCGCCTCAAGAGCCTGGCCGTTTTGCACATCAAAGCCAAACTTGGAGTCAATCTGCCCTGTAGAAATGTACTCATGGGTATGAGCTTCTACACCCGGCGTGACACGCAAGAGAATGGCGACTTTTTCGTTTCGCTCCTCGGCCAATTGTGCCAACATGTGCAGCTCATAAAAGTTGTCCACAACGAAACAGCCAATTTTGGCATCAAGCGCCATGATTAACTCATCATAAGATTTGTTGTTGCCATGAAAATGGATGCGCTCTACGGGGAATCCAGCTTGCAGGGCTGTATACAATTCGCCGCCAGATACTACATCGAGTGACAAACCTTCCTCTTCAACCAGCTTGCACATCGCCATCGTGCAAAATGCTTTGCTCGCGTAAGCAACCTGGAACGAAAAACCCGTATTGTGAAACGCATCGACAAACTCCCGGCACTTGGTGCGAATTTGTTGTTCGTCATACACATATAAAGGTGTTCCATAAGTAGCAGCTAGCTGTGTCGAATCACAGCCACCGATTTCCAGGTTTCCTTGTTCATTCACTCGACTTGTCCCGTGTAAGTACATGTTCCGTTTCCTCCCCAATTCGTTCGCACCGATGATGTATATAGACAACTTTTTATAAAGAAAGGCAACCAACAAGGAGCGTCAGTTGCCATACAGAAACTATTGTTCGTAAGGCTTCCCTACAATTTACTACAAGGTTGTGCGTTTGACAATGGGTGATGCCATCCGTTTTCAGAATATTATTGCCGAGAGGAATTTTGCGAGCGAACGATACTCGGCCTGTTGTTTTTGCTTGGCACAGCCAGCCGTACCACAATATCTTTCATCCCTTTGTAGTTGAATGGAATGAATGGCCACAAGTAAGGTGTATTGAGCGAACGAGTGGAAGCCAAGAAAATCAGGATGAGCGTAATCCCGATCATCAGTCCAGGCGTAGAGAAAAAGCCCACCATAAGTATCAAAAACAAGCGAATAAGTCGATTTGCCAAGCTCATCTCATAGCTGGGAGTCGAGTACATCCCGATTGCCGCCACTGCCAAATACAAAATAACCTCGGGTGCAAGTAGTCCTACCTTGATCGCCACGTCCCCGACCAGAATCGCGGCCAATAAACCTACGGCAATCGAGAGCGGCGCAGGCGTATGAATGGCGGCCATCCGCATCAAGTCCAGACCGAGCTCAGCGATCACGAATTGTGCCAAAATAGGAATGCTGCCCATCTTTTTGATCCCTAAGAAATGAAGCTGCTCCGGAATCATGGAAGGGTGCATGACCAAAAGCAACCAGATCGGTAATATAAAAACCGATGCAAAGATTCCCAGAAAACGAACCCAGCGCAGGTAAGCACCGATTACCGGTGTTTGCCGATATTCCTCCGCATGCTGGACATGATGAAAATAGGTGGCGGGTGTGATCATGACACTTGGCGAAGTATCCACATAAATCAGTACGTGACCTTCCAGTAGATGTACTGCCGCCACATCGGGACGTTCTGTATATCGTACTAACGGGAAAGGATTCAACGTTTTTCCGATGATAAATTCTTCGACGGTTTTTTCTGCCATCGGAATCCCGTCAATCTGGATGTTTTGTAGACGCTCCTTCAACGTATGGACCAGCTCTTCATTCGCTACATCATGCAAGTAGGCAACCGCAACATCTGTCTTGGTACGCTCCCCAATCTGCATGATTTCGAATCGAAGCCGTTCGTCACGTATTCTTCGGCGGGTAAGAGACGTATTAGTTACGAGTACTTCTGTAAAACCGTCATGCGCTCCCCGTACGATCCTCTCCGTATCTGGCTCCTGTGGTGTGCGATTCGGCAGGATTTTGGCATCGATGATAATGGCATGGGAGGATCGGTCAATGATCAGTCCTACTTGACCGACGAGCAATTTATCCATAAACTCGTCTGTCGTATCTACCTTACTCAGTTGGTAGAAAGGGATGAATTTGTGAAACAAATGGTCGAAAGCGTTGTCAGCCATATCCCGCTCACGTACATCATTCAGCTCACGCATGATCTGCGAAATCAATAGGCTTTCCGCGAAGCCGTTTATGTAATACAACAACATGCGTGTACGGCCCACATAAAAATCATGGACCCCAATATCAAAACTCTTGCCGACACCAAGTCTGTCGTTCAAATACTTCTGATTCTCTTCCAGATAAGGCGAGATGGGATGACGTTTTTCAGTGACCTGTGCCATGAGCGCCGCTCCTTTCCATTATCCATTGCACCGCTCTCTTTGTGATGGGACAACCGTTTTGCAAACTGTCCCTCCCCTCCATTTTGCCTATATCTCCAATCCCGATAACATTGGGTACATGCAGCGAATTCAAAATGTCTACGGTATCTCCATAAATATGATGCTGAAGCTGCTCGTCTGCGTACCCGTCCTTGTCCACCGCTTCATCTACAATTTGTCCTTGGTTATTTACGGAATAAGCAACCGTCGCACCTTTGACCCATTGTGTGTTCGAGGCTACTGCAATCGCACCAATTACTTCGATATCAGGATGCTTCACCACGTATTCGAGTGCTTGTTCCCCTCTCCCCTTGCCGTAATCTCCATTGTCATCGAACATGACGATAACAGGATCATAAGGTGTCATCTTAATCAGTTCGACCATCTGATTCCCTCGCAGTGGAGTCGGATTCCCGGCGGACAGTGAAATACATCGACCACCAAATTGTTTGGCGACATTCTCGATAACCTTTTGGGCAATATGATCTCCGTCTGTCACCAATATGACTTTCCGGCGTACTGTGTCCATGCTGGGTCACCGCCTTTTACTGCCTAGACTTACCCTTTGGGTTTAAAAATGAGAGAAGCAAAAAATCCGAATGCGATCGCAGCCGATATACCCGCACTCGTGACCTCAAAAATCCCCGTTGCTACACCGATCAATCCATGTTGTTCGGCCTCGCTTATGGCTCCATGATACAAAGAGTGACCAAAGCTCGTGATCGGTACAGTCGCACCTGCGCCTGCGAAATCGATAAATTTGTCATACACGCCGATAAAATCAAGAAAGACTCCTGCCACGACCAGCGTACTCATGACATGAGCAGGCGTTAACTTGCCAACATCAAGAAGGAGTTGACCCACTACACAAACCAATCCCCCTACGACAAAAGCAATCAGGTATTCCATTAGCTGCCTCCTTCAAGCGCAACCGCATGTGCGATGCACGGTATCGAATTTCCCTGCTGAGTGCTTACCGGGCTTAAAAGTGCTCCCGTGGCGCATACCAATACATTTTTCAGTAAGCCACGGTTTAGCTGATCAATAATGTAGCTATACGTGACCACGGCACTGCTTGCGCAACCGCTCCCACCTGAAAATACATCCTGATCAGGGGAGTAAATCATCAACCCACAATCATTGTAGACTTGATCCATATCATATCCTTCGGTTAACATGAGCTCCTTTAGAATCGGGTACCCGACAGCAGCCAAGTCGCCAGTCACAATTAAGTCATAGGATTGTGGGGAGCGCCCCGTATCTTCAAAATGAGTCTGGATCGTCGATGCTGCAGCTGGAGCCATGGCCGTCCCCATATCGAACGGATCTTTAATCCCCATGTCCACTACTTTTCCCATCGTCGCATATGTAATGCGTGGACCATTTCCCCCGATTCCTACCAATCCTGCACCTGCTCCTGTCACCGTCCACTGGGCACTCGGGGGCTTCTGTCCACCGTATTCCGTGGGATAACGATACTGCCTCTCCGCTGTGGCATTGTGGCTACTGCAAGCAGCGATCGCCTTATTTGCATAGCCTGCGTTTACCAGAGCCGCCGCATTTGCCAGTGTGAGCATCGAGGTTGAGCACGCTCCGTACATGCCGAGTAGAGGCATCGCCAACTTCTCTGCTGTAAAGTTGGTCGTGATGTTTTGATTCAACAGGTCGCCAGCGAGAATGATATCCACATCCTTGCCTGTGATGCCCGCCTTTTGCAACAAGGTATTGACTGCATCCTCCATCATCTGGCGTTCGGCGTCTTCCCACGTCTGTTGGCCTGCATACATATCGTCGTGAATTTTATCAAACAAGTGCGCCAGCGGTCCTTCGCCTTCCTTTGGTCCTACAGCAACTGCCGAGCTTTGCAGACGAACATTTTGATCGAAGTGCCAGGTTTGCCGATTGACTCGTTTCACTGGTCGATTATTGGACACCGACAGCCCTCCCTTAGAAAAGCATGTTGATCAGGCTCTTTATGATTCCCGCAATGAAAGCAGCAACAACCCCAAAGACAATGACCGAACCAGCGAGCTTAAACATATTTCCGCCAACGCCGAGCACCAATCCTTCGCTCCGATGTTCGATGGCAGCAGAAGCGATCGAGTTGGCAAAGCCTGTAACAGGCACGGCTGATCCTGCTCCAGCATACTGCCCGATATTGTCATACACACCTAATCCTGTCAGCAAAACAGATAGAAAGATGAGCGTCGCAACGGTCGGATTGCTTGCCGTTTTCTCCGTAAATCCGAAGAAGGTAATATACATATTTTGAATGGCCTGACCCAACAAACATATGGTCCCTCCTACCCAGAAAGCACGAAACGAGTTCAGCAGAACGTTTCGTTTGGGCTGGAACTTCGAAGCCTGTTGTTGATACAGTTGCTTGGTCATCTGCATCGATCCGGGATTTTTGGATTTTGTTTTGGTTGCCATGCCCTTTCACTCCCTTTGTAAGCTTTCTTCCTATATCCTTCCTTTTTCTAAAGATGCCTATGAATAGTGGTATTTACCATTTCACAGATGGAGCAGCCATTGTAGTAAGGAACCCGTCACTTTTCCCAAAACAACGGCCATCAACAGAAAAAGAAGACTGCCATCCATGTGGATTCGCTTCGCTAATATCGGGAAGACATTCAGTACCTCCGTTAGTCCTGCGGCGAGTGTCCCCACAAATATCCCTGCAAATATCCCGTAAATCGAAGAAACAATCACTGGCAAATGAGCTCCCCAATGAAAAAAATCAATAAACGTAAAAAAAAGCGCTCCTGCCACCAAGGCCCATTCCAGCGAGCGGATATATCGTTGAGCATTCGTTAATTGTGTCAACCTTGGAATGATATCCAGAACGGTAATAAACGCAACCAGCCCGCTCCCTACTGCAAGCCCTCCACCCAGCCCGATCAAAATAAGCAACAAACACTTGATGACGCTCATTTTTTCGTCCGTTGGTTTTCCTTGTTTTCATTTTGTATGTAGTATTGATCCAGGCTTTGCTGATACATAAACAATTCCACTTCTAGCGGACTAGGTTCTTCATTGATTTTTTTCTGGAAGATATGATTGAAAAACAGAATCATCCCCAAGCCGATTCCGATGGAGTATGGAATTTGCATCCACAAGGGCTGATGGCTTTTTTCACCTGTGATCAAATAGTAGATTCGTTCGTGAACCTGCATCATGCTGACATCAGTATGGAAATTCATGATCGCCAATCCTGAACCAATGAACAGCAGAAGCCACACCATCCCCACCAAAATCGGGTTCGCTTTCTTTCGTGGACTAAGCACCTCCACAATGATTTGGGGAGCACCCTGGACGTCCAGTTCCACGTCGGGATAGACTGAACGCAGCCTTTTAATCACCTGCATGATATCGATGATGATCAAATTGCCATCTGTTGGCTTTGCCTGGTAAATGGGCATCCGCTTTAACGCTTCCTCGCGCTCTCCATCCCAGTAAAGCTGGCAAATGTCCCCAAGCGTAATCATGGCTTGTGGCTTTACCGCCAATCGCTTTCTCAGGCGCAGAAACAACGCGTCTTTCATGGTACCTTCCCCTTCCATCACATACCTGATTACTCGCTAGTATGTGCCGAGCCACAAAACCCATGCAGATAAACGGAAATGACCGTTTATTTGCTGACTGCAAGCGGTCACCTTCTGTTTAATGAAAACAAAACACCCCAGCCACGTAGTGACCGGAGTGTTTGGATCTGTTAGTGCTCAATTTGGTCTTTGATCGTTTGCAAAATGCGCTTCTCGAGGCGCGATACCTGCACTTGCGAGATTCCCAGCCTCTCCGCTACTTCCGACTGCGTCTGATCTTTGTAGTAGCGCAGGTAGACAATGAGTTGTTCCCGCTCGCTCAATCTACTGATCGCATCCTTGAGCGCAATCTTTTCAAACCATTTGTTGACGCCTTCATCTGCAATCTGATCGATCAGTGTAATGGGGTCCCCATCATTTTCAAAAACCGTTTCATGGATGGAAGAAGGTGCCCGATTTGCTTCTTGCGCAAACACGACTTCTTCTGGTGTAATCCCCACCGCGTCCGCAACCTCAGCAATCGTGGGTGCGCGACCGAATTGCTTGTACAGCTCATCCTTTGTTCGTCGTACCTTATTGGCTGTTTCTTTGAGTGATCGACTGACCTTGACTGTACCGTCATCGCGTAAGAAGCGTTGAATTTCCCCGATAATCATCGGCACAGCATAGGTTGAGAATCGAACATCATAGGAGAGATCAAACTTGTCTACGGCCTTCAATAGGCCAATACAACCGATCTGAAACAAATCATCCGCTTCGTATCCACGGTTGATAAAGCGCTGGACGACGGACCAGACCAGCCGAATATTGCTGTTGACGAGAAGCTCGCGTGCCTCAGTGTCGCCAGCTTGGCTCTTGGCGATTAGCTCTTTTACTTGGTCATTGGTCAGAAATGGTTGACTCGCGTTTTTGATATCGGCACCCATTGGCACTACCCCTAATTTTGCAAGGCTTTGGCAAACGCCAGGCGTTTGGTGAGGCGGACAGTTGTTCCCTTACCCACAACCGTTGCCACTTCCAAAGAATCCATGAAATTCTCCATAATCGTAAAGCCCATTCCAGAGCGCTCTAGCTCCGGTTTCGTCGTATAGAGTGGCTGCATGGCCTGCTCCACATCCTCAATTCCACGTCCATTGTCTTCCACAATCAGATCAATGCTATCCTCTTGAATTCGCACAGAGATCTGTACCACACCCTCTGGATTTTCGTCATAACCATGGATAATGGCATTCGTAACAGCCTCGGATATAACGGTTTTGATTTCTTCCAGCTCGTCCATCGTAATATCGAGTTGCGAAATGAAGGCTGCAACTGCTACACGTGCGAATGCTTCATTTTGGCTCAATGCTGCAAACGACACTGACATAAAGTTACGCTGTACCATCATTACGCCACCCCCAGAACATGCAAAGCATCCGCTTCATTTTCGCGAAACTTGATCACCTTGAATAACCCGGACATCTCAAATATTCGATAGATTGTAGGATTGATCGAGCAGACATACATTTCTCCAGATCGGGCAGAAATCTGCTTGTATCTTCCCAAAATAACCCCGATACCCGAGCTGTCCATAAACGTCAAGTCAGCCAAACTCAGCACAATATGACGGATAGTAGAGGTACGCAAAAGATCATCCGCCTTCTTGCGCAACTCCTCTGCCGTATGATGATCAAGCTCACCCTGCAAACGGATCACGAGCACGTCCTGCCGTGTCTCCATCGCAACTCGTAAACTCATAGCTGCCACACTCCTTCTCCCTTGATAGAAACTCTCTTTCTTCCTCGGCGAAACCAATTCCTGCCAGCCGACAAAAGAACAAAAAAATCGAGCAGCCGCGCCATTCCATTCGGGGCAACTCGATTCTTTTCGCGCTCATGCTGTCTGCTAGTAGCTAATCAAAATGCTCTTGGTGGTTCGCTTGAGAATCTCCCACATGTTGGCTTTATCTACCTGATCTTCCGGGAACAGATCGATTCGATTTACTTCCTTTCCATCTTTCGTACGGATGAAAATGTGGCCGATTACTTGGTTCTTTGCTATCGGTGCGTGAACCGCTTCCTTAATGACAATTTCCTTCTGGAAGGTATCAGCCGATTCTCCTTTTTTCATCAACAAACTAACTGCATGGGGTGTCACCGCATTGATTTGTGATTTCTGACCCTTATCAACTACGAGTGTGCGCACAGGTTCTCCCTTTTTGTACATCGGCGTCACCTGAAAGTGCGTAAATGCGTAATTGAACATGGTCGATACTTCATTGTTGCGTGTTTTTACATCAGGCTCACCCAAAACGACTGCAATGACACGCATGTTGTTACGTTTGGCTGTCGCTGTTAAACAGTATTTCGCTTCGCCTGTGTACCCTGTTTTCAAACCGTCCACCCCTTCATAAAAGCGCACCAGCTTGTTTGTATTCACAAGCCAGAAGGGGCTTTCTGAATCTTTTCGCAAGTAGTCTTGGTACGTACCAGTAAACTTCGTGATTCCTTCGTGCTTCAAGAGCTCGCGTGACATAATCGCAATGTCTGCTGCCGATGAGTAGTGATTCGTGGCAGGAAGTCCATTCGAGTTGACAAAATGCGTATTTTTCATGCCGAGCTGCTGTGCCCGTTCATTCATTCGCGTGACAAAACTCTCTTCTGTTCCAGCCAAGTGCTCAGCCATCGCTACAGAGGCATCATTCCCTGAGGCAATCGCAATCCCTTTCAACATGTCCTCTACCGTCATTTCTTCACCGGGCTGTAGAAAGATTTGCGACCCGCCCATCGATGCTGCTCTTTCACTTGTTCGAACCTTATCGGTAAGCTTAAGCTCTCCCCGCTCCACCGCTTCCATGATCAAAAGCATGGTCATTACTTTGGTGATACTGGCGGGTGGCATTTTTTCATTGGCGTTCTTTTCATATAAGACTGTTCCCGTGTCCGCTTCGATCATCACTGCGGATGAAGCTTGTGGGGCAAAATGATTGTCACTCTTTTGCTGTCCAGCCTTTTCTTTGGCAATCGCCATCGGAGAAAAGATGGTTAAGCACATAACGAAGCATAGAGCGAGGTATCCATTCCGTTTCATAGCAGTCTCTTCCCTCCATTCATGGTTTTATTCTCACCATCATGAAAGGAAAATATTCACACAAAAACGGCAAGATTATCTTCTTGAAAGCGAAAAAATCCCTTCCGCTACTAGCAGAAGGGACACTTTCTTAAATGACGAATCGGCTCACATTTTGGGTTAACTCATCCGCCATTTTTTTCAATTGCTCTACGTTTTCATTAATGCGTGCAATCGAATTCAATTGTTCATCCACTGTCTCTACCACACCTGAAATGGATTCACTAATTTCATCCGACATGGTGGCAAGACGTTGCATGGAGTTCGTCACTACCTGATTACCAGCCGCCATCTCTTCCGAGGTCGCCGTCATCGATTCGCTTTGCTCGGCAGCCGATTGAATCTCTGCCACGATATTATGGAAAGCGGTACCCACAGACTCTACAGATTGCAAGCCTCCACTCACCATGGTGACGATCTCGTCCATATGCTTGCTCATATCCATTGCCTCATCATTGATCGAATGGGCAATGGCAGCGATACGCTCAGAGAAGGAGCTACTATCCTCTGCGAGCTTGCGAACCTCACTGGCTACAACTGAGAAGCCTCGTCCAGCATCTCCAGCACGTGCAGCCTCAATGGCTGCATTCAGCGCCAACAAATTCGTCTGCGATGCAATACTCGTAATCATTTCAACGATGCTTGTAATTTCACGAGCTCGCTCTCGAAGACTGTGCATTTGCCCAGCAGTACGTTCTACCTCACTAGTGGCACGTCTTACCGTATTGATTACGTTCTCGACTAACTCCATACCGCCTTGCGCTCTCTCAAACGTACGAGTCGTGGCAACCGATGTAGATTCAGCAGCCACAGCCACCTGTTCAACGCCTTCCGATATTTCTGAGACGGTATTCGCCGTTGCTTGCACTTCATTCGTCTGTGTAGAGACGCGTTGGGCAATCGTTGAAATATTATCCGTGATGACGTTAATGGCACCCTTGTTTTCTTGCGCAAATAGAGTCAGCTCATCTGTCGCTACGTTCAGTTGAGTGGCTTGTCCTTGTACAAGGGCAATCAGCTTACGAAGTTCAGCCGCCATGTCATTCATTTTGCGGCCAACCATAGCCAGCTCGTCATTGCCGTTTACTTTTACGTTGATATTAAAATGTCCCGCGCCGATTTGATCCATATCCTGCGCGATTGCGAACAGAGACAGTCGAATCCGTTTTGCAAACCACCAGATCGCCCAAACCGAGAGTCCGATGATCGGCAAGCTGAAGAGTACGAAGTACAGCCACATTCCGTCTACTTCACCATACACCTCGTCAGTTCCCGTAGACAAAACGACATTCCATTTCAACATGGGAATCGGTGCAAAAGCTGCAAATGAATCAATTCCATGGTCCGAGTATAATAAGCTGTTACTTGTCTCCTGCTTCATCAGGGCCAGCATCTCTTCATAGTCTTTGTCCCCAGCCAGCACGAGCTTGTTGTTGTTGTTCGGATTTTGATGGGCCACAACCAAACCATCTTGGCGAACGACAAATGCGTAGCCATTCTCCATGAAAGAGATCTCAGGAATCTTTTGAATCATTTGGTCAATCGTAAAGCCAACAACGAACAACCGGCTTGTATCATCGGACTTTTCCCCAATGGGTGTCGCAATATAAAGAAAACTCTTGTTGCTACCTTCAACGATTTCTTCATCAGAAACGACCAAGGATTTCGTAGTTAGCGCTCTTTGGAAGTATTGCTTTTGCTTAAAGTCAATCTCATTTGTTCCGGTCAAGGAATATAGGGATTTCCCTGTAGTTGTGTCGATCAAATAGATTCGGGATACTTCTTTATGCGCCTGACGCAATAGAGTAAATTGCTCCATGATAAGCGGTTGCAGCTCTGTCATCATCACACGTTTGGATGCTGCCGATTTGGTGGAGTTCACAATCGCTTTTAAGTCATCTTCCATGCTATTTGCATGCTGATCAGCCAGCATTTTCGCTTGGTTAGAGGTTATGCTAAACAATGTTGATTTCGAGAAGGAAAGGGCTATGTATTGCAAAGAACCGATAATAATAAGTACAAGAATTAGACCAAACACAATCATCTTTGTGGCAAGTGAGCCTTTTAGCTTTTCCGTTGCTACTTGGCTAGTCAGGTTCACTTTTTTTAAGAGATTCGATATTCCCTCCTTCTTTTTCCATCGTGGCGACAAAAATTTGCTCATGCTACTTGCCCCCTTTATCACTGCTACGATTTTCCAGTGCAAGAACTCCGAAAAAATACCCCTGAAAAAACTGCCTCTGGGTACAATACCCATTTTTTTCAGAGGTAAAACCTCCCTTTATGAAGGGAAACGAGTTCCGGGCTGCACGAGTAGCCTCGGAACTCGCTATTTGTAATTGATTTAGTTATACAAGTGACAGGCCGCGAAATGTCCTGGCTCTACTTCTTTCCACACTGGTACGGATGCAGCGCATTCCGGCATTGCTTTCGGGCAACGAGTACGGAAATGGCAACCGCTTGGTGGGTTCATTGGGCTAGGTACATCGCCTTGCAATACAATGCGCTCACGGTTACGCTCAACTTCTGGATCCGGGATCGGAATCGCAGACAACAGCGCTTGCGTATACGGATGGAGCGGTTTTTCATACAAAGCATCACTTTCTGCCAACTCAACCATTTTCCCCAGGTACATAACCGCTACACGGTCGGAAATGTATTTTACCATGGACAAGTCATGAGCAATAAACATGTAGGTCAAGCCCATTTTTTCTTGCAGCTGTTCGAGCAGGTTTACAACCTGTGCTTGTACGGATACGTCCAAAGCAGAGATTGGCTCGTCACACACGATGAATTTTGGCTCTACTGCCAATGCACGGGCAATTCCGATACGTTGGCGCTGACCACCTGAAAATTCGTGTGGGAAGCGGTTCATATGCTCAGGATTCAAGCTCACCAAGGAAAGGAGCTCCTGAATGCGCTCTTTGCGCTTTTGACCAGATGCCAAGCCATGAATATCCAGCGCCTCGCCAATGATATCCCCGACTGTCATACGCGGATTCAACGAAGCGTAAGGGTCTTGGAAAATCATTTGCATATTGCGGCGCATCGCCTTCATTTCCTGCTGGTTCAAATTCATGATGCTCTTGCCTTCAAACAGGACGTCCCCTTCAGTCGCATCATACAGTCTCAAGATGGTACGACCAGCAGTGGACTTTCCACAGCCTGACTCTCCTACTACGCCCAGTGTTTCTCCACGTTTGATCTCAAACGAGATATCATTCACAGCTTTCAGCGTATTATCGCCAATGGAAAAGAACTTTTTTAGATTGCGTACTTCAATCAAATTTTCACGTTTATCCACTGATATCCCTCCTTCTACGCACGGTTCTGAGCAAGCGGATGTTGAAGCCAACAAGCTGCTCGCTGAGTAGTGCTGATGTCGTTCAGCTCAGGATCGATCTCTTGGCACACACGCATCGCTGATTCGCAACGCGCAGTGAATCCACAGCCAACTGGCGGACGCAGAAGGTCTGGCGGCGTACCAAAGATCGGTGTCAGTGGCTCGTCACGGTTCAAGTCAAGCCGTGGTACCGAGCGAAGCAAGCCTTTGGTGTAAGGGTGTTGCGGATTGTAGAAAATATCGTCAACAGTTCCAGTCTCGATCACTTTTCCTGCGTACATAACGATTACGCGGTCACACATCTCGGCAACAACACCAAGGTCATGCGTGATCAAGATAATGGAAGTGCCTGTTTTCTTTTGCAATTCTTTCATCAGGTCCAAAATTTGCGCCTGAATCGTTACGTCCAAAGCTGTCGTCGGTTCATCGGCGATCAACAGCTTCGGTGAACAAGCGAGAGCAATCGCGATCATCGCACGTTGACGCATACCGCCAGAGAACTCGTGTGGATATTGCTCCACACGTTTCTCAGGTTGCGGAATACCAACCATGGTCAACAGCTCAATGGCACGGTCACGTGCTGCAGCTTTCGACATGTTTTGGTGCTTGATCAAACCCTCGGTAATTTGGCTACCGATGGTCATCGTTGGGTTCAAGGAAGTCATTGGATCTTGGAAAATCATCCCGATGTCTTTACCGCGGATCGATTCCATCTCTTTTTTCGACTTCTTGACGATATCCTCGCCATTGAAGAGAATTTGTCCCTTTTTAATTTCACCTGGAGGCATAGGAATCAGCTTCATGAGGGTTTGAGCGGTTACGGATTTACCGCAACCGGACTCCCCTACAATCGCTACAGCCTCTCCGCGGTTGACGTGAAAATTCACACCGCGGACTGCTTTTACTTCACCTGCATACGTATGGAAGGATACGTGCAGGTCTTTTACATCAAGAATGCGTTCCATAACGACTATCCCTCCTATTTACGCAGGCGTGGGTCTACTGCATCACGCAGACCGTCACCGAACAAGTTAAATGCCAAGATGGTCAATGAAATAAAGATCGCCGGGAATGTCAAACGCCATGGATAGTACTTCATGGCCGGCAAGCCCTCATTGGACATCGTTCCCCACGATGCAATCGGAGCCGAAACCCCTAACCCGATAAAGGACAAGAAGGATTCTGCGAAAATCGCGGAAGGTACAGTCAAGCTCAATGTTACGATGATTGGACCCAAAGCATTAGGAATCAAGTGTTTGAAGATCAGACGGTTAGCGTCAGCACCAAGGGAGCGCGCTGCCAGTACAAACTCTTGGTTTTTCAATTGAAGGATCTGACCACGCACAATCCGGGCCATTCCGATCCATCCCGTTATCGTTAAGGCAATAATAATCGTTCCGACACCAGGCTCTAACACAACCATCAATAAGATAACAACCAGCAGGTAAGGAATCGCAAACAGGATATCCGCGATACGCATCATCATTTCATCTACTCTGCCACCATAGAAACCTGCGATACCGCCCCAGATCACACCAATGATCAGATCGATAAACGCTGCGGCAAGACCTACTTGCAGAGAGATACGTGCACCGTACCAGATTCGCTCAAATACGTCACGACCCAAGTCATCTGAACCAAACCAGTGTTCAGCAGATGGCTTTTTGTTCTTCCCAGCCAAATCGGTCGTAAAATAATCTTGTGGAGTAAGCCATGGAACCACAATGGCACATACGATCAAGGCAATAATGAAGATCATGGAAGCCATTGCAACTTTATTCATTCTCATACGGCGCCAAACGTCAGACCAGAAAGAGAGACTAGGGCGCTTGATTGATTCTGCTTGACGGAGGTCAACGGAAATTGGCTCAAAATGTTCTTTTGTCAAGTTTTGCACGTGTCATTACTCCTTTCCTGCGTCCGAAAGTTTGATCCGTGGGTCTACCAAGGTGTATGCGATGTCAACAATCAGAATCATCACAACCAGGATAATAGAGTAGAACACGGTCGTACCCATGATTACCGTATAGTCGCGGTTTGTAATGGACAATACGAATTCGCGACCAAGACCAGGAACACCGAAAATACGTTCAATAACGAATGCACCTGTCAAAATACCAGCAATCAGTGGACCCAGGTAAGTAACAACTGGCAAGAGCGCATTACGAATTGCGTGTTTTACTGTAATAGCAACAGTGTGCAATCCTTTTGCTTTTGCAGTTTTGATGTAATCTTGACCCATAACTTCAATCATATTGGAACGCGTCAAACGCGCGATAAATGCCATCGGTGATGCGGCGAGTGCCAATGAAGGAAGGATGGTGTACTCAAATCCTTCCCATTTCGCGATTGGAAACCAGCCCAATTGAATAGCGAAAATGTATTGGTAAAAGGACGCCAAAATAAAGCTTGGTACCGATAATCCCAAAACAGCGATAACCATTGCAGAATAGTCTTGCCATCTATTATGGTTTAGTGCTGCGATAACCCCTAACGTAATACCACCAAAGATAGCGAGCAATAAAGCTTGTGCTCCCAAGTGAGCAGAAACAGGGAAACCACGATTAATCATGTCGTTAACATTCGAAGATTTCTCCGTAAACGACGGACCGAGATCCCAAGTTACTACACCTTTCAAATATTCAAAGTATTGTTCATGCAACGGCAGGTTCAGCTTGTACTTTGCCTCTAGTGCTGCCTTAATTTCCGGCGGGACCTGCTTCTCGGATGTAAATGGACCACCTGGTACTGCTTTCATGATGAAGAAGGTGGCCGTTACAATTAAGAAGAGCGAGATGAGCATAAAAATGATGCGCTTACCGAGATAACGGATCAACTAACTTACCCCCTTGGTAGATTTTTGATTGCTTTCACGTCCCATCTTTACACTGCGGAACGCTGCCGACACAGTGTAAAAATCGGCTGTGTAAATAACCCTTAGATCTCTTGCAGTAAAGCTTCTCTCTCTATTTTCTCTTTGCTGGCAATCATGCCAGCTGGTATTTATGGGAAGGGCTTGCATAGCAGAGAGCATATGTGCAACCATATACCCTCTGCTGCAAATCCCGTTTCCTTCATTATGAAATTACTCGATGTACGCGCCTTTCCAATCCACGTCACCCAGGCCCGTTTGGTGAACACCTTTGACCTCTGGTTTCTGTACCCAAGATTGTGTGTACCAGTAAATTGGCATGATTGGCATTTCATCCATCAGGATTTGCTCCGCATCTGCCAAAATTTTCTTACGTTTCTCGAGGTCGGATTCCTTAGCGGATTGGTTCAACAACTCTTTATATTTTGCATTTTCCCAACGTGTATCGTTGTTTCCACCCATTTTATCCTTGAAGAGTTCCAGGAAGTTGATTGGGTCATTGAAGTCACCCAGCCAGCCCATCCGTCCAATCTGGAAGTTACCCTCATGCATATCTTCCAGGTAAACTTTCCATTCTTTATTCTCGAGTTTCACATCTACGCCGAGATTTTTCTTCCATTGGTCTTGGATGGCCTCAGCAATCTTCTTGTGAGCCTCAGATGTATTGTAGGATAAGGTAATCGCTGGCAACTTGCTCATGCCAACCTCTTTCAGTCCCTCTTCCAATAGCTTTTTCGCATTTTCTAGATCCTTATCTTTGAAATAGCCATTTGGATTCAGTACCATGGATGGAGGTACAGCGCCTGTTGCCGGGATTTGGCCCGTTTGGAGAATGTTGTCGATCAAGGCTTGTCGATCGATCGAGTAGGCAAATGCTTTTCTTACTTTAATATTATTAAATGGCGGCTTTTCGGTATTGAACTTGTACCAATACGTACCCGCGATTGGATTGGTTTGAATCTTGCCTTGCTCTTTCAATGCTGAAATCGCATCTGTTGGCAAAGCACTCATCGGTGCGCCAGCCCAATCGATTTCGCCATTTTCGAACATGGAGAGCTCTGTATTTTCGTCTTCTACCATAGAGAATTCGATTTTTTCGAGCTTTACATTGTCTTTATCCCAGTAATTTTCGTTCTTCACGAGCACCATCTTGCTCTTGTGCTCCCAAGATTCGATTTTGAAAGGACCGTTCCCGACGTGCGAGCTTGCTTCGCCTGCCCACTTCGGATTTGCATCAAGTACTTTTTTGTTAACTGGGAAGTAGGTACGGAATGCGAGTAATTCCAGGAAGTATGGAGTCGGATTCTCCAGCTTAACTTCCAGCGTCTTATCGTCAAGTGCCTTCACGCCTACTTCATCAAGCTTTGCTTCGCCCTTATTTGCTTTTTCGCCATTCTTCACGTAGTACAGCTGATATGCGTAGTTGGAAGCTGTTTTTGGATCGAGAGCACGCTTCCAAGCATACTCAAAGTCATGTGCTGTTACAGGATCACCATTGCTCCATTTCGCTTCTCTGATTTTAAATGTGTAAGTGAGCTTATCATCAGAGACGGTATAGCTCTCAGCAGCAGCTTCATGCGGCTTGTCATCGGTTCCAATGCGGGTCAAGCCATCAAAGGTTGCCAAGATAATCGCGCCTGAAGTCGTGTCCTCTGCGAGCCCTGGATCAGTTGTAGGTGGCTCCGAGTGCAGGTTCATCTTTAAAACTTGTGGCTTCTTCTCAGCAGCTGGTGTTGCAGGCTGTGAAGGTGCTGGTGTACCTCCTGCCGGTGGAGTGGCAGTTTGTTGTCCTCCTCCGCACCCTGCCAGGGCGGTTCCTAATACAGCAATTGAGCTCACAAGTGCAAACACATTCTTTTTCAACGCAATAACCCCCAGTACGTTTTTCTTTTTTGTCTTTTTTCTGAAAATAAAGGACGAAAAAAAAACGAAAACTATGCGAAGCTGCTTGACTTCGGCTGGAAGGCATCAACCCCTTTCATTGCAGGGTCACCTCGTCGTCTTGAACGAAAGAGAAGGTGTCTTTGTACTGCTTCAGTTCCAGTGAAACGTCCGCAGCTGCAATTCCTTCAATTTGAGAGAGTCGTTCATTGACAAAGGTGATCAGCTCATCATTACTATGGAAACACGCTTGGATAATCAAGTCGTGCTTACCGCTATAAGCGCCTACAAAGCGTACTGCAGAAAATTTGCTTAATTTTTCTGCCACTTCTTTCTGCAAACCTAGCTTGGTGGTTAACCCGATGATAGCCTGCACATGTAATCCTAATTTCTCTGGATCGGGTTGTATTACGAATTGGAAGACTCCGTCTTGTAAAAGGCGAGTGATACGTGATCGAATCGTTCCTTCACTCACGCCTAGTTGATGGGCGATTTCTGTATATGGGATACGCCCATCTTCATGGAGGATTTGCAGAATCTGTCTGTCGACATGGTCCAGCTTTTTCATAAATACGATTTTCTGGGAACCTCCATCATTTTTTTACGAATTTCGCAACAATCTTTTACAAACAGTCTAATACAATAAAAGTAATCGGAAATGATAGCGGTGTCAACGAAATTTGACAAGTAGAATAATAAAACTTTATAAAGTCAATCCGAACAGTAAAATATTTTTTATATAATAAAAAAACGACTTACATCTTACTATTGAATATGAAAAACTAGATTTAATCAACAATATTTTTTCGAGAAACTGTATTTTTACTCATAAAACAAGGCGTGCTCATGTGCTGTGCACGCCTTGTTTTATTTGATCGATCAACTAATATCCTACAATCTATGCTTCGATAATTTTATAGATCAACGGTTGCTCTCCGTCGATTGCCGTCGAAATCTGGAAGGCACCTTCCATTTCTTTCAACGCATTTTGCAGAAGCTGGTCTTCGTTGGCATGGATAGTGACCAAAACTTCTCCAGCCTTCACTTGATCCCCACGTTTTTTGTGCAGAACAAGACCTACTGCCAAGTCAATTGGCATTTCTTTTGTCAATCTGCCAGCACCCAGGACAACAGAAGCATGACCGATCGCTTCCGCATCAATCGCACTTACAAAGCCGTCCTGTTCGGCTGTAACGGTATGAATGATCTTTGCTTGCGGCAGACGAGACAAATCATAGACGTCCTGCTTATTGCCGCCTTGAGCTTCTACCATTTCCGCCAGTTTATCTACTGCCTTTCCGGAAGCCATCAGGTCTTCGAGCTTCTTGCGTCCTTCTTCCACATCACCAACAAGGCCCCCCATTACAAGCATGCGGGAACCAATAGACAACACCAGCTCAGTCAAATCGCGTGGACCTCTACCTGCAAGGGTCTCCACCGCTTCTTTCACTTCTAGTGCGTTGCCCACAGCAAAGCCAAGCGGCTGGTTCATATCGCTGATAACCGCCACGGTTTTACGTCCTACTTGGCTGCCGATCGCAACCATCGCATTTGCTAACGTTTCTGCCTCTTCAATGCTTTTCATGAAAGCGCCCTTCCCTACTTTTACATCAAGCAGGATGGCATCTGCTCCAGCCGCAATCTTCTTGGACATAATGGAGCTTGCAATCAACGGCACAGCCTCCACAGTAGCTGTCACGTCACGTAGAGCATACAGCTTCTTATCCGCAGGTGTCAGATTGCCAGACTGTCCGATTACGGACACGCCAATATCACGCACCTGCTGCAAAAATTGCTCGCGTGTGCGTTCTACTTCAAAACCTGCGAAGGACTCCAGCTTGTCGATGGTGCCTCCTGAGTATCCAAGGCCTCTTCCAGACATTTTTGCCACAGGAATACCCGCTGCCGCTACCAGTGGCGCAACAACAAGAGTAGTTTTGTCCCCTACTCCGCCAGTACTATGCTTGTCCACCTTAATTCCTTGCAGAGAAGACAGGTCAAGCTGTTCGCCTGACCCTGCCATTGCCAAGGTTAGATCTCCCGTTTCTCTCGCCGTCATGCCACGGAAAAAGACTGCCATTGCCCATGCGGACATTTGGTAGTCAGGAATACTTCCATCGGTATAGCCTGTCACCAGAAACTGAATCTCTTCTGTTGTCAGTTCTCCGCCATCACGTTTTTTGGCGATCATATCGACCATACGCATTGTTAATCCCTCCGAATCCGTTACTTACATTTTGGCTACGATACCGTTGACCAGAGCCAGGAATTGAGATTTTACCTTCTCTGTTGTTTCCATAACTTCATCATGGGATAGAGGCTGTTCCAAAATACCTGCTGCCATGTTGCTAATGCACGAAATACCGAGCACCTTCACACCCATGTGTCGTGCCACGATTACTTCTGGTACAGTTGACATCCCAACAGCATCCCCGCCCAACATACGAAGCATACGGATTTCCGCAGGAGTTTCGTAGGAAGGACCTAGCAGACCTGCGTATACACCTTCACGAAGCTGGATGCCTTGCTCAGACGCAACTTCATGAGCGAGCTTGCGGAGCTGTTTGGAATAAGCCTCAGACATATCCGGGAAACGCGCTCCCAGTTGTTCATCATTTGCACCGATCAACGGATTGCGGAACGTCATGTTGATGTGATCGGAAATCAGCATGAGGTCGCCTGGATTGTAGCCTTCGTTAATTCCGCCAGCCGCATTGGTCACCATAATGGTTTCTACACCGAGCAGCTTCATGACACGGATTGGGAAAACAACGGCGTCCAGTCCATGCCCCTCATAAAAGTGGAAACGACCTTGCATTGCAACAACTTGTTTGCCTTGCAGCTTACCAATCACGAGTTGTCCTTTGTGACCGACAACCGTGGACACAGTGAAGCCAGGGATTTCATGATAAGGAATGATCACCGGATTTTCGATTTCATCTGCCAATACACCAAGACCTGATCCGAGTACGAGACCAATGGTTGGTTTTTCTGTCAATTTCGGTTCGATATATGCTACTGCGTCATGGAAATTTGCCAATTTAACTCTCTCCTTTTTTGTGTTTCTTCTATTATATAAATATTTATTTTTACTTTACCTTTATAAACGATTCAGGAAGCTCTTCCCAATCACGGGAGCTGTTACTCCAAAATTGTCTGCGATGGTCGCACCCAAGTCCGCAAATGTCTCGCGGATACCCAAATGTTGTCCAGCTTGAATCCCCTTGTGATAAGCAAGCAACGGAACGTATTCTCTGGTATGGTCGCTGCCATGATGTACAGGATCGTTACCATGGTCTGCCGTGATTACCAGCAAATCATTTTCTTGTAGCGCTTCCAAAAGCTCTGGAATACGAGCGTCGAACTCCATTAATGCCTGACCATACCCTTCTGGATCACGGCGATGACCGAACTTCGCATCGAAGTCCACGAGATTGACAAAGGAAAGGCCCGTAAACGATTGTTTCATCGTGCCCAGAATTTGATCTACACCATCCATATTATCTTTGGTACGGATAGATTGGGTAACACCCTCTTCTGCGTAGATGTCGCTGATTTTGCCAATGGCAATAGAAGCAAGACCAGCATCTTGCAGACGATTCATGACTGTCGGAGCAAATGGCTTCACGGAATAATCATGACGATTTGCTGTACGGCTAAAATTGCCTGGCTGCCCAACAAATGGACGCGCGATGACACGAGTAACGGCGAATTCATCACGAAGCGTCAACTCACGGGCTACCTCGCAAATATGGTACAGCTCTTCAAGCGGGACGATCTCTTCGTGTGCTGCCACCTGGAATACACTATCCGCAGATGTATAGACAATCACTGCACCGGTATTCATATGCTCTTCGCCAAGCTCGTCGAGAATGTCTGTTCCAGAAGCGACTTTGTTCCCGAGCACCTTACGACCGATACGCTGCTCAAATTCTGAGATCAACTCTTGGGGAAATCCATCTGGATACGTGTTAAACGGAGTAGACACATGCAGACCCATGATTTCCCAATGACCCGTCGTCGTATCTTTCCCCATGGAGATTTCCTGCATTTTCCCATAATGGGCCATAGGAGCTGCTACTGGTTCAACGTTTTGGAGTGGTGCTATATTTCCCAATCCCAATTTTTGCAGGTTGGGCAATGAAAATCCTGCAACTCGTTCCGCAATATGACCTAAGGTATTCGCTCCTGCATCATTGAACTTAGGCGCATCAGGTTGTTCGCCAATCCCTACGCTGTCCATGACGATCAGAAAAACTCGAGAATACTGCATCTTAACGCCTCCTGTTTACCAGTCATTCATTTTCTATCATCAAGTCGTCAGACGTCTGACCTGATTCAGAAAATTTTTCTCCGCCCGACAATCAGGCGGAGTCGATCGTTTTTTCATACTCATGCTCGCGGATGTGTCTTGGCATAGATGTCCTTAATCCGCGTTCTGGTTACATGTGTGTAAATCTGGGTGGTTGAAATATCAGCATGCCCAAGCATCTCTTGAACAGAGCGCAAATCGGCTCCATTTTCCAATAAATGAGTGGCAAAAGAGTGGCGAAGCGTATGGGGTGTAATCTCAGCACGGATGTTTGATTTTTGGGCATATCGCTTAATAATTTTCCAAAAACCTTGCCGTGTAATTTGTTTGCCCAAGTGATTCAGAAATAATGCATTATCGCCAGTTCCTTTTACCAGCTTGGGTCGCCCTGCCTGTAAATAGTGGCGAACCATTTGAATGGCAACTGAGCCTAACGGAATGATTCGTTCTTTTGATCCTTTTCCCAAGCATTTGACAAAGCCCATATCCAGATTCACATCAGCACTATCCAGATTGACTAACTCCGAGACACGAATGCCTGTCGCATATAGGAGCTCAAGCATCGCCTTGTCCCGCAGCCCGGCAGGATGATTGACAGGAGGACTTTCCAAAAGACGTTCCACTTCCTCAACAGAGAGCACTTTCGGCAAGCGTTTCTCGATTTTCGGTGTTTCCAGATGGATGGATGGATCTTTATCTATGTATTTATCCCGAACGAGAAACTGATAAAACGCCCGTATCGATGCCATGTTGCGAGAAAGCGTTGCTGTAGCACGTCCTTTTTCCCGTAAAACAAGTAAGTACCCAACGATGTGCGTCCGAGTAGAATCCTCTACGCGCGTGACACCTTGCTCTTGTAAATACGAGGTAAAGGCCACCATATCCCGTTGATAGGATTCCAGGGTATTTCTCGATAACCCTTTCTCCACAGTCAGGAAATGAATAAACTGATCAATCAGACTGTCCATGAAGCTGTCCCCTTCTAGCTGATAAGTATCTTGTATTGCTTTCCACAAAGAAAAAGAAACTCCTGCTTCTCCAGATAAAAAACTCTATCAAACCTGCATTACTCTCCCGTTAAAAAAAAGAGCTGTAGTCGTGCGACATATCCGTCAAAATCCTGTGTCTGAGAGGTATTGATCACTTTTACTACCTTCACCGCGTTACCATGCGGTTCATGATAAGGGTTTGCCGGGAGAAATTTGTCCGCCAGCAACGTTATGATGCCATAAGAGAGCAAGGTACAGGTAATGAATAGAAGCAAGAAACGAAGCCCCTCCATCACGCGGCGATAAGAGACCTTCATCCGTAAGCCTCCTTACAGACTTTCTTTCATTTATATGCACTTGTCCCCTGCTGCATTCGAATCGATCCTCTCTTAGGATTCCACAGGAATAGGTCTGCCATTACAAAAGCTCCCAAGGAAAAAAGAAAAACTTCTCCGTTCCCAGAGAAGTCGACTTATTTGAAGTCCTCCACGTTCACTTTATCTACACAACGATTGCAGATCCCGTAGAAGGTCAATCGGTGGTCGGTAATATAAAAGTTGTAAACATTCTTGACTTTTTCTTCTGCTGTGACAAGCAGATCTTCAAAAATTTCATCCACCGTACCGCAATTAAGGCAAATAAGGTGATGATGGTGATAGGCAGCATTATCATCACGAAGATCGTAACGAGCTACGCCATCGCCAAAATTCATTTTATGAAGGATCTTCAGTTCGCTCAACAGCTCTAATGTCCTGTATACGGTTGCAAGCCCGATTTCCGGTGCTTTATCCTTCACCAGCAAGTAAACATCTTCCGCACTCAAATGATCTTCTTCATTCTCCAACAACACGCGAACAGTGGCTTCACGCTGTGGTGTCAGCTTGTAGTTCTGTGAATGCAACTGCTGCTTAATTTTCTCTAATTTTTCTTCCAACATTAATGCCCCTCCCCGCTCGCATGAAACCTGTTCCTATTATAGTAGAGGGGCATCGAATAAGTCAAATGCATAAGTTCTTACCTGAGAATTATTCTTAATTAAGTACGAGCTGCATCAACCTAGGCGAAATGAAGGTTTCAAACAAGGCTGCAATCGTCAATACCGCCAGCATGCTAAGAACAAGAACAGTATAGCCCATAAAATGCGGCATGATGACATCCCTTTTACTTAGCACTCTCGTCCTTATGAGTCGAAGCGAGAACGAAATTCCGCTGACGCCTACAATAAAAAGGGCAGGGACGACTAATAAATTTTGCGGGAGAACACCCACCATGGCAAATGTTACACCTTGCCATTGGAGCTGACTCACCAAAAAACCAACAGTGAAACCAACTACGACTCCTTTTAAGAAGAGCATCAGCAAAATCATTGGCAACCCAATAATAGATAATCCCAGCACCCACATGATCGCTATGGTTTTGGCATAATGACCAAACGCCTGCTGAAAATGGGCACTCGTCTCAGGGATGCCATCACTGCCAAGACTGTTGAAAAAATATTGCAGAAAACCGTACAGCTCCTGCTTCTGTGATAATGGCAATGAATTGACGAGGACGGCTCCGAAAATAATGCCCATTGTAAACAGGACGATCGTGAACCAGTAGAGTGACTGATGCTCTCTCGCATAGGATTGGATAGTTTGTCCGACTCGTGAACGCACACTTCGTCGCCTCCCGCTTGGCTGATTACTGTACAGCTTATGCGGACGAGTTCCACCCTATGACAACCTACATCGGGACGATCTTTCCGTAAGTACCAGCGCCGCCCTTTTGAATGGAGAGCTTTCCCTCTCGTGCTTGTACGATAAGTGAAGCGATTTTCTCTCCGACCACATGGGTGAGCTCTTCTTCGGTCGCACGATGCAGCACGTTCATCTGTGTACCAAACGACCGATACAGCTTATCCAATAATTTCGGACCAACCCCCGGAATGAATTCCAACGGGATTTGCTCGATATAAGGAGGACGGAACGTCGGATGCTGGCAAGCCTCTACATCCGCCAGCTGATCAATGCGCGCTGCAACCCCTCGCACAATTCGTTGGAAGCCGCATTCCGGACATTTGCCTGAGGCATCCGCCGCGAGTAAGGACTGGCACCCTTGGCAAGCCGTTTGATGATACTTTCCAAGCTCGGGATGCAGACCATAATTCACATGAACCCCTCTTCCACCGATGCGCTTAATCGCTTTCACCCACTCTGCGAAGGAACGCTCTTGCATATACATCGCTTGATATTCCCGGCCTATCTTTGCCAGAGAATGGGCATCTGAGTTTGTGAGAAAGGTTTTGTCATGGAGCTCGGATATGCGGTCCGCCATAGTGGTATTCGCGCTCAATCCCAGCTCAACCGCATAAACGAGCGAAGGATCAAGCACTTCGGCCATCGAATCTGTACAGCTCCCGTACATCCCTTTATGCGGCGTAAAAATATGGGCCGGGATCATAAGGCCCTGCAATTGGTGGACACAGGCTTGCAATTCCTTCAGTGATGTGTAAATACGCTGAGAGCTTAATTGCACATTTTTGCAGCGTTCAGACAACCACGCGGTAAATTGCTTCATTTCTTGCAGCTTCGGCAAATAAACAAGAAAATGAGCTGCACCTCGTCCTGGCTCTTTGATTTCTACTTCGCACCCCAAGATTAACAACGTATCTTTGTAGGAAATTCCTCCATCATCCTGTTCAGTTGCTGACCCCTTTTCCAACAGATCTACCAGCTCATCCTGAACCTCCGGCGAATGTGCATCGATAATCCCGATTACATCCATTCCCTTTTTTTCTGAGGCCTCCTCTAAAATTTTGGTGAGAGTCATTTGGCGAGAAGCCGTTATTTTCACAGGTTTACCCGTCCACGTACCACCAATGTGAATATGCATGTCACAAAAATACGAAGTAAGCATGGTATTAGCCACGCTCACGCAGCATTTTGTTTTCCCATGCAAACAATGCCACTACTGTCTTGGCATCGCGAATTTCCCCACTTTGATGCAGAGCATGCGCTTCTTCCAGTGTTACTTCCAGCACATCAACGAACTCATCCTCGTCCGGCTTGCTTTCTCCTTTTTTCAAACCTGTAGCCACAAAAACATGTAATATTTCATCTGCGAAGCCTGGCGATGTGTAAAAAGAGCTAAGCGGTGTGTACTCACTCGCAACGTAGCCTGTCTCTTCCTCCAGCTCGCGCATTGCACATGCGAGCGGCTCTTCCCCTGGCTCCAGTTTTCCCGCTGGGATTTCTATAATCGTACGCTCCAATGGCTTGCGGAACTGTCGAACCACAACCATTTTGTTATCATCTGTTATCGGCAATACGGCAACCGCTCCTTGATGATTCACGATTTCTCGCTTGGCTGTGTTGCCGTTTGGCAGAAGCACCTCATCTACCTTCACCTTGATAATTCTGCCGTCATAAATCGGTTGACTTGAAATGGTTTTTTCATATAAGTGATCATATTTACTCACGGTCGTCATCATCCTTTTTCGTGAAGTCGTTCTAAATCGTCGATTCCCTCCATAAGTTGGGAGCATAGAGCTTGTCCACCTTATTGTATCGGAGGAGATCATGAATGAAAAGATATGTTAGCGAAAAGCAATTGCGTATGGTAGGGAAGGCTTGGGAGATCAAGGCTGCGCTTCGTTCCTGGTCAAATAAAGACGCAACCCTTCAAGAGTATTTGCTGAGACGGGCAAATGCGGGACGTCGTTAACGATTTGGACGGTATAGCCCAGACTGTTTCCTACAAAATCGGCTGCAATCCATGCCGTTTGAAAAGGCGCAGGGTCCTCTTGCCAATTTCGCCCCATTGTAGAAAAGGACAAGCCATACCCCTTTTCCAGCGATGCCAGTTCTGACAGGTCTGGGACTTTTCCCTTTATGAAAATGTGCTTCCCCCCAGCTTCTATTGTTTTCATTTGCAGCGAAAGGATTTCATCTCTTTCATCCCCGAAAATCGGGATTGTAACCAGAGCAGGGCAGAGAGCAAATCTGTTTAAAATCGATATGGTATGGTGACTGACACCGTAATGTCTGGGACGTTGGTCCTCAAAGCTGATTCTGGGAATAAAAAAGGGTGTTCCTCCAAGAGTAGATACGGCATGAATGACCTCAGCTAACTGAATTCCCGAGAAGCCATAAGATGTACCCGTACCTGCTACCCCAGGTCCCAGCATACAAATAATGATATCGGCATGCTCTACTTGGCATGCTGCCAATAAGCCACTATGAATCGTCAATGACTCGCGATCTCCGCCCCACGCATGACCTGTCGTCACTGTCGCATCCAAGCCCCCGATTGCTTTTAATCGATGGACGTGCTGGCTCAAGGCAATCGGCAAAGATGCGCCGTCCGGCATCACATATACGATACGGGCATTTGGACTTTTTTTACGCAAGGCAAGGACAGCAACAGGTAGAAGACTGTGCAGCTCACTGATCAAAACAGGGGTACCTTCCAGGGATAAGTCTTCTTGCACAAACAAATGGTGGTACGGACTAGCCTGTTCTTCTACCGAATCAACCGCTAGCTGCCATGGCGAATAGCGCATTTTCATGACATGTCCCCACTCATTCGGCAGGACATCCGTTTCCTCTGATTGTGTGACCTTTCCTACGACAAAGTGATACCCGCCTGTCCCCAATTCAAGGCGAACAGCGGTTGTATTGATCAAAAGTAAATCGCCACTTTTATAATCCTCCTGCAAAAAAGACAACACTCTCTCCATTTTGAATCCGGCAACCGATTCTGTCTGGACTTCGAGTATCTGCATCCCTTTTTTCTTTTCCAGAACTTCTTGGACCGTCCCTACCACCAAACGGAGCACTCAGCCTCCCCCTTTCATTCCTGCCTCGTCCCCGAGCTTTCTATTCAGTCTATGATGAACAGTGGTTGTCTCAATCATGCAAACAAGTAAACGAACGAACAAAAAGGCCGGAACCCCTCACAAGGAGATTCCGACCTCTTTTGGTTACTCTTGTACTTCTGCAATAACAGCAAGCACCAGCTCAGCCGCTTTGTTCAATTCAGCGATTGGCATGCGCTCGTTTTTGGTATGGATTTCTTCATAGCCAATGGCGAAGTTTACGCTTGGCACGTTGTAACCGTTAAATACGTTACCGTCGCTTCCGCCACCGCTTGCAACCAGCTCAGGATTGCGGTCTACACGTTTAACTGCTGCAATCGCTTTTTGTACAACTGGCGTTTCTTCGTTGAATTTGTAGCCATGGTACATAAAAATAACCTCATTTTCGCAAGTCGCACCCATCTCAGCAGCCACTTCTTCAAATGCTGTCGTCATTTTCTTCACTTGCGCTTCCAACTTGTCCATTACCAAGCTGCGAGCCTCGGACCAAATTTCCACATAATCCGTTACGATATTGTACGCTTTTCCACCTTCAAAGCGACCGATGTTTGCTGTTGTGTCTGCATCGATTCGGCCCAGAGGCATACGGGAAATTGCTTTACTAGCGACCGTTATAGCACTGATGCCATCCTCTGGATTCACACCTGCGTGCGCTGCTTTGCCGTGGATTTTGGTTACGATGCGGTATTGACCAGCACCAGCTACTGTAATTTTTCCAACTGGACCTTCCGAATCGAGAATGAAGCCCATTTCTGCCTTCAGCAGGCTGGAATCCATTGCACGGGAGCCTACAAGTCCGGACTCTTCTCCCACAGTCAATACGACTTGGATCGTTGGATGTGGCAGGTTTTGCTCTTTCATGCTGCGAATGCCTTCAAAGATCGCCGCGATTCCTGCTTTGTCATCTGCACCGAGGATCGTCGTTCCATCAGAATAAATGTAGCCATCGCGAATTTGAGGCTTGATTCCGTTTCCTGGTACGACCGTATCCATATGGCTGCTAAACAGGATAGTTGGGCCTTTTCCAGTTCCCTCCAACGTTGCGATCAGATTGTTTGCACCATGTCCCGTTTTCGCTGCTGCGTCATCCTCTTCTACGGTAAAACCCATCTCAATCAGTTTTTCTTTGAGCACCTTGTTGATCTCTGCTTCATTCTTCGTTTCACTGTCAATCTGGACGAGCTCCAAAAATTCATTTAACAAACGCTCTTGGTTGATCGTACTCACACTCGTTACCTCCTGATTGTACTGCCCGATTTTGGTACATATTCACAAGTTCCAGTATACCGCAAAAAATTTTTTTCTACTACGTAAACGCCTATGATTCTTTCGGATATTGGCACAGCTCATACAAAACGCCGTTGGCTGCCTTTGGATGCAAAAATCCAATCAACGCATCATGTGCCCCGGTTTTGGGGATCTCGTGAATAAGGGGTACACCTTGCTCTTTTAATGTGGCTAAACGAGCCGTAACGTCATCTACATCAAAAGCAATGTGGTGGATGCCTTCTCCGCGCTTTTCCATAAATTTTGCTATCGGACTCTCATCACTCAACGGCTCTAGTAATTCAATATGACTTTCGCCGATCTTTAAAAATGCCACTCGGACTTGTTCACTCTCTACAATTTCGGTTCCAACCAACTCCAATCCCAATTGCTCGGTATAAAAGGGAAGCGTCTTATCCAAGCTTTTTACCGCAATGCCAATATGGGCAATTTTTTTCGGTGCGCTCATGAATCATCATCCTTTTGTAAGTGGTTGTCTCATTGGCTGCAATTCGGTACAATTTCAGCATGGGCAAAAAAAGAAAGCCAATGATATCCTTTTCTTCATTCTAGCACAGCCACTTACAGAATCACCTGATAATTTCCTCTACCTTGAAAGGAGGTTTGATTAGAATGAGACACCAATCGCTCTTTGCCAAAATCCTGATCGGCATTCTAATACTCTCACTCATCGTTCCCACGTTTTTTTATTTTCAATAAACGAGTGATAAAACAATGAAAAACCCCTTTCCGACCGAAAAGCGGAAAGGGGTTTTTCGTTTATCCCAGCGTGTTTTTATTTGTATACGTATACGCTTGGAGCAGCCCAGCCGACTTTGTAACCAAGATTATCCGTAACGGTACGGATTGGAATCATTGGCATACCGTTTTTGAGGACAACAGGTGTTGGCAGTTGAATGTCTGTTTTCCCTACTTTTGCTGTTTTCGACCCAACTGTAAACTTCACGACTTTGGTTCCACTGATAACCGCAACACTTGTATTGTTCCATTGCGTAGTCAGTGCCAAAGCTTCTTTAAAGAATTGGGCTGGAACCATGGTCGTATTTCCTTCAATGTAAGGAGCTACAGCGAGAGGATACGTTTTGCCGTGCAGGGTGAAGCTTGCTGTATTTACTTTAAAGGAAGCCGAGTTCGCTGGAATAGCAGTCGATGGTTGTTGTGGTGTTGGCGTTGCAGGCTTTGGTTGAGCCGGGGAAGGCATCCCTACGCCGACAGCACGCGCAAACAACAAACCTCTTTCTTCGGAAGTAAATACGCTGATGCTATATGTGTTTTTCACAGCAGGGTTTACGATGTTCGCTGCCGGATTGATCGCAATATTAGCGACAGTTGCCGCAGGAATATCCTGAGACGGATAAATCAGAACGTTTTGTCCACGAACTGCGACGAAATTCGCACCTACACCATTCACAGAGATGTTAGCCGGCGCGATATAAGCCGGTACCTTGTAGCCCACTGGGAATACGATCTCGATGAAATCACGCTGCTTTTGCAGACCAACACCCAATCCTTTGATTGCTACATTCACACCTGTCTGCTTGCCAAGTGCATTTTGTGTCAATGCGATAGTTGCGGTGCTGTTGTTAATACCAGTATTTGGTACAGGTACTGGAGTTGTTGGGTTAGTAGGGTTAGTTGGCGTCGGGGTCACCGAAGAGCCACCTATGCTGAAGGATTTGGATTCCAAAGTTCTTCCGGAAACAGTAGCCTTCAACGTGTAGCTGCCAGCCGTTTTTGGATTCGAAATCCACGCTCCGTAAGTAACTTCAACCTTCACTTTGCTAGTCGCTTTGAAGCCAGTTGGTGCAACCAAGGCGACTCTGTTCCCGATTGCAGTTGCTTTCCTCGCTGCTTTCCCGTTGATCAAGAAGTCGGATGCTGTCAAAATGCCCGGTACCATATCAGACGACGGGAACTCAAGAATCAGTTCGCCATCTTCTTTCAACTCTTTGCTGCCGAAGTCAGCATCAAACGTGTAGCTAGTGCGAGCACCTACTCCTGGATCAGACAGATTCACCGTAAAGCTGTCGGAAGCGTTTGAGCTGGAACCGTTTTTCGTGATTTCGAATGTATCTGACTCATATGTCGTACCATCGTATTTCACTTTGATAACATATTTGTCACCGGAACTTGGATTCTCAATGCCAGCAGCTTTGTCAAATTCCAACGTAATGTAATCATCTGAGTCTGCTCCACTCGGAATCTTTATATCTACCGAGCTACCGCTAACACTGACGGATTTTGCTTTCGTACCGTTTACCTTTACATCGTCTTCATCAATGCTCGAAGGCAGCATGCCTTTCTCTGGGAAAGTGACAGTAATGGTGGAGTTCGTCTCCAGCTCATCGCTACCCTTCAGAGAAATTTTGCCGAGCTTGAGGCTTACTTTATCGCCTGCTGCTTTGCTGCTCAGCGTTACGCTGTAATCGTTTTTGGACTTGCTATTGTTGCTGCTTGAGCCGCTTTTTTTGATCTCAACTTTGTCTTTGTCAGAGCTCTCATTTTCGGTTTCTACGCTTACATCATATGTACCCTTGTCATCAGGATTTGTGATCCCGTTTTTAATGGTAAATGAGATTTTATCTCCTTCATCAAAATCCTCATCCACCGTGATGATCACTTCATTGCCATCCACTTCTACCCTCTTGACATCTATACCGGAAATATCTTTCTTACTGATTTTTTTATCCACATCGAAATCATCGTCGAACTCAACCGTGATAGTATCTCCGCTATCCAGGTCTTCTTCAAGCGTGAATTTAATATCATACTCACTTTCTTTACCAGCACCATCGTTGTCAGCTGATACATCCAATTTTTCAATAGCATATGCTTGCGGTACTGCAACAAAAGGTGTAGCTGCCAGCGCTGATGCCAGCACTATTGGTAGTGCTTTTTTACTTTTCTCCATGTTTTTCCTCCCATAATTACCGTTAATCTGGAAAACCCTCTAGCATGACGCTACCAGTCTACCACAAATGCTATCAGGTGGGAATCATTTCTATGTCATTTATGAGACTTCCTGGCTCCAATTGTTAAGACGAAGATGACTCGGAAAAAGTTACATACGAAATGATCCATTTGGAAAATTTTTTTGGTGATTCTTTTATCAAAAAAACCAGGTCTTTGCTTGACCTGGTTTTTCGACACTCTAGTACAGCTTGGTATCCGGTCCTACATTCTCAAGCTTTTGTTTCACACTCTGCAGGAATCGCCCGCAAACCAAACCATCCAGCACGCGGTGATCCAAGGACATGCACAGATTAACCATAGAACGCACTGCGATCATGTCGTTAATGACGACAGGGCGTTTCACAATGGATTCGACACTAAGAATCGCAGCTTGCGGAGCATTGATAATCGGCTGGGACAAGACAGAGCCAAAGGAGCCTGTGTTGTTAACCGTAAAGGTCCCGCCTGTCATGTCATCCATCGTCAATTTCCCTGCACGGGTGCGTGCTGCCAGATCATCGACTGCCTTCGCAATGCCAAGAATTGATTTTTGGTCAGCATGCTTGATGACAGGAACATAGAGAGCCTCTTCCGTAGCTACTGCGATGGAGATGTTGATGTCCTTTTTCACAATGATTTTGTCATGTGCCCATGTGGAATTGATCATCGGGTACTCTTTCAACGCTTCTACAACCGCTTTGATAAAGAACGGCAGGAACGTGAGGTTGAGTCCTTCTTTTTTCGCAAATTCGCCTTTTGCCTGATTACGGAAGTTAACGAGATTGGTCACATCTACTTCGACCATCGTCCAAGCATGTGGGGCTTCATGCTTGCTCTGTACCATCCGGTTTGCAATCGTACGACGAATCGACGTTACAGGTACAACTTGATCACCACTTGCAACCGGAATATCTACGGAAACAGCCGAAGTCGTAGCTGGTGCTACCGGTGCAGGTGTTGAAACGACAGTAGCTTGTTCAACCGCTGCTACAGGAGCCTGCGCCACTGTTTCTTTTACTGTCTCAGCTGGCTTTTGGCCGCCCGCGTCGATAATCGCTTGGACATCTTTGCGGGTAATGCGACCGCCTGCTCCAGTCCCCACAACGCGGGACAAATCAATGCCATGTTGCTGTGAGAGCATGACAACAGCAGGTGAATAACGTTGTTTTGGCCCATCGACGTCTGGTGCTTGTTGAATGGATACAGCCGGCGTTGCTGCCTTTGGCTGCTCGGTTGCAGGCGTTTGTGGTGCCGTAGTTTCCGTCGTGCTAGCAGGCGCTGCAGTTCCACCTTCCGCACCACTTTCTTCTATATAGAGGATCAATGTGCCGACAGCGACGGTCTCGCCTTCTGGCACGACGATCTCAGTAACGCGTCCTGAAACGGTAGAAGGAACCTCTGCGTTTACTTTATCGGTCGTTACTTCAGCCAGTGAATCGTATTTCTTGACTGTGTCGCCTACATTGACCAACCACTTGCTGATGGTGCCCTCGGTCACGCTCTCTCCGAGCTGGGGCATTAATACTTTCGTTGCCATGATCCTTGGTCCTCCTCGCCTTAAAAGTTGGCCAGCTCGCGCATTGCTTCCAATACTTTTTCCGGGTTCAGCATAAAGTATTTTTCCATCGGCGGGCTGTATGGCATAGCTGGTACATCTGGACCACAAAGACGTTTAATCGGTGCATCCAAATCGAACAGGCAATGCTCGGCTACAATAGCAGCTACCTCGCCGCCTACGCCGCCTTCTTTGTTGTCCTCGTGTACGATCAATACTTTCCCTGTCTTCGAAGCCGCTTCTACAATCGCTTCTTTGTCCAACGGATACAGTGTGCGCAAATCGAGAACATGCGCGCTGATGCCTTCTTGTGCAAGCTTTTCCGCAGCTTGCAGGGCGAAGTGCAGAGTCAAGCCGTAGGAGATCACTGTGATGTCTGTCCCCTCTCGCTTGACGTCCGCTTTGCCAATCGGCAGCACATAGTCGTCCTCAGGTACTTCGCCCTTGATCAAACGATAGCAGCGCTTGTGCTCGAAAAAGAGTACTGGATCTTCATCGCGAATGGCTGCTTTCAGAAGACCTTTTGCATCATAAGGTGTCGAAGGTGCCACTACTTTCAAACCTGGGGTGTTCGTGAACATCGCTTCCACAGATTGCGAGTGGTATAGTGCACCGTGAACCCCGCCACCGAATGGAGCACGAATCGTGATTGGGCAATGCCAGTCGTTGTTTGAACGATAGCGCATTTTCGCCGCCTCACTGACAATTTGGTTCACAGCTGGCATGATGAAGTCCGCAAATTGAATCTCTGCGATTGGGCGCATACCGTAAGCTGCCGCACCAATCCCTACACCGACGATTGCGGATTCAGCCAGTGGCGTATCAATCACGCGCTCCTCGCCAAACTCTTCAATCAATCCGTTTGTCGCACGGAAAACCCCACCGCGAACGCCAACGTCTTCTCCGAGGATAAACACATTGGAATCGCGACGCATTTCTTCACGCATCGCCATTGTAATTGCATCAATAAAAGAAATGACTGCCATAAAAGATCCCCCCTTATTCCCCGTATACGTATGTCATCGTCGATTCTGGTGTTGGATATGGCGCGTTTTCTGCATATTCAGTGGCTTCATCCACTTCTAGCTGTACGCGAGCAAGCATATCTGCTTCCTTATGTTCGTCCAAGAGTCCGATCTCTCTCAAATACTCAGCGAAAACAATCAACGGGTCCTTTTTCTTCGCTTCTTCTACTTCTTCTCTCGTACGATACACACGATCGTCATCGTCGCTGGAGTGCGGAACTAGTCGATACATCACGGCTTCGATCAGTGTCGGCCCTTGACCACTGCGAGCACGTTCAACCGCTTCTTTCATGACACGATATACTTCAATCGGATCGTTTCCGTCCACACTGACTCCTGGGAATCCGTAACCGATCGCACGGTCTGCTACACTTTCACAAGCCAGCTGCTTTTTCAGTGGTACAGAGATCGCGTATTTGTTGTTTTCGCAGAAAAAGATAACCGGGAGCTTGTGGACACCCGCATAGTTCGCACCCTCGTGGAAGTCCCCCTGGTTGCTGGAGCCTTCTCCGAACGATGTATACACAACAAAATCTTTTTTCTTCATTCTCCCTGCCAAAGCCATTCCGACTGCGTGCGGCACTTGAGTAGTTACAGGGCTTGAGCCCGTCAAAATATTGAACTTCTTGCCACCAAAGTGACCTGGCATCTGTCTTCCACCGCTATTCGGGTCTTCTGCCTTCGCAAAAGCGGACAGCATGCAATCCCGAGCTGTTTGGCCAAAGACAAGCACCAAACCAAGATCGCGATAGTACGGGCACAAGAAATCTCTGTCTTTCTCCATGGCAAAAGCGGCTCCCACCTGAGCTGCTTCCTGCCCCTGGCAGGAAATCACGAACGGTACTTTGCCCGCACGATTCAACAGCCATTGGCGCTCGTCAATTTTTCTGGCCAATAGCATGTAATAATACATGTCAAGGACTTGCGCATCGGTCAATCCCACTTGCTCATGTCGCTTGGTTGTCATCGTTACATAACCTCCTTGCTAATTGTGTATCGCTTTTCCGTCGACAGCCTGCGCTGCCTCCATGATTGCTTCGGATAAAGATGGATGCGGGTGAATCGTCTGACCGATCTCCCACGGAGTCGCATCCAGTACACGGGCCAAGCCCGCTTCAGAAATCATATCTGTCACATGTGTACCGATCATGTGAACCCCTAACAAATCATTGGTCTTGGCATCAACGACCAACTTCACAAAGCCGTCATTCTCACCGTGAATCAGCGCTTTGCCCAGCGGCTTAAAGCTGAACTTGCCGATTTTCACATCGTAGCCTTGCTCTTTTGCTTCTTTTTCAGTGAGTCCGACATTTGCGACTTCCGGTCGGCTATACGTACATTTCGGAACCTTGGTGTAATCCATCGGGTGCGGATTTTGTCCAGCCATGTGCTCTACCGCAAGTATTCCTTCATGCGAAGCAACATGCGCCAATTGCAGACCGCCAATAACGTCACCAATCGCATAAATATGGGACTCTGCAGTCTGGAAAAATTCATTCACCACGACTACTCCGCGCTCGACTTGGATCTCTGTTGCTTCCAAACCGATGTTTTCTACATTCGCTTGGCGTCCTACTGATACGAGTACCTTTTCAGCTTCAAAGGTTTGGACTCCATCCTTGACTTCCGCCTGGATAGAGACTTTGCCTTCCCCTTTTTCCAATGATTCAGGCAGCACCTTTGCTCCCGTCACGATGTTGACTTTCCGCTTTTTCAAAAGACGAGCCAATTCCTTGCTCACTTCTTCATCCTCAAACGGCAGTATACGGTCGGCGTACTCCACAACAGTCACTTCTACCCCGAAATCATTGAGCATGGAAGCCCACTCAATCCCAATGACACCACCACCAACGATGACAACAGAAGCAGGCAATTGCTCCCACTGCAATGCTTCATCGCTAGTTACCACATAAGCTCCGTCGATGACCAAACCTGGAAGTGTGCGTGGACGTGAACCCGTTGCCAGCAAAAGGAATCGTGGAACAATCATTTCTTGGTCCCCGTTTTCCTTTTCAATGCGCACAGCACCTGCCTGCGGAGAAAAAATGGAAGGCCCCATCACTCTTCCAAAGCCTTCAAAGACAGTAATGCTGCCTTTTTTCATCAAGTATTGAATCCCTTTGTGAAGTTGGTCGATAATGCCCTGCTTGCGCTCTTGTATTTTTGTGAAGTCATAGCCTACTGCACCTGCCGAGACTCCGTATTTGTCAGCTTCCTTCAGGGTGGAGAATACTTCTGCACTGCGCAATAGCGCTTTGGATGGGATGCAACCACGGTGTAAGCAAGTACCACCGAGCTTTTCTTTTTCCACGATTGCTACCTTCATTCCCAATTGGGAAGCGCGGATTGCCGCTACATAACCGCCGGTACCTCCCCCGAGGACGACTAAATCAAACTCTTGAGACACCACGATCTCTCCTTTCATTCGGAAAGCTAACCTGCGTATTAACGAGAATATGAATATTCAAAGAAAATCGTTTATGTATTCCTGACCGCCCTCCATCGAAGAGCGGACAGGAGTATGAAATTACTAAAAAAACGAGATTAGCGCTTGTAAACAGTCTTGCCGTTTTGCAGGAAAGTATTACGTGATCTTGCAACACTTGCAATGCGCTCTTCTGCCATACGGTCAGCAGCTTTGTAGGAAGCCATGCCATCACGTTCAGCGATTTCGTAAATTTTCAGGATGCTGTCATAGATCGTTTCTACTTTTTTCAATGCACGCTCGCGGTTGTAGCCTTGCAGCTCATCTGCCACATTGATTACACCACCAGCATTGATCACGTAGTCAGGTGCGTAGATCAGGCCCATTTCGTGAATTTGGTCACCGTGTTTCTCTTCTTTCAGCTGGTTGTTAGCTGCCCCTGCAATCACTTTTGCTTTGAAGAGCGGAATGGTGTCATCGTTGATGATCGCACCCAATGCGCAAGGAGAGAAGATATCGCACTCTACACCAAAGATCTCGTTAACGCCAACGGCTTTCGCACCGAAATCGTTCACTGCACGATCTACGTTTTCTTGATTGATATCCGTTACGATCAAATGCGCGCCTTCTTCATGCAGATGGCGGCACAGATTATACGCTACGTTTCCTACACCTTGTACAGCAATCACTCGTCCGGAGAGCGAGTCGGAACCAAACGCCAATTTAGCAGCAGCTTTCATTCCACGGTAGACACCGTAAGCTGTTACAGGGGATGGATTGCCACTGGAACCGAATGCAGGAGAAACTCCTGTTACGAAATCTGTTTCCAAGTGGATCATATCCATGTCTGCAACCGTTGTTCCTACATCCTCAGCTGTGATGTAACGGCCATTCAAACCTTGAATATAGCGACCGAAAGCACGGAACAGCTCTTCGCTCTTATGCTCGCGTGGATCACCGATGATGACTGCTTTACCTCCACCGATGTTCAGTCCTGCTGCTGCGTTTTTGTACGTCATCCCACGACCGAGGCGCAGTACGTCTACAATCGCCTCTTCTTCTGTTTTATACGGCCACATGCGCGTACCGCCGAGTGCTGGTCCTAATGTCGTATCATGAATGCAAATGATTGCTTTCAAACCGGAATTTTCGTCTTGGCAAAATACCAATTGCTCGTAATCGTACTTTTGCATGTAGTCAAAGATGTTCACTGAAGAAACCTCCCTAGTATCTTTCGTTTTCCGCTTAGGTAAGCTGGCGTAACAGTGGGCTCCATTTGGAGAATTTCCCGACAAGAGGTATATGCAAAAGTCATGCCAACAAAACCAAACTTATGAAAGCGCTTTATTTACAAGAACGCGGAATGAGTGTCCCTACGTCAAGTCTGCATTTTTTTGCATATACGCGCAAAGATTTGCGTGCAATATTTTGCATAGTCTCTTTTCTTACTCTTCCTGCACATCCATGATGCCCAATTTTTCCATCTTGTAGTACAAACTGCGAATCGCGATTCCGAGGCGTTTGGCTGCAAGGGTGCGATTTCCTTTGGCTGCTGCCAGTTCCCGCAATATGTGCTGACGTTCTGCCTTTTCCACCGCTTCTTTTAACGTGGTACCCGTGGAATCCTCCTGCGGGACCTCTTCCTTTTTGGTCGAGACGATTCTTCTCTCCAGTGGAGGTAAATGCTCGGGCAAAATGATTCGCTCGTTGATCCGCATATGAATCATCGCCCTGCCCAGTACATTCTCTAGCTCGCGTACATTGCCAGGCCAGTGATAGGACAGAAGCATCTGCAATGTTTCTTCATGCAGCTCCTCTACATTTCTTCCGTACTCCAGATTGGCTTTTCGTAGCAGATGCATAGCAATCGGCTTAATATCTTCCAAGCGCTGCCGGAGTGGAGGAATATGAATCGGTACGACGTGGAGACGATAGTACAGATCTTCACGGAAACGTCCCGCTCCAATCGCAGCCTCCAAATTCACATGGGTAGCCGCAATGACGCGAACATCGATGTTGATTGGCTTCGTTCCACCGACTCGCACAACCTCTCGCTCTTGCAGGACGCGCAAAAGCATGACCTGCATGCTCATGGACAGCTCGCCGATCTCGTCCAAAAAGATGGTTCCTCCGCTCGCTTCCTCAAACAGCCCCCGCTTTCCTCCTCGACGGGCACCTGTAAACGCGCCTTCCTCGTAACCGAAAAGCTCACTCTCCAAGAGGCTCTCTGAGATCGCTGCACAATTGACCCGAATAAATTGGTTGTATTTTCTTTCACTTGCATTATGTATGGCGTGGGCAAACAGTTCTTTCCCCGTTCCCGATTCCCCACGAAGAAGGACAGTTGCTGGTGTTGACGCCGCCTTTTTGGCTTGCTCGATCGCTTGCTGCATGGACTCGCTATAGCCGATGATGTCTGCAAAGCTATATTTTGCCTCCAAATTGCGGATGATACGGCGAGCGCTCTCCAGCTCTTCTGTCAGGCGCTTGAATTCGGAGACATCGTGAATAACGCCAACGCTTCCTTTCATCTCCCCATCGACCACAACAGGTGCAACATTGACCACGACGTCCTTGCGCTTTGGGCCCAATTTCATAGGGACGCCTCTCACTGCCTTCTTCGTTTTCAGGACTTGCATGTGCATACTATCGCCTTCAGAAATATCTACCGTCGCTGGTTTTCCGATAATGTCTTCTTGCGAAAAACCCGTAAGCCTCGTGTAGGCCGGGTTGATCAAAAGTCCATTCCCGTATTGGTCAACGACTGATATCGCTTCGTCCGATGATTGAATAATCGCTTGCAGCATGCTCTGCAAATCCTTCAAGTTCGTCACTTCTTCTGCCAACGCCATGATTTCTGTAATATCACGGAAAATGGCAACAGCTCCGACAACTTCGCCCCGATCGTTTCGAACGGGTACGCGGTTTGTAATAATCCGCGTCTGGTTCGGCAAAACCTGCTCTTGATTCAATTCGGGAGAGCCTGTCTTTAATACGATATGTAACCGAGTGTTCGGTATACGCTCCGAAACTTTTGTATCCAGCACTTCACTCGCCTCGATGCCCATCAATCGCTCTGCGGCTTTGTTGAACAACGTAATAATTCCTTGGCGATTGACCCCGATAATCGCATCATGCGTGGAGTTCAGCATCGTTTCCCGCTCACGCTGATTTTGCATCAAGACTGCAATCAGCTTATCGCGTTCCCGAATCAATTTCATAACGATTCTCGTAAACGTTCCCGGGATGAGCACCGTCTTATCTTTCTTTAATTGCCTGAGATGCTCATACTCCCCTAGGTCCCCTGTAGCTTCTAAAATGACATCCAGATCCTCATCCAAATAAGGCTGATAATCCTGGTCGACAGGAATCCCCAATGATTGAGCGAGCAGTATGCCTGGGGCGTCAGGCCGCTGATCAACAACAGCAACGACTTGTAATCGGTCCATCTGGTTTAGCATCCGCAGGAGTGCTGTTCCACCACGTCCCGCACCAACGATGAGCAGCTTGTGCATGCGAGAGATCCCTCACTTTTTGAACAACCTCTTTACGATCTTACTCGTTACCATTGTACTCCAACAAACCGTTGATGGACAGGCGTTCTTCCCTAACGTGCGCTCGTTCGTGTGCAACAGGTACGGTGGACAAGGCTGTTGGCATTCGCTATGATGAAATGACCATACTGTAGTTGTTGTAGTTGTTTACGCATTCGAGAAAGGGGTGAAAACCCTTGGTATTTCAGAAAATCATTGCACTCTTAATCATGGTAATCCCGGCGGCAATCGCCATGTACGGAATCAAATTAATCCGTGACGCATTTTTTTACTCTGCCTCTCCGGATGTTGGATTTTTATGGGGAAAACTCATTCTAGGTATACTGGCTTTCGCTCTCCCTGTATGGTTTATTGCCGGATTTATTCTCCATCATGAACGCAAAAAAAATCGCGTACAGCCCCGTTTCATGGTTCCTGAACCTGATGACGAGGACTAGACCAAACCGGACGAGCCAGTCTGGTTTTTTTTATTTTCAGCTTCTGTCACTCTCCCCCATTGATCGAGTCGTCGGAGCCAACTGACCTGTTCAATCACGCGGGAAAACGAGCAAAATTCTGCCGCAATCTGAAGACACAGGAAAAGCACGAGCATACTCGCCTGTACATAAATCGGTGTCCCGTTGATAATGGAAAAGCCTGCTGCAAAACCCAAGGCATTCGCCCCTGTATCTCCGAGCATGATTTTGCCGCCAACATCATGAGGGAACATGAGCATGCTTGCAAGGAAGACAGGGATCAAAAAAATCCAGTTTGTCATCCCCGTACTGGCTCCTATTGCCCAAAGGCCAAAAGCTCCTGCGAATGCTGTCAGGCACCAAAATACTTTAATCGCTCGTCCAGGCCGCAAATCAAACAAGTTAATGATATTGGGTGAGAGCGCAAGTAAACCAAAGGCAACAAAGCCTGCCCACAACGAATCCGAAAGAGCTAGAGTGAGACAAAATGCCGTGCTTGTCCCTCCAATTAACTTCCACATCCCGCTGGTGATTCGCCTCTCTCGCCATAACACGCCAAAATGTCCACGAAAGCCTTTTGCATCTAGATCTGATGCACGATCATCACGCCATCCCCAAAAGGCCATTGTGATCATACCTGTTAGAAATAATAGACCGTGCAGGAGAAGCTCGCTTTTGACCCCTCTGAGCAAAAATAGTCCGATCAGCACGATCCCGGTTATCACGCTCGAACATACGAGGATAAGCCCCCCTGCTGTCAGTACTGGCTCTCCAGCGTAATTGAAACGATTCATTCCCAGAGCTTTGAGCTTTTGCGTGCCGATTTTATACAGCGGACGGTCCAGCACCAGTGGAATAACGACCGCGACGAGCATCATGAGCATCATGATTTTCGTTTCCACTCTTGGCCCTCCCACCATTTCCAGCATAGCGTTCGGCTAATCGCGACAAACTCTTTCCCGCGATGACTGAAGCCTGCCCAATCGTTTTTCGTTTCACGATGCGAAAAAAAGACAGGGACCTCTGCTACACGATAGCCTGCCCGCAAAGCATCGACAGTGAGCCCCACCTCTAGGCCAAATCCCTTATCCTGACTCCCCAATCGGTCAAGAAGCTCGCGACGTATTGCCCGTTGTCCCGATAAAGGTGCTTTTGCCTCAAAGCCTGTCAACATCCGGATGCCATGATGGGCCAAGCTTTTTGCTAATCCGAGACCTGCTTTCACTTGCGGAGGTGGCAGAACAGCTACTGCCATATCACAGACATCTTGTAGCACAGGCGTAAGCAAATGTGCAGCTTCTGCTGCGCTGTCTCGCAAATCACCGTCGAGAAGCATGACCACATCCCCACTGGCATACTTCCAGCCCAATTGAACTGCTGCACCTTTCCCTTGATTGCGCGATGCTCGAATCACCCTATCCGCCCACTTGCTTGCGATGTGTGCCGTCTCATCCTGACTGCCATCATCAACAACGATTAGTTCATCACAAAAAAAACGTTTACGGATGGCACGGAGTGTATCACCGATGGAAGCCTGTTCGTTGAACGCTGGGATGACGACGCTAACTTTTTTCACGCGAGCCCTTCCTCTCAGCCAATCTATTTTGCACTTGCTCCAAAAGTGCCCATTGTTTTGCAGGAGAGTCAGGCACATCTACGACATGTATCCAGGAATTTACCTGTTTTTCCCGTAGCCAAAGCGGGACTTGTCTTGCTACCACCAAAAGCACCCCATCTCTCCAATTATTGCCCTCGCGATAAGAAATCACTTCCATGCCTACTGAATGCATCAGTTGCGTAATCTGTTCAGCAACGTTGCCATCCTCCTGCCAAACATATACCTTGCTTCCTGCCAGTTCATCCACATAGCGTATGCTCATGAGTCGGACGACTTCTTGGTTGCTGCGAGCAACTTCCTTCAGCAAACGATTGATTTGCTGCCTTAATTCATGGTTGCTTTTGAGAGCACGATCGTACTTTGCTTCCATATTGGAAAGAATGCCTTTTGTTCCTTGCGTTATCCATGTATGGCCGGCGGTCCCTCCTAACAAGATACCTACCCCAAGTGCGACAAATATGGCAGCCAGTGAAATCAAATGATAGCGGAAGGGTATCATGTCTACCTCCATGAAGTGCGTTGTTCATAACGTCCAAGTCCGCCAACTGGTCCAAATCATCTGTACAGCATGTCTGGTGATTGGATTAATAACGAGCGCGGCTGAAACAGGCAGGAGCATCGCAACTATACACCAACCCCACAGCTTCCATGACTCACTCGGACGATAGAGATGACTGACTCCTTTGGCATCAATTAGCTTTGTCCCAATCTTCGTGCGAACCAATAGCGTGCTCGCCATGCCTTTGCGGCCTTTTTCTAGAAAATCAATCATATTGGTATGCGCACCGATCGTGACGATTAGTTCAGCCTCCTTTTCGAACGCTAGCAGCATCGCCACATCCTCGCTCGTACCAGGCGCTGGCAAGACATGAAAAGGCAAACCGAGAGCTTTTACGCGAATCGTTCCAGGTGCTGTCCCATCCATGAAAGCATGGACGACGATCTCCGCTCCGCTTTGGAGTGCTCTGTCCGAGACGCTGTCCATATCTCCCACAATCAGGTCTGGACGATAACCCGCTTCCATGAGGGCATCTGCACCGCCATCGACCCCGATCAAAACAGGACGATATTCCCGAATATAGGAAGATAGCGTCAGTAAGTCCTCTCTATAATGTTTCCCGCGAACGACGACTACGACGTGTTGCTGTTCCATTTTTGTATGTAATTGCACATGGCAAAGTGGTTTTAAAAACATGTCTTTCTCCTTGCTGGCGTACAAAAGTGTATTGTCGATAAACGACGAGAGTGTGTCATCCAACTTATCCTGCGCTTCATGCCATCGGTTCAAAATAGAGGGAACTGTTACCTGGTGTAGCCTGTACACATGGACCCACTTCTCTTCCAATAGGATGTACAAATTTTCTTCACGTATCGTTGCATACTTGCCCTCGATCCATTCCATGAACGAATCTGACACATCTACATCTAGTACCTCATATAGGGTGACACCGTTCGTTAAAAGTTGGCGAGCCCCTTCAGCCGGGTATTGCCCCGTCATGAATGGCGAAAGGTTGAGGACGACTTTTACCCCTCTTTCCAGTAAGGACTGTGCTGCTATCTCATCAACGTCCGGATGATCAATGATGGCGATATGATGGGAGTGGAGACGTTTGCACAACTGCTTCGTCTTCAGATCAGCCGCTACGACAGCGGTGTATGAATGTGCTGCAGAACCTTTTCGTTTGCCCACTTTTCCACCTCCGCCTTTAGTATGCTAAATATTTCCTTCCCACATGCAAAAAACGGTCAGACCGTTTTTTGCAGACCGCCAGCGGTCCCGTTATGTTCAATGAAAAACATCGAGATGTTTTTCACAAAAAAAAGAGGCTGTGCATCAAATGCACAACCTCTTTTAAGCGAAGCGTTTTCAGTTTAATCTACGCACCCTTGGCCAGGTAGTAAATGATCAAACCATCTGCGAACAGGAAGACCACCAAAGATACAAAGCCAAATAAGATTGCAAATGTGTTTTTCGCTTTGATGGAATTCAAACAGCCCCAAGCGATAAAGAATGTGAAGATAAACATCAGGACGTCAAATAAAACTAGTTTCATTAACGACAACTCCTTCACCATGATAACGCAAACAGGAATACAATGGCAATTCCATTATATAGCTTCAGGTATTATGAGACAAGCATATCCAAATTTGTGAACAAAAAGTTTCACAATTATTTCCCTTTTATTGTGCCACAAGCTGCGCTACCTATCCATATACTCCAGCAGTCTTGCTCATTCCATTTTTCTTGCCCGGCTACGTGATCATGAATGGTATGAACGAGGTCTTTCAGTTCTTCATCGGTTAATTCATGAAGAATGGAGCGGCCTTTTCTGGAAAGTAAGTCCGCTTCCAATTCAGACCAGCTATCGTATTCACGTCTCGTCTCCCAAAGTGTCGTCTTGTTCACCTGTTCAAACCCCGCGAGCTTCATAGTGCTCTGCACCATTGTATCATCCGGTCTTCGTCTCTGCTCTATCGTTAGCAAGCGCGGGTATCGAGTAAAGAAAAAACCGCGAAAATGAGTCGGTGAGGCTGGCATTTTGACATCGTCCATTGTCCGGTCTTGGATTAAGCAAATCCCGCCCGGTGCCAATAGCCTGATGACTTCTTTAAAAAACTTCTGCAAGTCTTGTTCCGGGAAATGATGGATCAAGGCGCGAGCGAATACAATATCCGCACACTGACTCGGCAATCCGGTTGCGCGGGCATCCCCTTGTGCAAACGAAATCTTCGGATCGTCGGCGCATTGCTCGCTCGCCGCTTCTACCATCACGCGGGAAAAATCAATGCCCGTAACAGAAGCAGCTCCTAGCCTAGACCAAGCCTTACTGTAAATTCCTCCGCCACAACCGATGTCCACGACGTTTTTTCCCACGGGATTGACGAGTGACAGGATCGTCTGACTCCACGAATCATCAGCGGTTCTCCCCGTATAGCTCAACTGGTTTTTTTCCGCGTGAAAATCAATTGTCATTCCTGCTTCGCCTCCATGAACTCCAGACGGTTTCCAAATGGGTCCTCTGTGAAAAAGCGAATAAGGTGAGGTATTTCTTCGTCAATCCGAAATGAGATCCCATTTGCTTGTAGATGCTCCATCAGCGAACCAATGTTTTGCACAAGGAACGCCGGATGCGCTTTTTTCGCAGGGATGAATCCTTCCTCTACGCCAATATGAATCATTTGCGCCCCACATTGAAACCATACACCACCTCGAACGAGAAGCTTCGCTGGCTTTGGAACCTCTGGCATTCCCAAAAGCTCACCGAAAAACTTGCGCGCTACGTCCTCTGTACCTGCTGGTGCTGCTAATTGTACATGGTCGATCCCAATCCATTCATGCTTGGTTGTCATCATCTTCTTGTCCCCCTCTTTTTTTGCACAGAACCATCCATTCGTCAATCTGATGGGTCATTACTCTGCCTTCGTTTGTAGTAATCCCAAGATACTCCTTTTGTTCATCTGTAGCGTTCAGCAGCAGATTTTCCACATTCACTTCCTGCTCAGATGATTCGGAGGTACGCTGAACCCACGGTAAAAATTCAAACCTTTTTTTGCGTTCCCGCTGCTTTTGCAAAATTAAGCCATTCGCTTCAAACAAAGCATGCCATTCACCGACGGAAAGACACCGAACATGACTGGGATCGCGTGTTTTCTCTACTTCATTGATGAATGCGGAAAGCGACGAGTCCTCAGGCGAAACGTTGTCAATGAAGAGAAACAAACCCCCAGGGGTCAGTACGCGACCCACCTCACGAACAAAAGCCGCCGGATCAGGAAAATGATGCGCCGCTATTCGGCATGTGACAATCTCAAATGATTCATCGAGAAACGGGAGAGATTCTGCATCAGCCTGCACATACAACACATTATTGACAAGTGCTGTATCATTGGCCGCAGATGCCGCCATGAGCATCGGGCGAGTCAAATCCGTAGCAACGACCAAGCTCACATGAGGAGCTAAAGTCCTCGCTACGTGCCCACCTCCTGTAGCAATATCCAGTGCCCGCCAGTTCTCTCTTGGCTGCATCCACTCCACCATGAGTTCCAGGTCGCAGCCTTTTGCATGCGTCTTGCTTTGCACGTATTGCTCTGCATTTTTTCCAAATTGTGCTTGAACAGCTTGTTTGATCTCCTCATTCTTCACCGGGAACACCTCCTGCCTTTATCATATTCCAATGTTTGTCATCTTTGTTATAGAATACAGATAACTAGTTATCGACAATTTGAATAGGAGGCATCTTACAATGGATCGAGAAAGTCTTGAGGTATTTTTGACGATTGCTCGTCATGGATCGATTAATCGCGCTGCACAGGCATTATTTTTGGCGCAATCAACATTGACGCACCGATTGAAGCAGCTAGAGCGCCAGGTTGGGGGTGCACTGTTTGTACGTACTGCCTCAGGAGTGAGTCTTACAGGTGAAGGACGTCGGTTGCTACCGGTTGCGACGAGCATCGTTGAGCAAATGCGCTCCTTTATCCAAGAGAAAGAACAGCGCCAATCGATGAACATCGTCGCAGGAAAAGCTTTTGTCGCCTACGAACTGCCGAGACTTATTGGGGAGTACCGGATTGCTCATCCCGGCTTTACCTGCTACGTCCGCTCTACGTTGTACGAGGAGTCCCTTAGCGCTCTGTTAACCGGAACGGCTGATATTGCCTTTCTCGGGAGTGAAATGTATCACCCGCACATCCATCAAGAATTCCTTCCCAGCGATCGACTCCTGCTCGTCATGGCGCCCAGTCATCCTTGGGCAAGCGGGTTTCCAGGTTTTCAGGCATGGGGAACCGAGGAAATGATTGTATTCGGGAATCATACGGCTCCTTATCGCCAACGAATCGACCGCTATCTGGCCCAGCAGGGAGTTTTTCCGAATATTATTATGGAATTGGACAGTTTCAACGCTGTTAAAAAAATGGTCGAACGTCAGCTAGGGATCACCATCCTGCCGGAAAGGACCATCCAACAAGAGCTGGCGACCGGAAGATTGGTTGCCTACGATATCGCAAACGGCGAACTAGTGCGCCCCACTCTCATCGCCTACCTGCACCCAAAAAAAGAGGACGATGCTTTCCAGCAATTCGTCCAATGGATCAAAGAACATTATTAACAAAAGTTTACTGTAGTGTTAACACCGTAAGCTCTGGGCGGCAAAATAAACGAACGGGTAAGATCGTCGTACCCAATCCTCTGTTGGTGTACACAGCCATGCCACCTACCCGATACAGTCCTTGTACATATTTACGTCCGTATTGCGGCGCCAAAAGATGACCAATGAAGGGCAAGCGTACTTGTCCGCCATGGCTGTGGCCGGACAGTTGGAGATGCACGGGATGCTCTGACGCAATATCAGCAAAATCAGGCTCATGCGCCAACAAGATTACGCTGCCCTCCGGCGGGATATTTTCGAGCGCCCTTGAAAGATCAGGTACACCATAGAAAATATCATCAACCCCCGCCATGTATAACTGCTGGCCATCCTTGTGTACGACAACGTGACGATTATCCAACACTTCGAAGCCTGACGCGACTAAGCCATCTCGAACCTTTTGCTGTTCACCAGCTCGATAATCGTGGTTACCCAAAACGGCGAATTTGCCCAATGGGGCTAGAAGCTGATTGAAAAGGGGAACTGCGGCGAATAGAGGTCGCGTCACTTCGTCAACGATATCCCCTGTGAAGCAAATCAAGTCCGGTTTTTCGCTCTGGATTACGGCAATAATTGGCTCCAACTCTTTCGGTTCAAAATAATGACCGAGATGGACATCGCTGAAATGAATGAGCTTTGTCCCCTTAAAGCTTTCTGGCAATCCCGGTATCGTGATCGACAATCGTACGATATCAAGTGCTCTTCGTTCCCATACATGACCGTACACGCCAGTCGCTATACCGAGACCAATCAATCCACCTACCCATTTCGTGACTCTGTGGAGAAATGTCTTCCTTGAAATGGGAGCAAGGTTAGGATCATTCACTGTCCTTCATTCGCTCGTACCCATTCACGACAACATCCAATCTCCCCGTTACCGGGTCAATGAGTAAACCATGGACGTCCACATTCGGTGGGAGGAGCGGGTGATTTTTAATCGTATGTACGCTATTTTTCACACTTTCTTCAACACGATCAAATCCGTGCAGCCACTTGTGTAAGTTAATCCCTGCATGTTGAAGCGTGGAGAACGTTTGAGCCGAGACTCCTCGCTCCAGCATCTTCTCCATGGTGCGCTTGCTGTCGATCGCGCTCATCCCGCAGTCATAATGACCGACAACCATCACTTCTTCTGCATTCAATTCATAGATTGCCACGAGAATGCTTCGCATGATACTCCCAAAAGGATGGGACACGATTGCCCCGGCGCTTTTTACGTGCTTGATATCCCCATTGTGTATGTTCATGGCTTTCGGCAACAGTTCCACCAACCGCGTATCCATGCAAGAGAGCACGACCAGTCGTTTATCAGGAAACTTGGTAGTTTGGTACTTTTCATATTCATGTTTCTCTACAAATTCACGGTTAAATGCGAGAATTTTATCCAAATTGCGCACTTTCACAGCACCTGCCTCGCTATTAGTAGTATGTATTTGTATCGTATGCTTTTCTATTTTACATAGGAGGATCAAAATCTCGCAAGGGACTCTGGCAGTTTCTTATCAAATGGTTCATTTTGTCAGGATGTAATGCTGCTCGTCCAAACGAAATTTTTTTGGTGAGAAGAGGTCTTCGATCGTCGAGTAAACGGGTTCTCTTTTTCTGAATTTATCACCGATCCATATACCATACAGTTCAACCTGCGTCTTGTCGTGATCAAGTAGCTCCTCGCACCATGCACGTAGATGCATCATTCTTGCAGTGCTTTTTTGATAGTCCTCTACGTATTCTTGATAACGACGAGGCCTCTCCTCTTCTGGGTACATCCCAAGTTTTACTTTATCAGGATGCTTGGAAATGCTAAATCTGCAAGCGCACCCCTCTTCAGTTGTCACCCACCATGCCTGTTTTTTCGGAAAACGCCTGAAAAAATGAGGACTTTTTTCACGTGATAGCTTGCCTGTCAAAACATAAGGAGAGACTATCGGATTAGGCTCAATTCCTGGTGTTTCTCTTATCATGACCAATAATTCTAGGCACATGGATTCAGTTCCTCCGGAAAGAATACTTTTTTAGTTATAGTAAAAATACCCCAACTTTGGTAAAATGATTAAAACTTAATTAGGAGAGTTGCAGATTGAAATTTAGACTAGCCTTGATACTTGCACTAGCACTAATCCTTCCAGCCTGTAGTGAAACGGCAAGCACACCAGAAGTGCCGCTACCTGCATATGTATTAGCCATTGACCGATTTGACGAAAGCACCGGAATGTGGATGGTTGCTTTAGCGACAGAATCAAATGATGAAAAGGAATTGCGCGCTTTAGTGGAAAATACTCGGACTCTAGCGAAAGACAAGAAAGAAGAAATTAACTCCGTTTCTGTGACCATTATCAAACCAGATGGAAGGATTCCTTCCACTGTTACGGCATTTGGCAGAATTGCCTTGACGAGTAAAGGCATGGAACAAACCGGATTGAGTAGTACTTCCGAAATGGTCTTTGAATATAGAAACGCACCCGCTGCAAGCCCCGAAAAACCACCTACTACACCAGCTAAAGAAACAGCTAAGTGACCTCTGTGATTCTATTTAGTAAAATGGTATATTGATGATCAAAGCCAGGGTTAAAATACCTTGGCTTACTTCTTGCCCCGACACAATAGCCAATTCATCAGGTTAAAACTTGGAAAAGTTTATCTAACTGTTCCTTATTTGCGAATGACTCATCAATCGATAAAAAGGATAATAGGGTAATTGGTTTTTGGGCTTTATCTGCCGCAAACATTTTGTGATGACCATCCAATATAAAATGACTATAAACCCATATCTCATCAAAATGATTCAACGGATATTTTATATCTAGGAAAGAAATGCTCAACGCTGTTGGTGTTTCTTTTAAATCCACTCTGTCCATGTAATCATTTATTGCTATAGGATTTAATGATTCACTGGATTGAATGGGTACTATATATTCTTCCATTTTCCTCATACTGCTAATATTCCTTAGCCCAGCCTTATAGTACTCAGTCCCATATGCATCTCTTTTCAGCCTAGGATACACCTTGAGCAAAGTTGCAATATAATGACCATTGGGAATGAGACAGGATAAATCAGACAGGAACTCTTGGTCTAGTGAATTTATCCCTTGATTTAATCTGTTGGATATTTTTGTTGCGCTTTTCATATCCATTCCTGAAGCGTCGGCATAAAAAAGACAGGTTTCACAATCTATACCTGTATTGGCGATCTCTTTTCCCTCAATGGTAAGAAACCTTTGACGATAACCAGCCTGCTTATATGCAATAGGTGATGTAGAAGAACGGATATGAATTTCTTTGTAGGACAGTAGTTTGCTCATTTTTCATTATCTCCAAAATCGTATTAACCTTTGTATTTCGAGGGGTTTTCCACATAACTCTCGATAACATACCCACAATTCGTACAGATTCTATGAATGATGGCAGAACCAAGAGGGATAATCTTGCCTAAAGGAAACACTGCCGCATCTCCAGCTTGTCTCCCTTTTCCAATCTCATTACCTCCACATTTTGGGCATTGTTCGATTTGATTTTTCATTATGTACCTCGCTTTTACTCTGTTTAGAATTCTATTATAGATGACACAAACCAATTTTTGTTAATTTATGCTAAGAAAATAGGTATCGCTATACGGGTGACTAAACCATTCGGTAACTAAGTCCTAACAATACAAAAAGACACTAGCAAGCAAATGCTAATGTCCTTTTGTATTGGTTAAGGATATTGAAACATTGCTTCAATTACCTCCCTCAATTTTTCTATCTTAGATTGCTCAATGTACCACTCTAGATATCTAACGGGATCAGTATCCCTGCCATATCCATACGAAGCACCTTTTCCCCTTACTTTATTAATGAAGATAATAACCAACGCTAAAGCCTGTATTGCCCATATATCCATTTTCACTTTGTCAAGTTATTCTTCGCTTCTTGCTTTTAATGTAACAGCCGTTCCTAAAACTGTAAAAATAAATCCGGTTAGTGTGAAGAAGCCTGCATTAAGTGCCGAAAGCTCTTCTCCATTCTTTAATACCCCATAGAGCGGAATGCATGCCGCTATACTATACAGGAGAGCTAATACCATCATAATGTTCCCTATACCTCGTTTAACCTTGTTACTTATTTTTTCAACAAGATCAATTCCAGCACCTGTAATCCTAACCACATATTCATTTTGATCCAATTGATTTATTGTCACCCAACCATGATCCTCTAGATAGAGGTACATAGTATACCTCAAGAATGAGTCTTTATCACCACATACTAATTTTTCAAATGTGAACTTACCCTCCACTAGCTGAGTAGTATAAACTTCTTTCAGTAAATTAAGTCTGTCCTTCTTTTTCACAATACCCCTCCTATCTATATAAAAATTCGACAGATAGCGAGTTTTCCCTATATTCGATGTAATATATTGGATATTTTTCTAAATTAACATACAATAGTCTCAATAATTGTAGGAGGCTTTTCATATGAACTACTCATTTGAATACGTAAGCGAACAAATTCATCACCCAAAAACAAAAGAATACTTTAAAGAAGTGTTGCAAACATACCAATCAGGGAACTATCGTTCTTGCATTGTTATTCTCTACAGTATTGTAATAACCGACCTCTTATACAAACTTGAAGAGCTAAAAGACCTTTATAGCGATGATACCGCGACAAAAATATTAGAAGAGGTAGAGAGTGAGAAAGAAACAAATAAGCAGCTTTCTGCATGGGAAATGAAGTTAGTCGAGGAAATATATAAAAGGACTAAACTTTTAGAAGCAAGCGATTATGCCAATATATCATCTTTAAAAGACCATCGAAATTTATCCGCTCACCCTGTCTTGAATAAAAATTTCGATCTTTTTAATCCAAGTCTAGAAAATGCTCGCTCACACATCAGAAATATGTTAGATGGTGTTTTAACAAAACCATCTATGCTTTCTAAAAAAGTGTTCACATTCTTTATTGAAGATATAGCTGGGTTATCTTCAACCGAATTTACTCAATCCGAACTTGAACGTTTTTTAGAATCTCGATATTTCAGAAAAATTGCAATGAACGAATACAAAGAGTTGCTTAAAAGTTTATGGAGAATTACCTTCTCTGATACCAGTGAAAAATCAAAGAAACATAGATATACATGCCTAACTGTGCTAAATTTGATGATAAAGAGAAATAAAACTGAAATAATTGAATTCATTAGAGCAAATTCGACATACTTCAGTAAACTTAACACTGACATTAACATTGAGTTTATCAACGAAACTCTTTGCCTTTATCCACAAATTTTCACTTGCTTATCTGCCGATACTCAAGAGTACATTAGGGCAGAAATTAGAAAGTCCAAAGACGATGAGTTTATTGCTTACTATTTGAATTCTGATCTTAGAACACACATGAGGACATTTCAAAATATATTTGAGGAAGACCCGTTAACCTTAGAAGATCTATCAACTTGGAGCCTCAAAAAAATCTATGACTATGCTGAAGGTGACAAATTCTTAGAGTCCACTGTTTTAGACTGGATGATTAAAAAATTCCATTATTGTGGCTCTTATAATTCGGCAGACGTTAATTATGAAAATCTAATAGTTCCGCACTTTTCTGATTTTTCAGCCCAGCAAATGAAAGACCTCCTAAAGGCAATAAATAGGAACTCCCAAATCCGTGATAGGCGTGCATATTCATCAACTATAGAGACTATTAAATTGCATGCAAAAAAAGTCCTAGGGGAAGAATACGACTTTTCTGAGTTTCAAAACATACGCTTCTAAGACTCACCGCACTTGATTTCATAATCTCGTGCGGCTTTCTTTATCATTAATCTTGTTAGCACGCCTTATGAATCATGTTATAAGTCTCATCCCTCAGCTTTTCAATCAATTCACTTTCTTATTCTCGAAGTTCATTCTCTTCACACTCTTCCAGAATATCAAATGTAACACTCCCTATGGTCTTTTTTGCTAAATTCTTTGAAGAACAGTACATCATAAAACTGTCAATTTGGAAATCCAGTCTTGTCATAAAAACACCCTATTCATGGTTTTTTGAACCAATAAACAGGGAAAATTAGTTGGTCATACTCTCGGTAACTAATCGCCTCTAAAAAGAAGTTTATAGCAAAAACCGAGAGCATCCGATATTAATCCATGTGCCAAACCCCTTGTCCTGCCTACATCCTATCTAATCTTCGCCTCAATCCGCAGCTTGTCCGCCACCATGGCAATGAACTCACTGTTGGTCGGCTTCGCCTTGGTGTTTGGAGCTAGTTTAGCCGAGCAGGCTGGAGATGGAGTCTAGATTGCCGCCGCCCTTGTGTACCAAGGCTTTCGGAGGGTTTAGATTTATTAGGGTAACTTCTTATTGAAAGTAACTTTATCTTATTTGTTGTTAAAACTTATTTGATTCATTAACTGTACTAAAGCCATGACAAGAGTTCGTATATTATTAAATTCCTCAGATGTAAATTCCTCGTTATGCTCTACAAAAAAATCGTCCGATTCAAAGTAAAGATACGACAGAAACGCTTCATCATATGGTATATTCAGATGATTATTTGATTCTCTAATATTTTTGAAGGTAAGACTACTAAAGCTAAAATCAGTCCTATGTGACTTGGTGCTCGTAGTGTAATGATACAAACCATCTAAACAATAAATAGATGCTGTTTTATCGGATAGACTAGCTAATGTAACAGCTAAAAAGTCATTTCTTGTTAACAAATGTACTTGATTCAGAATTTCATCAATGCTTTCCTTATCTATGTGTTGATATTTAACAACATCAAGCACACACGGCTGTCTCTCTTCCTCGTTGATATAATATTCGTAGTGGGCAAGATATATTTCTGTTTGCTTATAAGCTTCTATTGCCTCCAAACCAATATATTTATCAACAAATTTCTCAGTATAAGATTCGGTCAACAATTCTTCTGTTCTTGAGTAAATTTCATAATCCATAAGCAACACTGGAAATGGGTCTATTGCGAGTCTAAAAACAGCTATCGCACCTATACAACTAACTAGGCATTTTTCAAAATCTTTAATAAGATGTGTTCTGTCGTTATTTCTCGCAGAGATACGGTTTCTTGCAACATAAAATGTATTAAATCCTTGCTTATGTACGTGTTTGTTCAAATGTTCCTTCACTTTTTGAATTTCTTTGAAATAGTTTTCCATTTTTTGCTTTATATCAGAAAATGCATTTCCGTTCTCATTCAAAAACTTTAACATTTGACCATACATCGGAAATCTACTTTTGTTTTTCCATTTTCTCAATTCTTCCTTCTTCACTTCCGGTTCAAGTTCCATTAGGTAAACCATTGTAGTTGAAACCTCTAGCGACTGCCTCAGCGAATAGTAGGCACAGTCGAGATACCCTTTTTCAAATAAGACTATTGCATTAATGATTAATTGAACAGATTCTTGAATAAATGTATTGGCTAGTTGTGCATCTACCCTCCCAGTCCAACTTTGTTCAAGATTCACAAGGTCACTATAATAACTTTTTTTCTCTGGTAATTCCAAAGGCATCAGGTTGTAAGTCTCTTTATATCCAGTGAAATCAAAAGCCATCAGTATCCCTCCTGACTTTAGCTATTCAATTGGAACCAATGATATGGTTATTATCTTTGAAGGGAATTCTTCTGAACAGGGCACAAGTATTACAACCTATAAACACAGAGTTACCGAAGTAACGATATTGTCTAAAAATCGTTTGTGATTAATAGTAAAAGTGTTTAATTACACGTTCGTATATATGTTTACTATACCTTCCAACCTGTATCAAGAAATAGCCTTGTAACAAATTACCCCAAAACCTTCTGTATTTCCTCATGTGTCAATGTGTTCTTTACTATCCGCTCCACCTTCGGATTCTAGCATAAAGTTATCTAGTTGAAATTCAAAATTGGTCAGAAAAAATACCACTCCTTCATTGGTCTTGGGAAACCAATAAAGAGCGGTATTAGTTGGATTGCTATTCAGAGGTTTATCGGCACAAAATGGCTCATTTCGAATATGAGTAGCCATATTTGCAAACACATTCAAACCCTTGCGGCTCTAGGCCCTAACTAATCTTCGCCTCAATCCGCAGCTTGTCCGCCACCATCGCAATAAACTCACTGTTGGTCGGTTTCGCCTTGGTGTTGGAAATCGTATAACCAAACAAGCTGGAGATGGAGTCCAAATTCCCACGGGACCATGCTACTTCAATCGCATGACGGATGGCACGTTCTACACGACTAGCGGTTGTATTGAATTTCTTTGCAATGTCCGGATACAGGACTTTGGTAATCGAACCGAGCAGCTCGACATCGTTGTATACCATTGTAATCGCTTCCCGCAAATACAAATAACCTTTGATGTGTGCGGGAACTCCAATCTCATGAATGATGCTGGTGATGCTCGCGTCCAAATTGCGACCGCGGATTTGTAAGGTAGCTTGCGGTTTTGCAGAAGAAACAAAAGAAGAGGCAGGCTTGGTGGTAATGATTTGACGGATGCGCTGAGCCAGCACCTCCATATCAAACGGTTTCAAAATGTAGTAAGCTGCTCCAAGCTCTACTGCTTTCTTCGTAATCTCTTCCTGCCCGAAAGCAGTCAACATGATAATTTTAGGTTGAGGACTTAAGCGCATGGCCTGAATTTGCTCCAAAACAGCCAAGCCATCCAGATGTGGCATGATGATATCCAAAATTAATACATCGGGTACACGTTCCTGCAGCAGTCGAACTACCTCATTGCCGTTGTAAGCAACACCCACAACATTCATGTCATACTGGCTACTGATGTACTCTTCTAACAGATTCACAAATTCTCGGTTATCATCTGCCAACAACACTTCAATCTTGCTCAAGGTCGTTCCTCCTAACAATGGACGGTCTTTTGGAAAGAAGGTGGCGTTCTAGAAGTTAACAAATCTAACGGGATTAGTCCATACCATCTTTTTCTCTACAAAAATTATTCGACAAAGCAAATTCCATTCCTGCCAATGACGAAAGATTGAATGATTTAACTGATATTTCGACAAAGAATTCTTTCATACCTAACCGATTCGTCAAAGGACTGCAAAAATCGGAAAAGCCGCCTCGCTTCGTTCGCGTGACGGCACTTCATTTAGGCAGCCTTAGGTGTATGGGTTCGGGATTCAGCAGTATCTCGGACATTCACGCCAGCATCCTGAAGCATCCATTCAATGTAGCAGCCATATCCCGAAGTCGGATCATTGACAAACACATGCGTGACAGCACCGACGATCTTCCCTTTTTGAATGATGGGACTGCCGCTCATTCCTTGTACGATGCCACCTGTCTTTTCCAAAAGGCGTTTGTCCGTGACTTTGATAATCATCCCTTTGGTTGCAGGAAAATGCTGCTTGACCACGTTTGCGATCTCAATATCGAACTCTTCTACCTTTTGACCTTCCACGACAGTAAGAATTTTAGCTGGCCCTTCCTCTACCTGCTCAGCAAGAGCGATTGGTAACGGCTCCTGATAATAGCTGCGTTTGGGCTCGTCCTTCATTTTGCCGAAAATGCCAAAAGGGGTGTTTTTCGTTATATTTCCAAGAACTTCACTTTCATTGTAGAAACGTGCAAATTTCTCCCCTGGATTGCCACTTTGTCCTTTTTCAATCGATGTGACACTTGCTTGCACGATCTGGCCATCTCCTACGACAATGGCTTGACCAGTATCTACGTCGGATATGACGTGTCCTAATGCCCCGTACGCTTTGGAATTTGGATCATAAAAGGTCAGTGTCCCTACTCCTGCCGCTGAATCCCGAATATAGAGACCCATACGGTATTCACTGTCTTTTTTATCCTTTGCCGGGTGCAAAGTGAGCGATAGCTTTTCCTTGCCACGAACGACAAGCAATTGAACGGAATGGTTCTTTTTCCCCGTTTCGTTAATCAATTTCTTTACGTCGTTCATGTCATTGATGTACATGTCGTTCATTTTGATAATCATGTCACCGACGTGTATACCTGCCTGTTCACCTGGAGAAAACTTGTTTTTCCCATCGTCTACTAAATGATGACCGACAACCAAAACACCCGCTGTTTGCAGCTTCACCCCGATTGACTGTCCACCAGGGTACAACCGCAGATCTGGCAATACATTTACTTTTACAGCAGTCAGCGGAATGTTATGCCACTTCACCTGCAATTGGGCTTCCCCAGCCCTGCGCGGTTCTACAGACATAGGCCTGCTCAAATCAACGGATACCTCACGCGCCTCTGTCCCGTTAACGTGCAAGATATCAGGATTGCTATTGATTAGCGTGCCCATTACCGGCACAGAGACCCGTAGTTGCTCGTGGGACCCTTCCATCAAACGCAATTCACGGGGAAAGGAGGACAGATCGCGGAACGGGGTGGAACTCACGACAAGCGCCGTGATGAGGAGAAGGAGACTTCCCATCCATTTTCTTTTGTTTTGTCGGATCACCAGTAATCACTCCTACCGTTCCCTACCTACACCTACAAAACAAAACGGTCAGGTCCATTTTGTTTGACCGAAAGCGGTCATGAGGGACACCTCCACCTTGTGTACCTTTAATGTTGCCACCAGCCAAGCGGATTATGTCAGGAAAATAACCCACTCAAAACATTAGAAACCCAGCCTTCACAAGTCCTTGACGAAGCCATCGTTGTACTTGCCTCCAATAAAAAAAGACCGCCAGCCAAATTAGCTGACAGTCTTTCGTTCGCGGCCGAGGAGGATCATCTCGCGCGCATGTTCTTCTGTTTTTGCTGTGACCTCTGCCCCGCTTAGCATACGAGCCAGCTCTGATACCCGTTCATCATCAGACAAACGATTCACCCGCGTCTCGGTTTCATTCTCGCTCATTTCCTTTTTAATCAGAAAATGCGCGTCTGCCATGGATGCGACTTGTGGCAAGTGAGTAATACACAGGACCTGTCGTTGACCAGCGACTCGAGCGAGCTTTTCTGCTATCGCTTGAGCTGCTCTTCCGCTTACACCCGTGTCGACTTCATCAAAAATAAGGGTCTCCACTTGATCCGTGCCCGCCAAAATCGTTTTAATGGCCAGCATGACGCGAGACAACTCCCCACCAGAAGCAATCTTCGCCAAGGAACGCAATGGTTCACCCGGGTTAGGTGAGATTAAAAACTCGATTTGATCCATTCCGTTCGCATCTACAAAGCGCTTGATTCCGTCAATTTCTACCCCGTCATCATCAGGTGTCTGTCTGACGTCGATGGCAAAACGAGCACGCTCCATGTGCAGTTCTTTTAGCTGCTGCTCGATTTCTTGTGCGAGCTTTCCTGCACATTCGGAACGAATAACCGACAACTCCAATGCCTCTACTGCCAAATCGGCTGCCAGCTCCTGCAATTGCTTTTCCACCTGCTGGAGACGATCTTCGTAATGATGCATGTCATCCAATTCATCCTGAATCGTGGCCGCGTACTCCAAAATATCGTCTACGCTTTTGCCATACTTGCGCTTTAGCGACTGGATTTGATCTAGGCGACGCTCTACTTCTGCTAGCTGCTCCGGTTCAAAATCCATTTGGTACGATAATTGACGAAGGTTATGCACCACATCTTCTATCTGATAGTATGCCGATTGGACTATCTCCAAAATCGGAACGAGCTGTTCTTCGTAGTTCACACCACGCTCGAGCTCTCCCATCGCATGTCCCAACCAATCCATGCCCTTCTGGTCACCATGCAATGCGCGGTATGCATCTTGAATCGTTGAATAAACTTTTTCAATGTTCATCCACTTTTTCCGCTGCTGCATGAGCTTCTCGTCTTCACCAGGCGTAAGGGTTGCCGATTCAATTTCATCGAGCTGATATTGCAATAGATCGATACGCTGTACCAGCTCTCGATCATTGCGTGCCATACGCTCCAGATCTTGCTTTGTTTTACGGTACGCCGTATACAGGGTACCGTATTCTTGCTTGGCAGCTCCCAACTCACTTTCCCCATACGCGTCGAGCCATTTGATATGCTTGTCTGACTGCATCAGCATATGCGTATCGTGTTGTCCATGCACCGTAACTAGCCATGGCCCCAATTCACGCAGCATCGCGAGAGTCACGAGCTGTCCATTGATTCGAATGATACTCTTCCCTTGGTTTGATATATCTCGGCGTACCACGAGCATTCCGTCTTGCTCAATCTGGACGCCGACATTCTTACAAACGTCAAGTCCAGGGTGACTAGGCGGCAATTCAAACAGTCCTTCCACTTCTGCACGAGGCTCACCATATCGGACAAAATCAGCTGAAGCCCGGCCCCCTAACAATAGTCCTAGCGCATCGATAATGATGGATTTACCCGCACCAGTCTCCCCTGTCAGGATGTTTAAGCCTTTTTGGAATGAGACCGTCACTGATTTGATGATGGCAAAATTTCGGATCGAGAGTTCCACTAGCATCGCAAGCGACCACCTTCTACAACATTTCCATTAAGCGTTTTGTCACTTCATTGGTATTTTCTTTGGAACGGCAAATAATCAGGATGGTGTTGTCGCCACTGATTGTCCCCATGATTTCTTCCCAGGGAAGGTTGTCAATCAGTTCAGCTACCGCATTCGCATGTCCCGAAAGTGTCTTGAGTACAATAAAATGATCGGCTTGGTCAATGCTAATAAAGGAATCCACAAGCATGCGTTTCAGCTTTTGCAGTGGATTGAATTTTTGTTCAGCAGGCATTGAATACTTATATCGTCCATCAGGGAGCGGCACTTTTACTAAATGTAGTTCCTTGATGTCTCGGGATACAGTCGCTTGCGTTACGTTAAAGCCAGCAGTCCGCAAGCGGTCCACCAGATCATCCTGTGTTTCCACCTCTTGATTACTGATGATATCCCGAATACGAATATGTCGTTGCCCTTTGTTCATATGGATTACTCCCATTCCCCTTGTAATTTCGTTCGTATCGCTTCGAAAAAGCCACCTTTTTTCCACTTGATCAGCGGGGTCACACACGGTGACTTTTTAATGTAAATCTGATCGCCACCCTCGAGTCGATAACCAAACTGACCGTCAATGGACAGTCCCATCTCCTGATGAATAGCATCCACTTCGACTCGAATTGTTTGATTGCCTGACAATACCATTGGTCGAGCCGTCAAGGAATGAGGAGCCACTGGTGTCAGTAATAGCATGTCCACATTGGGAGCCACTATTGGACCGCCTGCAGAAAGTGAGTATGCCGTTGATCCTGTCGGCGTGGAGACAATGACACCATCTCCGCTAAACGTCGCGACGTACTCATCATCGAGAAAGACCGCACATTGAATGATCCGGCAAAATGACCCTTTGGCAATCCCTATATCATTCATGGCCGTGTATGTCCCCAGTGTGATTCCTTTTCGCACCAAACAAGCTTCCAGCATCGCTCTCTTTTCAATGTCGTACTTTCCTGAAAGGAGATTGTCGACAGCCTGAGGCAGATGCTCCGGTTCCGCTTCCGACAAAAAGCCCAACGTGCCTAAATTGATTCCAAAGATCGGGATAGAGTGACCGGCAAGCTGGCGAGCAATTCTGAGTAGCGTGCCATCGCCTCCCAATACACAAACCAAATCCGCTTGCTTCCCCATCTCTTCTACAGATGTGCCCAGTTCTGGATGCCCTACATCTGATGCGATATGGTCATCCAGGAATACTTGCGCCCCTCTGTCCTCCAGTAAATACAGCAGTTCCCGTGCAACGATACGTGCCTCGGGTTTTCCTTTGTTCGCTATGATTCCAATTTTCTTCACTTGGTCCACCCCAAAACTGGTTGGTTGGAAATCCTTCTTGAACAACCTCATATACAAGTATACAACTTCACATGCATAAATAAAAAGCCTCGATTGTGACAAAACTCCCGAGGCTTTGGTTTTTTATCCTATTTCAAATTCGCATGAGCAGACGCAACTACCTCTGTTACGCATTGCAGCCAAGCTTCCGAATCCATGCCGCCTTCACTTTTTTGGACATGCATAACAAATTCAATATTTCCTTCTCCCCCTGTAATGGGAGAGTAGTCCAAGCCCTTTAGTGCGAAACCCAATCCACTGGCAAATTGACCGATGTCAGTCAGTACGCTCTCGTGCACGTCTGGATCACGAACGATTCCATTCTTTCCGACTCTATCCTTGCCAGCTTCAAATTGAGGCTTGATCAGCGCGACGACGTCACCGCCATCCGTCAGAAAACGGTACAGCACTGGCAAGATCAATCGCAACGAAATAAACGATACGTCAATCGATGCGGCGTTTGGCCGTTCGTGTTCAAACGCTTCCGGGTCCATATGACGGAAATTCGTCCGTTCCATGACGACCACTCGTTCATCCTGTCGCAAGCTCCACGCGAGTTGTCCATACCCGACATCAATGGCGTATACAAGCCGCGCACCGTTCTGTAGCGCACAGTCTGTAAATCCGCCAGTGGAGGCCCCGATGTCCATCATGACACGATCCTTCATGTCGATTTCAAAGACACGTAATGCTTTTTCCAGCTTGAGGCCACCTCGACTCACATACGGGTGTACCTCGCCCTTCACCGTAATCGCAACATCCTCGGCAAATTTGGTTCCCGGCTTGTCACAGCGGTCGCCAGCTACCTGTACAAGGCCTGCCATTACGGCTGCTTTTGCTTTTTCTCTGGTCTCATAATGGCCTCTTTCGACCAAGAGAACATCAATCCGTTCTTTTCTTACACTCATGCTTCCACTACGCCCTTCGAAATTGGCATCAAGGATCGGACACGAGCAGCGATATGATCAGCTGTGAGCCCTACCTCTTGCCGCTGTTCCTTCACACTTCCATGCTCAACAAAATAATCTGGTACCGCGACAACCTGTACATTCATGCCATGATAGCCTGCACGACTGTAGCATTCAATGACAGCGCTACCGAAGCCGCCCATTTCACTGCCTTCTTCAACCGTAATGATATCGTAGCCTTCCTTTGCCAGACGGAATAGAAGCTCTTCGTCCAACGGCTTGCAAAAACGTGCATTGACCAGCATCGGTTTGATTCCTTCTTCTTGAAGCTGATTGACCGCCGCTTCAGCAATTTCGAATACGTGACCGAAGGAGAGAATCGCCACATGTTTGCCTTCGCGTACAATCTCCGCTTTTCCGATTGGGAGCACTTGCAGTTCTTCATCCATTTTGACGCCCCGAGTCGGCAATCGCGGATAACGATAAGAGATCGGACCGCCTTTATATTCCACTGCTGTCTTCATCATGTGACGCAGCTCATTTTCATCCTTCGGTGCCATGATGACCATATTCGGAATGATTCGCATGAATGCCACATCGTACATCCCTTGGTGTGTCTCCCCGTCTGCTCCAACGAGTCCAGCACGGTCAACGGCGAAAATCACATGGAGCTTTTGGCGTGCGACATCGTGGATCAACTGATCATAGGCTCTTTGCAAGAAGGTCGAATAAATTGCAAAGACCGGCTTCAGGCCTTGTGTCGCCAATCCTGCCGCAAATGTACATGCGTGCTGCTCTGCAATCCCAACGTCAAACAGTCTGTCAGGATACTTCTGTCCAAATGGGATCAAGCCTGAACCCGCTGGCATCGCAGGAGTCACAGCTACAATGGAATGGTCTTCATCCGCAAGCTTCATCATGGTATCGGCAAAAACGGATGTATAGGTTGGTGCAGATTTCGGTGTATCACCTGATTCGATTTTATACGTACCGATACCGTGCCACTTGACCGAGTCAGCTTCAGCTGGCGCATATCCAAGTCCTTTTTTCGTGATCGCATGGATCAATACAGGTCCTTTGGTATGCTTGGCCGTCTTCAATGTATCGAGCAACAGCTCCATGTTATGACCGTCAATCGGACCAATATACGTAAAGCCGAGTTCTTCGAAAAGAACGCCAGATACGAGGAGGTACTTCATGCTGTCCTTAAAGCGCTCAGCCATGTGAGCCAATTTGCCCCCTACAGCCGGTATCGATTTCAGCAATCCTTCGACTTCATCCTTCGCCCACTGATAGTTCTCCGTCGAGCGAATTTTCCCCAAGTAGTTGTGCAAGGCACCTACGTTTGGCGCAATAGACATCTCGTTATCATTTAGCACAACGATGACATTCTTGCGCTCATGACCGATGTGGTTCAAGGCTTCTAAAGCCATACCACCTGTCAAGGCACCGTCACCGATCACAGCAACGACATGGTTCTTTTCCTTTTTCAAATCCCGCGCAGTCGCCATCCCCATTGCGGCAGACAACGACGTACTGCTATGCCCGGTTTCCCAGACGTCATGCGGGCTTTCCACCATTTTAGGGAACCCGCACAGACCTTTGTACTGGCGCAAGGTCGGAAACATCTCCCGGCGTCCTGTCAGCATTTTATGTACGTATGCTTGATGTCCGACATCCCAAATCAGCTTGTCCTTGGGACTGTCAAAAACATAGTGCAGCGCCAGCGTCAGCTCGACAACTCCCAGATTCGGCGCGAGATGTCCGCCTGTTTTCGAGAGCGTTTCAATTAGAAACTGACGGATCTCAGATGCCAATGTATGTAACTGCGGTTGCGTGCACTTTTTCAAGTCTTGAGGATCATTTATAGTAGTAAGCAGCATTGGTATTCCTCACTTTCCACTGTTCGTTCTCCGGCGATTGTGCATGCTGCATATCAATCAAGCCACTAGAAAACCCGGCTTTCCTTATTGCTATAGCCGATTCCGCTTATTTTCAGCTTGATTCATTATAACGGTTTCTTAATAAAAACACCACTTTTGATCAACATATACGAATATGAAGGCGATATCTTGTATTTTCTGGTAAGATGATTTGGAATACATACTCCGAATAAAAGAGGTGGACGTCCGTGAAGTTCTCACAAATTCAGTATGAGCGCATGGATATGAACGAAGTTGAAGGACAATTCTCGCAATTATTGGAAGCGTTTCAACATGCTTCAAGCTTCTCTGAGCAAGATTCGATCATGGCTCAATTGAACAAACTGCGACAAGAAGTGGAATCTGCGCGGCACGTCGCACAAATCCGCCACACGATCAATACAGAAGATTCCTTCTACAAGGCGGAGCAGGATTACTGGGATGAAGCCACTCCTGTGTATACCGGCATCGTTTCCCGCTACTATCAGGCGATCGTCGATTCTCCCTTCCGCGCACAATTGGAAGAAAAATGGGGTGCACAACTGTTTCGCATCGCGGAGAGCACACTGCGTACATTTTCGCCAGAAGTTATTTCTGATTTGCAAGAAGAAAACCGTTTGGCCAGTCAATATGTCGCACTAAAAGCTTCTGCCAAAATCATGTTTGAAGGAGAAGAGCGAAACCTTTCAGAGATGATTCCTTTTACAATTGCGAAAGATAGAGACATGCGCAAACGTGCGAATGAAGCGAAGTATGATTATATGCGGCAACATACGGACGAATTTGATCGCATCTACGATCAGCTCGTCAAGGTACGTACACGCATCGCCAAAAAACTTGGCTTCAATAGCTTTGTGGAGCTAGCTTATGCACGTCTCAATCGTACCGACTACAATGCAGAAATGGTAGCCAGTTTCCGCCAGCAAGTGCTTGAGCACATCGTTCCAGTATCATCAAAGCTCGTCGAACGTCAACGACAACGCATTGGTGTCGATACACTTGAGTATTACGATCTTTCCTTTGATTTTGCTACAGGGAATCCAAGCCCGAAAGGCCCGCCGGAATGGATTGTGGAAAACGGGAAAAAGATGTATGCCGAGTTATCACCTGAAACGGACGAATTTTACAACTTCATGCTGGACAATGACTGTTTAGATTTATTGAGCAAAAAAGGGAAGGCAACTGGCGGCTACTGTGAATACATCAGCCAATACAGGCTCCCCTTTATTTTCGCTAACTTTAATGGTACTTCCGGTGATATCGACGTACTTACGCACGAGGCAGGACATGCGTTTCAGGTGTATGTAAGCCGAGATTTTGAGGTGCCTGAATATCATTTTCCAACTTATGAGGCGTGTGAAATCCATTCGATGAGCATGGAGTTTTTGACGTGGCCATGGATGGAGCAATTTTTCAAGGAAGATACCGACAAATACAAATTCTCACATCTGAGCAGCGGACTGCAGTTCATACCGTATGGCGTATCTGTTGATGAGTTCCAGCATGTTGTCTACGAAAATCCAGATATGACCCCGGCAGAGCGTAAACAGGCTTGGCGTGAAATTGAGCGCAAGTACCTACCGCATCGCAATTACTCGCAGAATGCGTATCTTGAGGAGGGCGGGTTCTGGCAGCAGCAAACCCATATTTTCCAAAGCCCCTTCTATTACATTGACTACACACTAGCCCAGATTTGCGCCTTCCAATTTTGGAAACGATCTCAATCTGAGCCAAAACAAGCTTGGGAGGATTATTTGACGCTTTGCCGCGAAGGCGGAAGTAAATCGTTCCTCGAGCTGGTGCAAGTGGCGAAGCTCTATTCTCCATTTGAGGACGATTGCATTCCATCAGTGATTGGCGAGATTGAACAATTCTTAAATAGCATTGACGATAAAAGCTTGTAATCGGTAGGTATACAAAAAAAGCTGGCAGTTCCCGTATGGGTTGCCAGCTTTCCCTTATTTATTGCGATCACGCACGTAGTCCGCCAACGGGCTGAGTGCAGAGTTCTCGATTCCCGCATCCGCAAGCGCTGCTTTTGCCTCGGCAATCAATTCGTCAAGACGCGCCTTCGATTCGGCTAGACCAAGAAGCGATGGGTACGTTGCCTTTTCCCGATCCGCATCGCTGCCAACTGCTTTCCCCAGCTCTTGGGCATCCCCTTCCACATTCAAGATGTCATCCTGAATTTGAAAAGCAAGACCTATGCAGACACCATAGCGTGTCAATGCTTCCATTTGGCCTTCGGATGCTTCTGCGAGGTAGCCTCCCCCGCGCAAGGCTGCAATCAAAAGATCACCTGTTTTGTGACGATGGATAAATTCGAGCTGATCCAGATTAAGGCGCTTGCTCTCCCCTTCGATATCCGCCATCTGTCCGCCGACCATGCCAGTTGCTCCTGCACGTTTTCCCAGCTCCGCAATCAGGTTCACGGTCGTAGCCGCTGAAACATCGGTGCGATCCATGTAAGCCTCTGCAATGTATGCAAATGCACGCGTCAGCAAGGCATCTCCTGCGAGAATGGCTGTCGCTTCACCGAATACTTTGTGATTGGTCGGTTTACCGCGCCGAAGATCATCGTCGTCCATCGCAGGGAGGTCATCGTGAATTAAGGAGTACGTATGTATCATTTCCAGGGCAACCGCAAATGCCACGCCCCGTTCAATCGGCTTGTCCAATGCTTCGAGGACCGCCAACACCAGCATGGGACGCAGCCTTTTTCCGCCTGCCATGAGCGAATACTTCATGGATTCGTACAAGTTTTCCGGAACTCCTTGCTGCTCAAGGGCTGGCTGGAGTCTTTGTTCTATATAGGCGGTCTTTTCCACCAAATAACTCTCGAATGTATGCACGCCGATCATGCTTCTCCTTCCACGCGAAACGCCTTCTGCTTTACCTGTCCGTCTTCTTCCACCAACTGGGTAATCTTCGCTTCGATTGCATCCAGCTTTTGACCACAAATTCTGGAAAGAGTTACTCCTTCCTGATATAAGGTAATCGCTTCTTCGAGGGGAATATCTCCTTCTTCAAGTCGATTGACGACTTCTTCCAGGCGCTTCATCGCGTCCTCGAACTGCATATCAGTCTCTTGTTCCGTTTTCTTGCGAGCCACTCTGCTTCTCCTCCTCCCGATTCACTTTTTCCACACGTGCAGTCGCACTGCCATCACTTAATCGTACCATGATCTCATCGCCAGGGGCAAACTGTTCCACTGATTTCACGAGCCTGTCATTGGTGTATACGAGTGAGAATCCACGCTGCATGACTTTCAGTGGACTCAGTGCTTCCAGCGTCGCTATACGAGCTGCGAACGCCATTCTTTTTTGGTTGAGACGACCCAGCATCCGTTCGTCCAAGGTGGAGCGGAGTTTAGACAGATTTTTTCTTTTATCTCCAATTTGATCAACGAGGCGATAGCGCTTGATCTGTTCATCTAATCGCGTATAGCGTTCGCGTCTTCTGTCTAGCAAATGCTTCATGGATTGACGCATCCGCAAATGTGCCCGATCCAATCGTTCAGCCGCTTCCTCCAGCCTCCGCTCCGGTTGGCGCATCGCATACGAATTGCTCAAGCGTGTCAAACGGCTTCTCTGCTCGGTCATGGTGCCACGTACGGCTCGATGCATCCGTATCTCGAGCTGTCGCACTCTTTCGACCCATTCCAAATAATGCGGTACAGCCAATTCAGCTGCGGCTGTCGGCGTAGCTGCCCGTACATCTGCTACGAAATCGGCGATCGTCACATCCGTCTCGTGTCCTACAGCGGAGATGACGGGAATGAGTGATGTAGCAATTGCCCTTGCGACGTTTTCATCATTAAACGCCCACAGCTCCTCGATGGAACCTCCACCACGCCCTACAATGAGAACATCAATGTCAGGCTGATCGTTCATGATCCGAATAGCGGAGACAATCGATGCAGGTGCATCCACACCTTGGACAACGGCTGGTGAAAGTACGATTTCTGCTTGCGGATACCGTCTGCGAATCGTCGTGCAAATATCTCGGATGGCAGCTCCTGTCGGAGAAGTGACGACACCGACACGTTTGGGAAAACGCGGGAGCATCCGCTTTCTCTCTGCTGCAAATAACCCTTCTTGCGCCAATTTTTCTTTCAGCTGCTCGAATGCTAAATAAAGCGAGCCAAGACCGTCTGGCTGCATCTCTTTGGCGTAAAACTGATATGCGCCATCCCGTTCGTATGCAGAAATAGAACCTCGCACAATCGCTTTTGCTCCATCTTTGGGCAAGAAACGCAGGAAGCGATTATAACTCGCAAACATGACGACTTTGATTCGTGACTGCTTGTCCTTTAGTGTGAAATACATATGACCGCTGGAATGGTGGGTAAAATTGGAGATTTCTCCTCTCACCCATATATCTTGCAGGTGGGGTTCCTTTTCCAGCACCAGCTTAATATAACGATTGAGATCACTGACGGATAAAATATCTTGTAATGCCATGCGGCCCCTCCTTTACAAAAACTTGGCTTTGCCGTGCATGCAACAAGGACTATGCAAAAGAATGGATAAAGCTTATGCCTTATCCATTCTATAATAAGTTGCCGATTTTCTTCTATTGTTTTGCTTGCTTTTTCGCTGCTGCAACAGTATTTTTCAGCAGCATCGTAATCGTCATCGGGCCAACACCGCCTGGAACTGGGGTGATGAAGCTAGCCACTTCTTTGACCTCGTCGAACTTGACATCTCCAACCAGCTTACCCGTTTCAATACGATTCACACCAACATCAATGACGACAGCGCCCGGTTTAACATGCTCCTTGCCGATCATATGAGCCCTACCAGTTGCAACGACGAGGATGTCTGCCTTTTGGGTGAATTCCTCGAGATTTTGCGTGCGAGAATGACACATGGTTACCGTAGCATTTTCCTGTTGCAAGAGCAATGATACCGGCTTACCAACGATGTTGCTGCGTCCGATTACCACTGCGTGTTTGCCTGCCATCTGGGTGCCTGTGCGCTTAATCAATTCAATAATCCCATGCGGTGTGCAAGGAAGCATCGTATCATTTCCCAATACCATGTTGCCTATGCTAATCGGATGGAAACCGTCTACATCTTTTTCAGGAGCAATGGCTTCAATGACCGCATGCTCTGAAATATGAGCAGGAAGAGGAAGCTGAACCAAAATCCCATTAACGTTCGGATTTTCGTTCAACTGTTGAATGATAACCAACAACTCTTCCTCTGTGATGTCAGCGTCCTTCCGAATGATCTCGGATGAAATACCGACTTCCTCGCAGCCTTTTGCCTTACCCCGTACATAAGAGTGAGAAGCTGGGTCGTCTCCTACAATGACAACAGTCAAACCCGGTACGACCCCTTGTTTTTTCATTTCAGCTACTTCGTTCGCCAATTCGGCCCGAATACTCTGTGCGACTTCTTTTCCCTGGAGAATGGTTGCAGCCATGGAGAAAATGCCTCCTTTATCAACGTCGATACGTTAAGTGTACCGATTTCTCCCCCAGCTGTAAAGGCGAATTATAAAAAGTTCTTATTTATTTAATGTTCGTCTTTTGCTTCATCCAACCCAACATTGCGACTCCATAGGCATTATCACCGGAGTAAACGGGGTCACAGAAGTACAGCTTCGCCTTCACGGCAGGGTGTTCCAGTCGTTTGATCAGCCGCTCACGAATGTAATAATTAGCAGCTACTCCTCCGACAATCAAGATGTCCTTCGGGTAGCCTTGCTCTACTGCATGGCGCAAGGACTTCTCTAGTGCATTGGCAATACATTGCTCTGTCGCTCGCGCAATCTCAGCAGGGCTCGTACTCCCCTTCTCCACTTCCCGTAAAAGCGATGCTTCTGGACCAGAAAAACTAAAGGAAAGTCCATCAACTGCCGAAGAAACCCGAAACTCACCTGTTGCTCCCTTTGCTAACTGCTCCAATGCAGGACCTGCAGGAAAGGACAGACCAAGTGCCACACCAATCCGATCTACCAGTTGACCTGCGTGCAGATCGATCGTCCCACCGATTTTCTCAATGGTATAACCTGCTGCATGACGCTCGCATAACAGCAACTCACTGGTACCTCCAGACAAATGCACAGCCAAAAAGCGGTCTTCTGTCGGACGCACCTCAGCAGTGTATTCCCCTGCCGCGATATGTCCCTCTTGATGTGTCGTCAAGTGTAGCGGAACGCGCAAATAAGTCGCCAACGATTTCGCCAAGCCTTCTCCTACTTTAAATACAGGCATATACGACCCGTCTTGCGGGCGTGGCTTCTCACTCACACAAATCGCTGCAATCTCGTAGTCCTTCCACTTCATCTCTTCACTTAATTCCGGCAGGTTCATCACATGCTGAAAGACGGCTTCGGATTGTTGCAGTCCGCGCTTGCCCTCCTTTACTTTCAAAAGGCGTTTTGCTTCTGCGACAATTCGGCCGTCTTCCCCAGCCAAGCACAGTGATGTCCGGTAATTGCTCGTGTCGATTCCCAACATTACCTTACTCATGCTTGTATCTCCTACCTATTACGCCTGCTTGGTTTCACGTGATTGCAAGAAGCTCGACAACACACCGTTAATGTACCGGTGGGACTGCTCGTCGCTAAAGAGCTTCGCGACCTCAATCGCTTCGTTCATCACGACTTTGTCAGGTGTGTCTTGCTCAAACATGATCTCGTAAAAAGCCAGACGAAGAATAGCGCGATCTACATTGGCGATGCGTTCCAATTGCCATCCACGCAGATACTTCTTGATTTCTTCATCAATCTCAGTCAAGTTTTTCAATACACCGTCGAGGAGATAACGCAAATACTGTGCATTTTCCTCGGATTCTTCCATGACGAGGGCAACCGCATCTGTTAGCGGAACCTCCGCCATATCAATTTGGAAAAGACATTGAACTGCTTTTTCTCGTGCTGTTCTTCGTTTCATACCATTCATTCACCTACTAATTAAAATGAGCTCGGCTTTGCTTCTTTCACCGAAACTTGCCTGGCAAAATCTTGTCGAGTATTTCACGCAAGTCTTCTTTATGATCGAGCTTTCGTCCAATATAATAACCGGTCCCGACAAACACAACAAAAACCAGTGTATCCCAAAATCCCACGAGAAGGTAGATGATGCCAAAAAAAAGTCCGGCAAAAACCCCCATTAGCTTCCCCTTGTGTTCCCACATTAACTCCCGCATCATTTACTTCACCTTCTATTCCACCCGTTTACGAGACGAGTAGTTTTCCTGCTGAGCTACTTCCGTCACGACAATGGTCACCTCAGAAATGACAACACCAGCAATCCCCTCGACTTGCTCCTTCACGTCAGCCTGTAGCTTCTGTGTCAGTTCAGGCAATGGCGTTTCTCCATCTACCGAAACACGCAAGGTGATAATATTGCCGCTCTCGAGTGCTTTGACTGTCGTTTTCATATCGCGCACGCCTTTTACTCGGCGGGCTGCACGCTCTGCAATGGTCTGGATCGTCTGAATCGTAATGTTGACCTCACCCAAATCACTGCGCTGACGGATTCCCCGTTCTACTTTAGGCTTGTTAGAGCGGAAAGAACTGAAAAAGAAGCGAAGGCTGACTACGAGGAAAATGATCGCGACAATGAGATAGGTGATGTTCGTACCCGCCAGCATCTGATCTACATATGGACGGAAAAAATCTTGCGAGATCAATCCGCTGGTCGCTGCTATCGCGATGCAGGACAAAACAATAAGCGCAAAGCTATAAATCGTTAAGATAAAGCGGTCAAACAAGTTCACAAGCACCTCTCCTTTCAGCCATGTTTGAAGAAGGAGACAAACACGGCATGCTCCAGAAAACTCCATGAATTAATGCTCTACGCCTAAACAAAAATCACGTTTTCAAATGAGGAAAATGCCCCCTGTTCGTAGGGGGCATCCATCCGCTGCTTGTTAGCGCACGCGCTGGTGTTCTTCAACCGGTACTGGAGCCGGTACTTTTTCTTCTGCTTTCAATTCAACATCAACGATATGTACGTTTACTTCCACTACAGAAAGACCTGTCATGCTCTCAATCGCATTGCGTACACTATCTTGAATATTTCGAGCGACTTCCGGGATGCGATGTCCGTATTTGACAATGATCGAAACATCCACCGCCGCTTCGCGGGAGCCAACCTCTACACGCACACCACGTGCTATATTTTTACGGCCTAATCGTTCAGCTATTTCTCCTACGAAACCGCCGCTCATTTGCGCTACACCTTCTACTTCGGACGCAGCCATGCCGGCGATCACTTCCAACACTTCGGGAGCGATCTGGACTTTACCAAGTTCTGTTCTATCTAAGTCTGGAGTAAACTCTTCCATGCTTCGCACCTCCCTCTAATTTGTAATTCATTATACCAAGCACACCGTATTTTTACAAATCAGCCCTACTTACTCTTCATCCAGGTTCAAGTCGTAGGTTTCCAAGAATTTCGTATCGAAATTCCCGCTGACAAATACTTCGTGCTCCAATACCTTCAAATGGAATGGGATCGTTGTCGTAATACCCTCAACGACGAATTCACCCAAAGCACGCTTCATACGGTCAATTGCTTCGTTACGATCCTTGCCCCACACAATCAGCTTGGCGATCATCGAGTCGTAGTATGGTGGAATGGAATATCCCGCATACGCTGCACTGTCTACGCGCACACCAAAGCCGCCTGGCGCCAAATATTCCGTGATACGACCTGGCGAAGGCATGAAGTTTTTCGCAGGATTCTCAGCATTAATGCGGCATTCAATAGCCCAGCCATCCAATACGATATCCTCTTGCGTAAAGGACAATGGTTGGCCTGCCGCTACGGTCAGCTGCTCCTTGATCAGGTCAAAGCCAGTCACCAGCTCGGTTACAGGATGCTCTACCTGAATACGCGTATTCATTTCCATGAAGTAGAACTTCCCATGTTTGTCCAACAAAAACTCGACAGTTCCCGCACCGTGATAAGAAACGGCTTTTGCCGCCGCAACAGCAGCATCACCCATTTGTCGGCGCAGCTCTTCACTTAATGCTGGAGATGGCGCTTCCTCGATCAGCTTTTGGTGTCGGCGTTGGATGGAGCAGTCGCGCTCACCCAGGTATACGGCATTGCCGTGCTTGTCAGCCATGATTTGAATTTCCACATGGCGCGGGCCTTCTACGAACTTCTCCAAGTAAACACCTGGATTGCCAAAAGCCGTTTTCGCTTCGTTTTGCGCCTGACGGATCGCTTTTTCCAAATCTTCATCGTCAACGGCTACGCGCATACCACGTCCGCCGCCACCCGCCGTCGCTTTAACCATGACAGGATAGCCAATCTCGTTTGCAGTAACGACAGCGTCAGCCACATCTTCGATCAGCCCTTCCGTACCTGGTACAGTAGGTACACCTGCCGTTTTCATCGTATCCTTCGCTGTGGACTTGTCCCCCATCTTCACAATGGCTTCCGGGTCTGGACCGATAAAGGTAATGTTACATGCGGCACAAATCTCGGCAAAATCAGCGTTTTCTGCCAAGAAGCCATAACCAGGATGGATGGCGTCTGCCCCTACCTTGGTCGCTACACTCATGATGTTTGCTATATTCAAATAGCTTTCCTTGGATGCCTTGGGACCAATACAGTAGGCTTCGTCGGCCAGCTTCACATGAAGCGCTTCACGATCCGCTTCGGAGTAGACGGCGACCGTACGAATGCCCAGCTCGCGGCATGCACGGATAATACGCACGGCAATCTCCCCGCGATTGGCAATCAATACTTTTTGAAACATTCCGCTCTCCCCCACCTTATTCTGGCTTCACCAAAAACAATGCTTGGCCATACTCAACCAATTGGCCGTCTTCTACGAGCACTTTCACGATCTCTCCGCTTACTTCTGCCTCGATTTCGTTAAAGAGTTTCATCGCTTCCACGATGCAAACGACTTTGCTCGCATTCACTTTGTCACCAGCTTGTACGTAAGCCGGCTTGCCTGGTTCTGGTGCGCTATAGAAAGTCCCTACCATTGGAGATACAATCTTGTGGAGATTAGCGTCATCCGCTGCTTGTACAGCTGCTGCTTTCGGAGCTTCTGCTGCGACTGGCGCTGCCGCGATAACTGGCTGAGCCGGGATATGTGCTACGGGTGCTGCAACAGGAGCTTGAACCGCTGGTTGAGTGACGACAATCGTTTCCGTACCATTGGATTTTTTCAGAGACACCTTGGCACCTTCTGTTTCCAAGTTAAATTCTTGAATGGATGATTGATCAATTAACTTAATAATTTCACGGATTTCATGCATTTTCATTACGAACAAGCACTCCTTCTTTTCTTTCAATAGAGGTTCGTGAAGTCCAGTATGTATCCTTTTGGCAAACCATAAATCCATGGTAGCCTGTTGCCTAAACCACGTCAAGAAAGGATTTCCCCGCTTCTTTTCTAACAGAAGCGAGAAAATCCTTACCATCATGCCCGATTCTCCTATCCCTTATAACGAGAAAAGTGCCGTAGCTTGATTAGGATGCCTTGTATTGTACGTTAATGTTTGTCGCCGGGATATTCAAGTGTTGCTTCACGCTGGCAATGATTTCCACTACCTCATTTGCGCTCAATTTATCTTTTTGTACAATGACTGTCGCCTTGTCATTTTGGACAGTAACGACCGCATCCTGATAGCCGCTCGCCTTGAGCATTTCTTCTGCAGTCATCGTAGCACTTTCCATATTGGACAGCTCTTCAAACTTGGCCATCGCTTCAGCGACTGCCTGCGGAGAGGACTCCGTGCTGTTTACGATTGCTAGCTGTTCGTCTTTTTGTTGCGCCAGCATGGCTCCGCGTTTCATTTTGAAACCTTGGAAGATTTCACTCGCCGTTTCTGCTACTGGGACGACCGTGTTCGATGTGGCTGGTTTTGCTTCTGGTGCAGCAGGAGTTTTCGCTCCTTGCGTGCCAGTTTTTCCTTCTACAGGGTTTGCCTTTGGAGCTTGATCGACAGGCGTTGCTTGTGGGGCGTGATCTACTTGCTTGGATTCAACCACCACACCGGAAATTTGCTCTTGCTTCTGGACAGCGTGCTCTTGTCCTGATGTTGGGACCTGATCTTGCGGTCCCTTCACCAAGTAATATCCAGAGAGCACAACCATGACAGCAAGCATTGTCAACAACCAAACCGTTTGCTTTCGCAGAATCATTCGCCATTACCTCCTACCCTTTTTTGGGCAAAATGGATATTTTATAAGCGGGAACATCCAAAACCTTTTGAACGGCTTCAGTGATCCACGCTTTAACCTGGATGTTATCGGCCCCTTTTGCTACTACCAGGACCCCGCGGACTTTCGGCTTCAACGTCTTCACAATAACAGGGGCATCTTGCTTGCCGCCTTGCACGATGACGACCTGCTCATCTCGTGACTGGTCATTTTGATTGCGGGTTGCCTTTTCTTTGTCCATTTCCTGATTGGTTGAGGAACGAATGTTTCGATTTTTTTCTACAACCAGCTCTGGTGTTGATTCCAGATTGACCATGACCTGTACTTCACCGACACCGACAACGGAAGCGAGGATCTCACGAAGCTGTGTCTCGTAAATGTTTTCATACTCTGCAATGATATCTGTAGTCGGTGATCCCCCCAACACCTGGGAAGTTGTATCGCCTCCAGGAGGACCCGGCGCCTCACTCCCTATATCTCCAAATCCGAGTGGCTGGTCTTTTTCCACTCTGAGAAAGTCCGTCAGAATCATGATGGCAACGCCAATTCCCAATATGACGATGAAATAATGCAGCGGCTTTAGCTTTTGGTTTTTCCCCTTGCTCCCCACCACGATTTTCTTTTCTTCCTGCATCGTCTCGCCTTGTTTCTTCATGAGCAGACTTTTCAGCTTTTCCCACAATTGGTTCATTGTTTTCACCTCGCTTCACTGACTGTATCCGCTACTGTTTCTCTCTTTCTCTCGAATCGTCTTTGATGATGACCTGGCTCTTCGAAAGCCCCCACTCTTTGGCGACATCGTTTGTGATTTGCGCGTAAAGTGGATTGTCATAATGAGCTGCTGCTGCCATATCTGCTTTGGGATCAGGTTGCATTTCAATGGGTTTGCCAATCGAAATCTCAACAGGCTGGACAGGCTTAATCGGTTCAATCGTGCTCTGCCCTTTTTGCTCTTCCTTGTTCGTGTCACTGACTACCAGCTCGATTCGTTCAAGGATTGGCTGTTCCGGATTTTGCTGATTGACGGTAATCGTGACATCATCGACAGTTACGCCGTACTGCTCTTTGACACTGGCTTTTACTGAGGATGCTACCTGTGACTGAACGTAAGCCGTCATCTGTTGGTTTTGTTGACCGAGCAGCTTGTCAGTGATGCGTTTCCATTCTGCCGAAGCAGGCTTGTTCAGCTCTTGTTGGTATCGATCCAGACGAAAGGCCAGATCTTCCTGCGAGAGGCTGAACAGACTGAACACGGGAGAAATGATCGTCAGCAAAAGAATCAAGCCCATCACCATTTTTACGTAGCGTTGCAGTGTCGTATTGGGCAGGATCAGATCGAGGAAGGCAGCCAAAAGGACGAGCAGGATAATTTTTTTCAACCACAGGGTTAACCACGTCATCTCATCACCTACCGAACCATCATGGAGATGTTGCCCGCCGCAATCATGATCGTAATCGCCAGAAAGAACATCAAGCCGACCGTTGCCAAAGCAGCGAAGACGAACAAAAGACTTTTCCCAATCGTACCTAGCGCACTGATGATTGGGCTGTTTCCAAGCGGTTGGAGTACGGCAGATGACAGATTGTAGATCAGAGCCAGTACCAGTATCTTCAAAGCCGGAAACGCGCATAGCATGATCAGGATCAAAACACCCGCCAAGCCTACGGCATTTTTGACCAGTAGCGAGGCATTGAGTACGGTATCTGCCGCATCGGAGAACACACGACCTACTATCGGGATGAAATTGCCCGTGATGTATTTCGCTGTTCGGAGTGTGACCCCGTCCGCAACGGCTGAAGTCGCTCCTTGTATGGAAATGATGGCGAGAAAGATCGTCAGAAATGAACCAAGGACACCCATTGCAATATTGCGTAGCAAGGTCGCTAACTGCGTGACTTTGTACCTCTCTGAAAACAGGCTGACGATAGAGAGCATCGCAGAGAGAAACAGAAGCGGGAACACGACATAAGAGATCATCATGCCGCTGGTGTTGATCATGAAGATAATCAGCGGGTGAAACATTGTGGCGGATGCCAGATTGCCTACCGAAGCCAGCAGCGCGATGACGAGCGGGATCATGGCCAGCATGAAATCAGACATGTTCGCGATTGCGTCTTTTGCATAGGTAATAGCGACATGAAAGCTGTTAATCGCAAGTACCATCAAGACGAGATACGTAATCGAGTACGCTACGGTCGATACCGCATTACGTTCAAAGGCGTTCTGCATCGTTTCGAGAATCATCGCGAAGACCGTAATGATAATAATGGAGCTGAGCAGCTTGCCATTCATCAAAATCTCATGAAAGATGAACTTGCCCATTCCTTGCAGGACTCCTGAAATACTGAAGTCACCTTGCTGCATGAGGATTTGGATAAAGCCTTCCGATTTCAAATCGGGCAAGTACCCTTTATAGTCACGCAACAACTGTTTCCAATATTGTTCGACTCGGTCTAACTGCAAGTGATCGACCTGTTGTTGCACGATTTGATTGATCGGACCGGCTGCGGGTGCCACAGCGGGTGACGCAGTAGCTGACACGGCAACTGGAAACAAGGCAAGGAGCAGGAACCAGAACAGGATCAGCTTGCAAGTGTGTGCCACGGACATCCCACCTCCCTTATGCCGGCAACAAGTCGATCACTGTTTCGATAATGATTTGGATGATTGGTACAGCCATAACTAGGATGAGGACTTTTCCTGCGAGCTCGATTTTCGAGGCAATCGCACCTTGTCCAGCATCTCGGGTCATCTGTGCACCGAATTCAGCGATGTAGGCAATTCCGATGATTTTTAGAATCGTTTCCAGAAACACAAGGTTCAAATCTGCTTGAACCGCCAATCTTTCCAAAATCCGGATAACATCTGCTATTTTTCCGACGAGAAAGTAAAAGATGATGACCCCACTCGCGATCGCCAGCAAAAAGGCGAACATCGGCTTCTGTTCCTTAATGACTAGCGCGAGAATCGTAGCCACCAGTCCTAGTCCGACAATTTGTACAATCTCCATCTGGAGCCCCTCCTCAGTTGAACAGGAAGACGCGTTTTACCTCGGAGAACAAGTCTCCGATGTAATGGGACACCATGTACAGGACAATGATGAATCCGACCAGAGTTGCCCAATGCGCAATATCTTCCTTGCCCGCCTGCTTCAGGACCGTATGCAGGATGGCTGTTATGAAACCTACTGCTCCTATCTGGAAAACAGGTGTCAAATCAAAATCCACTGTGAACACCTCGCCTTTAGAACATCAGGATGACGACCAAGAGTCCACCTAAAAAGCCCAAACTCTTGTACATTTTTTCGTACTTTTCCTGTTCAGCACGAGCCTCTTCTTCCAGCCCTCGCAGGTGGGTGACAGCTAGGCGCAAATGCTTTTGCTGGTCTTCCCGATCGGATGATCCGAGTACCTGACCTAGACTCTCAAGCACCTCTCGCTCTTGTCTGCGCAAGGCGGTTTGGGTCCAGAGTCTATTCATTGCTTGTTGCAAGGCTTCCTCAGCCGAATGCGCCTTTTCTGTCTGTAGGAATTCCGCGGCCAGAAGAAATACCTTCCCTACCTCTTCGGAAACGCGATGACCGACCTTCACAAACGCCCGCTGTAATGGCGTCATCCCGAACACAATTTCCGTTTCGAGCATTTGTAGAGCAACGAGCAGTGCCCGAAGCTGAACGGGACGATTCGCGTAATACTTGCCGATCTGCCAACCAACCATCGACGCCGAAAACAGGATGAGTACAGCTCCCATCAGCTTGACCATGCAGCCTTCTCCCTTTCAACCAGGTTCATGCTTTGATCGTAGATGGCCTGGATCGTTCCGACACCTTTTGAGCGACTGAGTACGATATAACGGGAAAAGGCACCATATCGAATCAGCTTGCCTAACATAGGGCGTTCGGCAACTTCCTTGACGCTCGCTCCATGCGCCGAGCAAATGACGGCTACACCCGCATGAATCGCTTCCCAGACTGCGTCGCCATCCTCCGCTCTACCTACCTCGTCCACAATCAGTACATCAGGAGACATGGAGCGAATCAGCATCATCATCCCGACAGCTTTTGGGCAAGCGTCCAGCACATCTGTTCGCGGACCGACATCTCGTTGAGGAACTCCTTGCAAGCATCCCGCCAACTCAGAACGCTCGTCCACAATTCCTACCTTGCGACTTGAAGACCACTCGCTCCCGTAGCTGATGGTTCGTGCGATATCACGCAACAAGGTTGTCTTCCCGCATTGGGGTGGGGAGATGAGCAGCGTGTTTTGCAATTTGCCATCCTCAAACAAATACGACATGACCTTTTTGGCCGCGCCCTTTTTCTCGCGGGCAATCCGGATGTTGAAGCTGGTCACATCTCTAATTCCCTTCACTTCTCCTTTGTCCAGCACCACTTTCCCCGCAATGCCAATGCGATGACCGCCAACTACCGTGATGTAACCTCTTTTCAACTCTTCTTCCAAGGCATAAAGAGAATGCTGGCTGACCTGGTTTAAGAGTTTTGCTGCCTCTTCTGCTGAAAAAAGCCATCCTTGTGCGGGTATCGAGGTGATTTGCCCCGACGATGTCACATAGCTGGATTGTTGGCCAAACCGGACTTCTAGCGGCTGGTTTTGCCGAAGCCGAATTTCTTCCAGATTCTCTCTTACCGCGATAGGAAGGGCCGTCAAAATCGTTCGTAAAGTTGCTGGCAATATCGTCAAGATCTCATTCATCAGGTACCCTCCTTTTTGCAGCCTTCTGTCTTTGTCCACTTTGACTTACCTCCATCCTATGCAGAGGTGGACGAGATTTATGCAAAAAAAATAGCTTGCTCTCGTGCTAGAAAGACGAGTGCAAGCTTTTCCTATTGGAATCACCGATTATTCGTTTTCTTGTTGTCCACCGGCTCTATTACATAGTGTCTGAAACCTTCCTCATCTTTGCCTTCGTGCAGATAGATTTCTTTCTGGCAGCTTGGACATGCAAACTCGTAAGTCGTATCGAGATGGGGATCTACTTGTGCTTCGTATTGTTGTGCGTCTTCATCATCATCCAAATCGTAGAAAGTCGCATACTCGTCGTCATCATCCTCACAATCAACAACGGTTTCATACAAGTCATCATCATCTTCAAAAAGGTAGAGCTCAATGTCCTCTAAGTCTTCATCCAAGGCCTCCACATAATCCTCCGTCTCTTCCACTCGCGCGTGAAGCTCTCGTAGCTGACCCTGCACCTCATTTAGAAGCTCAATCATCTCTACCATAATTTTTCCTTCGGGGCTCTTCTCCCCCACTTCCAATCCATCTGCCAACCCTTGCAAGTATGCGATTCGATTCGCCAATGATTCTTGCATCCACATTCCCTCCCATCCAATCTCTCCCACTTATCGTTCCCCATCGTGATGTCATTTACAAATGGAAGGAAATGGGTAATCATTTACGGACGCCAATCAAGATGCACGAGATCCCCACCAGAATCCAAGCTATTTTGGCGAAGCTAACCCGATCCGACATGCCTAACAAACCGATTGTCGTAGTGGTGATCAAGATAATTGGCCCAACAATCGCAAGCCCTGAATTAATGAGCAGAGCTTTTTCGACCTGGTTCACTTTTAAAATGAGCAAAGCTGCAATGATCTCGATACTGCCCGAAAAGACCCTAAGTGCTGCCATACCCATAATCGCTTTTTCCAACATACCGTCTCGTCCTCCCCTCCTTTCACTCTATGCCTGTACCACGTCATTTCAGCACTTTTTGAATCATCTCTATAGGCTTTTGCCCTCACTCCTCCCCTTCACTGGGCATACACTGAACCATACGCCTAGAAGAAATGAGGAACTTGCCGATGGTAGAGTGTGATCAATCGTTTTTACCTGATAGCTGGGCAAACCCGTCCGGGCAAATACGAGAAAAGCCCCGTGTGAAGGGCTTAACCATGGTGATTGACAAAGGGCTTGGACTTACTGCATATACCGACTTGTTAGCGCTGGCTGCTCCCTATATCGATCTATACAAACTCGGTTTTGGCACTCTTGCTCTGTACCCCCTCGAAATACTCAACCAAAAACTGACCCTCGCAAAACAATATGGTGTACACATCATGCCAGGAGGAACTTTTTTTGAAGTCGCCATTCGCCACAATACAATCGAAGATTATATGAAGCTGATTCGCTCTCTCGGTTTTTCTGCGGTGGAAATATCCGATGGAACGTTCCCTTTATCTTTTGCACAGCGACAGGAAGCCATCAATTACGCGTTAGACAACGATCTGGTGGTCTACACAGAGGTCGGAAAAAAAGCTGCCGACTATCGCACTTGTCGAGAGGAATTGCTGGAGACGCTTAGCTTCGACCTGCACAATGGTGCTAGTCACGTGATTGTGGAAGCGAGGGAAAGTGGTACCGTCGGCGTGTGTGACGGGGATGGCAAGATTGACGATTCCTTCATTTTAGACATTGTTGCGGCCGCTAAAGAAAAGGCCTCCCGTCTGATCTGGGAAGCACCACAAAAGGATCAACAGGTCTGCTTCATCAAGGCCATTGGCAGTGACGTGAACCTCGGAAATATTGCGTATACGGATGTATTCTCTTTGGAGACGCTACGACGCGGATTGCGCGGCGATACAGCCCTAATCATGGATAGAGGGAGTTGTTTTCCGTGCGAATAGAAGTGGTGCCGACCGTGGAAGAAATTCGTTTTGAACAGATCAGCAATCATGTAGTCATCGTCATCGATGTGCTTCGTGCCTCCAGTACGATTGTCACCGCATTAGGGAATGGATTTCGCAGCGTCATCCCGGTCGAAACCATTGGGCAAGCGAACTCCCTACGCACGAGCGACTGTATTTTGGCCGGGGAACGCCACTGCAGGAAAATCCCCGAATTCGACTGCAATAACTCACCAACCGAAATCGCAGGTTTGGGGAAAACGGGGAGCCAGCTTATTCTCACTACGACGAACGGGACTCGCGCGATCCAAAAAGCAGAACGTGCCACTGCTCTCTTGATTGGCTGCTTCTTGAATGCCACTGCATGCATGCGGCACGCTCTTTCGTATCATCTCGACATAACTCTGTACTGTGCAGGTACCCGATCGGAATTCGCTCTGGAAGACGGTCTGGCTGCCGGCTTGATGATTGCACAGGCACAACAATCGTTACCGAGCATCCAAATCTGTGATCTGGGTGAAGTGCTAAAGGCGAGCTACCTTTATTACGCGGAAAAACTGAGCGAGCTGTTACCCCACACGACAACAGGAAAAAGGCTCATCCAGCACCATCTCGCAAGCGACATACGGTACTGTGCTCAAGTGGATCAGTATCAAATCGTTCCCTACATCAAGGAGAAACGCATACTCCCACACCTTGTCTCATAATGTGAAAAGAGAACAGGGACAGGGGTTTTGATGCCAATGATGTCTGGAGAAGTAATGCTGGTCATCCTAATCGTTATCGGTCTTATTGGGCGCTCACCAATTATTGCGACTGCCGCAAGTATATTGTTGGTGTTGAAGCTAACGGCACTGGAGCGTTTTTTCCCAACAGTAGAACGGCGCGGATTGGAGCTCGGGCTGCTCTTTTTGACCATTTCCGTACTGGTTCCATTCGCCAGCGAAAAAATATCATGGAAAGACGTCACGCCTCTTTTCACTACGGTTGTCGGCTTAACCGCACTGGCTGGTGGGGCCATTGCCACCTGGATGAATGGAAAAGGACTTGATTTGCTACGCTCGGAGCCACATATGATCGTCGGTCTAGTGATTGGATCGATTATTGGCATTGTGTTTTTTCGGGGTATTCCCGTCGGGCCTTTGATGGCTGCTGGTATTACAGCGTTTGTGTTGAAGCTGTGGGAATGGTTTGGAAGCAGATAAAAACGAAATCCCCCTCTTTTACATCCAGGAGGGGGATTTGTCTATGTTGTTTTAGCTCTTAAACGGAACTTCCCAGTTGAGGTTTTGATATTGGCGTTGTTGAAGCAAATGAGACAGCTTTAATTCCTTCGGCTGTTTTATAAGGTCGCGGATGAAGAATGTTCCTGTAACATGCACGCGTCCATCCTTGCCTCTCGTAGACTTTTCTTTGAGGGAGACATCGTACTTTTGTTTGGACTCATCCTGTGCCGACCATTCAGTCGTATTGACGATCCCTTCTGGCAGTATAGCCGAGAACGAAATCAGTGCACCTTTTCCAAAATAGGTCTCATTTCCGATTTTTTCTTCTCCCTCCGTTGTTTTTAAGGTAAAGCCCGTTAAGGTATAGGTACTGTCACTGTTCGTCACGGTCACCTTATCCTTTAACAGGGTACCAATCGGGATGGTTGCCTGAAACTTCGATGGCTCATACAGGTACAGGGAATGCATTTTCAATTTGTAAGACTCGCCTTTTGCTAAGGGAGTTAACCCACTCCAATTCGTCTCTCCCTTACGATCTACATGCACTTTATTTTTGCGCCATATCTCAACGTTGTTTTTTCGAATTTGGTTAAGCTCTTCATGCACGGCATCGTCCCATCCAACTACCACATTACCTTTTTCATCCATGATTTGATAGGCCAATCCAATGTCAGTAAAATAACGATCCACGATTTCTTCTACTGTGTATTCTTCTGTAAATTCTTCTGGTTGCTTCGATTCTACAATCCAGCTGTTTTGCTCTTTCCATTTTTGGATTTGCTCTTCTCTTTCTTTTGTCCAGTATGTATCAAATTGCATCAAGCTTGTGCTAGGCACCGTCATCATGTTTTGCAGAGCGATCTCAATTCCATGTGTCGTGTATTTTTGTCCGATCTCGGTATAATTGGTGACTGCCCTTGCCTTTTTCATATCGACGGGAAACTCAACTTTCCAGTTTCCTTCTTTTCCACCTAATATGGTTCCCTTGATGCTGGCGATCATTTCATCTGGCTGTGTCTCTTTGTCTATCAGGAATGGGAAGATATCATGTTTAATGACGAGAAACTCTCCCTCTTCTACGAAAGAAAAGCCGCCTCCCCCAACTATATAGTCGATTCCAAATTTGGTTTTATAAGTAATGGAAAACTCGTCTTTTTCCTTATCAATATGGATACGCTTGCCATTTTGATCCACGAGTTTTGCAATAATCGCTACCCGTACCGGATCTATAGCCACTTCTTTTACGAATAGGGTAATGCCTTGGTCTGTCTCACTATTATTGATTTCCTGAACATGTCCTTTCTCGGCAGCCTGCTTCATTCCTTGGTCCACACCTTTAATCGACTGGATGACACTTCCTACATCGCTCGCCAATGTCGGAGACACCACGGACCCAAGCGTAAGGATTGCTGTAACACTGGCTACTGCTAACGTTGTTTTCTTCAAAATGTTTACACTCCTTTTTTCAATCTGGTGGTTTATATGGATTAACGGTTCTTTTTGTTTTTTCTTTCCACGAAATTACATTTTTTCTAAAATATTTTTCGGCATAAAAAAACCGCCCTTTGCAAAGGCGGTCGAGTTCTATCCGTTTACTTCGTGTTACTTGTGGTCTCAAACGGAACTTCCCAGTTGAGGTCTTGGTATTGGCGTTGTTGAATAGCGTGAGACAGCTTTAATTCTTTCGGCTGTTTTTCAAGGTCGCGGATGAAGAATGTGCCTGCAACATGCACTCTTCCATCCTTGCCTCTTGTATATGTTGTTCCGTTAAGAGATACCTTGTATGTTTGTTTGGACTCATCCAGTGCCGACCATTCAGTCGTGTAGACGATCCCTTCTGGAAGAATGGCCGAGAACGAAATCAGAGCACCTTTTCCAAAATAGGTCTCATCCCCGATTTTTTCTTCGTCCTCCGTTGTTTTTAAGGTAAAGCCCGTTAAGGTATAAGTACTGTCACTGTTCGTCACGGCCACCTTATCCTTTAACAAGGTATCCACCGGGATGGATGCCTGAAATTTCGATGGCTCATACAGGTACAGGGAGTGCATTTTTAATTTGTACGTCTGATCCTTTGCCAGTGGAGTTATCCCATTCCATTTCGTAACTCCTTTCCCGTCATTATGCACTTTTCCTCGGTACGAATGATTTACGTTGTTCTTTCGAATTTGGTTAAGCTCTTCATGCAAGGCATCGTCCCAACCTGCTACTACATTTCCTTTTTCATCGTATATTTGGAACGCTATGCCCATGTCGATGAAATACCTCTCCATCCTCTGGGCTTCTGTAAACACACCTGTTTTTGGTTCTTTTACAATCCAGCCATTTTGTTCTTTCCATTTTTGGATTTGTTCTTCTCTTTCTTTTGTCCAGACTGTTTCCAACTCTAGCAAACTGGTACTCGGAACCGTCATGATGTTTTGTAAATTGATTTTTATTCCTTGCGGGGTCGTGTACGTTTGCCCGATCTCTGTATGGTTTGCTACTTCCCTCGTCTTTTTCATATCAATGGGAAATTCAACCTTCCAGTTCCCTTCTTTCCCACCCAGAATCGTTGCTTCGACACCGACGATGATCTCATCCGGCAATGTTTTGCTATCTTTCAGGAATCGGAAAATATCATGGCTGACGACAAGATACTCTCCTTCCTCACCGTAGGTATAGCCCCCTCCCCCAGGATTCAGGTCTTCACCTGCCTTGGTTTTGTAAGTAAGGGACAATCCGTCTTTTTCCTCATCAAACGGGATACGCTTGCCATTTTGATCCACGATATTTGCAATGATCGCCATCCGCACTGGATCCGCAACTACTTCTTTTACAACCAGTGTAATTCCTTGATCCGTTACCTTTTTATTGATCTCCTGGACATAACCCTTCTCAGCTGCCTGCTTCATTCCTTGGTCGATACCTTGTATGGATTGTATGACACTGTTTACGTAGCTCGCAAAAGTCGGAGACACCATGGACCCAAACGTAATGATTGCTGTGACACTCGCCACAGCTAACGCTGTTTTCTTCAAAATGTTTACACTCCTTTTTTTCCAGTTTGGTTTTGGTTTTGGCAATTGCACTTGCTCTAACGCCGTCATTACCTGGGAAGTAAAATCTGTGGGCAAAGCGCTTGGAACGTGCAGACTCGGGAACTCCTCGTCGCTATCCTCTTCCTCCATCATCAGCCTCTGGCAGAGCAGGCACTCTTCGACATGTCGTTCCAGCAGTCTAGCTTCACCTGCAGATAGCTCACCAGTCAAATACCTGCGCAACTCTTCAGTTTTGGAGCAATTCATAGATAGCAGCACCTCCTGACATTTCTTGCGCGATACTAGCCCGGAGCTTTTTCTTGGCGTGATGGATACGCATTTGTACAGTTGTAACCGGAACATGCAAGATTTGGCTAATCTCTTTGTAGCTCATCTGTTCCAGGTATTTCAGCAAAAACACAACGCGGTATTCTTCTCCCAACGCCATGATTTGCTGCTGTAAGGTATCTTGCTTTTCTTTTTCCAAATAAGCTTTTTCAGGTGTATCGGATTCAATCAGTCTTGTCTCTTCCAAAGGTGTTTTGGCGTAGTGCTTGTTCTTGCGCCACGCGTCTATACACAAGTTGGACGCAATCCGATACAGCCAGGCCAAAAAAGCATCTGTCGGCTTATATTTATCGAGTTGACAGTACGCTTTGATGAAAGCCTCTTGTGTCAGGTCTTGAGCATCCTGCTGCTGTCCCGTCATTCGATAAAGATAGCTGTATAACCGTTCTTTGTACTTGTCGACCAGGTACGCGTAGGCATCGCGATTCCCTTTTTGTACCTGTTGTATGAGCAACCAATCATCCTGCAAAGGAAGTCCTCCCGTTTTAAAAAAGTTCGCTGCGCAGCGTTCGTTTTGGCAGGTTCATATGGATTAACGGATTATTTTGGATTTTCTTTCCACAAATGAGTGCAATTTTTTAAAAAAAGTTTGAGTCAACATGGTGGAGGAGAAGAAAAAGCACAGTGCTCTTCGACTCTGACACGCCAGCAAGGGGGATTCACTGGCCGTCTACACTTAAAAAAGGGGACCGAAGAGCCAAAGCCATCCTACGGGCGGATGTTTCTCGAAGAAGAAGTGTTCGACAAGTTTGGTCCCCTTTTTTAAGTTCCGACTGGGTTGGCGTTGTCAAGGTCTACGAGCTCTGTGCTTTTTCTTCTCGTCAGCTTTGTTGGTCGAGCGTCTACAAAACATAAGAAAACCGCCCTTGATAAAAGGCGGTTGAGTTCCATCCATCACTTCCATGAATGGTATATATGTTCCGCGTATTTGGTAATGGCTTTATCGTAATCTGGATACGAATATTCGAGACTTTCTGCCACCGCTTTGGAGTACTTTCGAAATAGCTCGTAGCAAGTGAATAACGATTCCCACATCTGCGGGTAGCCGTTTTCGTTAAAGCTGGATAGTAGCGCTTCCCAATCTTCTTTTGGAAGATAGTGATCGATAAATTTGTAGTTTTTCCCGACACTAAAGGTAAATCCTTTCTCGCATCCGATTTGCCATGCCATCATGCGGAGCAAATTTGGTCGGGCAATTTCGTTGAGATGGTCAATCGCAAACAGAATTTCTTTTCTCGCCAAACCTTTGACAACATAAGTAGAGACCATCCAAAATTCGTTACAACAGTCGTCAAACTCTCTGGCACTTGGCTTCCGGGTCCAATATTGGCGATCGGAAGGGAGCACCTCGTGTTTGACAAGCTTGTCTTTATCCAGCAAAACCTCAACCAGACCGTCGCTATCTACAAAATACTGCTCTGTCTCGTCTATCGGGATCAGCGTCAGGTCCACTTTATTTCCATCCTCCAATAGCATGAGATAGGAAAACCAATTCCCTAACTCGGACGGAAAAAGTTCCATGTCCTCCGGTTTTTGCATCATGATCCGATTCCCAAAAGCATCGAGCCATTGATCATTTTCCTTGAAAGAAGCCATCTCTGTCACAAAATACGAAATATCATAATCTTGGAAAGGATCAGCGGGTATATTTTTGTTCGTGCGTGATCCTTCTATAGTTACCAAACGGATTCGATCATCTTTCCTAGCGAAATCAATCAGCAAGTTCATCATTTCTTGTTCCGTTCTCAAAGCCAACCCCTCCACCTCACTATTTCTCTGTACTACTAAATGTAGTTCAATTGCATAATTTTTACAATCATGCATCGATAGCGAAGCAAATAAAAAAAGCTGCACCCTTTTGGGCACAGCTTTTTCTTGCAATCCGTACTTTTACGCGCGGGAAACGTATGCTTCCGTACGAGTATCGATGATCAGACGCTCTCCTTCTTCTACGAAGAGAGGAACGTTTACTACGAAACCAGTTTCCAAGGTTGCTTTCTTTGTTACGTTAGAAGCAGTGTCACCTTTTACACCTGGCTCACATTCAGTTACAACGAGTTCAACCGTATTCGGCAATTGAATACCGATTGTTTCTCCGTTGTACTGCATGATTTGCACGTTCATGTTTTCCTTGAGGAAACGCAGTTCACGCTCGATTTGGTTGCGAGTGAACGTCATTTGCTCATATGTTTCCGTATTCATGAAAGTGTACTCGTCTCCGCTCGCATACAGGTATTGCATCGTGCTGGATTCGATGCGGGCAGGGTTAACTTTTTCACCGCCGCGGAAGGTCATTTCTGTCGTGTTGCCGCTACGCAGATTGCGCAGTTTGGAGCGAACGAATGCCGCACCTTTACCTGGTTTTACGTGTTGGAATTCTAGCACGGTAAAAATATTGCCATCCACTTCGATTGTCAAACCGGTACGAAAATCGTTTACAGAGATCATGGTAGTCCTCCCAAATCAATCAATAACAGAATAAGTATAAATTACACAGGCAAAATGAGCAACTCTTTCGTAGACTTGTTCAGGTTCTCATGGCCATCATCTGTAATCCACACATCGTCTTCGATCCGAACGCCACCAAGTCCTGATACATAAATGCCTGGCTCCATCGTTACGAGCATACCTGGCTCCAATACGAAGGTGCTTACAGTCGACAGCCCTGGCAGTTCGTGAACTTCCAATCCGAGACCATGACCTGCGCTATGTCCATAGGCATCCCCATAGCCTGCTGCTGTGATGAGATCTCTCGTTGCTGCGTCAGCGTCTTTTGCGGATACACCTGGCTTCAGTGCTTCTAAACCGGCCAGCTGTGCACGCAGAACGATATCGTAGATTTCACGCATTTTCGGGTCTGGCTCTCCCACAGACAATGTGCGTGTGATATCGGAATGATAGCCCTGATAAGCAGCACCAAAGTCGAGTGTAACCATTTCCCCTGCCTGAATCACTTTCTCGGACGCACGTCCATGTGGCAGAGCGCCGCGCACACCTGACGCCACGATGATATCAAAAGCTGAGCCTGTCGCACCTTGCTTGCGCATGAAGTATTCCAATTCCAAGGCAACATCGGCTTCACGCACACCTGGCTTGATGTAGCCTTGAATATGCGTAAATGCTGCTTCCGCGATACGAACCGCTTCACGAATGATAACCATCTCGGATTCGTCTTTAAACATGCGAATTTTTTCAAGCAGACCGCTTGTTGGCACCAGCTCTACTCCGTCGAATCCTTTGTTCCATTCTTGATACGTGCTAAAGGACACGCTGCTCTCGAATGCCAAGCGCTTGATCCCTTTTTCTTGCAAGAGCTTTGCCATCGCTTCCACAGCTTTTCTCTCGTTATTGACCACTGTAAATTCAGGTGCCTGTTCTTGCGCTTGTTCCACATAGCGGAAATCAGTGACGAGGAACGCTTCTGTTTCCGTGACAATTACCCATCCCGTTGATCCGGTGAAACCGCTCAAGTAGAAGCGATTCTCTGTTTTTTCGGTAATAAACGCCTCTGCTCCAACTTGTGTAAGTGCCTCGCGCAATTTATGCAGACGTTGTTTCATGGCAGCCTTTTCCCCTTTTTGAAAGCTTTTATTTTTTTTCGACTTTACGGACGAGCGCTCTTAATGCCCATTCATACCCATCGATCCCCAACCCGACAACTTGCCCAATCGTAATAGGTGCGAGGACTGAGTGATGGCGAAATGGTTCCCGTGCGTGAATATTGGAAATATGTACTTCAATCGTCGGAAGAGCCACACTAGCCAAAGCGTCTCGGATCGCATAGCTGTAATGGGTGAATGCGCCTGGATTGATCAGGATGCCGTCATGGACACCTCTCGCTTGATGAATCGCGTCGATGAGGGCACCTTCGTGATTCGATTGAAGATGCTCAAGCTTTCCGCCCAACTCATCCATGACACCCGTCAGGATTGTCACCACATCCTCCAGCGTTTCCCTTCCGTAAACATCCGGCTCCCTTGTCCCCAATAAATTCAGGTTGGGCCCGTTCAATAACAAGACGGAAGTCATCGACCATCCCTCTCCCTATAAAAGTTTTTTTATTAATGAAACATTTTACCACAAGCCGCTCTGAATCCAAAGCAGTCATTCGCCAAAGCAACATTTCGAACATTGTTACATCCATTTTGACAAGGAACGGAGAAATCCTCCTACCTTGTGTACTCATTCCATGCATGATTCTCGTCTGATTGCTCGAGCATGATTGTCATCCCAATGAACAAGCCAAACGTCAAATACCAAGCGCCTTCCGTACTTAAGGTGGCAACCTCCCAATGTCCGATATGAAAGAAGAAACCCGCTATCCCTAACATGACCGCCCCGTAGACAAGCCCCAACCACCACGCACGGATCCGGCTAAATAGCAAGCTGAACACAAATGAAGCAACGACTGCTTCAACGAACAGCACGATACCACCAAGGCACACGCTCGCAAACGTATTTTCGTCCTCGATACCGATAAAGGGACGTGCAAATGCTCCGACTCCGTACGGGGTCATGTGCAAAAAGTGCGCCATCAATCGAACGAGCCCCCAAATAATCGTTCCCCAGAATGCCACCTCCAAAATCTTCGAGAAGGAGACTCTTTTACTCCCTTGCCTGCCTTCTTCTGTATGGGATATGCGTGCTGGCTTGTGCCTTCGTCCTGTCTTGCTTATTTCCATTTCCATCACCTCTGTTCTCTAGTATGCTCTTCCTCTAAGCTTTTCACTTCCGCTTTACATTTGTTGGAAAAATACGAACTCCTTGTAGCTTCAAGTCGCCATTTCCGTTAATATAGTGGTAAGGATGGTGATTGAATTGGCGCAACAAAACGTACCTAGCTACGGCGGTCAGGCCGTCATCGAAGGTGTTATGTTCGGTGGCAAAACCACAACCGTTACAGCTGTTCGCAAAAAAAATCATGAAATTGAGTATTTTGAATCCCCAAGGTCCGAATATAAATGGATTACTACGCTAAAAAAGATTCCGTTTTTGCGTGGGATTGTTGGTTTGGTCGAAGCCAGCGCCAATGGGGCCAAACATCTCAACTTCGCCTCTGAACAATACAGTATGGAGTCTGGAGAAGAAGCTTCTGAAAGTCCATCGAAGCTCACCATGATTTTAGGTGTTGCTGTTGTCGGGGTACTTTCCTTCCTGTTCGGGAAATTCGTATTTACACTCGTTCCCGTTTTCCTGGCAGACTTTTTACTCGGAAAATGGGTACCGGATGGCGTTCCTCAAACGTTGGCTGAAGGCGGATTTAAAATTTTGCTCCTCCTCGGCTACATTACTGCGATTGCACAAACTCCGTTGATTAAAAGGCTTTTTCAATACCATGGAGCCGAGCATAAAGTGATTAACGCATTCGAATCCGGGGTAGAATTAACAGTAGCCAATGTACAAAGATTTTCCGCTCTGCATTATCGTTGCGGGAGCAGTTTTCTCATTTTTTCAGTGTTCGTCGGTGTAGTAATTTACTCCCTGTTCAGTTATGACTCCCTGACGGAGAGGGTCGTACAACGCATTGTTCTTTTGCCACTGGTAATCGGCGTCTCTTATGAGGTTTTGCAGTGGACAAACAAGCTCCGTGATGTACCCGTCCTACGTTACCTTGGTTATCCAGGATTGTGGTTGCAAAAGATCACAACTCGTGAACCAGATGACAGCCAAGTCGAGGTAGCCATCGCTTCCTTCCAAAAGATGCGGGAGCTTGATCAGAAGCACGTGCAGGAAAGAATGGTTACGACCGGATAACGTGAGGCATTTTTATTCCCATAGAGGTGAAGCCCTATGTTACGCCGCATTCCACCAGTGATTCTGATCGTGATTGTATTGGCGATTTACGGATTTTTGGTCACCCTCTTCAATGATCCTATCAGTACGATTGTCATCTTGGGATTGTCCGTTGTCCTATTCTTGGTCGTGCGCAACTATTTACAAACCGGCTCCTTCTTTTCACAAGGCGCAGGAGCAGGCAAACCTAGACAACCAAAGGTCAAGGTGAAGCAAAAGCCCTCCATCGCTCGGCAAGCAGTGAAAAAGCAGTCGACTCCCTCGCGAAAAGATCATCCGTTTCGTGTAATCGAAGGCAGCAAAGGGAAGCAAAAAGAGAAACAAGACCAGAAATCGCAAAATAATATCTCCCACTAATAAAAAACAGGTTGCCTGAATCGGCGACCTGTTTTTTTTGTTAGACCAGTATTTTCGGTGAATGATTGCGAAACACTTTGACGTAATCTTCAAAATCCCATTGTGCCAAAAATTTGTGAGCCGCTGCCTCCCCTGACTCAAACAATTGTTGCCTGATTTCTTTTGACAGCTGAAATTGAGTGGTTCTCACCCCTAATGTATGGATGAAAATCGTCCGAACGGCTTTTGCCTTTTCCACATACAGGCGGTCATGAGCATCGAGCATAGTCGCCAGCAATCCCCTGGAGAAGGAAAAAAGACCTTTGATTCTAGTCGCTTCTCTCTTGTCTTGATCATCAGTCAGGCGAAAACCAATCGTCGGCCACCGCGGAGTCCCCGGTACATCAAACAACCAAACGGGGTAGTTGCTCAATAATGCGCCATCGACGATGTAATGCACATGTCCAGCACTTGTCAGCTTTGCAGGCTGAAAAAAGAACGGAATGGAGGAAGACATACGAACAGCTCGTGCCACAGGAAAATGATCGGGTTCTACACCATACCGTGCCAAATCATCGGGAAGGATAAGCATTTTTCCGTTTGTGACGTCAGATGCGACAACCTTCAGCTTACCGGGAGGAAGATCTCCGAATGTTCGTACCCCTTTTCGTAATAACAACTCCTCTATGAACAACTCGATTCGATCTGCTCGATAAATCCCTTCCCGCACGACTAGTTCATAGATTGGTCCGATGAGAGGGAGCCTAACCAGCCCTGAGCGTTTGAGAAAGTGAAGGTAATCCAGCTCTTCAAAGATCGGTTTCAACTCATGGCTGGAGTAGCCTGCGCCGAGCAAAGCTGCAACAATGGAGCCTGCCGAGGTACCTGCGAGTCTTTCCCATGTGTATCCATTCTCCTCCATGACTCGCAAGGCACCGATAAAAGCGATTCCTTTTACGCCGCCACCTTCAAAGACTGCATCTGCTTTCACCTTGTGTTCCCCTCCCTAAAATTCCCCCCCATTTTCCATGTATAAGACGACAGCTCTTCCGTTACCACAAAGAAAAAAACGCAAGCCTGATCGGCTTGCGCTATAATACGATAACGATATAGACTATTCCTCTTTTTGCTCATCTAACAATCGAATGTTACGAAGCTCTTCTATACGCTTTGGATCTGCCTCGAAGTACTGAACCAGATACTCCAGACATGTAATCGATTCCCAGCTCAGGTGATGCTCGATTCCTTCCACATCCTGATAAATATGCTCTTCATCTAAGCCAATGATCCGCATAAATTCTTCTAGAAGAGTGTGACGGTCCACAAGGCGTTTCCCGATTTTCTTCCCTTTTGGCGTCAAGACAAGCCCACGGTATTTTTCATAAACGAGATACTTGTCTTTGTCTAGTTTCTGAACCATTTTCGTGACCGAAGAGGGATGTACTTCCAACGCTTCAGCAATATCGGAGACACGAGCATAGCCCTTTTCTTCAATTAAGTTGTAAATGCGTTCCAAATAGTCTTCCATACTCGGCGTCGGCGGCATTGTGAACCCCTCATTTCCAAACCGTTATTTCATCTTGCCAAAAAAGGCACGTAGAAATATGATACCGCGTAATGAGAAGCATTTGCAAGAGAAAAGTGCCTATCGCAGCTGTTTTTCTGTTGATGGATTCATCATTTGGACATATTGTACGAGTTGTTGACCCAACTGCTCCATGCGCGCCTGCAATCGCTCATCCTTGAGCTTGCCTTCTGGTGTAAAGGCATTGTAAGCACTTGGGATGGAAGGACTAGATGGCAACGGCCATGCATGTAGATTGCGCATGATTAACTGCAAGGTGTTGACCGTGTTCGTAGCACCCATGCTGCCACCAGCTACACCAATGATGGCAACCTGCTTGTCACGCAAAATGCGCCCTTCCAGGAAGTCAATGGCGTTTTTCAAAGCACCTGTCATTGTGCCATGGTATTCAGGCGAACCGATCACAAGTCCATCTGCTTCAGAAACAGCTTTGACAAATCGATGGACAATTTCAGGGTACGTACTGGTATCGTCACGATCATCGTACAGCGGCAGCTTCCAGTCCGCCAGATGAATCATTTCAACATCGGCACCTGCAGCCTTTGCGGCTTCAAGAACAATATGAATCGCTTGTTTTGTCGTAGAATTGGCATTCATGCTTCCGGCTATTCCTACAATTTTCATGGTTTCACCCCATCGATAATCTAAATACTGGTATGTTCCTCATTATATTCCATTAAGTATAATTTGTAAACATTTATGTTTATTTAATATCATCTGTTCTGAACAAGCCTGTTTGCTTCATACACTTGTACCAAGTTGCAAGTGAGGATGATGCCTATGGACAAAGTCGCTTGGTATATCGCCGTACTTTTTGCAGGGTCTGCATTAGGTGGATTCTACTTGGGCGGATATGAATGGTTACGCTTTTTTACTTATTTCGGTTCCTGGGGGACAATAGGTATTGCCCTTGCGGCTCTTGGCCTCGGCTGGTTCGGCGTCCAGCTGTTGACCTTTTGCCATCGCAAGCAAATTCGCTCCCTGTACGAGCTGTACTACGTATTGTTTGGCGAAGCGTTCGCTTCTAGCCTATCTGCCATCACCCACATTCTGCTATTGGGGTATACAGGAATCATGCTTGGCCAACAGGCAGATTTCCTTTTGGAGGAGTTCTCTCCTCTATGGTTCATCCTTCTGACCATTGCAGCCGTCTTCTTTATCTTAAATCGTTGGCGATGGATTGTCACTGCAACAGCCATATCTCTATCCGGCGGTTTATTATTATTCGGATTGATTTTCAGCGCACAATCCCATGTACCAATACCGAGCTTGGGTTATCAACTGAATGTGAACTGGCTGATTCACGCCGTATTTTTCCTAGCCTTGCATTTTCTCATCGGCTTGGCCACGACTTTACCACTGGCAGTACGTGCGTCCCATGAGCGAACGGTTCGGATGGGCGCAATGATCGGAGCCGGAATCTTCCTTTTGTTCACGCTGTTAGGTCAAGCTATTCTTCTTGCCCACTGGCATGATTCCCACGCTTCTGTACTGCCCATCAAACAAATTTTAGTTCAAATGATGGCAGGTGGCGATTGGCTTCTCGCTATTCTCTCATTTGTGCATGGCGGAGTCATCGTCGCCGCCCTACTCTATTCGTTGTCACATCCAATAGCGACACGTCAACATCTGCAAATGCTTCCGCTGATTGTCGCCATGCTGCTTACCGTATTTGTATTCTCTCTTCTCGCACTCGTTGTTCCATGGAGTATGTCTGCCATCGCCAGTGCAGCGACCTATTGCGGCATGTTCTTAATGGGCTGGTACGTTTGGAAGCAACCGAATTGACCTGATCGTTTACTCGTAGCTCCTGTGGTCAAGACAGAGTCTTGGCCACTTTTTTTCGCACTATAGGAGCCAATTCACTATTCCGACCACGACCAAGAACACAAGGATAAACACCAAAATATTCAACGGATTCATCGTCACGTAGGCCTCCTCTATCCATGGTTTCTCTCCCTCATTTTACCACAAATGAAAAACGTCCCCCGAAGGAGACGTTTACTGCAGGGCCTCACTTTCCGCTCTTAGCTGTCCCCCATTTGGAGAACCCATCGGATAAGCTGGCGTTGTTTGTTCTGTCACTTTGTGAATCGCTGAAAGGACCGCCTTCGTCGCCTTTACCATTTGTTCCCAATCCATCTGTGCGATAGAGTCATCTGTTGCTTGTCCCGCCCCTGCACTCGTCACAAGTGCCGTAGGAATACCTGCGGCGCCTAAAGAGCTTGCGGCGCCGATTCGTTCACGCGTCCCAGCCTTATCGCTAGGAGACACCCCCGCTGCTCTTAGGAGTTGGATTGGCAGATTTTCCTTACCCAGCGGATTGGTTGCAACGAGCTCTGTCTTTTGGCTGCCCACCCCCTCGACATAGAAGGCTGCTATGATGGCTTGTCGCTCTTTGGCTGATAAGGCATTCGCATAAGCAATTGGGCCTCTGCTTCCCGACGTAACCGCGCCAAAGCTGACGAACCTCACTTCCGTATCAATCGGCTTGTCCGCCATATTTCGAGCTATCTCAAGCAAGGCCGCTACACCGGAGCCATTGTGATTTGCCCCAGCTGATAACCCGGCGGAATCATGGTGAGCAGAAACCATGATTACCTGCCCGGTGTCACTTTGATTGGGCTTTCGGCTTGCCATGATATTATACGAGGTTTGCTTGGTCGTTACGGCTCCTTCTACCTTGACGGTTCCCTTTACGGGCCGTTTGTCCATGATGCGTTTTTGGAGCTTGGTGCCATCCGCCTTGGACAAAGCGATTACAGGAACAGCGATATCCAAAGGTTCGCCTAGGGAAGCATTCCAGCCCTCCTCCCGATCATTCCAGATAATCAGTCCAACAGCTCCGGCAGCCGCTGCCTGGCGTACTTTTTCTCCGAACGGAATCTCGCCTCGTTTGACCAAGGCAATCTTTCCCCGTGAGGCATCATTCGCAAAATCAACCGCTCTACCCAAGCCTGCATCCACCACTTCTGCTGTCGCTGTTCCATTGATCCCAAAAGTAAATCCACTTACTGTCCATTTTTGACCCGGCCATTCTTCCATCGTCAGGGATAGAGTCGTTGGCTTTCGGTACGTATAATAAGAAAAAGGATCGAGCTTTGTCTTGTACCCGTAAGAGCGAAGTGTATTTTCCACATAGACAGCTGCCGCAAATTCCGTTTCAGTAGCAGGTGGACGGGCTGTTCTTGCCAATTGCTCGACATGGCTGTACAAGCGTTCACTATCGATCCAATCTTGAGCTTTCTCTGCATGAACACGATGGGAAAGGAAGGGTATCGGCAATATCGTTCCACAGACAAGCAGGGCACATAGCGCGTAATGACGGACAGATCGCATGGCATTCTCCCTTTCCTTTGCTCTTTGCTATTTATTATGGGCGTTTACGACAAACCGAGTCTAGTCAGAATAGTTAGTCAAATAACTTCATCCTGCGCCATCCCTGGACAGCTTTCGCTTTGTTCTGCCCAAAACGTCGATTTTTCGCGTGACTTCCTTCCATATGAAATCTTAATAGAAAGGGGCTTTACTCCGTAAAATTATTGATAAAGAAAAGGCGACTTTCAAATTGACCGATGTCCTTGCCTTTTGCTAAGGTGGAATCAACAAAAAACCGTTTGAAAGAAACGGAATGGAATCCATTGAGGGGGAAGTACCATGCTCTATGTAGATGGGAAATGGGTAGAAGAAGGGCAAGTCGCAGTTCATCCAGAAGACCGCGGTTATAACTTTGGGGATGGCATCTATGAGGTAGTACGCATTTATAAGGGGCGCATGTATCAATGGGATGGACATCTATCCCGATTGTTTCGAAGTGCCAAAGAAATAAAAATGGAGCTTCCATGGAGCTCAGATGAGCTGACAGACTTAGCGAATCAGCTGATCACCAAGAACAACATCACGGAGAATGACGACGCCAGCCTTTACTTGCAAGTATCTCGTGGCACAGCTCCACGTGTACACGATATTCCCTCCGGAATCCAGCCTGTGATAATGGGCTTTGTCCGTCGTAAGGACCGCCCTGTCGCTGATATGAAGAAAGGCTTGACCGCTCAGCTCGTTGAAGATATCCGCTGGCTGCGTTGCGATATCAAAACGCTCAACCTGCTAGGCGCTGTTCTCGTCAAACAATACGCAAAGGATGCAGGTGCCCAAGAATCGATTCTGCACCGCAACGGCGTCATCACAGAATGCAGCGCTTCCAATTTGTTTGTCGTGAAAAATGGCGAGCTGTATACGCATCAGGCTGACAATCTGATCCTCCACGGAATTACTCGCCAAGTGGTGATTGATTTGGCTCGGACCAATGGCATCACTGTCCATGAAGAAGCATTCGACATTGCTTTCTTAAAGCAGGCCGATGAAGTATTCCTCACCAGTACTACCGCGGAAATCATGCCGCTCATCTCGGTAGATGGTGTCGCAGTCGGCAACGGACAGCCAGGTCCTGTCGTGCTTACGCTACAAGACTTGTTTGAACAGCATATCAACACAAGTGTACTCGTGTAATGAAAATAACGTTTTAGTCTGGAGTTTATGAATGAACTAACGTCTTCGTTAGTTCTTCTTTTTTTGGCAAAGGCCATTTCTTAGCCTTTACAGGGGATGTTTAATTGAATGGCCGAAAATATTCATTTACTTTAAAAGCAGTGATTTAATTACTGGCACTATTTCCAATGGTTTCGTCGTTGTTTCGTATCTTCCGTATACATGACCGTTCCGTTCGATCAAAAACTTTGTGAAATTCCACTTGATCTCAACACCAGCGTATATGTCAGGATACTTTTCTTGCAGAAAACTCTGCATCCATTGACCGTCCGAGGTCTGAGTATCAAAAACCTTGAAATGGCGCTTGCTCTGTTAAAAATTGAAATAATGGATGAGCAGTCTGACCTCTAACCTCCATCTTCTCAAATAACGGAAAGGTCACTCCAAAGTTGCTCTCACAATATTCCCGCACTTCCGAGTTGTTCCCTGGCTCTTTCTCGTTGAATTGGTTACAAGGAAACCCAAGTATTTCAAACCCCTGCTCATGGTAACTTTCGTAAAGCTTTTGAAGACCAGCGAATTGACGAGAATAGCTGCAAGAACTTTCCCTCGGTAAGCTGACAATTCAACAAGCTTTCCATTAATTGAGGTGACTTGAAAATCATAAATCGACATGATATCGTTCCTCCCCTATGATGTTGCCTTTGCAAAACCGAAATTTAGACGTCCGCAGTTTAATTACATAATAAGGCCACGTCCACTATTGGCCTAATATATAGTATTAATAATGTTAATAGGAATAAACTATATCATCCAAATCATTCGGTGCCTTGAAATACTAGGACTGGACTTTTCAGTGAACAACGACGCCCATGCTAGGCGCACCAAAAAACAGCCGATATTGCTGCGAGAGCAAATCGGCTGTTACGTCATTTATTGGCGGGACACCTTGACGAGCTCCCTTGCCAGTTCAGCTTCTTCCCCTGTGACTTTGCCGGTTAGAGCATCGATCCAACCAATGGTAAGACGGATGGGCAATTATTTGCGTCTCATATCATTCCAATATCCCCATATAATCCCATACTTCTATTTAAAAACACGCCCTCGTGTTAATCGACGAGGACGTGTTGGTGCCCACTCTATGTTGTGAACATTTGTTTGGTTTACTCAAAATCAAGCCAGCCCTACATCTTCTTGGTACGATTGAGGACTGATATTTCACGAAGGTCAGATCATTTATTACTGTTGAGAGCTACATTCCAATCAACTTGACGCATGGGACTGTGCCTAGAGGCGAGCAGCTTGGTGTAGAAACCTCGATTTTCTTTAGCAGTTTGGAAAGACGTATCCGGAATCAAAAAATCAATTCCTGCCACAAAACCGGCAATATATTCACTCCATCCGGAATACGCTTGTTGTGCCAGTCTTGCAGCACTTAACATATATTCCATTGCCTGATCCTTTTGCAAGTAACCGAGTTTCAAACCAGCTCTGGATAAAAGGACGCACCAAGCATAGTCATGAGCAGCAATCCCCTCTGAAGGTAGACATCTCGAATAGTAATCGACAAGAATCAACTGAGATTTCGATTGATGGTCCTCGGGTAACGCTTGAATGTATGCCGTTCGTTCTGATTCGGAAAAAGCAAATAAGAAATGACGGAGACGATTGAATTCTTCCCTCTTCCCTTCCGATATGAGCCATTTTATTGTATCAATTAGTGCGGTCTTATCTGTAATCTGTTTTTCCTTAAGAAGAAATAGGCACGTTCGTCTACTTAAATTTTCATGATATAACGCATAATAGTAGGCTCCACTTTTGCTAAAGCAAACAGACGAAAGAGCTCGCAGAAATAATCTGTGACCCTTCTGATTATATGTAAGAACGGTGGGTGCCATCGGTTCCTCCTTATTAGAATCGTACCGTTTTGTAGGTCCTGACAATCAGTCGAAGCAACAATGCATAGAGAACTAGTAACAATACGGAATAAATCACTGCTTTGACGGGAACTTCATTAGTGACATTATGTACAACAATTAGTTTATCGACAACAAATTTGGAATCTTTGTATTTGGATCCAAAGTCTGTAATCTGCAAAACTTCCCATACATACTCAGGTAACTCTTGCGGCATTTTCACGATTGTTCCTGGCGAATCAATGAAATTACTTTTTTGTATTTGCACTGCCTGATTGGCATCTGAGACCAATAAAACGATTGATGAGTTATCAAGCTTAGCAACATAAAACCACGCTGTGGGGAGAATGCTTCGAGCCCAATTACGTTGCTTACTGTAGGAAGAATTATATCGAGTACTGATAGCACCGGTTTGGGCTTTTAAATGATACTCTGTTATTCCTAGAAAATGAACACTGGGAAGCTTTATTTGGGCGATATCAGAATAATCCAGTTGATTCAGCACCTCAGTGGAAGATAATTCTACAGGATGAATCCTATTTTTTAGATAGGAGATAGGTGTTAATCCGGAATCATTAATGAAAGGATTAGATAACAAAACATGTAGAAAAAGAATGAAGGATAGAATGAATACGACACCTGCTTTGGGCATCTGCATCCAAAACAGTTTCACACTGCCAAAAAAATTTGGCTTCCCAAGCTTTTTATACAATCTCTTTATGACTGATCTTCTGGTGAAAAAGGTCCTCCGCTTGGCCCGCTCCACCATCTCAGAACGGATATGGGCAAGGCTGGTTATGGCATCGATATCATTCGGAAAACTCTCCAATATCTTCAAGTAGTTCTCCTCTGCCTTCTCTAACTCACCAAGCTGAATGAAGCATTTCCCCAACAGACGCAGGGCACCCATATTGGCAGGCATACGTGAGAGGACGTACAGACATTCGTCTTTTGCTTCTACGAATTGATGGGTTTCATACCATATCCGAGATCGAATCAGATACCAATCGATGTCATCTGGATAAATGCGGATTCCGTGTTCCATTACAGCAAGAGCAGACTCCTTTTCACCCATTCGAAGGAAGTATTCACCCTGTAGCCGAAGCAAGTCAGGATCATCTGAATACATCGCATAGGCTTCATCAAGCGATTGACCTGCCAGTTCCAGATTGTTTTCCTTAAGTGCCTGATATGCCGTCTCCCGCTTGTTCAGAAACACATCGTAGTCTAAATCAGCTGCATGCTGTATAAAGGTATAACGAAGAGCAGGTTCATCCAATTGTCTACAATAAAAATGGTAAAACTCTTCGGTGAAATGCTCCATTCGATCGTCCGGATCTTCTGTTGCTAGTTCACGCCAACGAAAACAGTATTCGATGGATTCCCAAACTCTTTTAGGGAGAAACCGATGTTCATGCAAGAAATCCAATAATGTTACTTCTACTATTTCATTGAGCCTTACATTCCAGACAATATCGTTATTTAAAAGCTTTGACCATTGTTCATGGCTGATACGGGAAGAGAAATCAGAATACACCTCTTCAACTTGTTCCATGAATTCATCTACTGGGTCAATCTCTTCTGGTCGGTCTATCGTTTCAACTGTTAGCTCGACCGTGTTGGGAGGATTGGGCCAGATATGGATGTTGCTTTCATCGCTGAACGACGGGCCTGTTTCTTTGATGGCTCCCTTTTTCGCAACCTTCATTGCATAGTCATATGCTTCTCTTAGCCTTTGATAGCCTTCCGGATCATCCTCGGGGTGGTGAACCTTCAGTTTTTGGGAGTAGGCTTTTTTAATCGATGGAATATCTTCTGTGGGTTCAATCTCCAGTACTTCCCACACACCCATTAGTAGTCGAACCACCCTTCTAAATGATCCAGTTGTTTTTTAAACGCTAAAGTTGCCTTTTTTATCAGTTGCTGATCTTGTGTGGCTAACACAGCTTCGAACTTTTCCAGTAAATATGCAATTTCTGTGCGTTTGTCCCCAAGGGATTCTTCATACATCCGTTCCCCCCGAGCAAGCAATAGTCTATTTTCGGCCCTGTCACGCGGATGGATTTTGATATCTCTCAATTCGTTAAGACGAGCTTCGATCTCCTCAGGTGACAGGCTTCCTGGGTTTTTCTCGATAATCATGTTCTTTTTCAAGCCAGTACTGACTATAGTAACTTCAACCTCCAAGATCCCATTAATATCATAGGTGTAGCGGATATCTATAGACTGCTGGCCTGCGGGACCTTTTGGCACCTCTACTTTGAGCTCCCCCAGTTTGATGTTGTTCTCGACACGGCGGCTCTCCCCCTGGTATATTTCGGTGAGAATCGCAGTCTGATCATCATTGACTGTATACAGACGCTTTACTTTGCTCACAGGTATGGGCGTGTTACGTTCAATGATCGGCAGATAATGTCCATCCTCAAAGCCGCTTGCCGTTCTTTTCACAATATCGGTTCCAAGCGTATAAGGGCATACATCCGTCAGAATAATCTCTTTTAAGGCTTCGTTTCTCTCCTTGAGAGCAACTTGAATCGCAGCTCCAATCGCTACCGCTTCATCTGGGTTGATTTGCGAGTAGGGCAAGCGTCCAAACATTTTGCTAACAGTCGACTTGATTATCGGCATTCTGGTGGCACCACCGATGAGAATGATAGCATCCAGCTCCTCAGGAGTAAGAGATGCGTCTCTCCATGCTCGCTCGATCGGGTGGCGCAAACGAAGCAAGAGCTGGCTTGCAAGCTTCTCAAATTCATTTCGATCCAAGCTGATTTCATGTGTTTTGCCATTTATGGTAAAGCTCATTTTTCCGATCAGATCCCGGCCAATCATCCGTTTACAAAGTTCCGCCTGTTTGGCAATGGCAGAGTGTGCCTTGGCATCTAGAGCCTCAGAATCCATCCCTGTTTTTTCAACAAAATAGGCAGCGAGTATCTTTGTGAAGTCCTCGCCACCAAGATAGTTATCTCCTGCTATCGATTTGACCTCCATGACTCCTTCAAAAAATTCGAGTATAGAAACGTCAAAGGTTCCTCCACCTAAATCAAAGACCAGGAATTTGGTATCGGACTTTTCCTGATGAAGTCCATACGCGATCGCAGCGGCAGTAGGTTCACTGATGAGCCTCTCTACTTTTAACCCGGCTAATTCGGCAGCACGCTTGGTTACCTTTCGCTGAGAGTCATTAAAATAAGCCGGAACGCTAATCACCGCTTCCGTAACCTCATATCCAAAAAATGCTTCAGCATCTGCCTTCAAGGCTTTCAGGACGAAAGAGGAAAGCTCTTCAGGAGAAAATGAATACTGCCCCAACTTAAACAGCTTTTCTGTACCCATATACCGTTTGAAGGCTGCTGCAGTTACATGGGGATGGGTAATGAGACGCTCTTTTGCAATTTGGCCGACCAGAATTTCACCATTGTCATCGATGCTTACAACAGATGAAGTAAGGTGTTCTCCCAACACATTCGGTATTAGCTCGGGACCGTTATCACTCCAAAAAGCTACCAGACTATTCGATGTTCCCAAATCAATACCTATTGTTGTCATAGAATATGAATACCCTGATTTCTCATGTAATGTATAACAACTCAACCGTTATTTAGTAATTATATTCAATAGTATTTATAGTATTAAAAATCGATCAAAAACAAAAGGTTTATAATATGGTTCCTGTCACTCTTCGACATTGAAGGACTATAACGATATTCTGTTGGTCGCGAAAAAAATGGGAATCGAAATCCATTCTTCCCAACGAAAGGCACAGCTACTGACTGTGTAATGTCTGTGGACCAAGAACCCGATACATCGAAAGTGCCATTTCCACGTTTTGTTATTCGTCAATCCATGAACGAAGTGTGGACTAAATCAAAAATAGTGCATTTTCTCCATCCACTGTATTTGATCATCCTGCCCGTATATTCGATTTAGTACATTATTTTCACTGGACATACTCGTGTAATGAAAAAAGCTCTCCCGGTATACACATAAATCCGAGAGAGCTACTCTTTTTTAACGACGCAGATTCCATTCGTCTGTGGCATAGCGCGTACGCACAAGCTCTTCTGCCAAAGCGAGTTCTTCGTCCGTAAGCGTTGAGGGGATCAGCTCCACTTCCAGTCCAGATGCAAAGCCTTTCGAGAACGCCTCTATCGATTCTTGGAGACTGATTGGCCGAGGGCTTACTTCATTGATCGTCACTGCTTTTTGTCGGAAGCTATCGATCATCCGTTGTTTTACCCGCTCCGATGGGAAATGCAAGAGTGAGAATAGCAAATCCACGTCCATATCAAGAAGGATAGAGCCGTGCTGAAGAATAACACCCTTTTGGCGGGTCTGTGCGCTTCCCGCTACTTTTTTCCCCTCTACCACGAGTTCATACCAGGAGGGAGAATCAAAGCAGGCCGATGACCCTGGAGAATTGTATTTTTCCTTCTCCTCTTCACTTGCCAAGGAGACCATTTCCGCCGAGAGCCCAAGATTTTGGAATCCGTGCAGCAGTCCCAAGCTGATGATTTTGTAGGCTTCCGTCACGCTCGAAGGCATTTTCGGATGGTCTTCGGATACGATGACACTGTATGTCAGCTCCTGATCGTGGAGAACAGCACGTCCTCCTGTCGCTCTGCGAACAAAGCCCAATCCTCTATTTTGAACTTCCTCCAGGTTGATTTCCTTGATGGCCTTCTGGAAATAACCAATTGACAGTGTCGCTGGGTCCCACGTGTAAAAACGAACGGTCGGGGGAACCTTCCCCTCACTGTGCAACTGCAAAATTGCTTCATCTACTGCCATATTCATTGCGGGTGACATCGCTTCCGTCACGATATAGCGCCACTGTTCCATCTATGTACCTCCTCATTCACAACGCCTTCATTGTACGCTTCTGGCACGAGGGACGGCAAGCCTCGGATGCGCTATTTTGAGCGAGCTGTCTCCTGTAAAATCGCCATGACCTGTGCCAATGCATCTGTTTTCTTCTCATTCTCTTTGCGCATTCGCTGCAAGATGGACTCCCTGTTCGTTTGCAAGTCATTCACTGCTTGATAAAAGCGATCATCCGTTAGCTCTTCTTCCAGCAGAACATGACACAAGCCCTGCCTTTCAAAGGACTGAGCATTTAAAATCTGATCACCCCGACTTGCTTCACGGGACAACGGTATCAAGAGCATCGGCTTTTGCAGGGCTAAAAACTCATAAATGGCATTGGAGCCAGCACGAGACACCACAAGATCTGCCATCGCTAGCAAATCAGGCAACTCCTCCTGAACATACTCGAATTGCTTGTAGCCTGTTACCTGAATCGTTTCATCCACTTGATTTTTGCCACAAATATGTACAATGAAAAAATGCTCCAGCAGGTTATCCAATGTGCGACGTACCGCCTCGTTGATTCGGCGCGCTCCCAAGCTTCCTCCCATGACAAGCAGGACAGGCTTTTTGGTGGTAAAGGAGCAGTACGCCAAGCCTGCTTCTTTTCGCCCCTGCTTCAGCTCTTCTCTCACGACTGCACCTACGTGAATCCCTTTGTTACTCGGTACTTTCGAAAGCGAATCCGGAAATGTTACGCACACCTTGTTAGAAAAAGGGACAGCCAACATGTTTGCGAGACCGGGTGTCAGATCAGATTCATGGATGACAACGGGAAGACGGTTTAGCCACCCCCCAAATACGACCGGAACGGAAACAAAGCCTCCTTTAGAAAAAATCACATCCGGCTTCCATTTGCCGAGAAAGCGAAAAGCTTGCCAAGTGCCTTTGAGGACTCGCAGCGGGTCACTCATGTTTTTCCAATCAAAGTAGCGTCTCAGTTTTCCTGAAGAAATGCCAATATAGCGGACATCTGGATGGTTGGCGACGAGCTCACGTTCGATTCCATTCTCAGAACCAATGTAGGCGACTTCCCAGCCCAGCTTGATAAAATGGGGAATGAGCGCAAGATTCACAGTAACATGACCTGCCGAACCACCACCGGTGAAAACTATCCTTCTCTTCATTCGGTTCGAACCCTCCCCTACTACTTCTTCCCCCATGATAGCATCATTCAGAAAGAAAAGCCGCCCGTAACAACAGGCGACTTTTCCTGGAATCTAGAATTATGCTTGCGGTTGATAACGCAGGATCGGCTTTCTCGCCGCTGTCGCTTCATCCAAACGTTTGACGACAGTGGTATGAGGTGCTTCCTGAACGATTTCTGGCGTTTCCTCACACTCGCGGGCAATTTGCAGCATAACGTCGATGAACTCATCGAGCGTTTCTTTTGTCTCGGTTTCAGTCGGTTCGATCATGAGGCACTCGTCGACGATCAATGGGAAGTAGATCGTTGGCGGGTGATAACCGAAGTCGAGCAAGCGTTTTGCAATATCGAGCGTGCGTACGCCCAGCTTCTTCTGGTTCACTCCAGACAGAACGAACTCGTGCTTGCAGACGCGATCAAATGGCAGATGATAAGCCGTTGCCAGTCGACGCATCATGTAATTCGCGGAGAGCACCGCATTTTGAGAAACTTGCAGCAAACCTTCTGGTCCCATCGTACGGATATAGCTGTATGCACGAACGAGAATACCGAAGTTTCCGTTGTAGCCTTTTACGCGTCCGATGGAAGCCGGACGATTGCTGTCCCAGTAGAAGCTTCCGTCTTCCTTCTTCGCTACGATTGGTGTAGGCAGGAATGGCTCGAGAACTTTTTTCACGCCGACCGGACCAGCACCCGGGCCACCGCCGCCGTGAGGGCCTGTAAACGTTTTGTGCAAGTTCAGATGCACTACGTCGAAGCCCATGTCTCCCGGACGGGCAATTCCCAAAATCGCGTTCGCATTCGCACCATCATAGTACAAGAGGCCGCCAGCTTCATGGACGATTTTCGCCATTTCCACGATATCTTCTTCAAACAATCCGAGAGTGTTCGGGTTCGTCAGCATCAAAGCAGCCGTGTCAGGTCCTACTGCATCACGCAGCGCTTGAATGTCAACCAATCCACGCTCGTCAGATGCAATGGTTACGGTATCCAAGCCAGCTACAGCAGCAGATGCCGGGTTTGTACCGTGCGCGGAGTTCGGCACGATTACTTTGGTACGATGCGCTTCCCCACGGCTCTCGTGGTAAGCGCGGATCATCATCAGACCTGTCCACTCACCCGCAGCACCAGCAGCTGGTTGCAGGGTAACTGCGTCCATGCCTGTAATTTCACCCAGCTCTTCTTGCAGGTTGTACAACAGCTCCAAAGCGCCTTGTACGGTTTCTTCCGGTTGGTACGGATGTGTCTGCGCAAAACCTGCGTAACGAGCAACGTCTTCGTTAATTTTCGGATTGTATTTCATCGTGCAAGAACCAAGCGGATAGAAGCCATTGTCTACCCCGTGGTTGCGACGAGACAGTTCGGTATAGTGACGAACCAATTGCAGCTCAGATACCTCTGGCAGCTCAGCCGGCGTTTCGCGGATGAGGTGCTTTGGCAAAAGGCTTGCTACTTCTACTTCTGGAACATCCAATGCCGGCAAATTGTAGCCCACACGGCCTGGTTTGCTCATTTCAAAGATCAGTGCTTTCTCCTGGTCGTTACGCACGTGTGATCGCCTCCAATTCAGCCGCCAATGTGTCGATTTCTTCTTTGGTACGCAGCTCAGTTACTGCAAGCAAGGTATGATTTGCAAACTCTGGATAGTCCAGACCGAGATCATAGCCCCCAATGATTCCAGCAGCCAGCAGGCCTTTGTTTACTTCTGCAACTGGTTTGTTCAACTTCACCACAAACTCGTTGAAGAATGGAGAAGTGAATACAATCTCCAAGCCTTTTGCTTGCAGGGCATTCTTGGCATAATGAGCTTTTTGCAGGTTCATCATTGCCATTTCTTGTACACCCTGCTTGCCGAGTGCTGTCATGGCAATGGATGCAGCCAATGCGAGCAGCGCTTGGTTCGAGCAGATATTGGAAGTCGCTTTTTCACGACGAATATGTTGTTCACGCGCTTGCAGCGTCAATACGAAGCCGCGCTTGCCATTTTCGTCCTTCGTTTGACCGACGATACGACCTGGCATTTTGCGCATCAGTTTGGATGTGGTAGCAAAGTATCCGCAATGTGGTCCGCCAAAGGATGCTGGAATACCGAATGGCTGCATGTCGCCCACTACGATATCTGCGCCCAATTTGCCCGGCGCCTCCAGTACACCCAGCGCAAGCGGATTGGAGGATGTGATCAACAGTGCGCCTTTTCCGTGCGCAATTGGTTCAATCGCTCCCAAGTCCTCTACGTTTCCGAAGAAGTTCGGATACTGCACGATGATTGCTGCTGTATTTTCATCAACAAGCGCTTCCAGAGCCGCTGTATCCGTAACGCCATCGCTGTTGATACCTACCTCAACCAGCTCAACGTTTTGTCCATAGGCATATGTTTTCAAAACACCACGCGCTTCTGGATGTACAGCGCGGGAAACGATTACGCGCTTTTTGCCAGTGTGTCCAGCAGCCATCATCGCTGCCTCCGCCAAAGAAGTTGCGCCGTCATACATCGAGGAGTTCGCTACCTCCATGCCAGTCAGCTCACATACCATCGTTTGGAACTCGAAAATAGCTTGCAGCTCACCTTGACTGATCTCTGGCTGGTACGGTGTATATGCGGTAAAGAATTCACCGCGAAGCAGCATGTGATTAACTGTGCTCGGCGTGTAATGTTGATAAACACCCGCACCTAGAAAGTTAACATGCGTGCTGAAATTTACGTTTTTATTCGCGAGGTGTGTAAAATACTTCACCAAATCTGGCTCGGAAAGTGCTTCTGGAATATTCAATGCACCTTTGAAGCGTACTTCTTCCGGAATATCAGCAAACAGTTCTTCTACACTTGAAATGCCGAGCGTTTCAAGCATTTCGCGCTTGTCCTGATCAGTTTGGGGCAGGTAGCGGTATTTCACGGACGTTGTCCTCCTCTAAAAGGATGTATGTGGTGGATCGTTTAGTTTTTTGGGCGTTTATAAAATGGAGCGGCAACAACTTCTGCTTTCAGACGTTTTCCGCGAATTTCTACTTCTACTGGTGTACCTAACGCAGCATGCTCGGTTTTTACGAGAGCGAGACCGACGTTTTTCTTCAAGGTTGGAGATTGTGTTCCCGTCGTCACTTCGCCAATGAGCTCTTCCCCCACATAGACAGGGTAATGCGTGCGCGGAATCCCACGATCGATCATTTCAATCCCTACCAGCTTGCGTGGGGCACCGTTTTCTTTTTGTGCCTTCAGCACTTCTTGACCGATGAACGGCACCTCTTTGTCTACCTTGACAGCAAAGCCAATGCCCGCTTCGATCGGCGTAATGTCTTTGCTGAGCTCTTGTCCGTACAGTGGCAGCTTGGCTTCAAAACGAAGCGTATCGCGCGCACCGAGACCGCACGGCAACAGACCTTCTTCTTTTCCAGCATCCAGCAAGATGTCCCACAGCTCTGCTGCACGATTGGCATCCAAATAAATCTCGAAGCCATCTTCGCCAGTATAGCCAGTGCGGGAGACCAAACCTGGAATACCGCTCACTTGCACATCACGCTCAAAACGGAAAAAACCGATTTGAGACAAGTCTGTAGTCGTCAGCTTTTGCAGAATGGATTCTGCCAGAGGACCTTGAATGGCGATTTGTGCTGTTTGTGGCGAAATATTCTCAATCGTTACGCCTGGAATCAGATGTTCTTCTAGCCACGCATAGTCTTTGTCGATATTCCCCGCGTTGATGACGAGCAAGTAATGATCATCTGCATACTTGTAAACAAGCAGATCGTCTACCGTTCCCCCATCTGGGTAACAAAGTACACTGTACTGCGCCTGCCCGACTGCCAGCTTAGACACGTCATTCGTAGTCACACGCTGGAGATAAGTAAGAGCGTTTTCCCCTTTTACGTCCACTTCTCCCATATGGGAAACATCAAATAGACCAGCTTTTGTCCGAACGGCTTCATGCTCTTGACCAATGCTTGTAAACTGCACCGGCAGATCCCAACCACCGAAGTCGATGGTTTTCGCGCCATACTTTGCATAAGAATCAAATAGTGGCGTACGTTTCAAATTGGACATGTGGCACCTCCTGTGAACAATAAGAATCCAAAACAAAACAGAGGGGGAAAAACGGGTACACCAAAATAATGGTGCCCATTTCTCCTCCTCTGTCCTTGGTACCTGAGAGTTACCTTGCGAATCAGGTGGGGGTATATCGTTCCCACTTGCAAGTTTCCCCTTTGGTGGCTCATATGAATGTGAGCTCTCTCCAGAGTTGCGTCCAGTAGAGGTACTTTTGCCTGAGAGATTCACCGTTACCGGCTTGCTCCTTCGGCGCTGCCAAACGTTCCAGCAGTCTCTCCCTACTACCTTCATTCGCGGTTGTTTCATGGTCATACATAAGTTTTTGCTAACATTTCCATACTAGTGGATGTACTACCTCTTTATCCTACCATGAGAGTTCAAAGTTGAAAATATACAAATTAACAGTCAGATTCAGAAAAACTTAACAAAACACATTGACAATACATAAATGTTCAGTTTTTTGGCATTAACCATGAAAGTTATGGCAGAGCTATGAAAAGGAGTATCTTATATGCCGAATGTTCCTATTTCATTTGATACGAGTTGGATCCATCCGCTTACAGAACGAATGCAAGAAGATGGTCCTTGGGATAAGTGGGAGCTGTTCAAGCTCTCATTGGAAGCCGAGGAAGCGATGGCTGTTCGCGATTTTGACCAACTACAATGTCTGAAATACCTTCCACTCTTATCACCATTTCCTCACCAGTTGGAGACAGCCAAACGCGTCCTGTTAGAGATGCGTGGTCGTGCCATTCTCGCAGATGAGGTCGGTCTGGGAAAGACGATCGAAGCAGGGTTGATCATGAAGGAGTATATGGTTCGCGGCTTGGCTAAAAAAATTCTCGTCCTGGTTCCGGCCTCTCTCGTGATTCAATGGACAAAAGAGCTTCATCAAAAATTCGGCATTGCAGCAGTCGCGCAAAAAAAAGAATACATGTGGCGGCAGCACGAAGTCGTTGTCGCATCCATAGATACAGCAAAACGCGATCCGCACAGACGTCACGTACTCGACATCGATTACGACATGCTCATCATCGACGAGGCCCATAAACTCAAAAATAAACGGACCCGCAACTATCAGTTCGTCAAAGAGATCCGCAAAAAATATTGCCTGCTCCTTACTGCCACTCCCATTCAAAACGAGATGGACGAGCTGTACAACCTCATCAATTTGTTAAAGCCAGGTCACCTCGGCCATACATCCACCTTCTCTACCAATTACGTAGAGGGCAAACGCCAATCCAAAAACAGCGAGAAATTGCGGGAAGAAATTGAAAAGGTCATGATTCGCAACAAACGAAGTGATGGCGGTATCCAATTCACCAGCCGTCGTGTTCAGTCGATCCCGATTGACCTAACCCCTGAGGAAATGAACTTGTACGAAGGGGTGACCCGCTTTGTCCGCGAGCAATACCAAACAGGATTTGGGGTTGGTGGCTTCAACTCTCTCGCACTGATTACCTTGCAGCGTGAGGTCTGCTCCAGTAAGGAAGCTGCGTTTATGACACTGTATAACATGCACCAGCGTACCGGCGAGGACTCTCCTTTGCGCACGCAAATTCTTGAGCTAGTGGAGATGATCAAACAAATAGAGACGCATTCCAAGGCCGCCAAAACAGTTGAGCTCATTCAACAAATCAACGACAAAGTGATCATTTTTACGGAGTACCGGGCAACACAAAACTATTTACAAAAGTATTTGCACGACCATGGGATCACTTCTGTCCCCTTCCGCGGTGGCTTTAAACGCAGCAAAAAGGACTGGATGACGGATCTTTTCCAAAATCGTGCACAAGTCCTGATCGCGACGGAAGCGGGCGGCGAAGGGATCAATTTGCAGTTCTGCAATCAAGTCATCAATTACGACATGCCTTGGAATCCCATGCGAGTGGAGCAACGAATCGGCCGCGTCCATCGGCTAGGACAAAAAAGGGATGTGCACATTTACAATTTATCGACAACAGGAACGATCGAGGAGCATATTCTCAAACTCCTGTATGAAAAAATCGACCTGTTTGAAATGGTCATCGGTGAACTCGATGATATTGTGGAACGCCTGAATCTAAACCACTCCTTGGAAGATAATCTGATTCAAATCATTATGGATTCTCGATCCTCCAAAGAAATGGCGCTAAAGCTCGATAACATTGGACACGCGATTCGAGCAAGCAAAATAACAAAAGAAGACGTCCCGCTCTCTGAGGCGGCTGACCAATAACTCTTGTTGGAAACGAAAAAGAAATGAGGTCTCCTGATGCAGCAACAACAGGTCAGACAATTTGTCGAGCGCTATTTGGCGACTTTTTCTGCCCATATCGTCGAATCTCACCCGGATTATTTCACAGTCAAACTCCCCGTCGAGGTGGACAAAGATATCGGCAATCGCCCTTTTTACTGGAGCTGGGTGGATAAAATGAACTTGGCTTATCAGCCATTGGTGCTCACCTTTACTTTTCATCCGGATTCAACGCCTGAAGGATTGCGATCCGAGCATCTGCATCTAGGGGCTACCCGTATGCAACAAATTTTCGCTTCAACCAAAAAGCATGGCAGCTTTGTCTGTATGTACGAGCAACAAGGGGGGCTTTTAGGCAATGCCGGCAAGCGCCGGTCAACCCCTCTCGTGCCTTGGCTCGGGATGAATTTGAAGGTTTCCCTGCTCTGTGACAAGCGACGTGACATTTTATTGTACCTGGGGATTAATTTGCATCAGCCGCGGTTGGTGACGGATTTCACTTCGTTTTTATTTTCACTTTCCTTAACCCCTGCGATCCCTGACTACTATTACACGTTGGATCGAAAGGTAACCATCCAGGAAGCCCTCCAAATGGCACAACAGGAAGTCGAACATACATTGGAACAAGAAGATCAGCATTGGGCAGAGGAAGCGCGCACGCGTTTAAGCGAAGAATTGGCTATCTTGGAAGCGTACTATGAAGAATTGGCACGGCGCGAACCTGAAAAGGAACAGTCAAAAGCAGACGAAACCGAAGAAGAAGTAGAGCAAACAGAAGCGCAGCCGTCACTCGAACAAGAAGCCCTCCACCCCGAGCCTGATCCAGCTAGACCAACTTCTGTCGAACAGCCAACATCTTTTGACGAATACCGGGCGTCTGGCGGACGAATCCTCGACTTTTTACGTACAAACGGAATCCAAACCACCCCACGCGAAGAGATTCATCAAGCAGAGTGGAAAAAGAGCACGCCAGATGAGGAGAGACAACGCCGAAAAGACGAGCTGGTATGGCAATACGAGCCGCGGATCGAGGTTTCGTTCATCAACGGTGGTTTGTTCTATTTATCCTCCGCTCCTCCGCTCATGCGGTCATCGAAAGCAAAAAGCATGCGACATCTCCCCGCATCAGGGCGAATCATGTAAAAGATCAACGAGAAAATGTGAAACAGAAAAGACACGTTGCAACAAATCTTTTTGTCATAGCTGGTTACAATAGGAATAGGTTAAGCCTTTACAAAAGGTGGTGCAAAGTTGTGACCAGACGATTTCTCCCTTTTATCGCTGCTCTTTTGTCTCTCATGCTGCTTTCCTCACTAGCATATGCGCAAGACGAAGCAAGCTGGGACAAGCAGTTCCAAAAACAAATTCGAGAATGGATGGATGCAATCGCAAGCCGAGACCCTCAATTCAAGCAATGGCAGGACGCCAAGACGGATGTGCAAACACTTGGTGCAGGGCAGCATCAATGGCTGGTAAGTATAAAAAAAGCGGACAAGCAGGTAGGGTATTTGGTGATAGGGGAATCACCTGATTCCACTTCCCATGAGAAATTTGTTCTACTGGAATACGGTGTCGGGGAGTACATCTTGTTCGATGACGCCTTTGCTCCGAAGGAAATCGCGGCGGAGCCCGTTTATGACGGGTTCGCTTCCTACTGGCTGATCACCCAGAAGTCAGATACACAAATGGTCAATGCAAAAACAGGAGAAATGTATCCCACTTCCTTTCAAATTAGCGAGCCCGCTGTCGATGCTTTCGCAGGCGAGCAGCTCATACAAAATGGCCAACGCCTGACACAAATGAGAATTTTAAGCGCAGCCGAGTCTGATCCTTTTGATCATATCGGGTGGGTCAGCCAATTGAGTACAACGGATACAGACGTGTCCTGGAACCAATTGTGGAAACAAAATTATGCCTCACCGGTAACATTAGCCGTCCCGATTCACCAGTCACAGGTTTTGGCCCCCTTTGTCGTCGGTTCCCTGCATTTATGGAATGACCAAAACGCTTATGTCGGTGTATGGGATGAGGGCCTGCGCTTTGTCCCGTATTCATATGCCCATCGGGTCGGACGATTTTTCGTAAACGAAACAAGCTCTCCTGCCGAATAACCGGTTGGAGAGCTTGTTTTTTACGTTTTCTATTCACCGATGTTCTGTAGGAGAGAGACGCTCATGAACGGCATGAAAAATTTCATGGGCGGTCATTCCCTCTGCATTAATGACGGGAGCTCCTGTAATCGTTTTGTTTTGATCACCCAGTACGTTGATATCCTGTCCTGTAATGACAATCGCATCTACCACCTGCTGCCAGTTGCCTAAATCAACAACTTCGTAACCATTTTGACGCAGCATCTTGCACACTTCAGACAAGGAATTTTCTACCGCTACTCTCGCCATATGCACCCTCCGCCTCGTTCATGATAGATTCCACCAATTTTATTTGCGCCACAACAGTCGTATGGACATCGGAATGGCACCAAACCAGCGTGACGACCAGGACTCGCGTGGAGTCTTACGTAAACGGCGTTCATCTTTTGGAGTATCCATGTACTGAACAAACAGTTTCGTCAGGTACTTTAAATATTCCTGAAAGGACATCGCACTTGACCTCCTTCTTACTCGCGGTTCACACCACGGCGCAAGCGCTGTCCCCTCTATTGTTCCCCGTCCTGTGTTCTTTCAACCACTTGCCTCGTAATTTCCAGTACAATATCGGAAAGGCTCTTTCCTGTCGTCTCCACCTGAATGGGCGCGAAATCATATACACCTGCGCGCTCCGCCATTAAGGTTTTTACCCTTGTCGCGACTCCTCCTGCCAACAACGGACGGCCTGTATCCTTTTCCAAACGCTTGATGAGCTCTTCTTCCGTAGCATGCAGCGCGATTACGATGCCATGCTCCAACATCATCTCTACGTTTTGCTTCCGTAATACAGCTCCTCCCCCAGTTGTTACTACCTGAGATCCTACAGCTAATAATTGCGCCAGACGTTTCGTCTCGACGTCACGGAAATACGCTTCACCTTGATCCGTGAAGATTTCTGGAATACTGCGACCTTCCCATTCTACGATTGCATCATCCAAGTCCGTATGCTTCATTTCTAAAGAGGCAGCGAGTGCGGCGCCAACCGTGGTTTTTCCCGTTCCCATAAATCCGACTAACACCAGGTTTTTCATTTCATTACTGCCCCTTTCCAATCGTTGGGTAGGTATTAATCTTCACTGTTTTTTGTTGCTGATTATACTCCGTCTCATATCCCAATGCTTTTTCAAAAAAAGACAGTGGAACCATCGTACGTTCTTTGATTTCAATTAGCGGGCTACCTAAATCTATTCGCTTGCCATCCACTTCAGCAAAGCGCTCCCGTTCCTTTATAAATACTTCGCGTCCATTTCCTTTTACGCGGATCATTTGTTTCTTGTCATCCCAGCTAATCGCTACTCCCATTTTCTCGCCGAGCTCACGCAACGGAATATAAACCGTCTTGTGGGTGACCCGAGCAGGAATCGATGGATAAAAGCTCATGTTATTGATGATTGTGGTGATATAAGGTTCCAGTTGTACAGCACCAAAGCCATTCTTATTTGCACTATTGGTATACAGGGTGAAATATTTGGCTTCCCCTTGCAAGGTTTGTCCAAGCGCCTGATCGAGATGCTCTGCACCAATGACACTGCCATGATAATTTTGCTGGACGCGCTGTAAGAATCGCTTATAGGCATCGTCACCGATTTTGCGGCGCAGGTTGTCGAACAGAAGTGCTCCCCGAGAATACCAGGTCAGCTTAAACTCTTCCTCGGTAGAAAACTTCTGCAATGGCTTGTCGAGCTTTCCATTTGGATAACGCTCTTGTAAACGTTTGACATCCCTGTTGTACGTATCCAGCAGAGTCGTAGCTGATTGGGCACCATAACGTTTCTGCAAGTAATGAGACACACCCAGCTCCACCAGACCCTCATCAAGCCACCCATGCGAGGACTCCAATGTAGCCACACTGTTGTACCACCAAAGATGCCCCACCTCATGCGGCAGCCAATGATCAATCAGATTGTTGTAATGCATGTCTCTTTTGAATACGGCGAGGTTTGCGTATTCCATAGCGTACGTCGTCCCCGTACTTGTTTCCGCAATCGCCACGTTCGGATACGGCAACGGCCCATACATATCGATGAAAGTAGGAAAGACCGATTGAGCAATGGTTTTGATTCTTTCAATGTTGCCTTTATCAACGGAAGCAATGTCAACCGTTAAATTCGGAGCAAATTGAATCGTTTCAATGTGATAAAGAGGACTTCCCACCAGCCCAAAGTTCAACAATTTTTTTGCTTGATAATGGACTTGCTGCTTATTGCCACCGATTGACTTCGTTTGCCCTCTGCCCCATGAACTGACCCATTTATAGCCTTGTGGAGAAGTAAATGACACATCATAATCTCCATAGTGGTAAACGAATGGATCACCAAAATCAACGCGTTGCGGTGGGTCATACCAAACGCCTTTTTGATTTTGGGCACCGAGCATCGGGTACCATGTCGTCAACGTCCAAATATCGTCTTTCACCCCAAAACGTGTGCCTCTGCGTGGAACCGGGTTCTCGAATTCAATGGTTAAAGCGCCACGGAGCTCCTTGCCAAGCGGATTTGCCAGCTTCACCAGCGATTGACCACGTTCAAAAGAAAGCGGCTTGTCCTTGTAGCGAATCGACTTCACCGTCATTTTGTTCCAAAGGTAATCGTAAATATACAATCGTACATCTGGCGTTTTCGGATTGTCGAACTCCAAGGTCATGTTTCCCGTTATTTTTGCTTCGGACGTATGTAATTCAGCTTGAATCTTATAGACAGGGTTCAAATCCTTAACATAAGACGGCAGAGGCGGATCATAAGAAAATGGATCAACGAACTTTTGCGCCTCCTCAGATGAATGATTCATGGCAATGATTTGAGAAATAGCTGGCCAATACGCGACGACTCCAACTGAGCCAAAAAAAATGAGGATCGTCACACATACTAGTAAGCTCGTTTTATGTAGTGATTTCATGACAGCCCCCAAATAATAAACCGCCCGGCGGCAGGCGCTAAATGTTTTTGTTTCATTGTAGCAAATATATGTCAAGCTGAGTAGAAATTCAGGAGATTCTGTAGAGAAACTGCCATATTTGACAATCATCTGTATCTGCTGAAAATAAAAAAAGCCGCCACTCATTGTATCGTAATGATTGGCAGCTTTCTTTAGTATTTACCAGGTTTCGTACATAATTTTTCCGGTCTGGCTAAGATCATAGCCCCCAACTGCTTCCAATTCCTTTTGAAATGGACGCGACCCGAGAACATCAAGAACAGCCTGAATGAGCTGATCGTTGTCCTTGTTTTTCAACAAGACGAGGTCATATCGCTCACGCACAGTTGGGACAAACTCCACTCCCACGAGTGAAGCCGCCTTTTCAATGCCCACTCCTACATCTGCCTCGCGCCGGGCCACGACTCCTGCGACTGCCAGATGATTGGACTCTTCCCGTTCATAGCCAATCACGTCACTCCCCGCTATCTTTGCCAGTCGAAACTGCTCTTCAATCAACGTTCGTGCACCGGACCCTTTTTCCCGATTGACCATGCGGATGCCCGGCTTCGTAAAATCACCCCATGCTTTGATCTGTTTTGGATTACCTGCCTGTACGTAGAATCCGGCCCAACGTGACAACATATTGATGACAACAAAACGATGTCCACACAAAATGCGACGAATATACGGGACATTGTATTCATTGGTATCCCCATCGTACAAGTGCGTGCTGACGATATCAGCTTTACCCGTATACATTGCCACGAGGCTGTTCAGAGAGCCCACGTACGAGCGAAGCGGTCGGTATGCCTCATCCTTTTTCTCCAAATGGCCCGCCAGTAGGTCCAAGCTCACATCCTGCCCGCTAATAATGATATTGCGGCCTGTACCACTCTGCTCATATCGTGCCGATTGTTGGGCTTGTTCTGTCTGCGGGATGCTAACGGCTGAGGCTTGTCTGTATACTCCTTTTGCCTTCGCCTTGTACGCTTCCAGATCACTTTCGTCTACACGCATTTGCCGACCGACGCGATATGCGGGCAGCTCTCCTTTTTTTATGAGATCGTAGACTGTTAGCTTGGAAATACGTAAAATTTTCGCTATTTCTTCGGTGGTGTAAGAATTTTGTTGACTCATGTCCCGCCTCCGTTATCCCCTTTGCTCTATTGTCAAACAAGTGTCGTAAAATCGCAATTGATTATTCATTACGAATCCATATAATCTAGTTATGCCCAGTTATAATTACTTATAACTAAATATAATTATGGAGGTCTTTTTTATGAAGAAGCATTGGTTTGCCTTATTGACAGCATTTTGCTTGATGCTAACTGCTTGCTCGACAACACAAACCGCACCACAAGCAACTGAACCAGCCAAAACCGATGCAGTAAAAGTAGAACTGATGATTTCTGCTGCTGCTAGCTTGACGGATGCCTTGAATGAGTTGAAAACGCAATACGAAACGGAACACCCAGGAACGACTCTCACCTTTAACTTCGGTGGCTCGGGCAAACTCGCCACACAAATTACGCAAGGTGCTCCGTCTGACGTATTTTTGTCTGCTAGCAAAAAAGACATGGACGGTCTAGAAGAACAGCAACTAATCGCCAAAGACACACGCCAAGACTTCACCAAAAACTCGCTTGTTCTCATTGCAGGTAACAAAAGTGCTGTCGCTATCTCTTCTTTTGAAGAACTGAACAACGCAGCGATCAAGCATATTGCCGTCGGTGAGCCTGAGACAGTCCCAGCTGGGCGATATGCGAAAGAAACATTGGATACGCTGAAAATGTGGGATTCTCTTTCCGCACAAATGGTATTTGGCAGCGATGTTCGCCAAGTTTTGACCTTCGTAGAATCCGGTAACGCGGATGTCGGTATTGTCTATTCCAGTGATGCTGCCGCTTCGAAAGATGTTAAGGTATTGGCGACAGCCAAGCCTGAATGGCACAAGCCGATCGTTTATCCAGGTGCGGTCGTCAGCGCATCGAAGAACCAAGATGCAGCAAAAGCTTTTCTAGCCTACTTGACAAGCGACAAAGGAAAAGCGATCTTACAGAAGTACGGATTTCAATAAACGAACGGAATGGAGGTGGCAAGCGTGATTGAAACAAATCTTACTCCTTTGATGCTCTCCCTTAAAGTTGCTGCGCTCTCCACCTCCTTTGTTTTTATCCTCGGAATGGTTTCTGCAAGATGGATGACACAAAAGGATTTTTGGGGGAAGAATGTGCTGGAGTCCTTCTTTTTGCTTCCGCTTGTCCTCCCCCCCACTGTTGTTGGCTTCGGTCTGTTGCTGCTTTTCGGGAAAAACGGTTTTCTCGGTCAGCTTCTGCATGATTGGTTCAATATTACCGTCGTCTTTACCCTGACAGGCGCCGTTATTGCCTCGATTGTCGTTTCCTTTCCGCTGATGTATCAGAGTGCAGTCGCTGCCTTCACAGGAGTGGATCGTCGCTTGGAGAATGCGGCACGCACGATGGGGGCTTCGGAATGGCGCTTATTCTGGACCGTTACCTTTCCCTTGGCTTGGCCTGGCCTATTGGCTGGATTTGTTCTTTCTTTTGCCCGTGGTTTAGGGGAGTTTGGTGCTACGCTGATGCTCGCAGGCTACATCCCTGGGAAAACCGATACGATTCCCGTCGCCATTTATTTTGCTGTTGAGGCTGGTCAAATGGATAAGGCATTGTTTTGGGTCATCATTATTGTTTCCTTGGGGATGGGTACGACTCTCTGGCTGAATTGGTGGAGTCGTCGCAATGTGCGCAGGTACGCCAATCAAAAGTAAGGCAGGTGAATGGAATTGCTCTTTCTCGACATACAGAAGCGTTTGCCTGATTTTATTTTGGATGTGTCCTTTACGGTGCAAAAGGAAATTGCTGTGCTGTTTGGACCATCCGGCTCTGGCAAAACAACCATATTGAACAGTATTGCAGGTCTGGTTCATCCTGATACTGGCGTGATCCAATTAAACGAGAACGTCTTTTATCGCGAAGGACAGAAGCCGCTTCCTGTACAAAATCGCAGCATCGGCTATTTATTTCAAGATTATGCACTGTTCCCTCACATGACCGTCGAGCAAAATGTTCGATACGGCTTAAAAAAGGGGCATGAACTGAATTTGGCTCCATTGTTGTCCTCAGTGGGAATCGATCATCTGTTGCAAAAATATCCTCACCAGTTATCCGGGGGACAAAAACAACGGGTGGCACTCGTACGTGCACTTGCGACTGAACCAGATATTCTGCTCCTTGATGAGCCTTTATCGGCCCTGGATGCAGATACGCGTAAACAATGCCAGGATGAGTTACTTCGCCTTCACGCCATGTGGAACATCCCTTTTCTGTTGGTCACCCATGATCGTGAAGAAGCCGAGAAGCTCGCTGATGTCATTTTCCTGATCGATAATGGCACAATCAAAGAACGAAAAAATGAAAAAAGCCATTCAGCAACGTCCATTTCCCGATAATGGGTTGGCATTGCTGGATGGCTTTTTACCTATCGAGCTGTGATTGGTTCAATTTTCACATCGTTTTGTTTTGCCCACTTATGTACTTCGCCGAGGAATTGCAGTACGTCATGGCTCTCATGATGGACACAAAGGGTATCGGCCGCCAAGTCAATGTGCTCGCCATTGACCGTCATTACTCTTTGTTTTAAAACGAGCTGTCGTGTCTGCTCCATACGTTCTTCCTTGCTGATCAGTACGCTTCCTTCCAGCTCACGCGGCGCCAATCGACCATTCGGCAAATAAGCCCGCTCTGCAAATACTTCCTCTGCCACTTGAAGCCCGTGTTCCAAGCCTGCTTCTACAAGCTTGCTGCCAGACAGTGCATAGAGGATCAGATCTTCATCAATATCTGCAATGGCTTGGACAACCGCTTCTGCGAGCTCTGGCCGCTCGGCCGCTTCGTTATACAACGCGCCATGCAATTTCACATGGTGAAGCTCCCCGCCGAGTGCTTTTGTAGTACCTGCCAAGGCTGCAATTTGATACAACACCAGCTCATACACTTCATTGACAGACAAGTTCATCGAACGACGTCCGAATCCTTGAATATCTGCATAACCGGGATGTGCCCCGATTTTCACATCATGCTTGAGTGCGGCTTCGATTGTTCTGCAAATAATATGGGGATCCCCTGCATGCAATCCGCAAGCAATATTAACGGAGGTGATCCATTTCATAATCCCCAAATCCTCTGATTGTCGACCTCTGCTGAAGCCCTCTGCCATATCGCAGTTAATATCCAGATGAATCATGTATGCTCACCTTTCTTTCGCTACTCTATCATTTGAAAACGCATTCATACGCGTGGCTGCTCGTTTTCTTCCACTTTAGCATACCATGTACGCCAGTTTAACAAAAGCAAAAAAGCTGCCGAAAAATGGCAGCTTATGAACAACTATGTCGAACCAACGGTTGCTTGACTGCTTTCTTCTGTCTGTAAAGTCTCTGCTAGTGCCATTACCTGGTTCTTTTCTTGTTTATAATCGTATTCCTTTGCCTTATCCGGTCTGGCATTGTTGTACTCTACCGGGATCTCATGGCGATGGGAACGTTCAATTTTCGTTACAAAGTGCAGCTTCTCCATAATACGAATCGTTTCGTCCAACAAATTGGCATCCACATACATCGAAACGTAATTTAAGCGCTTGGAGATGTAATGAATGGTGCCAAATTTGCGTAAATTTTTGGCGGCACGCGTGTTTTTCACCCACACGGCGACCCCCAGACGTCGCTCTCTCATGTTTTGCCGTCGGTCTCCTTCCTAATCGTGGTATACTTACTGGTGATAGCTTATACAGAAAGGAATCGTGGTCTATGCTGGCTACGTTTTATCATCAATTCGAGGAAGCGCTTCACCGCGAAAAAATCGTGACCCATAGCAGTTGGCAAACCTATGCTGGCCAGCTCTTTTTCTATGTATGCAGTACGCTCCCTGCTCCTCTGCTTACAAACCAGCTCATGGAGACAGGAGAGCGCCTGACCACTGATACCAAATTACAGCCAGAATGCATTTACGTGCGTTCTGATGACGTACAGCATGTGTATCGCTTCCGCTTTCGCGTACCTGACGAAAAGCAATTTTGCTGCGGCAATCTTTGTGAAGACTGCTTTCTGTTACGCCAAAATGAATCGGGAACAGCGTAAATTACGATGGCTTTTTCACGCTACAGCCACAGCTTCCACCTGTTCCGCAACCGCTGCCCTGCGCCTCTAAAAATGGATTGTTGCTCGGAACCTTGATCGTTTCCGAGACGGAATGAGCAATGGTTCTACTTACCTGATACAAGAGCTCATCCAGAGCATCCTCTGCTCTCTTGAATGCCTGTACGGAATCCCTCAGTTCAATGTTGCGCTTCAGTTCCCGTACTTCTTTGGATATATGATTGTAATCCGGGTGATACTTCCCGAACCGTTGCACATCTTCGTACTGTTCCTTCTTAGCCTCGAACACGACGAGCAGACGTTGCACTTCCTCATCTGCTTCCACTTGGCGTTTGGCCTCCAGATACTCCGAGACCTCGCGCGATTGGTTAATCATCGTGGACAGCTCATGAGAACCCATGATCAACTGCGTCATATCCACTGCTTCCAATGTTTCCATAAAGCGAGACCTCCTTTCGCCGCAAAGCTTGAAACTTTACGTCATTCCTGATTGTATCACGATGCACACCCTTAGTACAGATATTCGGGCACTACAATGCGCACTCGCTCGATGCTATCGAGACGGTAACACTGTTTGCCTCCCTGTCCAGCAATCGTAACCATCCAGTACCCCATTTCCAGGCGTACTTCTGTCGGTAGCCCTTGCAGCTTTTCTTTTCCACCTTGCTGGATCTCGACTTCCAGCTTCAGTTCGATTGCGCGCTTAAACAAATCCCGCATGGATTGTGGATGATACGATTGAAAATGCTTCGTCCACATTTTGGGAAGGGCTGCGATCTGCTCATTTTGCTCAGGGAACGTGTTTTCTATAGCATAACCGTCCCAAGGCCGTTCGATGAGAAGCAAGCCCTTATTCCCCGCGTGACTGTTTGGGAGTGGCTGGAGCTCTTTGCTTGCACTAGCAACATGTGATAGCACTTGCGGCTCATAACCAAAGTGTCGTAGTAAACGGATTAATTCTTTTTCCTGCGAGAAAGGAATCAAAAACGAAGTTGGCGAGATCACTTGGGTAAGAAATGGGCGAAAGTCAGGAATTTCGCGCCATTCCTCCAGAAATCCTGCATGTGCTGTCCGCACAAGGAAGTACGGCTCTATTTGAATCTGCCTCGCTGTTCTCGCCCATTGGCTCACAACCTCAACCAAGCTCTCAGGCAACGGATGAACACAGGAGGCTCGGAGCTTTTCAATGACTTGCTCCTCCGTCCCTCCTTGCGCCAAATACGCTTGCAACAGCCTTGCTTGCAATTCACCCCGAATCAATTGCCCATCAAATTGGAGCTGGCAAAATTGACTGATCTCCCAAACATCCAACAACGGGACAAGCGGAGGGATTGTAATGGCACCTGTGGGATCCACAAACCAGCCTTCCTCCAACGATAATCGCGGCAAGCTGCTCCAACGCCAAAAAATCCCACGCTCCTCGTCCATTCCGAGCTGAATCCATCCCATGCCTAACAGTACATGCAGCCATTGCTCCACAATCAGCTCCTCTGCATTGTCTGGCAAAGGAAATCCTGCTTCTTTTAGCATGCGTAATTGTTCATGAATGGAACACCATTGCTCGACAGGAACCTGTCTCATCAATTGAATGAAAAATTCCCACCAGTCACCGTGCGGCAAAAATTGTTCCATGACGAGTTGGTACAACTCTTCCCAACGTACGAGCGGCGGTTGATGCAGCCATTGCTTCGTTCGGTGGAGATCGAGTACGAGTTCTCGCTCCTCCCTATACACCAAGCCAAGTCTGAGCGCAATATCAAGAACAACCGTCAAGGATAAGCCCTCTCTTTGTTCCTGATCGAGCGGTGGAATTACGATTCCTTTTACATGCTCGTCTGTAAACGAGAGTAGCGGCAGCATTTTTTGCGACATCCTGCGATGAATGCTTCCTTTTTGCGTAATGGGAATGTGGTTGTCTCGAACAAACAACAAAAGCCCAAAAAGATCCAGCTGTATCCCTCTGCCTGCTGATATATAATAAGGGAGCGTTTTTGAAAGAGAAACAAAAGCCGCAGAGGCCTCCGGCAGCATTTGATTCGTCAGCTGTTCCCGAACCTCTTGTGGCATCAAATAGCCGATTTCACTCCACATTTTCCGTACAGTCAAGATCAGTCCAAGCCGTCGCAATTTCGTCAAGCCGACTGACAGATGCCTGTGCTCTTTTGCCGTTTCGCGTTCCCACGTTCGTTTGCTAAAAAAGCCTCTCGTCGCTTTGGTTACGAAAAGCCGGATCACGGTTCGTTCAAGCTCATCTGCCTGTTCCCATGCTTGGCCAATAAAAACGGGGTCCAATAATCTCGCTGTTAAGTCTTGCTCTTCGGCAATCTGATATCGTTTGGTCTGTTCATGTAGAATCGCTTGTCGCGTTGATTCGGACAGGTATTCCAGCGAATCCTTCACACGCACGCCTGTCACCTCAGTCTATATGATGATCGATTCATTACTTTTATCAATTGGAGGGATTTTGATGTTGCAAGTATTTCCTAGTTTACTCTTAACCGCAACCTTGGCAGTAACCGGTACACAAGTCTTGTCACCTCAACATCCTATCGTATCTGAGCCTGTGGCGAAAGAGGCTGTACAAGCAAATGCTGGTTATGAGGCCGTTGCTGCTCCCTATCCTCCGGCTGTGCAGGAAGCTTTGAAGACCGTTCGAAAAAATGGTGGACACACCATCGTTCGTGCCAATGGAAAATCCTATGTAGTCGTGGGTGCGGGACAGCGCCCTACAGGAGGATATCGTTTAGTGGCGGACCAAGTCAAGCGGACTGGCCCTCATGACTTTGCCGTACACGTTCGGGTACAAGCACCAGCTCCGGGTTCGATGAAAATCCAAGTCATCAGCTATCCAACTTTGGTGATTGCCCTGCCAGACCAGCAAGCAAAAGTTAGCGTACTCATGCGCTAGTCTATTCACGAAAAAAGCCGACAGTTCGAAAGCCACAAGGCGCATCGAAGTCGGCTTTTTTCCTTTTCCCAACAGTTACCCTTGCTTATCAGGGCTTTACCTCAATGGAAAAGCTCTCTGCTACACCATACGACTCGTGGTTATTATGTGCCAATTCTACCTTGACCTCATGCTTCCCAGCAGGGATATCCTTCATGACATAGCTAGGCTCAAATACTTTGGCGATTTTTTTCCCATCGAGGTACAAATGAACATGGCCTTCCCCGTGCTTGTTTTCTTTCCCCATGTTTTCGATAGAAAAAGAAAAGTTCGTAACGGCCAATTTGAGTTGCAAATCATCTTTTACAAGGGTATGCGTCACAGCGAGTGTCGGCGCTGCATGATGAGCGTGCGACTCGTCTGCTACCACTTCGGTTTGCGCTTGTTGGTTCGCGTACACAAACCATTCCACCCCAGCCGCAATCGCAATCAATAGAAATAAGCGGAAAAGAAATCGTTTGGTTTTCACCGGAGCTGCTCCCTTCCAAAATGAGTCTTACCCCAGTGTGCCCGACTCCAGATTGCTTCATTCATCCATTTTTGCCTCTTGATTCTTGATCTCACCTGTTATCCATACATACTCAGCATTCCAATAGGTAAAAGTAACCACAAGATCCTTTGGGGAGGTCATTACTGCTATGAATGCATGGAATGAAGCTCTTTCTATTTTTGCTTTAGGAGGAGTATATGAAATCGGCAAAAACATGTATGGGATTCAATATGGGGATGAAATTGTCCTCATCGATTGTGGCTCGAAGTTTCCGGATGAGAGTTATTTAGGAATTGATCTGATCATACCGGACATTAGTTATCTGCTAGAAAATCAAGAAAAAGTACGCGCCTTGATCGTCACGCATGGGCATGAGGATCACATCGGGGGTATCCCATATTTTTTGCGACAATTAAATGTCCCTGTTTACGGTACTCGCTTAACGTTAGGTCTTATCGAATTAAAGCTGAAGGAGCATAATTTGCTTCATCAGTCCACCCTCATCTCCATTGATCGTGACTCTACCATTTCATTTGGATCACTCACAATCAGCTTTTTTCAGACGAACCATAGCATTCCAGATTGCTTGGGTGTTGTATTTGAAACAAAAGCAGGCGCTATTGTGCATACTGGCGATTTTAAATTTGATTTAACACCTGTGCATAAGCAATCCCCCGATTTGCACAGAATGGCTGAAATCGGGCAGAAAGGTGTATTGGCCTTGTTGTCGGAGAGTACCAATGCGGAGCGCCCAGGCTTTACTCCATCAGAAAAACACGTGGGCGATCGTTTGTTAGAAGCATTCAGTAAGGCACATCAGAAAATATTTGTCTCAACGTTTGCCTCCAATGTATACCGTCTTCAACAAGTCATTGATGCCGTAGAAGCGACGAATCGAAAGCTGGCATTATTGGGCCGAAGTATGGTCAATGTGGTCAAAATTGCATCGGAACAAGGCTATTTGCATATCCCGGAAGGCATGCTGGTGGAAATAGAAGAAGTAGGCGAGCTCGATCCGGCCCGTGTCGCTATTCTATGCACTGGAAGTCAAGGCGAACCCATGGCTGCTTTATCACGGTTGTCGACCTCCGGGTATCGGCACGTAAAAGTAGAACGCGGCGATACCGTCATCCTCTCTTCCTCCCCCATTCCAGGGAACGAACGAAATGTAGCGCGCATCGTCGACAACTTGTTTATTATGGGAGCGAATGTTATATATGGCTCTGGAACAGGCATGCATGTATCCGGTCATGGCTTCCAGGAAGAATTGAAGCTCATGCTGACTCTCATGAAGCCACAATACTTTATCCCCATTCACGGCGAGTATCGGATGCTCCATCAACATCGTCAGTTGGCTGAATCCGTCGGCGTTGATTTCGAGTCCATTTTCATAATAAATAATGGGGATGTCGTGGATATTCAGGATGGTGTGGCTGTGCAAGAAAGAAAAATCCCTGCCGGCAATACCTTGGTGGATGGTTTAGGAATCGGGGATGTAGGGAATGGAATATTACGGGATCGCAAACATCTTTCGGAAGATGGCATTCTCGTAATCGTTGTGACGCGCAGTAAAACTGACGGCAAGATTTTGTCGGGTCCAGACCTTATTTCCCGCGGATTCATTCATGCCCCGGAATCAGAGGGCCTGTTGGAAGAAGCGACTCGACTTGCATCCGAGGTGATCACCAATTTGCAGGAAGCGAATGTGAGTCAGTGGAACCGCCTGAAGCAAGGGATGCGGGAGTCAATTGGGAAATTTGTGTATGCCAAAACAAAGCGCAGACCCATGATCCTGCCGATTATTATGGATGTGTGAGGGAAAAGCCTTCTTTTAGGAGGGCTTTTCCAGCATGTTATTTTCAATCTTGGGGTGATTTGAAATGGTGAAAATGGTTAGACTTTTAGCGTGCTTTCTTGCAATCTTTTTTATTTTCTTTGCTTCAGTTCCAGAGTCTGAAGGGGCAGAACTCAAGGCAAATGTCATTGTAGATTCAATGATTTATGGAAGATCAGAGGACAACAACACGTTTTTTATTTATGCCCTATTACTTAATCTAGGTGAAGCAACCGCTACAAATTTTAGCTACGCAGGTCTCTCATTTGCGGGCAAAAACGGAATGGACCACTTCTACCCCGAAACTAGCCACACTGTTATCAATTCATCGTTGAAGCTAGAGCCGGGACATTTTGTAGAAGCAAAATTTGAACTGCCCTTAGATTTTATTGATTCTAGGTTTAAAAACATAAATGACATCAGAAAAATTAGTATTTTGATTCTCCGCGATAACTCTGCTCCTTATAAAGACGACTCAGCAGTGACTGTGACCGTAAATAATAAAAAGCTTGTGCAACAAAACGTTGTTGAAAATGATGTCACTTATGTTTCCCTTCGCGAGTTAGCCGACGTTCTTGGTGCTACGATCCAGTGGAATGATCCTACCCAAACGGCAACGCTCATCCTGAGAGACAACTTCATGGAATACGATAGACAAATAGTCATACCGGTTGGCAGTGATCGCTTTATTGATCAAGGTCGCGAAACTACTGTGTCGGGAAAAGCGAAGCTGTACAATAACACCACCCTGGTTGTACCTTTACGAGATATTGTAGAAATGCTGGATTACTATGTTGTTTTTGAACATAAAGGGGGTCAGAAAACCATCGTCGTCATTCCGAATGATCTTCTTTATAGATGAGAAGGGAAAAGCCTTCTTTACTGAATGCTTTTCTAACATGATATTTTCAATCTTGGGGTGATTTGAGTTGGTGAAAATGGTGAGACTTTTTACGTGCCTTGCTTTGACCTTTTTTATTTTCTTTGCTTCAGTTCCAGTTTCCTTGGCATCATTGGAGAAGAATCCTTTACAATTTGAATTGACTGATTTAACATTCGAAAAAAGACCAGATGGAAGTCGAAAAGCGTCAGCTTTCTTGCGTTGGGGAAATGTCAGTGAATATGAACTTATCAACCTTAAAGGAAGCATTGATCTATTCAGTAAACAAGGGCAAAAAATCAGTTTGAAACCTACATACTTTGAATCCGCTAATTTGGAGCCAGACGATGACCATTTCGATAATTTCGAAATAGTCATCTTTGAAATAACTCCTGAATTTACGCATCCAAATGAAGGGGTTGATTTTAAGCCAACGTATACATTTACATTAGGGAAGAAAGCAGAACAGAGATCAAACATCAAAACAACAATACTGTATACTGAACTAATAGATGAAACGTACATCATAGAGGCCCTGTTACTAAATCAAGGAGAGGCAACAGCTACTTTCGAGTACACAGGACTCTTATTAAGAGATATAGATGGCGAAGCTCAGTTCCATCCCGAAGCTACCCACTCTTATGAGATTTCGTCTTCGAAGTTAGAACCGGGAGAATTTGCAAGAGCGACTTTCAAAATACGGATAGATTCTATTAAATCACAAATAAATTACAATCACATTGAAGTTATTGATATACTGTATAACCACAAAGACTCTGCACCATATAAAGAAAACACTTCAATGAGTATAACAGTGGATAACAAAAAGCTTGTTCAACAAGTATTTGCCGAAAACAATGTCACTTATGTTTCCCTTCGAGAACTAGCAGATATACTTGGAGTAACTATCCAATGGGACGATTCTACACAAACCGCAACACTTATCCAAGATAACTATAACACGCTAAAAATTCCAGTTGGCGGCGATCGCTTTGTGCTAAATGGTCAGCCAATCCCTGTCCCTGCAAAAGCGAAGCTGTACAATAACACCATTCTGGTTGTACCGTTACGAGACGTCGCGGAAATGTTGGAATGTCATGTGTTTTTTGCACAAAATCGAGGAAAAAAATCCATCATAGTTGTTCCGCCAGCCTTTGAACAGCAACAGCCATAGAAACAAAAAGAGAGCCCACCAGCTCTCTTTTTTCACCCTCAAAATATCTTCTTCGCATTCTGCTCTTCCTTCAAAATCTCTACAGCCTCGCGAAAACGCATAGAGTGAACGACTTCCCGCTCCCGTAAAAACTTCAAGCTGTCCTGCAAATCAACATCATCGGTCATGTCAATTAGCCATTGATACGTCGCGCGGGCTTTTTCTTCCGCTGCAATATCCTCGTAAAGGTCGGCTATGGGATCGCCCTTGGCAGCTATATAGGCTGCCGTCCACGGCACACCACTGGCATTGTTGTAAAAGAGTGCACGATCATGGTTGGCGTAATGCTCACCCAGTCCCGCTTCCTTCAGCTCTTCCACAGTCGCGTCTTTGGTCAGCTTATACACCATCGTGGCAATCATTTCGAGATGCGCAAACTCTTCGGTAGCGATATCCGTTAATAATCCGACCACTTTATTCGGGATCGTATATCGCTGGTTCATATAGCGCAGAGCGGCTGCCAGCTCTCCATCCGCCCCTCCGTATTGTTCAATCAAATATTTCGCCATTCTCACATCGCACTTACTGACACGAACCGGATACTGCAGTTTTTTTTCATAGATCCACATCGGTTTCGTTATCCCTCTCTTCTAAACTTGCCAAGGCCATGGATCATCATTCCACTGCCACGGATAGCCTGAATAGCTACGGCCAAGATTTTGCAGAGGCCCGTACAATTTCTCATATTCGTTTGCCAAAACCCAGCGTTGCTCCGTTAAATCATTGAACTGCTGAAGCGCATTCTGATCGGTTGGATGAGTATCTAAATAAAGATTGAGCTCTACCAGTACAAAATCGATCGCTTGTAGCTGTTCAAGCAATGCGTAATATTGTTCGTCGCCAAATCTATTTTCAGCTGTCATGCGTGCCCCCTCCCCAAATGACTCAGTCTGGGATCATAGGGGCTAAAAAGTGCCGGCCATAACGTACCTAATCTCAACGCTTCCATCGGGCTATATTGTGGTAAGTTCTCCGGCTGAAACGTCATGAACAGCTGAGGGGGGACCTGGTACGTCTTCACCCGAATTGGCGGACAAGGATCGAAGGGACCAACGTACGGAAAGTAATCGCGTGTTTGCGAATGCAATGCCAATATCCTCCTCCAACTTGCAATGTCTGTTCCTTCATGACTACACTATGCAGCCCACCCAGTAGGCGTGATTGCTACCCCCAAAAGAAAAACCTCTCGCAAAAGAAAGGCATTCTCTTCCCCTTTTGCTTCAACCCGTCACTTGCAAACTCCCAATCATACCGCTTTCCTTGTGTCCCGGGATCGTACAATAAAATTCGTAGGTTCCTTCCTCCAATGCCTTCCACACTGTTTCAACAGACTCTCCCGGTTTGGCGTGCAAATGTACAACACCCTCAGCCATTCCTCCATGATGATGTTCGCTGCTTGAATCTGAAATGGTTACAATTTTCCCATAAGAAACAACCTGAATATCGTGCTCTACATTGCCTTCATTTTGAAAGACGACTTTGATCTCCGTATCTTTTTTAACGGTAAATTGGTTCGGTTTATAGGAAAAGTCGACGGCTGTGAGGTTGATTTCTGTCGTGCGATCACCAGCATAAAGAGCCGGGGATGGAAACGGTAATGATTGATACCAGAAGAAGATAGCGAGGAGCAACACAGCTGGAGTGCTTGGATGATGAAAAAAGGAGGACCACTTCGTTTCTTTTTTATGAAAATCAATTAGCTTGGCAACGAGCAGCATACATACGGTAAAGAGCATGACGAAAACAAACAGGAGAGACTCTACCTTTTCACTGGGTACCATCTCTCCCAGCATGGCACCCATCATCCCGCCCATGATGCCCGATAAGATTCCTTCTACAATACTCAGGATCGACAGAGGAACTCCTAGCAGAAAACCAGACAATCCACCTGCCAGCATTCCCCACATGGTGGATACATATAGATCTCCCCTGTAAACATCGCCGAAGATCAACCCTCCGATCAAGCCAATCGTCATACTGACAGACATCGTGCTCATCATGCCTTGCATATGATCGATACCCTGCTTTCGTCGCCAGATAAACCATGTGAAGCAAACGTAAGCGAAACCGACGTAGATCAGGATCTGATACACCGCGCTCAAGATACCACCCCCGAGTATATTTCCCTCCTTGTAAAGTATGTCCTACGCCAACTAAATAGGACAAAACGAACGCGAAAACCCTCTGACTACTGTCGAGAGGGCTCATACATTATCTGAAGCTTTTATTTCATCAGCTTATTCATCGTGGCTAACAGCTCGTCAATGACTGCGCTGTCCCCTTCTTGGATGCGTTCTATCACACAGGATTTCATATGTCCTTCTAAAAGAATACGTCCCACTGAATTTAAGGCAGATTGTACCGCAGCTATTTGATTCAAGACATCATCACAATAAGCATCCTTCTCCACCATGCCTTTAATCCCGCGAATCTGTCCCTCAATCCGATTGAGTCGCGCCTGCAAGTTTTGCTTGGTTTTTTCCGAATGATGACTGTTTCGATCAGACGTATGACAAGACTGTACAATGTTCAATTCTGCACTTGACAATACGATTCCTCCTCTACTCTGCCTCGCAAACACCTGTCAGGAAGATAGCCCCAATTCTTTTCGGACATTTTCCAATCCATATCGCTCGACAAACTTGAAAAACTTCTCTCTCTTTTTCCCTTGCGTCTGATACAGTGTAATGATGCTTTCGACGATATAGGATAATTGTTCTTCCTTCACCTGCTCGACAAGGAGCTCGGCTGTTCTGGCCTCCATTGTTTTCGATTGGCCTCCGACGTAGATTTCAAAGGTTTCTTTTCGCTTGACGATCCCGATATCTTTTACCAACGGCTCTCCACAGGCATTGGGACAGCCCGTATAACCAACTCTCATCGTAAAAGGAACGGCCATCCCTGCAATCGTATCATTCAAATTTCTCGCTGCCTCAAGCCCTTCAATCTCTGCTCCTTTGCAAAAAGAGCAGACAGACAAATTCTTCACAACAGAGCCCGTTTCGTACACGCGTAAGCCTTTTTCACGCAGCGCTTTTTTGGCATCCCCAGCCTTCTCTTCATTCATCTCGACAATCAGCTGCTGAAAGATCGATAGTTCAATTTGCGCATCCTCGCCAACGATTTGACCGATCACCACCATATCTGCTGGAGTAAGCACAGAACCGCCGACACGAATTTCTGGACTTACGGCAAACTGTACACGCTTCAAAAGGCATTCCTCCTAGAGTGATTGAATTCGTAATATTCAGTCAATCAATAAGGATAAGAAAGGCTGCAATTCTACAATCACAGCCTTTCCCGCAACTTTCGCTTAAACGACATCGTATCCTTGATCTTCAATCGTCTCTTTCACATTGTCCAGCGAAACAACGGCTTCATCAAAAGTCACGCTTACCTGATTGTCAGCAAGGCTTACCGTTGCTTTGCTAACCCCGTCTAGTTTTTGAAGAGCACCTTCTATGGAGATGACGCAGTGATTGCAGGACATTCCCTGTACGTTCAAAGTGACATTCATTTTACATCCTCCTTTGTTTTGGGAAGCTTAACTTGATTACATTTTACAATACCCCTGTATGGTATACAATACCCAATTTTATTTTTCCTGCTATGTACCTGTAAAAAAACTCCCCATCGATAAAAGACAGGGAGTTTTGCTTACGCTTCTTGGCTGAAATGCGTTCTTATCGGAACAAAAAACGCTCGCTCCACCTCATTCGCAGATAATGGGCGACTGTAATAGTACCCTTGAATTTCCTTGCAATGATTTTCTGTCAAAATATCCAACTGATCCTTCGTTTCAATGCCTTCTGCGATTACATCCAATTTCAGATGCTTCGCCATCGAGATGATAGTGGCCACAATGGCTTTATCGTTATCATTTCGAGACAGGTCTGTTATGAAGGAACGGTCAATCTTTAGCTTGTGGATCGGGAACTTTTTCAAATAGCTCAATGAGCTGTAACCGGTTCCAAAATCATCCAAGCTGATTCTCGTTCCGATTTTGTTTAACTCATGAAGGATGCTGATTGATACTGCCGGGTCCATCATCATGCTCTCCGTGATTTCCAATTCCAAAAAGTGCGGGGCAAGCTTGGTTTCCTCGAGAATATTTTTGATGTACTGGACCAGGTTCCGTTGATGGAATTGATGGGAGGACAAATTGACAGAGACGGGTATCAACGGCCCCCCTTTATCATGCCACTGCTTCATTTGCCTGCACGCTTCCCGAAGCACCCATGTACCGATCTCATAGATCAACCCTGTTTCTTCAGCAATAGGGATAAACATTCCTGGTGAAAGCATCCCTTTGGTTGGATGATTCCACCTGACCAGTGCCTCCACTCCGATCATACGATTACTTTCCGAATGAAATTGAGGTTGGTAGTATACCACCAGCTCTTTTCGTTCAATTGCTTTTCTGAGATCACGTTCTATTTCAATATTTTCTAGCAATTGGGCGTCAAAATCAGTCGTGTAGAAGAGATGACCATTTTTTCCCTGTTTTTTCACCTCGTACATAGCTGTATCCGCTTTTTTGAGCAACGCGACAGCATCCGTGCCGTGGTCAGGGAATATCGCCGTTCCAATACTTGCAGATATGTAAAATTCACTGTCTTTTAGCGTGAATGGCTGTTTCAATGCATCAATGATCTTATCGGCTAAACTCGCTGCTTCCCTGCGATCCGCTCCTGTTTCGCAGAGGATGGTAAATTCATCTCCACCCATCCGGGCAATTGTTGCGTGGTACCCTTTCGCACTCTTTGAAATTCTGTCGCTGACCCCCTGCAAAAAGATATCGCCATAGGAGTGCCCCAAGGAATCATTGATCATTTTGAAACGATCGATGTCGATAACCATGACGGCAAAGCTCGATGAATCTTGGCTGCTTTTTTCAATGGATTGATGAAGAACTTGATTAAACTTTCTTCGGTTCGGTAAGTCGGTCAGCTCATCGTGATAGGCCAAATACCTGATTTTTTCTTTCACGCGATTCTCTTCGGTAATATCCTTCACAATGATGTGATTCCCCACCACTTCTCCCTCAATCTCAACCGGGACATTGAGTACACTCAACTCTACGCGATTTCCGTTCGGATGAGAGATGGTCGTCTCAAAATTATTTCGATTGGGCGTAAAAGACTGGGCAAAAGAATCTTTTGTGAGTTCCCTTTGCTCCTCAACAATATGCATGCGAATTTTCGATACATGCTGGTTGAGGAATTCTTCCTCCCGCAGTCCGCCAATCTTCGTGACAGCTGGGTTCATTTTGATAATACATCCACCTGTATCTAAGGAAATAATGCCGTACTCATTATTTTTATAAAGGGAACGATACCAGCTTTCACTTTCCTGAATGACCGTATCTTTTTGCGTGAGACGTTTGTTGATAAACAAGCCGAACAATGTAATGCCGATCAGTAAAAAAGTGGCCAAGACAATGATATAGGCCAAGCTCTCCGGTTCAATCTGCGTCCCCACTTGTTTTGTCGGCTGTTCCGTTCCGTAGAAATGCGCTGCATCCATCCCGGTGTAATGCATACCCGCGATTGCGGCCCCCATAATGAGTGAGCTGCCCAATTTGTATACATACGCGTATTTCGACTGATCACGGCGAAAGTAAAACAAGAGCCAAAGTGCCGCTGCCGAAGCCGTCGCTGCGATCATAATGGAGAAGATGACAATCCTTGTATCGTATGCAATTTCGATCATCATCGCGGCCATTCCAACGTAGTGCATCCCAGATATTCCAGCAGCCATAAGAATTCCCGCGATACCTAGCTGTCTCGCATGTAAGTTGCGTTTCGTGATGGTAAACAAGGCTATGCTTGAGACGAAAATGGCAAGGATGACGGATAGAATGACATACTCCATGTCATACAGAACCTTTATGGGGAGGGTAAGTGCCAGCATTCCGACAAAATGCATGGACCATATTCCAAGCCCCATCGTTGTGGCACCAAACATCAACCAGAGTAGCTGATGCTTCCCTTTACTTTTACTCACTCTGGCTGCCAGGTTGAGAGCAGAAAAAGAAGCTGCAACCGCGATTAAATAAGATAGTATCACAAGGAAACTATCATACGTCCCATGTATCTGGTGATCCAAGCTCCTTCACCGCTTTCCTTTTGTTAATCTCGATGGTCTCCCTTAAACCATGCTGCCTGACTCACCATAACGATTTACCTGCAAGAAGGAATCGATTTCTTTCGTGGGCAGCGGTTTACTGTAAAAATACCCTTGCACTTCATTACACAATTGTTCCTTTAGAAAATCAACATGTTCATGTGTTTCTACACCCTCTGCAATAACAGCAATTTTCATGTTATGTGCCATATGGATGATCGTTTTAATAATCGCTTGATTCTGTGGATTCAAATTCCGGAGAAAGGATTGGTCGATTTTGAGCCGATCGATCGGAAATTGACTCAGATAGCTCAAAGAACTGTAGCCCGTCCCGAAATCATCGATACTGATGCTAATCCCGAGACCTTTCAAGCGATTCAAAATCCGAATCGTATAGTCTACATTTAACGCCATGCTTTCCGTGATTTCCAGCTCCAAGTATTGCGGTGCTAACCCCGTTTCTTCAAGGATCGAGGTAATCATCTCAATGAGATTGTTTTGCATAAATTGGCGTAAGGATATATTGACCGCAACAGCCAGCTGTGAAAAGCCTGCTTCCTGCCACGCTTTTGTCTGTTGGCAAGCCGTTCGCATTACCCATTCTCCAAGCGGTACAATTAAGCCTGTTTCTTCTGCGATCGGAATAAATTGAATAGGCGGAATGAGACCAAGGTCTGGATGGTCCCAACGAATCAACGCCTCCATGCCAATAATCTGGCCCGTCTGCAAATGAATCTTCGGTTGGTAGTGCAGCGTAAACTGTTTCTCATCCAAAGCTTTTCGCAGCTCTCTTTCAAGCTGTAGTTTTTTCGCTAAAACCTGATGCAGCTCCTCCGAGAAAAATTGATAATTATTTTTCCCTTGCTCTTTTGCCAAATACATGGCAGCGTCTGCATGCTTCAGTAGCGCTTCAATATCGTCTCCATCATCTGGATACATGCTGATGCCGATACTTGGTGTGATAAAGATTTCGATATGGTCTAACGTAATCGATTCGGACATGCTCGTGATGATACGTTGCGCAATTTCTCCAACCTCCCTGTGTGTGACACCAGTGAGAAAAATGGCGAACTCATCTCCACCCAGTCGAGAAACAGAATCTTCTTTTCGCAAACAACAAAGAAGACGATTTGCTACTGCTTGTAAAAGGACATCCCCAATGGAGTGACCAAGCGTGTCATTGATGTTTTTAAATCGATCCAAATCGATGAACATAACGCCGATTTTCTCATCTTTTTGTTTTGCTTTGAACATCGCCTCTGCGAGTTTTTCATGAAAAAGCGTTCGATTAGGCAGGTTGGTCAAGGAATCGTAATGAGCCATGTAGCGAATCGTTTCTTCCGCCTTTTTTCGCTCAGTGATGTCAATCATGGAGCCTACCATTTCCACGATTTCTCCGTGTTCCTCAATAGGTGACAACGTAATGTAATAATCATTTCCGGATAGTTTTAGTTCGAAGGTGACAGACTCTCCAGCAAATGCTCTGCGAAAATAACTTTCCATTTGCTCCGCTACCTCATAAGGAAAGATTTCATACGACGTTTTTCTCAACATCCTCTCAGATGTTAGCCCGAGCTCTTCGGCAATTTTCCCTTCACACAAGGTATACGTGATGTTCCCTTTCTGATCTGTCACGATCTTGAACACACAGTTTTGCAAGTTTTGGACCGTCCTGCGAAAATCGTTCTGCAAGGCTTCTGCCAAAGCTGCCTCTGCTTCAATCCGGTCGGTAATGTCTGTACGGATTGAAACATATTGATACGGAACCCCCCGGTCGTCCAGAAATGGCACGATGGTCGTATTCATCCAGTATTCAGTGCCATCTTTGGCGCGATTCTTCACTTCACCCTTCCAGACACGTCCTTGCTTGATCGTTTCCCACATCAATTTAAAAAACGATTTGGAATGATAGCGAGAGTTAATGACCCGATGTGTATTTCCAACTAGTTCATCCACTTCGTATCTGGAGATTTCACAAAACTTGTCATTTACATAAGTAATGACGCCTTTGTCGTCTGTAATCGCTACAATCGAAGATTCATCCAGTGCATTTTTGATATCGTGCAAGTCCTTCATCGTTTTTGAAAGAGACTCTTCCATCAGCTTTCGTTTCGTGATGTCCGTCCCGATTGCTACATACTGATAAAGGAATCCACTATCGTTCATGAACGGAACTAATGTCATGTTAAGCCAATATTCCGTCCCATCCTTTGCCCGGTTTTTCATCTCACCTTTCCATACTTTTCCTCGGCTGATGGTATCCCATAGCAATTTAAAATAGTTTCGCGGGTGGAAACCTGAATCGACGATGTTATGGTTCTTTCCGATCAATTCCTCTCTACTAAACTTGGATATTTGACAGAAGTTGTGATTGACGTAGGTGATGATTCCTTTTTCATCTGTTATCGAAATAACAGATGACTCTTCCAATGCAGATAATGCATACTTTACATCTCTGATATGATTAAACACATGGCACCCCCGCCTGTTTTCGCATTACAATTGAAACTTCTGGATGGAATGCTGTAGCTCTTCTGCCATTTCGGCGAGTGTGCTAGAAGCGGTTGTAATCTGTTCCATAGAAGCTGTTTGTTCTTGTACAGAAGCAACTACGCTTTGCGTGTTTTCCGCTGCCATTCTTGAAACATGCGCAATTCCCTCTATAAATTCCACAACGGAAACCGTTCCGTCATTGGCTTTATTGATTTGTCCCGACATTTCTTGTGTTCTTTTCGAGACTTCGTCTACTACCCCCAAAATTTTATGGAAGGCAACCCCAGCTTGTTCGATCATGATGACTCCTTCTTGAACAGCTACGTCCCCTTGACTCATGACGTGAATCGCCTTTTCCGTATCCCTTTGAATATCCCCGATGATGGAAGCGATCTGCGAAGCGGCTTGCGCGGATTGCTCTGCTAATTTGCGAACTTCATCTGCGACGACCGCAAATCCTCTTCCCTGTTCTCCCGCTCTCGCCGCTTCAATCGCTGCGTTCAACGCCAATAAATTCGTTTGACTCGCGATTTCCGTAATAATCGAAACGATTGAGCCAACTTCTTTTGATTTTTCGCCGAGCATATTGACCACTTCGGTAGAAGAGCTCACTCTTTCATTAATCTCATTCATTTGTTCGATTGATTTGGCAACCACTTCATTACCTTCCGTTGCTGTTTTGTTCGCTTCAACGGATGAGCTGATCGCATGCTCCATACTCGTTGATACTTGCTGCATAACCTGCGAGATGCTCACAGCAAGCTGTGTGGCATGTTCAGCATCATTTACTTGCTGCTCAGCACCTGCTGCAATACCTTGGATCGATTGGGATACGTGCTCTGCTGTCTGACGTGTTAATTCGGAGCCGGCTGTCAATTCCTCGGAGGATGCGGTTACTTGTTGTGAATGGAAGGAGACTCGTTCTAATAAATCTTGCAAATTGTGCTTCATTTGGCTAAAATGGCGGGCAAGTTCGCCGATTTCGTCACGATTCTTGATCGAAATATCTGCTTGTGCCAAGTTCCCTGCGGCAATTTGTTCTGCGGCCTGCGTGATCAGTAAAACGGGATGAGAAATGGCACGTCCAATCATGAAGGCGATACCGACTCCTGTGAGAAGCGCCAGCGCGCTAAGCAAAACAACCAGGAGCTTCGTAGATTGAATACCGCTTTCCAACTCCACTAAATCTTGTTCCAAGAGCTTCTGTTCGAGAGCAACAAATTCCTGGGCTTTTTGAATAAACAATTCGCCGACTGGCGTACATTCATCCTTGACCAAGCGCGTGTACTCTTCTACCTTGTTTTGTTGTTTTAACGCGACAACCCGATCGATAATTTCCTCGTGTTGGGCATGTAGCTCGTTCATCTCTGTGACGAGCTTTTGCCCTTCAGAAATCATGCCCAAACGGAATAGTTCTGCTGTGAGCTCTTTATAACGGTCATTTGCTTTTGAATATCCTGTCAGGTAGCTGTCATCGCCTACGATGACATATCCTCTTGCATACTTTTGTCGTTCACTGACACTAGCAATAATGTCCTTGGACAACATCTCCTTGTGGATTCTGTCTTCAATTATCCTCCCATAACGGGAATCGATGGAAGAAATCTGAGAAAAACCAATTCCTGCTACTGCCACTAAAAGTAATAACACGGCCAAAAATCCTAAAAGAAGCTTTCTCCTTACCGTCAACTTCATAATAGTTGTTTCCTCCATCGTAATTCTACGAATGATTTCTTCTTTCTGTGAAAAATGCGAGTTGTTTCATAATCCCTTTCTCTTATATAACGGCATTTTATATAGGACTTTTGACCTTTTTTATCATAAAACATCGTTCTGTAACATTTCCAAGGAAAAAGCCCCGACTGCCAAAGCAGACGAGGCTTGCGTTTCCATTTATGAGGCTCAAGTTCCTTACATGTCTTATCGTTTTGGCGCTCGAAAACCTGCTTGCTGCGCTTCTTCCTCCGTCGCAAACCACGTCTCCGCATTTGTTTGCTCATAGCTAGCGGAGCCAGGAACGTGATAGATTTTCTCGCCCTTGCTATTGATATTGCCCTTGATCGTCTTGCCTTCTGGTGGTGCAGTGTCTGCTGCTTTATTGTTATTGGACTGTTTTTTTGGCTTGGCTTTTTCCTTAGGAGCCTCTTCCTGCTTCCCTTCTAAAGCCCACAATCCGCGATTCTGCTCCCGCGCCTCCCGCTCTGCTGCCAAGAACAGCTCGGCTTGGGCTACATTCGGTGGGATTGTCATGATCCGGGCGTAGCCGTCACGAACGAGCTTTTCATTGACAAAGGTACCGTCTTCCAAATATACGTAAGCAAGCAAACGCTTGTATTTGTCATAGGGCTCAACATCGAACTTCAGCTTAACCTTTTTGCCCGTTAAAAGCTCTTTGGAGTAATTGCTCGCTTCTTTCCCATACGGTTCGACTGGATGGTTGGGCTTCACTGTCTCCGGGGTATCTACGCCAATCATACGGACTTTTTCTCCGCTATCCAGCTCGAATGTATCCCCATCAACCACTCGTTTGATCACAGCATCCATCTCTCCGTTGGCTTCTGGTTGGCCGGACGCTCCACATGCTGTTAGCAAAAGAGTAAGTGCGAGCAGATACATAGCAAATCGTCTCATAAACTTCCTTCTCCTCTTCTATGTTGCATTGTTTTCCAGCGTAGTGGATTTGCCCGCGCAGGTCAATAGGAGAGAAAAAAGTACAAACAATCAAGGTTTTTGGTAAAATAATGAAAATGAAAAGGGAGCGATTTTTGATGGGTTGGGCTGAATTTCAACTTGTACCAAACCAGTACAACGACGAATGTAAAAAAATCGACGAAAGTATTCTTCAGCTACTTCGTGAGCGAAAAATGCTTGCAAACGGGAAAAGATTAACCCCACCCCAGGAAATCCGACAGGAATGGGCTGAGAAATACGGTATGGATGAAGCTGAACTTGGTTGGTTTCTGCACACATTAAATTCTGAAATAAGGCCCGTGTTCCCTGATAAATACGGTGAATTGATCGGTGTGCTGCCTATTATGAAAACAACTGTGCTTGATGGTTTTACCTACACATTGACACATGCCATGCAACACAAGAATTTGAGCATCGTTCATGTCGAGATAAAATCAGGATTGACTGATTATGAAGACATTGGTATGCTACGCCCACATCTCATGCTTGAAATCAAAAGCTCACAGGAGCACCATGTACGCAAAAACGGAGCGCGCGGCTCTGAGGGAAAAATCTCCCTGCAGTTTATGGTCAGCCCTGCCCTTCCTGATCAACTCGATAGTGTTGGCTTCTCCTTGACCCCCTACGCATTGCCACGGGAACTGCCACCGCGCGAGCATGTTTTGGATAGAGAAGTCCATTTTGTGTAACGAAAAAAACGACCTTCGCCCAAGGTCGTTTTGTCTATACGTCCAGATTTTAATCACGATCGGCACTAAACAAGAACAACAGGACGACCACGACAATAATAATCCATATAAATTCCTCGTTTTCGCGATCAAAAAAACCGTCGAACAGACCCATGGTGGAGTCCTCCTTTCCTTCTCGTTACAGCCTATGCAAAAGGCTAGACACGTGTCAGTAGTTGGAAGAGCCCAAAAGTGAAATTCGTGTTCGAAAAAATGTACTACGAACATGTAGACAAGATCAAATGCGTATAAGTACCTAGCTGTCTTACTTCATTCGTAAAACCAAGATGAACAAGCTCCTGTAGCAATCGGGAGCGATCTGCATAACAGCGGTCCTGAATATCTGCTATCACTTTCGTCTGTCCTGCTTCCTCTAGGGCTTCAAGATGAGCTTGTCTATGCGTCTGATCCTCAAACATCAAATCGGCAATAACCAACCGTCCCCCTGGTTTTAATACGCGGCGACATTCCGCCAAGGCAAGCTGCTTTTGATCATCCGTCAAATGGTGCAGGGCGTAACTCGTAGCCACAAAGTCAAACCGATTTTCTAGAAACGGAAAGGCGAAAAAGGTTCCCAGCTTCGTCTCGACCTCCGCGTGTTTTTGTCTGCATTGCTTCAGCATTTGCGGAGATTGGTCGAACCCGCTCATCTTGGCTCCTTTTTTCACGAGACGCCCAGCGAGGTTTCCAGTTCCCGTTCCAGCATCCAAGCCGCACTCTCCTGGTTTGACTGCAACGGCTGCTACCACCTCATCCAGTACGTTTTCGTACGATTCATGACCATTCCCGCCATGTACCCACTCGTCGTAGCATTCCGCCCATTCATTAAAATTCCATCGATCCACCCAGTTATCCCGCGTCTGCTTCAATCGCTTGTTCGCCTCTGCCAATGTAAACAGCTCTGCTGGATCAATCGATTCCCTACCCTTTACCCGCTCAATCATCGCTTCTGTCGTTTGGATGACCTTGCTCATTTCTACCCACCTTGTATACATAAACGAACGCTGCAGCTCTAAATAATGGAGAAGAGTGCCTTCCTGATCTTTCATATGAATCAGAAGCTCCCGTATGTCTTCTACCGCCATCCCGACCTCGCGCAGGGTAATGATGGTTTGCAGTCTCCAGACATCTTCCTCCGTGAACTGGCGATACCCGGACGCATCTGCTTTCGATGGCTTGATCAGCCCTTTTTCTTCATAATATCGAATCGCACGCGGGGTTATTTGCAAGCGATGGGCCATGTCTTTGATTTGCATGGAACTCTCTCCCTGTTTCATTCTTTCCTTATCATAAACCTTGACGCAGCGTGAATGTACAGACAGAAAGAAAAAAAGCTGCCGGATTCCTCCCGACAGCTGATTTCTATCTGATTAATGTGGCGCTGGCTCAGAAATTTGTTGGAGAGCATCACTCGCCTCATCGTGATGGACTTGACGAACAGCCATATCTGCCAACGCCACAATTCCAACCAGCTTGCCATGCTCGACAACGGGCAGACGACGAATTTGATGCTGGGCCATAACCCTTGCAGCTTCATCAACCGTCATTCCCGGCTGACCAAGAATAATGTCTCGGGTCATGACCACCTCGGTGGCAGTCGATCCTTCATGTTTTTCAGCCAAACCGCGAATCACAATATCGCGGTCTGTAATGACACCGATCACATCTTCTTTTTCATCCACAACCGGAATGACCCCTACATTCCAATCGCGCATTTTGCAAGCCACTTCATACACATTATCCTTAAGCGTCACAGTAGCGACATCTTTTGTCATAATTTCACGTAGGGTACGATTTTCCAGCTTTGCCATTTCATTCTCCTCCTTTTGCTAATCAACGATTGTAGTTTGTCCGCTCCCCTATCGTTTCATTCGCAAGAAAGAGTATGATATATTGCGCTTCTTCCAAAAACAGACTATGATTAAATGAGTGAATATCTCACCCATTTTTAGGAGGAAAAAGAATGGTCATTAAGGACACGGGTATTGGCACGAAAGAAGTCTTTTTCGCCGATCTGGAGCATTATATGAGCGAACTCGGCTTTGATCGCGGCGCTTGGGATTACAAGCATGCTACATACGATTATAAAATCCAAGATAAAGGCAACGTCTTCTACCTGCGCATCGAAGCGAACGTGACGCAAGGCAAGCTTGAGGATACGCACGCAGTACTGAAGCTCGAAGATCCTTACATGGGCAAACACCTTTTCCCACACGGGCTGGATTACGATTACCCAATGCCAGACTCCGTTGTAAAAACAGCGAAGTTGAAGCTGCAAATGCTGGGTGAAAAGCTGTCCTCACACTAAAAAATGAAATGCACAGTGTACAGAGAGGAATCCCCTCTCTGTTTCACGTAGAGGGGGGTATTTTTTATGAAGACGAGGGGCGTACCTGACTTCTTGCTCCTGTTTTTGACCGCCCTACTTGTTGGGTTTGGGATAACCATGGTGCTCAGCTCCAGCTCCATTTTCGCGTTGACGAGCTTTACAAGCGGAGGATGTGATTACTGTGGCGGAGATGAGCTTTATTTCGTGAAGCGTCAATCCGTTTTCTTGCTGCTCGGTGTCGTTGGGATGCTGGTGGCCATGAACATTCCCTTCTCCTTTTATAAGAGAAACTTCTTATTGATTGCGATCGTCAGCTTCTTTTCTTTGCTCCTGGTTCTTGTTCCGGGTATTGGTAAGGAAGTGAACGGAGCTCGATCATGGTTTGAAATCGGTTCTGCAACTATTCAGCCTGCGGAGTTTGCCAAGCTTGGTCTTATTCTGTACTTGGCAGCGATCATCTCCAAAAAAGGGAACGGAATACAAAAGCTGAAATCTGGATTGATGCCCCCACTGATGGTAACGGGGATGTTTTTTATGATGATTGTCGTCCAGCCTGACCTCGGTTCTGCTGCCATCCTGCTCGGGTGCGCTTTGATTGTCATGATCTGCGGTGGGGCCAGAATTCGTCAACTGGTCGGTCTAGGTGCACCAGCTGTGACCGTTGCACTTTTGGTATACATCACAGCAAAACCCCATGCCTTGAATCGGATTTCATCCTACCTCGATCCATGGAGTGATATGAGTGGCACTGGCTACAATATTATTCAATCCTGGATTGCGATTGCACATGGCGGCCTCACTGGGACAGGCTTTGGAAAAAGCATTCAAAAGTATTTGTATTTGCCCGAGAGGCATACCGATTTTATTTTCTCAATCATGACAGAAGAGCTTGGCTTTATCGGTGCCTCTGTGTTCCTCTTGATTTTCTTGCTTTTCCTGCTGCGTGGCATCCATATTTGTCTGCGCGTAAAAGACACCTTTGCCAGTCTCGCAGGAATCGGTGTGGTCAGCATGTTCGCCATTCAGGCGATCTTAAACATTGGCGGAGTAACGGGTTTGATTCCATTGACAGGTGTACCATTGCCGTTTATCAGCTATGGTGGTTCCTCCTTACTCGTATGTCTGCTTGCCACAGGCTTTTTGCTCAGTATATCGCGGGAAGTCAGTCGCCAGAAGGTAGAAGAGCAATTACAAAAACAGCCATACGCCATGTAAAAAACAAGCATAAGGGATACCGGATGAGTCCAGTATCCCTTTTTTCTTACTCATTTCGAAGGAATTCGATTGTTTCCACTCGTACATTCACGGCTTCTACATAAAGACCTGTCAATGTTTCCACGGCTTCTTTTACTTTTTCCTGTAGGACATGACAGACGTGATGAATCTGCGCCCCATAACGGACGGACACACGCATGTCAATGGTGACCCTGTCTTCTATTACGGATACGGTAATGCCTTTCGCGCCGCCATTCAGCTTTTTCGCCAAATCTTGATAAATTCCGCCTGAACGGACTGTGACTTCCAACACTTCTTCTACAGCAACGCCAGCAATGATTGCGATTACCTGATCTGCCACTCGGATTTCGCCAAGCCTGTCAGCCATCAGGACGCCCTCCTCTTCGCCCGTTTCGTTCTTCCCCCACTGATTTCATTTGCCTTTTCTTTCATTATAAACAAATCATGCTTGGGCTTGGAAGGAAATTTGTTTTTTTCTCTCCGTTAGTGTCGGAGATGTGCAATGAATGTCAACGAGTGTCAACTGATCTGCAGCAAGCGCCTCTCGCAATACAGGCTCCAGAGCTTGTACCTCTTTAACAACCTTGCCACTGATCCCGCAAGCTTTCGCCAATTGTTGAAAATCTGGATTATGCAATTTCACTCCAAAAGGGGTCAAGCCCGCCTGACTCATTTTGACCTCTTCCAATCCTAATGTCCCATTGTTTACCACGAGAATTACAATCGGAAGCTGGAGTTGGGCCGCTGTCATCAATTCCGCCAGATTCATTTGCAATCCTCCATCCCCGGCAATGCAGACGACCTGCTTCTCAGGATAGGTTAGCTTTGCAGCTACAGCCGCAGGCAACCCGAATCCCATTGTTCGCCACTTTCCTGAAAAGAGTGGGGTCTGTTTTTTCCCACGGAACGCACGATTAAACCAGATCGTGTGCTCACCTGTATCCAGGACGATAATCGCATCTTCATTGACCACTCCCCCAAGCGTATGCATCAAGGTTTGTGGCTTTACTTGTTCACTCGCTTGTTGAATAACAGCTTGCTCTGTCTCCTCGCCAAACTCGCCATGCCAACGCTTGATTTGTTCCTGCCACGCATCATCCTGTCTGCGCGATTGCAAACGTCTCATCCAGATCGGCAGGACATCGTCCAATTCAGCCGTGACAGACTGGAGGTAGGGATGTGCATGTATCGATCCAGGCTGATGATCTACTTGAATGACGGAAAGTTTCTTGGGTAAAAAGGCGCGAGGGAACCAGCTGGCTCCCAAAATGAGCAACAAATCGGCTTCCGCTAAAGCATGTAAAGCTGTTTCGCTGCCCCCCTCTCCCCATCCGCCAATCACAAGTGGATGTGATTCCTCTATCGTCCCTTTTGCTCCGAGCGACAGCAACACGCCTGCCCCTAGCTGTTCCGCTAGCTTTACACACAAATCTGCCGACTTGCGGGCACCGATTCCAAGTAGAACGACAGGCTTTTGTGCCTTTGCAACCTGCTCGGCTGAGAGCTCAATCTCCATCCGATCCGGATATATGGCATGTGGAATGCGTGGAAGTGCTGCAAGGACAGCCTCTGAAGTCGTTTGGGTAAAGACGTCCTTGCAAATGGCGAGATGTGTTACTCCTTTTTGCTGCATAGCCGTGACAAATGCTTTGTGCAGAACACTTTGGATCGCATCTGGATGCGTAATCGTCGTCGAATAAAAACTGATGGGACGTATCATGTCTTCTTGAGAGACAAACTGCTTGTAGGCTCCACCCAGCTTATATGTCTCCACTTGACCTGTAATCGCAATGACGGGTACACGATCCGTATGCGCATCTGCAAGTCCATTCAGCAGATTGACGAAACCCGGCCCCATTGTCGCGGTACAAACAGCTGGATTTCCTGTCAGCTTTGCTTCCGCACTTGCCATCATGGCCGCAGCAGATTCATGCTTGCAAGCAACGTATTGGATGTCGGATTGCTTCGCGATCTGATCCAGCCAGGCAAAGATTCCGTCACCTGCCACCCCATATATTCGTTTTACTCCCCAACGAATCAATTGTTCCGTCAAATATTGCGCGACCTGCATCAAATCTTCCCCTTCCAGGACAAAGTTCAAATACATGTACTCGTAGTCTACGCATTCTCCAATATTTTACTAAGGCCAAAATGACGGAAGTTGGAGAACCTAACAATAATCAACTGATATTCAAATCCATACCCGAAGGAGGGTAAGAAATGAAACAGCCTGTCAAATGGCTGCTAGCTGTAGTAGTATTCGCACTTCTCGTTACAACGGCGGTTATGGTATCTCCCTTACGCTCAGATGCATTCAGCAAGCAGATCGTTAAAGTAGGAGAAGAAGGCTCAGACGTGCGTGAGATGCAGTATCGCTTGAAGCACCTTGGATTTTATACAGGAAAAGTAGACGGCGTATTCGGGTGGCGTTCTTATTGGGCGCTACGTAACTTTCAGTATGAGTTTGGCTTACCCATAGACGGTGTCCTTGGTGCGCAAACGAAAGTAAAGCTGTACAACGCAACGAAAAATTATAAGCCCACTGCTTCTGATCTCGGGGTGCCACAAACCGCAACCCCTGCACCATCGACTCCTTCTGCGCCTTCTAAGCCTACGTATCATGTAGCCGGAATATCGGAGAACGACCTGCGTCTGATGGCGAATGCCGTGTACGGAGAATCGCGTGGAGAGCCCTACATTGGCCAAGTGGCAGTGGCGGCTGTTATTCTAAACCGGACGAAAAACGCGTCCTTTCCCAATACACCAGCGGGCGTTATCTTCGAACCTCGGGCTTTTACGGCTGTTGCGGATGGTCAGATTTGGCTAACACCGAACGAGCAGGCAAAAAAAGCAGTGAATGACGCGCTCAAAGGTTGGGACCCAACAGATGGAGCTATTTATTATTTCAACCCGGATACAGCTACATCCGGTTGGATTTGGAGCCGCCCTCAAATTAAAAAGATCGGCAGACACATTTTTTGCCGCTAGCACTCCATTTAAAAAAACAGGCACGACAGTCGTAAACTGCGTGCCTGTTTTCCTTTTCGAGTTTTCATTTCGAACGTTGTGATTGCATATGCTGAGCCATTTTGACGAATCGCTCTTCCGGTTCTGTGGTCCCGCAAACTCCACATTGTATCATGTAGTGCTCACCTTTGTACGGCTGGTGAAACATATCAAGCTCTTCTTGATGGAATTCTGCTACGACTTCGCCTGACTGTGGGTCCAGTCTTATATAGCGAGGGGTCTGCTCAATGACAGTGAACCTCATCCGATTCGATTTACATGTCGGGCACAACAAAGGCTGGGTCATAAAAAAACACCTCACTTTTCTAGTTCATGGTTAGTTTTGTCCAGAACAGGAACTCTATACCTATGAGGTTCTAGGGATGAGTAAAAATCGTAGAGGTGATGAAATGAACTTGAAACTCTTTTTCTCATTAGTTGGCGGGAGCATGGCATTAGCTGTCTACGCCCACTATTTTTCTGGAAATGAAATGCTCCAATTCGTCACAGCTTCACTGGCCATCATTTTTTTGGCGGCTTGGCTCGGAAAATCGACAGAGAGCGTCGCCCATTATGCTGGAGACCGAATCGGGGGCTTTCTTAACGCTACCTTCGGAAATGCCGCAGAACTTATTATTGCTTTTTTTCTGGTGAAAGAAGGCTTGTTCGATATGGTCAAAGCCTCTATTACGGGTGCGATCATCGGAAATATGCTGTTGGTTCTTGGCTTAAGCACGCTATTGGGTGGTCTTAAGTACAAGGAACAAACCTTCAATAGCCGGCTCGCCAGTCACAATGCTTCGTTGATGACTCTCGCAATCGTCGCTTTGTTCATTCCGGCTGTCTTCATGTTCGATCTGCCCGTGATCAAGGTGGAGATCATCAGTATCGTCATCGCCAGCCTGCTCATCATTGCCTACATTTTGTGGCTCATCTTTTCCATGATTACACACAGTGATTTTTTATCGGATATTGAGCCGCAAGAAAGTGATGCGGTATGGTCAAAGGGTGTCTCTCTCTTGATGCTTGCTGTCTCCACCTTTTTCGTTGCAGTTGTCTCGGAATGGCTGGTAGAGGGCGTACAGCATGTCTCCAAATCGTTAGGATGGTCGGAGTTATTCGTCGGTGCTTTTGTCATTGCGATCATCGGGAATGCCGCAGAGCACAGCGCTGCTATGCTGTTGGCACTAAAAGGACGCATCGGTGCAGCAGTCGAAATCGCAATTGGCTCCAGCTTGCAGATCGCCTTGTTTGTAGCCCCGACTTTGGTCATCATGAGTCTCTTGCTAGGCAATCCGATGGACATCGTGTTCTCTACCTTTGAATTGGCAGCAATCGGAGTTGCTACCTTTATAACAATTTCCATCACACGGGATGGCGCCACGAACTGGTTTGAAGGCGTCCTTCTTTTGACCGTGTATATTATTTTGGGTACGGTCTTTTTTTTCGCGTAAGGCACTGGAACAAAACAAAGGCTCCGCCATCTTATAGTGGCGAAGCCTTTCGTTGTTTTACCAGAGACCCAGCATTTGCAGGAAAACGGCGAGAATCGCGATAGGTGCTACATATTTAATCAGGAGAAGCCAAATGATAAACATGCGTTTGCCCAGAGAAGTATGCGCCCCCAGCTCGTTTATCAAAGTCTCACGCTTCATTTTCAGCGGAACGAAGATCGCAATGAGCAACGCTCCCAACGGCATCAAGACATTACTGACCAAAAAGTCCATCGCATCAAAGATAGATTTTCCGAACAGCGTAACCTCGCTCCATACACCGAATGACAAAGCCGACGGAACACCAACAATAAAAATCAGCAGACCCATCACCCAGGCAAGACGCTTGCGCTTTGCTTCGTCCCCCTTTGCAAGAGATGCAACGATAATTTCCAGCATCGAAAAAGCCGAAGTCAATGTAGCAAAAAGGAAAAGAGCCAAAAAGATTAACAGAAAAATGTTACCGAACGCAATTTTTTCAAACACGGAAGGCAGTACGATAAACAGTAATCCCGGCCCTGCTTCTGGCTTTACTCCAAGAGAGAAGACGGCAGGGAAAATGGCCAAACCGGCAAATAGCGATACGAGCAGATTCAAACTGACAATCGATCCAGCAGAACGAACCAGACTTTCGTTTTTGGCAAGGTACGAGCTGTACGTGACCATGACGGACACCCCGACGCTCAGCGCGAAAAAGGATTGACCCAATGCGTACAAGATCGATTGCGCACTCAGCTTGGTAAAATCAGGACGCAGAAAGAAGGAAACGCCCTCCATCGCCCCATCCAATGTCAAGGAACGAATCATCAATACCATGAATAAAAGGAACAAACCTGGCATCATGTACTTGTTAGCGGACTCAATTCCACTCGATACGCCTCTCGCGACTACCCATGCGGTAATGAGCATGAAAACCAACTGCGCAACTACTGCACCAACAGGATCACCGATAACATCACCAAACACTTTGTCGTACGCTGGCCCTTGCAATTGACCAGTAAACCCGCGAAGAAGATAACTAAGAATCCATCCTCCCACTACACTGTAAAAGGACAAGAGCAAGAAGCAAGTAGTCACCCCAAGGCGACCGATCCAATGCCAGAGTGAGCCGGGCGCAATTGTTTTATACGCACTGATCGCCTCTTTTTGTGTACTACGTCCGATTGTGAATTCTCCTAATAACAGGGGAAGACCAATTGCTAGCGTAAAGATAATGAATAACAGAAAGAACGCTCCACCGCCGCTTGTTCCGACCATGTATGGAAATTTCCAAATGGCCCCCAGTCCAATCGCTGAGCCTGCTGCTGCCAAGATGAAGCCGAGCCTGCTCGTCCATTGTTCGGCTTGTTTCATAGTTTTCACCCTCCAAATATATTCTTCTCATTCTGAAAAATGGGTACAAAAAAACCCGCCCCAAAAAGGGACGAGTTATTTATTTCTCGCGGTACCACCCTACTTAGACATCCCTGATAGGGAATGCCTCGCTTCGTCATTGATAACGGGTATGACCCGGACTCTCCTACTGGCGGCGCCTGCGTTCAGAGGTCAGCTCAAGAGTGAATTCAACGGGGCTTACATCAGGCTGCTCTCAGTCTATGGCAGCCTTCCCTGTCATGCAGCAGGTCCGTTTACTAGTCTCTTTCCTTGCTTGTTTGTATGATTCAGTTGTTGGGCTTTTCCGAAATAAAAAAAACCCGTCCAAAAAAGGGACGAGTTATTCGCGGTACCACCCTGATTAAGTGCACGGGATACAGATTCCCCCTACGCACTTCTCTCCATCATTGATAACGGGAATGACCCGATTCCTCCTACTAGGCAACCTGCCATTAAGAGGGCTGCTCAGGAGGGAATTCTACGGGGCGCGCTTCAAAGCTGCTTTCAGTCTAAGGCAGCTTCTCCCTGACAAGCGGTGATTCCGCATACTAGTCTCCGTCATTGCATTTCAAAATTAATAAAAAATTATAGACTTTAATTTAATATAAATACGTGAAATAGGCAAGTGTTTTTTCTCTCAATAAAATGAAAAGCGAGGATAATCGCCGCTCTCCTCGCCTTACCTTTGATTAAACAGTTCATGAAGATGGGCCAATTTACGCTCCAATGAACCCATAATTTCTCGACCGATGTCGTCGCTAATCAGTCCTAAGCGGACCGCATACTCTACTTCACGAGAAAGCCCGAACATTTGCGTATCCAGCACTTCTTCATACAGTGGGCACTGCGGCATGGTCAGGTTTTCCATCTGTACGTCGATCAGCTTGTAAATTTTATCGGCGTCTGCTTGAAGCAACGCTAGCGCTTTTTGTTCCAGATCGGGAACCTTAATTTCTGTCAAAACCTATCCCTCCGTTTGCCTCCATCCTTATCATACATAGTACGCGATTCTGGGCCATTTGAAAAGGGGAGAAGACAGATCAACTGCAAGAAGCTAAAAGATACCAAGCTTCCACTCTTTTGAGAGCAGCTCCAACAGCTTGACACCGGCTACCGAATTTCCTTTTTCATCCAGGGACGGACCGAACACACCAATCCCCATACGCTGTGGCACGGTTGCCATAATGCCGCCAGCAACGCCACTTTTCGCGGGAATTCCTACGTCAATTGCAAACTCCCCAGAGGCATTGTACATCCCACAAGTCACCATGAAAGTCTTGCAGATTCGCGCTACCTCTTCTGGAATCACTCGTTCACCCGTATTCACGAGAATTCCGTCTGCTGCAAGCACCATCCCTAGTGTAGCTACATCCTTCGCTGTCACCTCTATCGAGCAATGGCGAAAATACAGATCAAGCGTCTCTTCTACATCCGTTTCCAGTATGCCACTGTCCTTTAGAAACCAAGCGAGGGCACGATTGCGATCAGCCGTTTTCTTTTCAGAACAATAAACAGCTTGATTGATAGAAAGATGAGGATTCCCCGTCATTTTCCGCATTAAAGCCAGCACAGCATCTAGCCGCTCGTCCACGTTGGCACCACGAATCATTCCCGCAACGGCAATGGCTCCTGCATTGATCATCGGGTTCAGTGGTTTATGAGATTCGGTCGTCTCCAGTTTTATAATCGAATTAAACGGGTCTCCCGTTGGTTCTTTCCCCACATGCCGAAAAACGTAGTCCTTCCCGTTTTGGCATAAGGCGACGATCAGAGAGAAAATCTTGGAGATGCTTTGCATCGAGAATGGCACATCTGCATCTCCAGCAGAAAGGATCGTCCCATCGGGCAAGCATACAGCTACTCCCAATTGATGTCGTTCGACTTTTGCCAATTCAGGGATATAGGACGCTACACTCCCCATGTATGTAAACTCAAGTGATTGGTTGCGTATTTGCTCCAATTGATCGGACGCTTGTTTCAAATCCATTGAAAATCCCCTCAGTCTATTACGTCGATGTATACAGATTCGATTGTAGATTTCTGCAAGGGACATGTCAAATGATCCCTACTTATGAACAGCGTGCTCCAATCGTTCCATCGCTTCGACTAGAATCGATCTCGGGCAAGCAAAATTAATTCGCATGAAGCCTGCACCATCTGGCCCAAACGTCGTGCCATCGTGCAAACCGAGCTTTGCATCTTCGCGAATCAGTTTGTTCAATTCCGCCTGATTACATCCTAACTGTCTAAAATCCATCCATCCCAGGTATGTCGCTTCTGGAATTGCCATGGATACCCCCGGAATACGAGTCGATAAAAACTCATGTACAAAGTCTGCATTCTTACGCAAGTAGACCAACAGTTCTTCCAGCCATGCTTCTCCATGTTGGTAGGCGGCAATCGTTGCTTCCATCCCAAACAAATTTAGGTTCTCATAGCCCATTTTGGATGCTGTGACCTGGAAGTTCCGCAATAACTGCTGATTTTCTGTCATCAAATAAGAAGTGTACAGACCAGCCAAATTAAATGTTTTGGCGGCTGATAGAAAGGTAACGCTCTGGTTGGCTAATTCCGGTGCCAGCGAATAGTAAGGCGTATGAACATTTGGCTCATAGACCAAATCTGAATGAATCTCGTCGGCAACCACAAGGACGCCATTTTCTACACACAATCTTCCCAAGCGCTCCAGCTCTTCTCTGGTCCATACTCGCCCGATCGGATTATGCGGTGTACAAAGCAGCATGAGCTTCACCCGCGGGTCGCTCAGCTTTTGTGCGAGATCATCCCAATTCATTTCATAACGGCCGTCACGTTCCAAGAGTGGGCTGGTAACGACATGACGTCCGCGGTTTTCGACTGCATGATAAAAAGGATGATACACAGGCGTCTGGATCAAGACACTATCTCCGGGGGCTGTGTAGGCCTCTACCGCTACATGTATGCCGGGAACGACTCCAGGTATCCCTGTCATCCAGCTCACGTCTACCTCTACGCCAAATCGTTTGTGTATCCACTCTTTCAAGCTCTGATAAAAGGCATTTGACTTCAACGTGTATCCGTATATCGGGTGATTCGCTCGTTTGATCAATGCCTCCGTGATTTCGGGAGCGCAAGCAAAATCCATATCCGCCACCCACAGCGGAAGCATCCCTTCTCCGTTCACTTTTGGATTCTGAATCTCCCATTTGACACTATCTGTCCCTCTGCGTTCTATGCGCTGATCAAAATCGTACACGTTCGTTCCCTCCCCGTAGTCCCTTCCCTTACCTACACAGCATAAACCGTTTTTTCCAATTGTCCAAGCTCTCTTGCCAACGAAAAAAGCCACTTCGATGAGTGGCTCTCGGCTCTTTTCAATACTGGATCTATTAACGAGCGTATACCCCGGGACCGAACGGGAGATCCAGGAAGTACCATGCTGTCAATTGCAAGATCCATACAACCAAGAAAACGATCGCAAATGGCGTCATGGTAGAGAAAATCGTTCCCATCCCTGCATTCTTATTATACTTCTGATAGAAAGCCAGGAAAAGCGGGATGTACGGATTCACAGGTGAAATCGTATTGGTTGCAGAGTCTGCAATCCGGTAAGCGACTTGGATAAACGCTGGATTGTAATCTAACAGCATCAGCATTGGCATGAATACAGGTGCAAGGATCGCCCACAGCGCTGAACCACTCGTGATAAACAAGCTACAGATACCTGTGAAAAGTGTGAACGCAATAATGATTGGCAAGCCTGTCAGGCCCATGCTTGTCATGTATTCTGCACCATTGACAGCCATCAAAATCCCAATATTGCTCCAGTTAAAGAACGCGATGAACTGTGCTGCCGTAAACGCTAGCACAATAAAGCCCGACATATCCTTGATGGCTTCGGACATGTAATGCGGAATGTCCTTCGATGTTTTAATCAATCCCATTGCCCTACCGTACACGAACGATACGGTCACGAAGAACAGCAGGATGATGGGAATGATCCCTTTCAAAAATGGTGAGGTCAAGAAGTCACCTGTCTTTGGATCGCGCAGGAGGGAACCTTCTGGAACGACCAGCAACCCTACCATGACTACGAACATCAACGCTGCGATGCCAGCTTTGCGCAGTGCTTTGTTTTCTTGCGGAGTTACTTCTTCGAATTGTACGTTTCGATCTCCGTGATACGTACCAAGACGTGGTTCGATTATTTTATCGGTAATCCATCCTCCAAAGAAAGCGAGGATCACAACGGAAGCTGACATGAAGAACCAGTTATCTACTGGTGTAACCATTGCATTTGGATCAATTGTTTTCGCTACTTCGGTACTGATCCCTGCCAAGAGAGCATCTGTACCAGCAATGAAAAAGTTCGCCGTAAAACCGGAGGATACACCTGCCATACCAGCTGCAAAGCCTGCAATCGGGTGACGCCCCATTGCCAAGAACACGAGACCACCAAGTGGAGGAATAATAACCATGGCTGCATCAGAAGCAAGATTTCCTAAAATACCCACGAAAACAATGGCATAACTGACAACCGCTGCCGGAATGCCTGCCATCATTTTGCGTAGAACTGTCGTCAAAAGACCGATTTTTTCTGCCAGTCCAATTCCAAGCGTCATAGCCAGAACGAGACCAAGTGCTGGAAATTCAATAAAGTTTTTCAGCATACTCGTTAAAATCCAGTGAATACCTTCGACGCTAAGCAAGCTCTTAACGGCAACCTCTTCGCCTTTTGCCGGATGTATGACCGAAAAATCCATCGCTGCAAGGATTGCAGAGACTACCATCAATACGCCACACAAAATAATGAACAATACAAATGGGTGCGGGAGCTTATTCCCTACTGTTTCAATCCACTTTAGGATACCTTTTTGCTTCATCAGATCTACTTGCACATTCGTGCCTTTCGCCATCGTTTTGCCCCCTAAATCGTTTGAATTAACCAAATATTCACTCGACCTTGCAACCATCCTCGGGATGAATGATATGGGTTTCCTTCCCTAGCGCTCATCGCCGTTAATGTTTTTTGCGAAAGCCCTTTCAAAAATAGATAGGCTTGTACACAATGCCTCATATCTGCCTCCAGCTTTTTAGTAGGAATCTACTTATTACAGGAAAAGTTCACTCTCACATAATAACTTTCTAATATGATTATATAATCTATAAAAGGCATGTCAATAATTTTTAGACTATTTTAAGAATTTTTCGCTTTTTGGATAATTGCTGTCATTTGCGCGTCTATAGTAATATAGAGATTGATTATGAATGACCACGGAGGAATGACGTATGTCTGATGTTATCGTGTTCAAAGGGGCCATTTCTTTCCCTATTACATTGGATCCAACCGTTTGGGTTTTTGATGAACGCAAATTCGATCTGAAAACATACGCTGGCGAAGATGATAGCTCACTGGCTACACAAGCAAAGTATTTGGCTGGCACGGGAACGCAGTGGGATAAGGAGTTGCGTGAAGGGGCTACGCTTCCTTCTGAGAGAAAAAGCTTAGCCGAAGAACGTAAAGTGCTCGAAGGTGAGTACGGAATCCGTCTTGATCCCTTCATTACAAATGCTGAGCCCCTACCAGAGGTGACTCATGTCCGTCTTCACCGCGAGGATCAGGAAGCGGTCGTTCTTCCACTTGCCGAGGCAAGAAGAGCCATCCTCCAATTCTCCAAAGGCGGCAGGCCTATTAAAGAGGATGGTCCTGTGTATTTTTATTTGCCGGAAGTGTTGCTTGCCAAAGAAGAACCGATTAAAGGAATTACTGCTTTTGAGTTTATCACGGAGTAAGCGTAAGATAACAAAAGCCATCCTCCTTCGAAAAAAGAGGATGGCTTTTGCCATATGTTACGTATGAGTGATGATTTTGCTCTTAGGCGCTGAACTGCGTGATACGGATATTCCGATGCTGTAGTTCTTCGCGAAGCAATTCGATAAAAGCTGCATCTAGTTGAAGGTCGACAGCTCGATGATATACTTCTATCAACATTTGGTCACTTAAGTATTTCACCTTTGCTCACCTCCATCTCTAATATGAGCCCATTGTACCAGATGCGTTTGTATCGAACAACCGTTCGGATATCCACAAGCAATGTGGACATCTTGTTGGTAACATGTGGGCAAATTGTGCGTAACTCATAAGCATCCAAGCATTTCCTTTGTGGATGTTTTTTTCCTTTTATCCACAGTCAGTCGAAATTTGTCGAACGAATAATGCGACTATTCTGTCATAATGATCCCACATAAAAAAGCCACCCCTTCACAGGATGGCTTACCTTGTTGCTTTTATTCTGTCACGTGCAGTACTTGCTTGATGCGATCAATTGCCCAATCCAAGTCTTCTTTGCTGATAACGAGTGGCGGTGCAAAGCGAATGGTTGTCTCATGTGTTTCTTTGCACAGGAGTCCCAGTTCTTTTAGTTTCTCGCAATATGGACGAGCTGCTGTAGTCAGTTCCAAGCCGATGAACAGACCGCGACCGCGAATTTCCTTGATGATCGGGTTATTGATTTCTTTCAATTTCTCCATGAAGTATGCGCCCATTTCCAGGGAGCGCTGTACAAGACCTTCGTCAGCCAATACATCCATAGCTGCGATGGCAACTGCACATCCGAGTGGATTTCCGCCAAAGGTAGAACCGTGGGAGCCTGGCTCAAATACGCTCAAGATTTCTTTATCTGCGGCTACTGCAGAGATCGGGAACACGCCACCACCAAGAGCTTTCCCCATGATGTACATGTCTGGTACTACATTTTCCCAATCGCTGGCAAACATTTTACCTGTACGTCCAAAGCCTGTTTGAATCTCATCGCTGACTAAGAGTACATTGTTTGCTTTACATACCTCTTGTGCCTGCTTCAAGAAGCCCTCTTGCGGAATGATGATCCCTGCTTCGCCTTGGATTGGCTCCAGCATGAATGCTGCTGTATTCGGTGTAATCGCTTGCTTAAGCGCTTCGATATCGCCATAAGGAATGATTTTGAAACCAGGTGTGAATGGTCCAAAGCCACGTCTGTACTCTTCTGCAGAAGAGAAGGAAGTCACTGTGACAGTACGACCATGGAAGTTCCCTTCACAAACGATGATTTCTGCTTGGTTTTCTGGTACTTTTTTCACATCATAAGCCCAGCGACGAACTGCTTTGAGAGCCGTTTCTACTGCTTCAGCACCCGTGTTCATTGGCAGGATCATTTCTTTTCCTGTCACCGCAGAGAGCTTTTCGTAGAATTCACCCAGTTGATCATTGTAAAAAGCACGGGAAGTGAGGGTTACTTTATCTGCTTGATCTTTCAGAGCTTGGATGATACGTGGATGACGATGTCCTTGGTTCAGCGCAGAATATGCACTCAGCATATCCAGATATTTATTGCCCTCCGGATCGTGTACCCATACGCCTTCTGCTTTGGAAATAACGATCGGTAGCGGATGATAGTTGTGCGCACCGAATTTTTCTGTTTGTTCAATAACCACGTTTGTTTTACTCATGTCGTTAGCCTCCTTCAAGATCACTTGCTAAAATTATCTAGCAAGAACGATGCCAAACAAGAAAAACCCACAAAGTCGATCTAATCCGATCTAATGAGCAAAAAATTTTTGCATCTCGCATTCATATTCTTTTGCAGTGCATAATGTTTTTGCACTCATTCTCTTTATGCTATGATACCCTCATAAGGAAAGGCTGGTGACCACAGTGTCGTCTTCTACGCATAATTCTTCTGCTGACACTCTCTTGCGAATTTATGAACATATTTTGGACAGAATGAATGAAGGTGTACATGTCATCGATTCGGACGGGACAACGATTGTCTACAATTCCAAAATGACCGAGCTGGAATTGATGACCAGACAAGACGTTTTGCACAAACCTTTGGCAGAGGTTTTTCAGTTCCCTTCCGGACAGGAAAGTACCTTGCTCACTTGCTTGCGTACCGGAAATAGCATTCGCAATACACGCCAAACGTATTTCAATGACAAGCAAAAAGAAATTTCAACCATCAACAATACGTACCCCATCGTTGAAAATGGCAAGATCATCGGCGCGATGGAAATCGCAAATGATGTTACCAAGATGGAACGATTGATCAGAGAAAACCTGCTGCAAAAAAACGGGTCACGCTACACATTCGAGCACATTATCGGGAGAAGCGGTCCTATTCTCGATGTCATAGAGAATGCCAAACGCGCAGCACGCACCTCCTCATCCGTATTGGTAGTCGGTGAAACGGGTGCCGGGAAAGAATTGTTCGTGCAAAGCATTCATAATGCCAGTCTGCGTGCATCTGGTCCCCTCATCTCACAAAACTGCGCTGCGCTTCCAGATAGCCTGATTGAAGGGCTTTTGTTTGGAACGGCTCGCGGAGCATTTACCGGAGCAGTAGAGCGACCTGGATTGTTTGAACAAGCGGAAGGCGGAACACTCTTTCTCGACGAAATCAACTCGCTTAGTATGCCACTACAGGCAAAATTGTTGCGTGCTCTGCAAGAGAAGTCGATTAGACGTATTGGTGACACAAAGGATCGAACGATCGATGTACGTATCATTGCGGCTATCAATGAAGATCCTGTTGAAGCAATTGCCAATTCGCATTTGCGAAAAGATCTGTACTATCGTCTCGGAGTCGTCACGTTATTTCTTCCCCCGCTTCGGGATCGCAAAGAAGATATTCCGATGCTGGTCAGCCATTTTATCGAAAAATATAATGAGCTGTTTCAAATGGAGGTAAGAAACATCAGTGACGAGGTTCTGCAATTTTTTATCCAGCATGACTGGCCTGGCAATGTGCGTGAACTTCAGCACTTGATCGAGGGCGCCATGAATCTGATGATTGACGAATCAACCATACGCTATGAACACTTGCCCTTACACTTTTTGCGTCGTACGCCAGCCGTTTCCGTAACAATCGAGCAACCCTCCCCTCACACGTTGCCATTTTTGGATGAAGGAAAGCCGTTGAAGGAAACGATGCAAGAATTTGAAACTGCATATATTCACCATGTTGTGGAACGCTATAACGGAAATATTTCAAGAGCAGCCAAGGAATTGCAAATCAGTCGTCAAAGCTTGCAATATCGTTTACGTAAGCTGGGGATTAAAGGATAAAGCATATTAATAAAAACGTTCTGGTTTGAGTCAACATGGTGGAGGAGAAGAAAAAGCACAGTTCTCTTCGACTCTGACACACCCGCAAGGGTGACTCACTGCTCGTCTCCATTTCAAAAAGGGGACCGTCGAGCCAAAGCCACCCTACGGGCGGACGTTTCTCGAAGAAGAAGTGTTCGACAAGCGTGGTCCCCTTTTTGAAGTTCCGACTGGGTAGGCGTTTTCAAGGTCTAGGAGCCCTGCGCTTTTTCTTCTCACCAGCTTAGTTGGTTCATCGTTCCCCTCTAAAAACTTGCATGATAATTTCATGAGATGCTATTTTATCAGCCCAACTTTTTCCTTATCATTTTTAATAAACGCCAAGAGATTTGGCGTTTTTTTAATTATTTTGCATCTACATGCCGAATCTTTTTGCGCTTTTTGCCAGCAAATCCCTCAAAAATAATATTTTCATAAAGTATTTCATTTGGTATCATTCTTGCAGAGCATATATGGCTATCGCGCTGAAAACGCATACATCCATTTAACATACTCGCGTGAAGGAGAGGGTTATATGTCCCAAAGCAACATGGAACAGCACAATCAATTGAAACGCACGATGAACAGCAGACACCTCTTTATGATTTCTCTTGGCGGCGTAATCGGAACCGGGTTATTCCTCGGATCAGGTTATACAATTAGTCAGGCAGGACCAGTTGGTGCCATTCTCTCCTATTTAGTCGGCGGCTTTATCATGTACCTGACTATGCTATGTCTGGGCGAGCTGACAGTTGCCATGCCAGTGGCTGGTTCGTTCCAAACATATATGACTCGCTTTGTTAGCCCATCACTTGGGTTTGGTGTAGGCTGGTTGTATTGGCTTGGTTGGGCAGTGACCGTTGCTTTAGAGTTGTTGTCATCAGGACTGCTGATGCAACGTTGGTTCCCTGACTCACCTGTTTGGATGTGGTGTGCGATCTTCGGTGTAGTGCTCTTCTTATTAAATGCTTTATCGGCTCGTGCGTTCGGTGAATCTGAGTTTTGGTTTTCCAGCATTAAAGTAAGCGCTATCATCTTGTTCATCATCTTGGGTGGAGCGGCGATGTTTGGCTTCATTGACCTGAAAAACGGTCAGCCTGCGCCAATGCTCACCAATTTTACAGAAAGCCCGCTTCTCCCCTTTGGAATTACAGGCTTGCTGATGACGATGATCACCGTGAACTTCTCCTTCCAAGGTACCGAGCTAATCGGGATTGCGGCTGGAGAAAGTGAGAATCCCGAGAAGACGATTCCGAAGGCCATTCGTACAACGGTTTGGCGTACACTCGTGTTCTTCATTCTGGCGATTGCCATTGTGGCAGGGATGATTCCACATCAACAGGCGGGTGTGATTGAAAGTCCGTTTGTCGTCGTATTTGACAGCATTGGGATTCCTTATGCAGCTGATATTATGAACTTCGTTGTCCTGACAGCACTTCTCTCTGTTGCCAACTCTGGTTTGTACGCAGCAACTCGTATGCTTTACTCCCTGTCCAAAGAAGGAATGGCTTCGAAAAAGCTTGGGGCTGTAAATGGAAAAGGGATTCCGATGAACGCTTTGTTGATTACGTTTGCAATCGCTCTCTTGTCTCTTCTCTCCGGTATTTTTGCCGAAGATACGGTGTTCATGGTACTGTTGTCTATCGCTGGTCTCGGCGCACAGGTAGGATGGATCTCCATCTCCGCTTCGCAGCTCGCATTCCGTCGTCATTACCTGAAAAACGGAGGCAAGCTGGAGGATCTGAAGTTCCGTACACCTTTGTACCCTATACTGCCTTTGATTTCCTTGATTTTGAACTTGCTCGTTCTCGTGAGTCTGGCATTCGATCCAGAACAGCGCATCGCCTTGTACTGCGGGGTTCCGTTCATGATCATTGCGATCTGCGTGTATCAATTCCATTTTAAAAAGAAACTCGAAGCGTAAATCAAAAAGAAAAGCTTGCAGCCCCCTTTCAAGAAGGGACTGCAAGCTTTTCGTGCTTTATATGCGATGCGTTAGGCTTGGCAATGCTACAATGAGATTCGGACAATTTCCGTAACGACTACCATGGCAAAGACTGCAAATCCAAGGGAACTCGTTACCAGCAACATGCGCTTTAGCTTTTTCATATCTTCCATAAAATTCCCTCACTTTCTTGCGCCAATCATCTCTATCGTTATATACGTATGAACGATGGAAAATGTTTCATTTCGCCCAAAAATATTTACGATCGAGCTATTTTCTTTAGATCATTCCCGATTTGTCCGGTTTGTTGTTCCATACGATGCAGCATCCAGGCCACCCCAAACCCGATGACCAAACAAATGGTCCACGGCAGCCACGGCATTTGCAAACGCAGCCCGACATCGTACACCCATCCTCCCGCTACCTGTCCAAATGAACCCCCGATGGCAATCGAATACCCGTTGAAGCCGTAATAGGCGCCCACCAAGTCCTTGGGAGCAAAACGGGGAACGACATCCACCAGATTCGGAACAGCAATCATGGTACCCAGTGCAAAAAGGAACACATCCAAGAGGATAAGCCACAAAGAATCGGCAAACGTGAACAAAAATAGTCCCACGCTCATAAACAACGTCCCGATGCCAATCAAGGTAAGCCTTTGCGGGTAACCCTCCAGCAATTGTGTCACTTTCATTTGAAATAAGATCACAAACAGCGAAAGCGCAGAAAGCACGATCCCTACATTCACCTTGCTATGTGTAACATTTTCAACAAACAGTGGAATCGTTAAGAACACCTGCATATTCAAATAATAATACCCCATCAAAATAAAGGTATATCTTACAAACAGCTTGTCCTTCACTACCGTAGACATACTTTCCCATATACTATGCCGTGTATTCGTGGCGCGAATCGGTGGGAAGAAAAAGAAGATCACGATGGTATTCACTCCGAAAACGGCCCCTGCAAACAGCGAAATGTACGTAAAATCAATAGCCGAGAGTGCTGTCCCCACGATTTGGGAACCGACAACCGCAATATTGCCTAGCACATTGCGAAGGGAGAATACTTCTTTTCGAATGGCCTCAGGTGTAATAATGGCGTAGGCAGCAGAGCAAGCAGGCTCAAACAACGCCCCACCCAAACCGGAAAGAATCGCGGCAACAAAAAAGTGCCATGTCTCGGTACAAAAAGCGAACATCGCAAAACCAACGGCACGTACGCCCAATCCGAGGAACATCGCCCCTTTGTATCCGAAAGCATCCGCGATCACACCACCTAAAAAGGCAAGACCTTGCTGGGAGAACTGTCTGACACTCAGGACAATCCCTGCCATCGCCAGTGTCCAACCGATGCTGCCCGTCAAATACAAAGTGAGATAGGGGATTAATGCATAAAAACCCATATTCATCATAAAAGATGTACTTAACAAGAGCTTCACTGAAAAGGGCGTTTCTCGCCACCATTCCCACTTCATTCCAATACCCCTCGCTCTCCCGATAGCCCACATGAAATAAGGATATCCCCAGCTTAGCGAACAGGGTATAATTTTGGAAACGAACATTTTTGTATATGGTAATCAAATATTTAGATAAGAGGGATTCCAACTGTATGGACTTCGAACAATTACGCGCTTTCTACACATTGGCCCAAACGAAAAATTTCACCAAGGCTGCGGAAATGCTCCACTTAGTCCAGTCTACGGTGACAATGCGAATCAAGCAACTGGAAGAAAAAGTTGGCAAACCTCTTTTCATTCGTGATAAAAGAAGTGTTGAAATTACGCAAGCGGGCTTAACCCTATTACCGTATGCAGAGAGAATCCTCAAACTGTCCCATGAAGCCCTAAATGAAGTTGCTTCACTCCAGCCTTATGAAGACTATTTATCAATCGGCAGCTTAAATGCGATCTGGACTTCTACCCTCGAGCCGATCTTGAAAGAGTACCACTATCGCTATCCACAAATTGCGATTAGCACAAAGACAGGCCACTCATCCGATGTCATCCAGTATTTGCTAGACAACGTGATTCAAATCGGAATCGTATACGTTCCCCCATCCTTGCCCAACTTTGAAGTCATTCCAACGTGGGATGATGAAATCGTCCTAGTGTGCTCTCCAGAGAGCCCCATTGCCGCATCTACACAGGTCAATTCGCGCGAGCTGCGCAATCTCCCGTTGCTGTACATGAATTGGGGCCCTCCGTTTAACGAGTGGATTAGACAGACACTGCCGCGTAATTATGTACCCAAGTTAACCGTAGACAAAGCGGAGCTCGCCATCGATCTGATAAAAGAAGGTCTCGGCGTGAGCTTGTTGACGCGCTCTACCGTCAAAGCCGATCTCGCGGCTGGTACCTTGAAGGAACTGATCATAACAGGCAATAAGCCTCCCAAACGCTCGGCGTACATCGTCTTGCCGAAGGACAAAAAAAATAAACCCAGCGTAGAAAAATGGCTGAGTTTAATGAGTGAATTAGGGTATTCCACCTAGCTTCATGATTATCTGGAATGAGGTACGGGGTCGACGACTGTGCTTCGTCTCCCCATCCTTTCTTCATAGCCAAGACGAAGGAGAAAGTACCAGCACATCGATAGGAAAAAGCCGGTAAGCACATCACTCAAATAATGAACGCCCAAATACACACGGCTGAACGCGAGCAATGCTACAAAAATAAAAGCCGCTGGCTGAACGAGCGACGACCATCTTTTCTCCGCAAACCATTGGGCAATCCAAAATGCGACCATGCAATAAAAGGCTGGCCCAATCATCGCATGACCACTCGGAAACGAAAAGGACTCCGGAAGCTCAATCAGATTGACGCCACTCGGTCTAGGTCTGGCAAAAAAAAGCTTTAAGAGCTCATTTGCAACTTCACTGACAGCGAGGGAAATGAGAACAAACATTGCCTCCTCACGATATTTCTTTATGTATAGGACAGCGATTATAATCACCGCTACTGGTACAAGAAACATGCCTCCGCCCAGATTGGTTATCCATCGAAAAAAAACAGTCCCAACATCCCAGCGAATCGACTCCGCAAATGCAATGGCAGCTTGATCCATACCTGCCACTTTCCCCGATGCATAGAGGGCAAACATGATCGTAGCAAGTACCGCAAATGTAAGTGCTCCGCCTACATATCCATTTTTTCTCGTTGTCTGATTCATTGTTGATCTCCTCTTTCCATCAAAAAGCGCAAGGACTCCGCAAATCGCTGATCGTCTTCACGCGTGCGAGCAGCAGGCCCCTTCGTACGACCTCCCCCGCGTCGATATCTCGCTTTTTCATTTCGTTCTTCCAAATGGAACGCAATCCGTTCCGGGTCAAAAACCATCCCGTGTGGTGTCAGGGCATGGGCCCTCTTCCCGAGAATGAGCGCCGCCAGACCAATATCTTGCGTCACCACGACATCTCCTGAACTCGTTTCATTCGCGAGCTTCATATCTACCGCTTGTGGGCCGGCATCTACCGTCACATGATTTGCGTTGCCGATTTGATGATTATAACTGGCAAAGGTCAGACAGAGCCAGTCGAGCTCCTTGCACAATGCTTGGGCAGTTAAGAGTGCCTGGCGCGGACAAGCATCCGCATCGATAAGAACACGTCCTTTTGACATGGTTGCTCCTTTCGTGTGTATTTCTCTCCCCGTACGGATTCATTTTTGGTATGATGGAGGTGGAGAGGAGTGAGTTCACCTTTGCGCTATCAATTTATCCATGATGAACGGCTAGGTATACGGCTTCCCGTGCTGCATCTGGAATGGGAAGATTATTCGACTGTAGAAAGAGCGGACATGTTGCTAGAATGGGAAGAAATCCGCGCGTCCATTCCAGATCAAATACACCGGGTAGAGAAGGTTATCATTGAGAAAACCAACCAAATGTCCGAAGAAGAAAATTTCGTCAGATCTTGCGAATTAAACAGCGAGATCCACGAATTGGCCAGTGTTATTAACGATCTTAATATATGGTTCCGTGTCCAGCAAGACCATGACACCAAAATCCATCAATAATTCGTTTGTAAAAAGCAACAGCTCCTTGGCTTCATTTCTAGCCTCGGAGCTGTTTTTTTCGTAGGGTCGCTATGCTCTTTTTCGCTTGCGACCAATTTCTAGCGCCTTCAGCCCTGCTACATGTGGCGCAGCCATCGAAGTGCCATTCAGCTTTTTAAACTGATTCCCCGGCCACGTAGACAGAATATCAACTCCAGGTGCTTTCATATTTACACCCTTGCCTCTCGCACTGAACGATGCCAATTTTCCCGTTTGATCTATTGCACTAACCCCTAAGACACCATCGTACCGGGCTGGATACTCCGCTTCTCCCCCTCCGTTGCCTGCCGAAGCTACCAGTACGATTCCTTGTTGATGGGCCCGACCAACTGCCCTTGCCATTGCTTCGCTATATTGGGGCATACCAAAGCTCATGTTGATCACATCCATCTTATTGGCAATCGACCATTGCAGGGCCTGCAAAATGGTCGACAAAGATGATTGACCATCATAATCAAAAGCACGAACGTCATACAAATGGGCCTCTGGAGACACTCCGACAATTCCTCTTTGGTTCATCTCAGCTACGATGATCCCGGCGACATGCGTACCGTGTCCATTTTGTTTGCCGCGGACAAGCTGGATGCCGCCCTTTATTTGATCCTTCAAATCAAAATGATCGCGGGAGATTCCCGTATCGATGACAGCGACCTTGACGCCTGCTCCACGACCCTTTCGCCACAATCTCTGTGCCCCGACATATCTCACGCCCCACGGGATTTCATCCTCCCCTTCCGCATGGACGCTTACGGTAATGTTCTCCTCCACCATCGCTTTGTACCTTCGAAAAAGCTCCTCATGCTGCTCAAAAATCTTTTGTTTGACACACAAGCAAGAAAGGTCATCATAGCATCGCCATGGAAGTCTCTCGGTTTTCGTCAGAACCTTGGTTTTCAAATCTGACAGTATCTCGGTAAACGGCGTATCCCGATGAAAGCTGACAATTTTCAACCCACTAGCCTCCTGTCATGCATCGTTCTGACTCATCCTATGTCACGGCTCCCCCTATGGGTTTGGGCCATTGCACAACGTTAAGCAAAATAGGCGAATAACGACGTGAATCTGTCCAAGCGAACCCCCTTGCTTTTCCATATAACTGCATAGGGCAGACGTATTCTTTTGAAAGGAGCGTTGCATCATGGCAAAAGCAAAAGGAAATGCAAGGGCAAAAGTCAAGCTCAAAGCGAAGGGCAATCCACGTGATTTATTGAAATCCATCAACAAGAAAAGCAAGAAAAAATGGACGATGGGCGATGTCCGGTCGCTGGCAAAAGACTTCTCCATGAAAGACTTGAGGGACGACAAGAAATTAAGCGAGCTGATTAAAAAAGTCAGCAAGGCGGTCGGTGTCAAATTATCCGACCAGCAAATGTCCAGTGTAAAAAAACAAGTTCACGATCGCCTCGGATAGGATAGGTCTCCCCTTTGCTTCGCCTCTCTATGGCGAAGCTTTTTTTTGCAAAACAAAAGAGAGAGCGAAAAATCGCTCTCCCTTCTGGCGAAGCTACCTAGTGTTTTCGTTAGTCGCAAGAGCAAGCAACGATAACGAGCAATACGAACAACACCAGTATTAAAGCAAAGTCGTCAAATCCTCCGTTGAACAGACTCATTCGCTTTCCCTCCTTTGCCAGCAACTAGTCATACTGTATGTGCGAATGCTCAAGGATGATTGGACCTTCGCCTATACACGACCGTTTTTCCCGTATTTTTACACAGGTACTGGCAAATGGAGTGGAGATTAGCTCGCTTGTCTTTCAACTGGCTCTGGCAGAGCGTACGGCTTTTTCATAATTTGACGCCAAAACGGAATCGTCCGTTGAATCAATGGTCCCGTTAACAGCGCTATTAGTATCGTGCCGATTGACACAGGTCCGCCCAAAGCAGCGCCTGCAAGCAGAACGGTTACTTCTATGATGAGGCGAACTCGCTGAATACTCCAGCCAAGACGCTCGTTCATCGCCAGCATGAAGCTGTCGCGCGGACCCGCTCCTAGAGAAGGAGACAAATACATCCCGATTCCGACAGCCAAAACAACAACACCTGCGAGAAACATCAAGACTCTCGCCCAGATTGATTGCACCTCAGGAATAAAATCCAACCATAAGATAAGATCGAGAAAAACGCCAAAGCAAACCATATTTAAGAACATTCCAAAATTAGGTTTGATTTTTGCCACCAAATACGTGGCGAAAATGACAACGACTCCTACGATCTGAGACCATAGACCAATCGTTAATCCAAATGTCTTTTGCAAGCCGATGTGAAAGGTTTCCCAAGGGGCTACGCCCAGATTTGCTTTAATGGCCAGCACCGTACCGAATGCACCAACAAACAAGCCAAGGACAAACATCATGTAGCGAACTGCAATCGACCGGTTGAACCCTCTGCCAGACACGTCTACTCATCTCCTGACGATGTGTTTTACTTCCAGCCTGCAATGACTTCGTAAAAAAGTCCGTCCTTCCGGTAATACGCTTCAGATTTGGAGAAGTTCAGGTAGGTCTGTGCCTCGGCAAGCTGCTCTCCCGTCAAAATGACCTGGCGCTGCTTGTTCACATCGTCTCGATATTCGACGACGAGGCTGACTTCTTCCGACTGACAATGTTGAATGAGTTCTTGTGGTGTAGTAAAAGTAATCCGCTTCATGCTCCCCCACCTCCTCCATTGTGATCATTCATTATAGCAGGGATTATTGCTTTCTCCCATCGTTTCTCTCTCGCTTTACAGAAATGCTGCCGAGATCATCAGCCAATTGGGTAGCTGGGAAAATTTGCTGCGCCTCTGCCAACAGATCCTCCATCGAAAAATCTCCGTCTTCATCTTCGTAACGTGGACTGAAGTGAGTCAGGCACAGTTCTTTTACGCCCGCCTCTTTGGCAATTTGTGCAGCCTCGCGTGCTGTGGAATGTCCGCTTCTGGTCGCCAGCTCCTTGTCGTGATGGGCGTAGGTCGCTTCATGGACGAGCAAATCCGCCCCTGTTGCCAGCTCCAAAACCGCTTGGCTCGGCTCGGTATCTCCACTGAAGACGATTTTGCGCCCTGGCTGCGGCTCTCCAACGAAGTCCTTTCCGTCCAGAACACGACCATCCTCGAGTGTGACCTGTTCTCCTCTCTTCAAGGCTCCAAATAACGGCCCTGACGGCACTCCAGCCTGCTTTGCCAGCTCTACTTGAAATGCTCCTGTCTTTTCCTTTTCCATTACGGCATAAGCAAACGAAGGCACACGATGTTTCGCCATTCGGCAGCTCACCACGATCTCTTCGTCCTCGTAGATTACGCCCTCACTGACGATCTTTATTTCTAATGGATATTGCAAATGAACCGGGCTTGCCTCCATGATACCTCGAAAATATCGGTCGAGCCCTGGTGGTCCGTACAGCTCTAACGGAGTGGGTTCAGTATTGCGCAAAGAACGACTCGCAAGCAGTCCGATCAGTCCGTACAGATGGTCCCCATGCAGATGAGTGATAAAGATTTTATCCAATTGACTAATTTTCATCGGCGCACGCAGTAGCTGGTGCTGAGTCCCCTCTCCGCAGTCAAACAACCACCATTTTCCTGCCTGTAAAAATCGCAAGCCGATCCCACTTACGTTTCTTCGCGTAGTGGGTGCACCTGATCCGGTGCCTAAAAATGTAACGATCACGCTATATCCATCTCCTTTGTGGCCTTCCCTCATTATGTGCCTGTCTCTATCTCTAGGCATTCACCCTTTTTTGTCTGGGCGCATAGCCTACAACATACAAAGCCTAGCAAGGAGGGACTCCTAATCATGAAACGATTTTTAGCGCTGGGGCTGGCCGCTTTTTTCGCTATGACGGCCGTCTTGTCTGGCTGCTCCAGCACTCCCGAAAAAATAAGAATTGGTGAAGTGACTCGTTCTTTGTTTTACGCCCCGCAATATGTCGCACTTGAAAAAGGATTTTTCAAGGAAGAAGGGCTGGAAGTGGAGCTCTCCACCATACCCGGCGGAGATAAAGTGATGTCAGCTCTGTTATCTGGCGGCATCGAGGTCGCGCTAGTCGGCTCCGAGACCAGCATCTACGTCTCTCAGCAAGGAGCTGCCGATCCCGTTGTCAATTTTGCGCAGCTTACTCAGACAGACGGTACCTTCCTCGTCTCCCGCACCAAAATGGATGACTTTACTTTCGACAAGCTAAAGGGCAATGTCTTCTTGGGGCAACGGAAAGGCGGCATGCCGCAAATGGTTGGAGAGTATGTACTCAAAAAGCACAATATCAATCCGCAAGGCGACCTGGAACTCATTCAGAATATCGAATTCAAAAATATCGCGTCTTCCTTCGCATCTGGTACCGGAGCGTATGTACAGCTGTTTGAGCCGGAAGCCTCCCGCTTTGAACAGGAAGGAATCGGCCATGTCGTTGCCTCTTTTGGCAAAGAGAGCGGAACCGTTCCTTACACGGTCTTCATGACAAAACAAAGCTATATCGACAGCAACGCAGCAGCTATTCAAAAGTTTACCAATGCGGTCTACAAAGGGCAACAGTGGGTTGCCAGCCACAGTGCAAAAGAAACGGCTGATGTGATAAGCAAGTACTTCGAGCAGATCGATCCAAAAATTCTGGAAACCGCTGTACAGCGTTACCTGGAACAGGGCTCTTATGCCACAGATCCCATTCTGGACGAAAAGGAATGGAACCAGCTACAGGATATCATGGATTCCGCTGGTGAATTAAAGCAACGCGCTGAATACAACAAGCTGGTAAACACCACTTTTGCTATCCAATCCAAAGAAGGGAAATAGGCCCTCATGAAGCAGATTTCTTCTACGCCGGCAAAAATAGAACTCGGCCACGTGACCCATCTTTATTTATCCACGACCAGGGCGTTCATGGCGGTCCAAGACATTAACCTGCGCGTGGAGGAAGGCGAATTCATCTGTCTGGTTGGTCCCAGCGGTTGCGGAAAGACGACGCTGCTCTCCCTCATTGCAGGGCTTGAGAAGCCGACAGCAGGCAAGGTGTGGATCGACGGTAGAAAAGTCAACGGAACGTCTAGGCAAGTTGGCTACATGCTACAGCAAGATTATTTGTTCAACTGGCGCTCCATCGAGGACAACGTGTTTCTCGGACTCGATATCCAAGGCATCCGTACCAAGGAAACAGAAGAATACGCCCTGCATCTGCTGGATGAAATGGAGCTGTCCGATGTGCGCAAATCCTCTCCCTTGCAGCTGTCGGGTGGCATGCGGCAACGGGTTGCCCTCGTCCGAACACTCGCCTGTCAACCTGATGTGCTGTTGCTTGACGAACCATTTTCGGCATTGGACTACCAGACGAAACTGAAGCTCGAAGACTTGATCTTTTCAACGCTACGACGGCATAAAAAAACGGCAGTCCTTGTGACACATGATCTCTCCGAATCGATCGCGATGGGCGATCGCGTCTATATCTTTTCACGCAACCCGGGACGCATCAACAGCGAGATTGTCGTACCCAGTCCAATCCGGGATGCTCTGCCATTCGCCGCCAGAAATCATGATGGATTCCAAGACTTGTTCCATCGCGTGTGGAAAGAGATGGAGGTAGTGTCTGATGCAGCCAAAGGAAATTGAATCCGTCCACCGCCGCTACTTGCAGCTAGAAAAGCGAATGAGCTTTTCCGTCTTTACCACACAACTGTTCCTCTTTCTCGTATTTATTGGCTTATGGGAGCTATTGGCTCGAACCAATACCATTAATGCGCTCATCTTCAGCTACCCTTCCAAGATTTGGGCTCAATTTTGGTTGCAGCTGCAAGATGGCAGTCTTCTCCCACATGTCGGCTTGACCGTATGGGAAACGATTATCGGCTTTCTTTTAGGAACGATTCTAGGAACCGTCATGGCTACGATTATATGGTGGTCCCCTTTTCTCTCCCGTGTACTAGAGCCTTACCTGGTCATAGCCAATAGTATGCCAAAGGTAGCGCTCGGTCCGGTTTTCATCGTCGGCTTTGGTCCAGGTTTGCTCTCCGTCATAGCCATGGGATGCGCGATCTCGGTTATCATCACCACGATCAACGTCTACACCAGCTTCAAGGAAGTTAATCAAAATTACGTCAAAGTCGTGCAAACACTCGGAGGGAGCAAACGGCAAATCTTCACGCTCGTCATTTTGCCAGCTACCATCCCAACCCTCCTCGCAACACTGAAGGTGAATGTCGGACTTTCGTGGGTAGGCGTTATCGTCGGAGAGTTTCTCGTATCCCAGCAAGGCTTGGGGTATTTGATCATATACGGCTTCCAAGTGTTTAATTTCACCCTGGTCATGATGAGCTTAGCCATTATCGCGGTCATCGCTACCCTGATGTATCAAGGTGTAGCCTATATAGAGCGGCGGCTCACCAGCCAGTTCAAATAGATGGCTTCTAAAAAAACGGTGCCAACCATCTACCGGGGATGATTGCACCGTTTTTTCATGGGCCAGTATATTTTGACAAGGTTAGGGAGCCACGATCTCGACCTTTATTCTATCTGGGTCCTCGAAAAACAATGCATAATGCCCCTCGCCTCCAGCATGCGGATACCGATCCTGATAGAGCATAGAGATACCGCGACGAGCAGCTTCCTCCCGCAGCTTTTCCACATGTTCTCGATCCCGTGCGTAAAATGCCAGATGATTCAAACCGACTCGACAACGATGATACGGAATGTCGAGGAATCGCCCTTCTGCCTGGACAAAAACCAGATAGGTACCATTCTGCTTCCAGCTTACTCCACTGGTCCATTCTTGATACCGCGTATAGCCCAGCTCCCCCTCGAGCAACCAGCCCCAAAAATCTTTGGAGCGTGCCAGATTGGAGACATACATTTCCACATGATGTAGCATCGTACAGTCCCCCTTCTTACAGAAAAACGCCCGACAGCGAAATGCCGGGCGCCCTAGCTATTCATTTACTTCCAAAACTTCCACTTGCTCTTTTTCGTCATCGGATCGTCCATTTGGCTCTCGACGACTTTCTGTTTGGTGGCTGCTTCCACTTCGAGCGCTCCAGGTACCCGATTCAGGAAGTGGTCGATCATTGGCTTGTAGTTATCTGGCAAATGCTCTTGCATGTTTCGTAGGATGTCAATTGCCTTTTCCATCTGATCGGTCGCCAACAGAGCATTGGCATAGTTGAAGCCTGCATATGGATACGGGAAGTGCGGCGTCCAGAACTTTTCACAAATCTGAATTAATTGATAGACATATCCTGCTTGTCCCAATTCTCCAGTCACCGTCATCACGACCTCAAAGCGGTCCTTCGCTCCTTCAATCGCTACCGTGTACCACTTCATCGCATTCAGGAGGTCCTCCTCCGTCAAAGCAATACGAGCTAGTTGAAGCTGTGGTCTCCAAGCGCCTTCTTTACTTGCCAGCGCCTCCAGTTGCCCTTTCAGCTCATCCTTTTTCCCTCTTTGCATGAAGCTCTCGACAAACATGTTCAAGCCATTTTCTTGATTCGGGTCTTTGTGCAGACCTGTATGTAGGGTCTCGAACGCTTTTGGCTCATCTCCCTCAAACGCGAAGATTTTTGCCAAATTGGTGCAAGCCGTACCCGATGACGGGAATCGTTCCAGACAATCTGTCAGGATTTTTTTAGCGCTTTCAAACTCTCTCGCCTGCATATGAACGACTGCACGGAAAATGAGAGCAGACTCAATTGGCCCGTATAATTCGAGAAGCCTGTCGGCAGCGACAGCGGCTTGCTCGTGAAATTGACCCTTCACCAACTCCATCGCAAAATCGCGAAGCTTATCTTTTTCATCCCAGTACTTATCCAGATTTTGCGGAATTATTTTTTTCTGGTAATCCTCTCGGGACATATCGATGGTTTGACCAAATTCATTGGTAAACGTCACAAATTCAGACATGAAACAGCCTCGCTTTCATTTCCTCACAAAAGTGTCAAATGCTTGTATCGCCAATTAGATCCATGCTTTGATATTTACTTTACGGATAAATTCCTCCATTGATTCCTTCGCCGGTTCGTCATTTGCCTCTTCTGCATCTTCCATGCCCATCAGTTGTCGAAACAGTGCTTCGTTCCTTGTCGCCAATGCAAAGTCAAGTAATGCCTCATGCGAGATGCGATTAGCTTCTTCTTCCAGCAATTGCTCCTCCAAGGCGATATCCTCTTCTACAACGGCGATATGCTTATCAATTTTTGGAATGCGTAAAACCCAAGAAAATGCGCTGTCCGGATTGCGGTCACGAGCAATCAGGTAACCGTATTCACCCAAAGGCAAACCTTGCTCGAAGGAGTCGGCAACAATGACGACGCGTTGTCCAAGCTTGAACATGAGCGTCAACTCCCAATAAAGATTAATTCTAATCATACTAAATTGTATGTGTTCTTGGGAAGAGCAAACCCCCAAGGATAGGAAAACGCACAAAAAGTTTGTTGCCCGAACCAAAATAAGGTACAATTTTTACTAATGAATGGATATTGGTAATGAGGTGTACAAGGTATGGGTGAAATGTCTACAGGGTTTTCCCTGTTTATCGTTGGCTGGACCATTGTTCTCGTAAGCCTGATGGCGATTGGCGGGTACTTCATGTTCCGCAAATTTCTCAAGTCCATGCCCAAGCAAGACGGAAAATCTGACTTGGATTGGCAGGACCATTACATTGATCAGACACGTGCGCTCTGGACAGATGAGGGTCTGACCTTGCTCAATGAACTGGTTGATCCTGTGCCACAGTTGTTTCGTGATGTTGCAAGACGATCCATCGCAGCGAAAATCGGCCAGATCGCGTTGGAAGAGAAAGCAACCACCATTACAACAGATTTGATTGTAAAGGGGTACATTGTAGCAACCCCCAAGCGTGACCACAAATGGCTCATCGCCCACCTGAAATCCAAAGAAATCGATTATACGCCCTATGAGAAATATTTGAATGCCGAGGGATAATTGAAACTTCCTATGGAGTCGTCCGTAGAAAATGGTAAGACCTTTTTGTCAAGGAGAAGATGTGGATGTCAGTCCTACTCACGATTTTGGGAATCGGTTTCGTTATTTTGATCGTTGCGATTGTCATTGTGGCGGTCCTCTTTAAGAAAGGCGCCCGGTTCTTATGGAAAATGACCGGACGTGGCTATCACAAATACAGCAGTAGCAGTGATTACCGATATCGGCCCTCATGGAAGACCGGGCATCGAACATACGGTCATCGTCACTATCGTCGCAAATATTCCAGCCATAGTTCATTTTTTAGTAGCTAACGTTAATAGAATGAGAAGGCACTCCAATTCGTTTGGGTGTCTTGCAACAAACCTCCAAAACCACAAGCTTAGTGGGATTGGAGGTTTGTATGATTTTAAGCATCGCTGCTTTTTTGGGTTACGTCTTTCTGCCCTCCGGATACCCCACCTGATACCAGGAATGCCATGACTTCTGAGCTTTCCGTATCGAGAAGCTGTACCTGATCACTCGGAAACAACAGGAGATTTCCTGCAAAATTGTACGACTGCGGCAGATAGACTGCTACGTGGTCTGAGAGACCGAAAGAATCGAGGCTTTCCTTTGTAATAAACCCAATGGCTTTTGCATTTCCATCCTTGGACAGCATCACGAGCACTGGCTTGTCAAAGCTCTTCTTCTCTCCTACAAACGCTCCGATCAAATCCTTGATGGACGTATAGATGAGTTTGATAAACGGCACTTTCTCGAAGACGGTGGATACGAGCGAAAGCACTCCGCGTGTCAGCACGTTGGATGCAAGGAAGCCGATAATCGTGATGCCCAGTATGGTCATGAGAACACCCAGTCCTGGAATTTGGAGATTAAACCACTTGTGGACCAGCAAATAGAACCAGTTATCCACGGTCGTGAAAATCCAGTACAAAATATAAATCGTCACTGCCAAAGGAATGACAAACAATAACCCCTCTAAAAAATAGCGAATGAAACGCTTCATCTGTCTTCTCCTCTCTCCTAACCACAATCCCGTAATTATTGTACCTGATTGGATTGCCATCTGCTATGATGAAGAAAAAAAGAGAAAGTAGGGAGATTCATGCAAGCACTTGTCACACCTCAATGGCTCAAGGATCATCTGAACGATGAAAATTTGGTGATCGTCGATTGTCGTTTTGCTTTAAGTGCTTCTGAAGCAGGTGCAGAGGAATACGAGAACGATCACATCCCGGGAGCCCTCTACTTTCATCTGAACCGTGACCTTTCTGGCTCGAAAAGCGAGCATGGCGGACGTCATCCTCTGCCAGATGCGGATCTGCTGGCTGCCCATTTTTCAAATGCGGGAATCGATGCCAACACGACCGTCATCGCCTACGATGATCAGGAAATGGCAATGGCAGGACGGCTATGGTGGCTGCTGCGGTACCTTGGTCATGATCGGGTAGCTGTACTTGACGGCGGATATGCTGCTTGGAAAAAGGCTGGCTATGAGGTAACAGCAGAAGTACCTGCTGTACAAGCTCGTCAGTTCGTCCCCCATGTCCGTCACGACATGCTGGTTGACATGGAAGGTGTCAAAAAGCGCAGCGAGCACACTGTATTACTCGATTCTCGTGCGCCAGAACGCTACCGCGGTGAGAACGAACCGATCGACGCAAAAGCAGGTCATATCCCCGGGGCGCACAATTTCTTTTACAAGGACAACCTCGGTGCTGATCAGACGATGCTTCCGGCAGACGAGCTGCAAAAGCGTCTCGCTCCTTACGCTGATAAAGAATTGATCGTCTACTGCGGCTCAGGTGTGACGGCTTGCTCGAATTTGCTCGCTTTCCATGCTGCTGGTCGAACCGATGTGAAATTGTATTTGGGCAGTTGGAGTGACTGGAGCTCGTATCCGGATAATCCGGTAGCTACCGGCGAAGAGTAATTCCATAATTGGAATGGCGGCGATCGCTTCCCTACGATACTGGGGAGCGGTCGCATTATTTTTTTCTTCCTCTATCATTTTCGCCACCACTCATAGATAATAATTATCATTATCATAAACTTGTGCACGTGCCTGAAAAGGTGGATGGATTCATGAAGCATAACGAAGAATACGAGCCTAATCGCCAAATGTCACTCAGCGAGGTTCGCACCTATATAATCTGTAACTTCGATCGTCCATTAAACGTAACTACGTTGGCAGCGATGGCGAACTTGAGTCCGAGCTATTTTGGCGATTCGTTCAGGAAGGCTTACGGACAAAGTGTTATGGATTATGTAACGAGTCTGCGTATCAATCACGCCAAGCGATTGTTACGTGAGACGAATATGAAGCTGCGGGATATTGCGAAAACAATCGGGTATAGCGATGAGTTTTACTTTAGTCGGAAGTTCAAGAAGGAAGTGGGTGTATCCCCTTCCGCGTATGAAAGAGCATCCGAACGCAAAGTTGCCGTCTACTCCCCTTCCCTGTTGGGACATCTAGTCGTACTGGGGATAATACCAGTCGCTGCTCCCCTGGATGCGAAGTGGACCCCCTATTACTATCAGCAGTATCAGCAACAGATCGCGGTTCAGTTAAAAGCAGTCGAAACACCGTGGAACGATGACAATCAGGAAATCAGGCTTCTTTCTGCCAAGCCGGATGTTGTCATTAGCCACATAGAGCCTCCCGAGACTACCAGGCGACGTTTGTCCGCACATGGCATAGACGTCTTCACTCTCCAATCTTCTGGCTGGAGAGAGCAATTACGTGAAGTTGCCAGCTACACGGGCAAAGAAGCAGCTTGTGACTCTTGGATCGCTTTTTATGAAGCGAAGGCTGCTGCCGTTCGCGCAGATCTGCAGTCCGTGCTCAAACAAGATAAAATTGCAATCATTCGGCTCTATCGCGAGGGCATCCATCTCTACAACAACAAGGGAATGAAGGAGCTTTTGTGCGATGACTTGCAACTTTCTCTTGTGGAAGAGGAAACGGAACCTTGCAATCGGCCAATCACGCTCGAGCAGCTCGCGAGCTATGACCCGGAGCGAATCCTGTTATTCGTTTGTCTGGATGAATCGACACGCCTAAGCTGGCTGACTCTCCAGCATCATCCGCTTTGGAGAGAACTTCGCGCTGTTCAACATGGCTATCTCTACTCCTTGCCCTCTAACCCGTGGTACGAGTATTCACCGGTTGCCATGAACCGAATGCTGGATGAGATCGTGCTGATGATAACGGGGAAAAGTCCAAATGCCATTCAAGGTGTTGTCCATGGAGCCCCTTTCTTGGGTGAATTATAATGTTTTCCAGCGAGAAACATTATCATCGAGAGGGGATTCCACTTTTATGAAAAAGAAAACTAGCCTTGTGCTGATGCTGACCACGGCGATGCTCGTTGCAGGACTGGCAGCAGGCTGCGGGAACCATGCAAATAGTGAGGCAGTAGCGCAGAAGGTCGATTCTTCCGCGACTGGGAATGTAGCAGGATCGGCAAAGAGCTCTTCTGACCAGCCTGCCTACCCGCGGGTACTAAAAGATGAAATGGGTAACGAGCTGACGTTGCCTGCCGCACCTGCCAAAATATTCGCTCCCAATCTGGAAGATACTTTGGTCGCACTGGGCGTTGCTCCGGTCGTGCAGTGGTCGTCTGGCTCAAGACCGAAAATGTATTTGCAAGATCAACTAAAATATGTGCCGTCCATTGCGTTCACAGGCGGATTGCCTCCAGAGCCGGAAGCGGTTATGGCCCATGAACCAGACCTCATCCTCTTGCACAATGCCAACCATATCGAAAGCGGCGTGTACGATAAATATAAGATGATTGCGCCGACGTATGTATTCAAGCAAGCAAATGCTGATCTTGATTCTTCCGTACGAGTGATTGGCGATCTGTTGGGCAAGTCGGCGGAAGCTGAAAAAGCTTTGCAGACCTATAAGGAGCATGTCGAGGCAGCCAAAAAGGAGCTGGCCCCTCATATCCAAGGCAAAAAAGCAGCGATCATTCGCTTCAATGGCAGAGGCATGTTCTTCATCAAGTACGATTTCTTTAGTGGATATGTACTTACCAATGAGCTAGGCTTTTTGCCGAGCCAGGTTGTATCCGGCGGCGACATCCATTTATCACTGGAGAGCTTACCTGATCTGGATGCGGATTATATTTTCCTGATCAATGACGCTGGTACGGGGGATACGTTCGAGAAAGAATTAACAGAGAGTCCTGTTTGGAAAAGCATGCAGGCTGTGAAGAACGGTCGTACGTTTAAAGTAGAGGGAGATCACTGGTTAAGTGGCGGCCTGATCGCACATAGGAAAGTCATTGACGATGTGAAAGGATTGATTGCAAAATGAGAATGATAGAGATAAATAGCTACTCCCCTCATAATTGTGTGGAATGGACACTGCAATCAAGCCATGGTCGTGACTATCGGATTATGATTGCAATTCCAGAAGCTGAGGCCCCTCCTGAGGGGTATGCGGTTATTTATGCCGTGGATGGCGATGCGATGTTCGGAACAATTGCGGAGACAATAAAGTTGCAAACCCGCAAGCCCAAGGGCTACAACCCAGCCATTGTTGTAGGAATCGGCTATCCCTCCCGACTACCATTTGACATGGACCGCCGTTGTTACGATCTGACCATGCCTGTGGATGCAGCTACACTTCCTGACCGACCGAATGGGCAGCCTTGGCCCGAGCATGGTGGAGCTGATATGTTCCTCGATTTCCTTGAACAGCAGCTGATGCCAGCTATTTCTTCCGAATGGCAGGTAAATCCGAATAAACAGGCGATTTTCGGCCATTCCTTGGGCGGTCATTTCACCCTGTATACGATGTTCTCTCGCCCGAAGCTTTTCTCACACGTCGTTTCAGGCAGCCCTTCCGTCTGGTGGGGCAATGACGAAGTATTAAGAGAGCAGGAACGCTTCATCACCGAATGGAAAAGTGATCATGAAATAAGGCTGCTTGTCATTGTTGGCGGCGATGAGCTCACCTTCATGGTCGAGGGTGCACAACAGGTCGTCGAGCGCATGGAACCACTCGCTACCAAAGGTGTTCAAGTGAGTTACATCAAATTCGAAGATGAGGGCCACGTAAGCGTGCTGCCTTCCGCTATTAATAGACTTGTGCGGTTTGTGCTTGCGGATTAGCCCTCTGAAACTACTTTCGTAAACGAAAAGGACAGACTAATGATACGATATATGCGTCTATTGCTTCATTTCGGCTATCAAGAAGCCATGTCTTGCTTGTTTCCGGTCTTTATTTTTGGTTCGCTCGCCTTGTCCAAATTCGTCACCATTCCTGGTTTGCCGAGGTATGATCTCCTGCTGTTGCTCTGCCTGCTCTTCCAGATTTTCATGGTGAAGAGCGGCTTGGAGTCTCGGGACGAATTGAAGGTCATCACGGTCTTTCACGTGATCGGGCTGTGCTTGGAAATATTCAAGGTACATATGGGATCTTGGGGCTATCCAGAGGATGCGTACAGCAAGGTGTTTGGCGTTCCTCTCTACAGTGGGTTCATGTACGCCAGTGTCGCGAGCTACTTATGTCAAGCGTGGCGTCGCTTAGAGGTTTCTCTCTCTGGCTGGCCAAATCAGATTATCGCCACCATTTTGGGCGCAATGATCTATCTGAACTTTTTCACCCACCATTATATTGGGGATTTGCGTTGGGTGCTGATGGCAGCTATTTTCATTGTCTTCTGGAAAACACGTGTTTATTTCACTGTCGCGAACGAGCGGCTTTTCATGCCCATCCCTCTTGGTTACTTTTTGATCGGTTTCTTCATTTGGATTGCGGAAAATATAGCGACGTTTCTTGGCGCTTGGAATTATCCGAATCAAAGAGCAGGCTGGGAGCTCGTGCATCTTAGTAAAATCAGCTCGTGGTTTTTGCTCGTCATCGTGAGCTTCATTATCGTGGCGGAGTTGAAGCATGTGAAATCCAGAAGGTCCCAATCCCAAGATAGCAAGAAACACATATAAAAAGCCTATCCACTCTTTCGTACGAAACGTCAAGGGGTGGATAGGCTTTCTCTTCTTTATTTCATAACGTTGCTGAGTACCTTCTCAATCATTTGACGATTGGCAATGACGCCTGTGTAAAGCCAGCTGGAATCTTTCGCAAACGTATACGCTTTTCCATTCTTCACAGCAGGGATATTCGTCCATACTGGATCCTTTTGAAGCTGTTCCACAGCAGTCGGATTACTGTTTACGATAAACAAATACTCGGCATCGAGTTCAGCTAATTTCTCCATGGAAATCGCGTTCCAATTTGCATCTCCTGACTTGGAGATTTCCTGAACGATGGCAGGAACCTTAAACCCAAGATCCTTGTAAAGCACATCGCCGCTAGACAAGTCCTGACGTGCTACGTACACATTTTTCCCCGTCATCCACAGTGCTGCCGCTGATTTTTCCCCGATCGCTTTCTGCAGCTTTTGCTTGGACTCGGCTGCAAATGTCTCGTAATCCGCCAGCACCTTCTTCGCTTCTTCCCCCTTGTTGAGGACTTCTCCTACAGTCAGGAGCTCTTTACGCCAATCGCTGTTCTTCTCTTTTCCAATGGTGTAAGTTGGAGCGATTTTCGAGTACTGGCTATACTTGTCCCCTTCGATTAGGGTCGCGCTTTCCAAAATAATCAGGTCAGGGCTGTGGCTCATCACGACCTCTGGCGGCAGATCATAAGGAATCGCTGGAATACCCGCCAGCTCTTTTTGCAGGTAGCCTTGTACCTGGCTGTTCCCTACTGACCATTGAGCAACTGGCTTCACTCCCAACGCTACTAAATGATCCTCCAGATAAGAAGCGATCACGCGCTGCGGTTGGGCTGGGACTGTTACTTCATTTCCCATCGCATCCTTCAGTACCCGTGGGGCTTCAGCCGCTGATGTCGCGGTCTGGCTGTTGCTCGCTTGTGTTTCTGGACTCGCAGCGTTTTGCTGGCCAGAGCAAGCACTCACGATTGTAACGAGGCTTGCCAATACGACACTGGCTATCGAAAGTTTGGCTGTTTTCTTCATTGGTTCGTTCCCCCATCTGCTTCATGCCCTCAAGCAACGAAAAATTGCCAACTTGAACGCATTTTAATTGAGAATAATTATCATAATCACAATGGGTATTATAGCCGATTATGGTAAGATGCTCAACTTTTTGTTTTATGGAAACAAAAAAGACCCTCTGCTCCCTAGCAGAAAGTCCTTATCCTCTTAGCGTGGAACCCCGCTTAACAAGAATCGATGCAGTCCCCCGATCAGGCAGACACCCGCGGTTACAAAAAACGCAATGAAGTAGGAATGGTGCCAATTCCCCAGCAAGCCTGCCAATACGGGGCTCAATACCGCTCCGATCGACAATATCGCTGAGTAAATACTAAACACGCTACCGTATTGTTCTCTCGGTGAATGTACCGTCAAAACGGTCGCAAAAGCTGGGAACAGCATCCCAAAGCACGCACCGAAGAAAAACATCATGACGTGAATCGGAATCGCCAGCCCGATTGCCAGCGCGTACAGAAGAAGGCTGAGCACACCCAATCCGGCAAACGTTCTCGTCTCAACTGGGATCCGATGCAGCCAAAACTGGCACAAAATCGCAAGTGCCCCCAACCCTTTCAAGCTGAACAATATGCCAGTAACGGCGGGGGACATTCCTTGTTTTTGGATGAGCAAAGGCACTTCATAGATGATCGTTCCTTGTGCGTAAATGATCGCAAATCCCCCGAGAAACGCAGGATACAGCATTCGATTTTCCAGGATGGCAGTAAGGCTCTGCTTGCCCCCACCTTTGCTTCGTGGCGTTGACAACGTGCTTCCCTCTATTCTTTCGGGTAGCATCATCCAAGCGAAAACGCCCGCAATCATCATCATGTAGCCGAGAATCACGAATGATTGACCATAGCCGAACTGCACCGCCAAAAAGCTACCGACTGCCGGAGATACGATACCTGCCGCGGTAAGGACCAATCCCTTTTTCCCCATGATCTCGCCCTGCTCAAGTGCCGTCTTCCCTGTTTCTCCGAGCAAGGCAGAACAAGCAGGAGATACAAACGCCATCAAAAACCCGAGCATCAGCCGAAAGGTAAAGAAGCCCGCTGTATTTTGCACGATGCCTTGACCAATCAGCATTACGCCAGCCAAAATCAACCCACCTGCGATAAACCATTTTTTCGGATAGCGATCAAGAAAAGGGCCAGCGAGCAGGTTTCCTGTCAAATTGCTGATCGCATAACCGCCGAGCACAAAGCCGATCATCGCAGCGGATACACCCAATACGTTTAAATACGGCGCAAGAAGAGGCGTCTGCGCGTGCATGTCAAAGGCAACCAGAAACAAAACCACTAACAAGAGAGCCCTCAAAGCATTCCCTTCCTCTCAAACGGCCTGTCTTTGTCCCAGTATATGAAGGGAATGGTACAAGTAGGATACAAAAAGAAGAAGGAAGATTCGGAATAAATGTAGCAATTATTTTTGTATTACCGTAATATTTACTGTAATACCGTAATTACTTTTTGAACAGGAGGTGACTTTTTGGAGCACGTTTACAAAAAAATACGAGCACTTCGTATCCAGCAGGAGCTTACCTTAAAGGACTTAAGTGAGAAATCAGGATTCTCCGTCAGCTTCTTATCACAAGTAGAGCGCGGCAACAGCTCGCTCGCGATTACTTCCCTGCAAAAAATTGCGGAATGTCTGGGTGTCCCCATTACGTACTTCTTTGAAGTAGAAAAAGATGTCTCGTACCACACGCCCATTGCAAAGCGTAAAACATTGCAGATTGAAGGGTCACCGGTAAAGTACGTTCGAATCGGTGGGAATTTCCCCGACAGAGCACTTGAGCCCCTCCTCAACGTGTTGCCACCCGGACAGACGAAGCATGTCGCCTTTCAGCATCCCGGTGAAGAGTTTTATTACGTCGTTAAAGGATGTGTCACCATCGTCGTCGACGAAACAGAATACCATCTCGAGCAAGGAGACACGATCCACTTTCCTTCCTCTCTCCTACATACGTGGTACAATCCTTCCACTGTTGAAGAAGCCGAGATCCTGTCCGTTTTGACACCTGTCATTTTTAGAACCTAACGCAACGTGTCTCATCCGCATGTCTACCAATAAAAAAGGGTGATCTGGATGCAAGAAAGACTGGAAAAGCTGCACGCGTATATGGAAAGCAGGAAACTGGACGCATTGCTGATTACGCATCCCAAAAACGTGTACTATTTTACCGGATTTTTGACAGAGCCACATGAACGTTTTATGGGCCTCGTCTTGGTGAGAGGCGAGTCCCCCTTCCTCTTCGTTCCACTGCTGGACGCTGACAAAGCACGGGAGGCTTGTCCCGCCATTATGATTTACACGCATGACGATTCGCAGGATGCGCTAACCGTGCTGGGGCATTTGCTGCCCTCTTCCCTCTCTCACATTGGTGTAGAGAAGAACCATTTGACAGCAAAAACATACGAGGCACTCGTATCCACCGTGCACGCTACAGAAGCAGTGGATGTCGGTGACTTGCTATGCAGTATACGTGTGGCCAAGGATGCGTCTGAAATCGCTACGATCAAGCGGGCTATTTGGGTCATGGAGGAATCTCTACGCCGTACGCTCCCGCTGATATCCATAGGGATGACGGAGCTAGACGTTGTCGCAGAGCTCGAATACCAGATGAAGAAGCTAAAAGCACAAGGCCCTTCCTTTTCAACGATTGTGCTGGCTGGAGAAAAAGCAGCACTGCCCCATGGTGATCCAGGGGAACGGGTGATTGCGGCAGGAGAAGTTTTGTTGATTGACGCTGGCGTGTATGTCGATGGATATGTATCGGACCTGACTCGTACTTTTGCTGTCGGTCAACTGGGTGCAGAATTGCTGGACATGTACGATACGGTCTTACAAGCGAATCTGGCCGGGATACAGGCCGTTCGGCCAGGGGCTTCTATCGCAGATGTTGACCTAGCTGCACGAGCTGTCATTGCGGACCGGGGCTATGGAGAATTTTTTATCAATCGTGTCGGGCACGGGATCGGACTGGAGCTCCATGAAGCGCCTTACGTTCACAGCCTAGCGGTAGGAGAGCTCATCCCAGGCATGGTTTTCACGATTGAACCGGGCATTTATAACACGAGGATCGGTGGCATTCGCATTGAAGACAATGTGCTCGTCACGAAGGAAGGCGTAGAAGTATTGACATCCTTTCCCAAAGAGCTGCAAATTATCGGATAAATGATAAAAGCAAAGGCTGGTGTCGTTTCTTTGAAAGTACTGGAAACAGATCGTCTCATCCTCCGCTGGCAAACTGCCGAAGACGCTGATTTTGTCTTGAAACTGATGAATGAGCCTTCTTGGATTCGTTTTATTGGCGATCGTGGTCTTCGTACGACGGAAGAAGCCCGCAACTTTATTTTGAATGGCGCTGTCGCGATGTATGAAAAGCATGGCTTTGGCCTGTATTTGATCGAGCTGAAGGAAGGAAATGTTCCGATCGGTTTATGTGGACTGATCAAGAGAGATTCGTTGGAGGATGTCGATATCGGCTTTGCCTTACTACCCGCATACTGGGGCAAAGGCTACGCCTATGAGGCAGCTTCTGCCGTTCTTGCCCACGGAAAAGAAGTTTTCGGCTTAAAGCGCATCGTAGCAATCACCCACCCCGATAATGCATCTTCTGCCAATCTTCTAAAGAAAATCGGTCTGCAAGAAAAAGGGATGATTACCCTTCCCAATGATACGAAGGAGGTCAGGTTTTTTGCCATCGAATTCTAGGCTATGCTGTCCAAGTGAGTCGTAGAATTGGTGAAATGGATCAGACGTCCGTATTCGTTATACTCCAACAAGTGGATACCAGTGTCGCCTGTGGCAAAGTAAATGTCGTGCAAGACAGGCAGTTGTAAGAAGCTTTCGATGATTCTTGAGATCATGCCTCCGTGGGAAACAATCGCGATTCTTTTATAGGAAGTACTAAGATGTCTGATTGCGGAATAGATTTGCTCCCCGCGTGCGCGGAATTCGATCTTGCTCTCGCCATCTCCGCCCAGCTTTTCGTGCGGCAAGATTCCCCATGGAAACGGGACTTCCTCTAAGGGCTTGCCTGCCAGGTCCCCATTATTGTGCTCTTGCAGCTCGGGTATGTACTGAACCGAACACCCCACTGTCTCAGCCAAAATAGAGGCGGTCTCACTGGCTCGCTTGAGTGTGCTCGCCCAAATAAAATCTGGAGGAAACTGCTCTAGAACACGTGTTGCCATGAGCCGTGCCTGTTTACGCCCTACTTCTGTCAAAGAAAAATCTGCCTTACCTTCATGTACATTCAAAATGTCAGCTTCGGATTGTCCATGTCGAATCAACAAAATTTGCATTGTTTTGCCTCCTCCTGAGGGATAAAGAGGGCCTCACCGTGAACGGGAGGCCCTGCATTTCCTTTTTCAATTAAGAATGAACGGATTTCAAACCAAGAGAACTCTCGTGGAACTTGATATTCGAGTACTTATCCATCGCGACACGCAGCTGGTACTCGCTCTCAAACAGCATAACCGGACGGCCATAACGGTCGGAAACGGTTCGGTTCTTCACAGCATCGAGGTCTGCTTTCTCCCCTTCGAGCCAGCGAGCGATTTGATACGGCATACGAGTCAGCATGATGTCTACCCCGTACTCGGCTTTCAAACGGTATTCCAGTACCTCGAACTGCAGCACACCTACGACACCAAGAATCAGCTCTTCCATCGGATGGGTACGGAATAACTGCACCGTCCCTTCCTCGGTCAACTGCATGATCCCTTTTTGGAATTGCTTGTGCTTCATCGCGTCCTTCACCATCACCTTGGAGAAAAACTCCGGCGAGAAGTGCGGCATTTCTTCGTACTCAAACGATTTTCCGACGCAGAGTGTATCGCCGATCTGGAAAATGCCCGGGTCGAAAAGACCGATGACATCTCCCGCGAACGATTCATCGACTATTTCGCGGTCCTGTGCCATAAACTGTACCGGCTGCGCCAATTTGATGTCTTTGCCAAGACGGACGTGCTTGACTGCCATCCCCCGCTCAAACTTGCCGGAGCAAATACGCAAGAAAGCGATCCGATCTCGGTGAGCTGGGTTCATATTGGCTTGGATTTTAAAGATGAAGCCGGAGAACGCATTCGTATACGGATCAATCAATCCTTCTGTACTCTTCTTCGCAGAAGGTGCTGGCGCCATTTGCAGGAAGTTATCCAGGAATGTTTGTACACCGAAGTTATTGATGGCACTTCCGAAGAAAACAGGCGTCAGTTGCCCTTTGTTGATCAGTTCCGGATCGTATTCATCTCCTGCAACATCCAGCAGCGAGATTTCGTCCTGCAATTGCTGCCACAGTTCTTGACCGACACGATCACCGATCAATGGATCTTCTGCTCCCTCTACAGGGAAAAAGGAAATCTCTTCGTGCTGTGTATTGCTTTGGTACAGCTCGACACGGGACTTCATACGGTCAAATACGCCGCTGAAATAGCTGCCCATCCCAATTGGCCAATTCATCGGATAAGAACGAATACCCAATACGCGCTCAATTTCTTCCAAGAGCTCGAATGGATCTTTACCGTGGCGGTCCAGCTTGTTCACGAACGTAAAAATCGGAATACCCCGCATCCGACAGACCTTGAACAGCTTGATCGTCTGTGCCTCTACCCCTTTTGCTACGTCGATAATCATCACAGCAGCGTCAGCAGCCGTCAGCGTACGGTACGTATCTTCACTGAAGTCCTGGTGACCAGGTGTATCCAAAATGTTGATATGGTGTCCGTTGTATTCGAAATCCATCGCACTGGACGTAACGGAGATTCCACGCTTTTTCTCGATCTCCATCCAGTCGGAGGTGGCATGCTTGGAATTTTTGCGACCCTTGACCACCCCTGCTTCACGGATGGCTCCGCCGTAGTAGAGCAGCTTTTCCGTCATTGTCGTTTTACCCGCATCCGGGTGGGAGATGATGGCGAAGGTACGGCGTTTTGCTATCTCATTTTCCCATTGGGGATTGGATTGACTCATCTTCATTCTCCTGTCATCGCAAATAAGTAACACATTCGTTTCCTCTACGATTATACCGACAAATGCTTGCCGCATCCACCTAGTAATTTTTCGTTAAACCGATATAATATTCAGTAGTAAAAATTTTTTGACTGCATGACTTACCTATCCATTACCAGAACATGAAAAATTTATGGGAGGAACCCTATGTCAACGACTGTAGAAACACGTGCCGCAGAATTCCGTGACTGTGTGAAGAAAATAACCAGCTACACGCAAGCACTGAACGTTCTTTATTGGGACAAGGCTACACAAGCGCCTCGCAATGGAATGGATGCCCGTTCCGAAATCATCGGCACGTTGGCTGGCGAGCAATTCAAGCTGGCGACGTCTAAAGAAATGGAAGCGCTTTTGGCAGAGCTGAGTGAGCCATCTGTCCTCGAAACATTGGATGAAATTACCCGTCACAGTGTGCTGGAATGCAAAAAGGAATTTGACCGCAACAAGAAAATTCCTGCTGACAGACATCAGGAGTACGTTGTACTAACCGCCAAGGCAGAAACGGTATGGGAAGAAGCTCGTGCCAACAACGACTTTTCCATGTTCCAGCCATACCTCGAGAAAATCGTGAACTTCCAGCTCGAGTTCATCGAATATTGGGGCTATGACGGCAAAAACAAGTACAACACCCTCTTGGACATGTACGAGCCTGGCATGACTGTCGATCAGCTCGATCCGATCTTCGCCACCTTGCGTGAGAAAACCGTCAAGCTGGTAAAAGCGATCGCCGACTCTCCGAACAAGCCAGACACCTCCTTCTTGACGAAAAACTTCCCAGTGGCAGACCAGGAAGCATTCAGCCGTTATATCCTCGAGAAAATCGGGTATGACTTCAAGTCTGGCCGCATGGATCGCAGTGCGCATCCGTTCTGCACCACCTTCAACCCTGGAGATGTCCGCATTACGACACGCTACGCTGAAAATGATTTCAATTCTGCGCTCTTCAGTTGTATTCACGAGGCTGGCCACGCGATGTATGAGCAGAACATCAATCCAGACCTGCTGTTCACGCCTCTGTGCGATGGTACTTCCATGGGGATTCACGAATCTCAATCCCGCTACTGGGAAAACATGGTCGGACGCAGTCTGCCATTCTGGAATCACTTTTTCGCGGACCTGCAAAAAGCGTTCCCTACCCAGTTCGAAGGCGTGTCTGTAGAAGATCTGCATCGTGCGGTTAACGCTGTTACTCCTTCCTTTATCCGGACAGAGGCAGATGAGTTGACGTACAACCTGCATGTCATGATCCGCTACGAAATCGAGAAAGGCTTGATCAACCAGACCATTCAAGTGGCTGATCTGCCGAAAATCTGGAACGAAAAAATGAAAGAATACCTGGGTGTTGAGCCACCGACAGATGCATTGGGTGTACTTCAGGATGTACACTGGTCAGGCGGAATGATCGGTTACTTCCCGACTTACTCGCTGGGTAATGTGTATGCGGCACAATTCGTCCACGTTATGGAGAATGAGATTAACGGTTACGAAGACCTGATCGCAAAAGGCGATTTCGCGCCGATCCGTGAATGGCTCAAGGAAAAAATCCATCAGTACGGTAAAATGAAGAGCCCTCGTGAACTCGTTCAAGCGATTACAGGCGAAGGTACAAATGCAACTTACTTGATGAATTACCTCGAGAAAAAATACACAGAGGTATACAAGCTGTAAGCAGTTCTCCCCTTACTTTCCAATGTTCTCCCTACTCAGGGAGGACATTTTCACTTTGTAAAGTTACTTTTCGTAACCTACGTACATAAAAGTGCATCCTTCCCTCCGGGGATAAATGCTAGTACACTGCACAATATACATGAGATTCCTATTGTCTTGAAAAAGGAGTGTTTTTCGTTTGGCTATCGAACTAAAAGGAAAAACCGCATTCATTACGGGTGCAGGTAAAGGTATTGGCCGCGCAATTGCGATCGCCCTGGCGAAGGAAGGCGTGCATCTCGGTCTCTTGGCTCGCTCTGAGGAAAATCTGAAGCAAGTCGCGAAGGAAGTAGAAGCATACGGCGTCAAGGTAGCGATTGCGACCGGAGACGTATCCAATTACGATGCTGTTACAACAGCTGTTGCTTCTATCAAAAATGAACTGGGTCAGATTGATATTCTGATCAATAATGCGGGCGTTGCCAAATTCGGCAAGTTCATGGACCTGGAAACAAGCGAATGGGAGCAAATCATCCAAGTGAACCTGATGGGCGTCTATTACGTGACTCGCGCAGTGCTTCCAGGCATGATGGAGCAAAACGCCGGTGACATTATCAACATTTCTTCCACGGCAGGACAAAAAGGTGCTCCTCTTACCAGTGCGTACAGCGCATCCAAGTTCGGTGTTCTTGGTCTGACGGAGTCTTTGGCTCTTGAAGTACGCAAACACAACATCCGAGTCACGGCGCTAACGCCGAGTACGGTAGCTACCGATTTGGCTTTGGACTTGGGTCTGACAGACGGAAATCCAGAGAAGACCATGCAGCCTGAGGATATTGCTGAGTTCGTGGTTAGCCAGCTGAAGCTGAACAAACGCATTTTTGTGAAATCCGCTGGACTGTGGTCCACCAATCCATAGAAATGACATGGCAAAAAAGCGAAAAGAGTCCGTTCGTACAGGCGGATTTCTTTTCGCTTTTTTGCGAAGTCCTGTGAAATCGCTTCATTTTTGTTCACTTTCTATCCACCATTTCTTCACGCCTTATTCACACCTGCCCAACCAAAACTGCCCTCAACTGGAGTATGATGAACATGTAAAACATTTCCACAAAGTGGAGGGTATCCTTATGGTACAAATGCTGTCGAATTGGTTGTGGGGGAATGAAGAACAAGAAGTCGTTCCATTCGAGACGAAAAGATACGTCCGGAATGAAATGGAGCAATTCACGTTCAATGAGCCACAGCAAGTGCTGCCGTATCCGCTTCCCCAGTTATAAGATCCAATACTTGAGCCTATATAGCTTGAAGCTGCCGAGTCCGGCAGCTTTTTTTGCTTCTTTCTGAAAGCGCTCACTGATGTGCTACAATGTGGTAAACAGGAGGGGTTCGCTTTGGTCGAGTTCACAGAAAAATGGTTGCCCACGTACATTCGCCGTGATTTGGCGGTTTTATTTTGCGGTATCAATCCAGGACGTATATCGGCTACAACGGGTTTCCACTACGCCAATCCAGCCAACCTGTTTTGGCGCGGATTGTACGAAGGCGGCCTGACACCTCACAAGCTCTTGCCCGAGGAAACGGCTACCCTCTTAGACTACAACTATGGCATTACCGATCTGGTCTCACGTCCTACCCGGTCCGCAACAGACCTACGCAACGAGGATTACGCCGCAGGTGCAGATCTGTTCGTCCAAATGATCCAGACTTACCGACCTCGTGTCATTTGTTTTAACGGTATTACTGCTTTTCGTCGCGCGACTGGACAAAAGAAAGCGGCAATTTCACTGGGGCTGCAACCAATCAGGTACTTTGAAACAGAAGATTGGTCTGGCAGCTATGTGTTTGTCGTCCCGTCTACCAGTGGGGCTAACGCATCTTTTACACGTGAGGAACGCATCGCCAAGTTTACAGAGCTGAGTCATTTTTTACGCGAGATGAATTGGCACCCTCTACCCTCACCTGCTAAGTAGGGCCTTTCGTGTCAACCATACCTCTTCTTCCGTACAATACTTGTAGCTCTGTACGCAGGGAGGGGCATCAGCAGTGGACGAACTCATCAAAAAAATCCAGAACAAATACGATATGACTGTTTTGCAACACAAAACCATTCGAGATACACCCAAGTCACTCGTCATTTACTTGGAAACAACCAATGGCAAATTCATCGCAAAAGCTTTGCCTCTGGAAAAGGAACGTTTACATTTCATCCTGCATGCAGAAGCGCATTTGCGTAAAAACGGCGTACACATCCCCGACATTCAACGCACCAAAAATAATAAGCGCTACATCACGCATAAAGAAAAGCATTTCGTTCTCCACCAAAGGCTCTCCTGGCCAAATATTGCGTATACTTCCCCTCTTCGAATGGAACGCATCGGCACGGTATTAGGCAAAATTCATGCGAAATCGCTCGGTTTTTCCTCCAAGTACGGCAAACTTTACAATGGCGCAGAGAAATGGTCCGTGGAGTACAAAACAGATTTAGCTGCCCTTGAGAAGTGGGAGCTTCGACACACCGGGAAAAATGATCGAAAATACGCCACTATCGCGGAATATCTTCCTTTTTTTAAACAAGCAGGAGTGAGTGCCAAGGAACATTTACTCTCCTCTTCATACTTCTCGACATGGAAAAGGGAGCCATTGACCAAACACTTCCTCTGTCACGGAGATTTTAACAATGGGAATCTGCTCGTCAGTAATCAAAGAATTGCGATCATTGACTGGGAGGACGTTCGCTACGATTTTCCGTCCAAAGACATTGCGCGTGTTCTATCCCTTGCTATGCGAAAAAATGACCAGTGGAGCGAGGAATTGTTCTCTCATTTATTGCGTGGTTATCTCCAAGAAAATCCCCTATCGATTAGGCAACTGCATTTACTCTTTGTCGATCTCGCTTTCCCGCATATCATTGAACGTTTTTTACGCAAAAAGCAGTATGATCAGATGAACCTTGCTGAGATTCAACAGTTTTGTAATCGGGAAGCTCTCAAAACCGCGTTTATGCTAGACGAAATGAAGGCCCATGTGTATTAGACGCAAGGCTGGCTATAGCCTGTCTATACACATAGGCCTTCCCTATTTAACTGGCGCAAACCGTTACGTCTGAGCCATCCTCACCAAAGAGCTTTGTTGGCGGGTATATTGAATGAGCTCTGCCGCCATCTCGTAATAATTGAAAGGTGTAATCAGATAGATGCCATTGAAGTAACGGACGGCCGTATCGACCAATTCCTTCGCGATTGCGATTCCTTCCTGTCTGGCAGCCTCTCCCTGTACCTTTTTCATCCGTTCCAGAGCTTCTGGCGACAGCTTGATTCCGGGCACTTCATTATGCAGGAACTCCGCATTGCGCGAGCTGGTCAGCGGCATGATCCCGATAAAGAAAGGAATGCCGATATGCTTCGTCGCCTCGTATACATTCCGAATAGACTCCGCATCGTACACAGGCTGCGTCATAATGTAATCCGCGCCTGCCTCAACCTTTTTTTCCAAGCGGGCAACGGCAGCATCCATATTTCGGACATTCGGATTAAAGGCTGCGCCCACGATAAATTGGGCTTTTTGCTTTAACGGACGTCCTGAGAACGAAACACCTTCGTTCAACTGCTTCACCATGCGAATCAGATCAAACGAGGTCACGTCAAATACTGAGCTAGCACCTGGCAAGTCACCAAAGCGTGATGGATCGCCAGTAATTACTAATATTTGGTCAATCCCCAAAGCGTGTAGCCCCATTAAGTGCGATTGCTGGCCAATCAGATTGCGGTCCCGGCAAGCAAGGTGCAAGAGCGGATCGATTCCATGTCTGCTCTTCATGAGGGCCCCGAGAGCCATGTTGCTCATGCGCACTGTCGCCAACGAGTTATCCGCCAACGTAATCGCGTCTGCTCCTGCTTTGTGCAGCTCACAGCATCCGTGGAGAAATTGGTCTGCATCCAGATCACGTGGCGGATCAAACTCGACAATGATCGTCGTTGCTGTTTTTACACGCTCGACAATGCTTGGTTTCTCCCTGTCCCTCGTGTTCTGCACAGAAATCGTAGGACGATCTCCAGCAACGATGGTCGGGTTCACACGCGCTTGCGGCTCAAGAGACTCAAGTGCATCCGCAATCGCCTTCACATGTGCAGGTGTGGTTCCGCAGCACCCACCAATCAACCGAACCCCCTGCTCACGCAAGCGAAGCGCACTCTGTCCAAAATATTCAGGTGATGATTTAAAAGCGTATTCTCCGTCAGTCATCCCCAGACGCCCCGCATTCGGGAATACGGATAAGAGTGCATCTTCTGGAATCACTGTATTTTCAAACGAGCGTAAGAGTTCAGCAGGACCAAGGCGACAGTTTAGTCCGATCACGTCAGCGCCCGCTGCTTTCAGCTCGGAAAAGGCATCTGTCAAAGCGTAACCATCACGTGTGCGCCCTACTTCCAAAGTGGCTAACTGCGCGATTACAGGGACATCTGTGAGCGGGCGGATTACCTCGATCGCCAGAAGCAGCTCCTCCAAGTCCAAGAACGTCTCCAGAATCAGTCCGTCTACCCCCGCATGTAACAGGGCAATGGCCTGTTCCTCATACTGGTCACGGTATTCATCCAAAACCTTTTTCTTCACCCGTCCAGCCAAAATCGATCCGATGCTCCCAGCTACATAAGCATCATCCTGTGCGGCTTCCCTAGCAATGGCGACTGCGAGCCGGTTAATCCTTGCTACCTTATGCTCCAGACCGTAACGGCTCAATGCATCTCGGTTGGCAGAATACGTATTTGTCTCTAGGAAACGTGCACCGGCCTGGTAATAAGACGTATGAACTTCATGCACCAAACGAGGGTTGGACAAACACAGCTCCTCAAAGCTGACGCCAACCGGGACGCCCAGCCCGTGCAGCTGGGTCGCCATTGCACCATCACCTACTAGGAGATGGTCTTTCAAGTAGGCTCGTAAATCTTTCTTTCTCGTCGTCAACTCCATCCCTTCTCTCCCATTTTCATTTATTTTTACACTTCAAAAATAGATGGACCTGCGTTGAAATAACGCGCTTCTGGGTGAGCAAATACCATCGCCGATACGGACGCCTCTGGCTCCATCATGAAGCCCTCTGTCAGCTGAACGCCGATATCCTCTGGACGCAATAGACGGAATAACTGCGCCTGATCTTCCAGGTTCGGGCACGCAGGGTAACCGAAGGAGACACGAATGCCTTGGTATCTGGCTCCGAAGCGCTCCAGCATCGTCATCTCAACCGGATCCGGTATGCCCCACACGTCGCGCATGACGTGGTGAATTCTCTCAGCAAATGCCTCTGCCAGCTCCAATGCCAAGGCTTGGAGGACATGAGAGCGCAAATAGTCACCACGCTCTTTGAGCTCAGTTGATTTTTCGCGAATCCCGCCCCCAGCCGTTACGGTCAGGAATCCGACATAATCCATTTCCTTGCTCTCAACCGGTCGCAAGAAGTCGGACAGGCAGAGATGAGGTTCTTCCAGCTGACGTGGGAATGAAAAACGCTCCAGCAGCTTGCTGTGGTCTTTTGGATCATAGACCAAAATATCGTTGCCATCTGACTGAGCCGGGAAGAACTGATACACACCGTGTGTCGTAATGGTTCCTTTTTGCTTCGCTTCATTTAATAGCTCTTCCACAATGCCGTACAGTTCCAGTACCTTCTCGTCGCCTTCCTCTATCAATCTATCTACATTTCCGCGTACACCGAGGTGTTTTCCGATGAGCATCCGCAGGTTCAAATACGGTTGCAGATGGCTCAGCGGGTATTGTCGCAGAACATGTCGCTCACAATCGGGCGGCAGATGGATTGGAACGGTTCTGCTAATGGCTGAACGAGCTGGCAAAGGTGCTTTTTTCTCCTCAACAACAGGCTGAGCCGTTGCGACAGCTTCCAGCAGATGCTGCTGTTCCTCTATCAATCGATCACGTTCTTCCGGATTTTGCAGACGATTCACGAGCTCCAAACCATCCATGGCATCTTTTGCGTATAAAACAACTCCACGGTATTCTGGTGCGATCCGGTTCGATGTGAACTTGCGCGTCAACGCCGCACCACCAACCATCATCGGGATATCAATGCCTGCATCACGCAGGTCTTGGGCTGTAATGACCATTTGCTGCGCGGATTTTACCAGGAGTCCAGACAGACCGATGGCATCCGGCTTTTCTTCTCTGCATGCGGCAATTAGTTGCTCTGGCGGTACCTTGATCCCCAGGTTCACGACATTGTAGCCGTTGTTTGACAAAATAATTTCCACGAGGTTTTTCCCGATGTCGTGTACATCGCCCTTGACTGTCGCCAACAAGATTTTCCCCTTGGCAGCGGCATCGCTTTTTTCCATGAACGGCTCTAAAAATGAGACAGATGCCTTCATGACTTCTGCGCTCTGTAATACTTCTGCCACGATTAGCTGATTGCCGTTGAACAGTCGACCGACCTCTTCCATCCCAGCCATCAGCGGACCGTTGATGATCTCGAGTGGTGTGTATTTATCCAAAGCTAGCTTCAGGTCTTCCGTGAGACCATCCTTGGAGCCTTCGACTACATAACGGGCCAAGCGTTCTTCGAGCGTTAACGAGGAAACCTCCACACTGACTTCCTTTTTCTTTTGGCGATAAAATTCGGTGAAGGCCGCCAATGTCTCATCATTTGTCTCGAATAGAAGGGCTTCTGCCAACTTTCTCTCGTCTTCTGGTATCGAAGCGTAGCGCTCCAGCTTTTCCGTATTGACGATGGCGTAATCAAGCCCTGCGAGAGTGGTGTGGTACAAGAAGACCGCATTCAGCACTTCCCGACCCGCAGGAGGCAAGCCGAAGGAAACGTTACTGACACCCAGGATCGTCTTGCAAGCAGGCATTGCTTGTTTGATCAAACGAATGCCTTCTACGGTTTCCTTTGCAGAGCCGATGTATTGTTCATCCCCTGTCCCTACTGGAAAGACGAGTGGATCGAAAATAATATCCTGTGGCTTTATTCCGTACTGGTTGACAAGAATGTCGTACGAGCGTTGCGCGACCTCCAGCTTCTTTTCGCGAGTGATCGCCATACCCGCTTCTTCAATCGTTCCAACGACAACGGAGGCACCGAACTTGTAAATAAGCGGAACGACTTCCTCAAATCGCTCCAACCCGTCTTCCAAGTTGATCGAGTTGAGAATCGCCTTTCCTTGCGAATAGCGAAGTCCCAGTTCCATGACCTTGGCATCTGTCGAGTCGATCATGAGAGGCGCTTTTACTTTTTTTACGATGAACTGTAGGAATTTTTCCATATCTTCATATTCATCACGGTCGGGGTCAGCCAAGCATATATCGATGACGTGTGCGCCACGTTTTACTTGGGCTCGGGCAATATCAGATGCTTCTTCATAGTGTCCGGCTGCAATCATTTCACGGAATTTTTTGGAACCGATGACATTGGTTCTCTCTCCTACTAGCAAGGGACGATTGTCATCTTCGACGTAAACGACCTCGATCCCGGAGACCGCGCTCAGCGGTTCTACAGCGGTACTGCGCGGGTTGCAGTCTTTCAAGGCTTCTGCCATCGCTTGAATATGGTCAGGCGTTGTTCCACAGCAACCCCCAGCGACGTTTATCCAGCCCTGTTCAGCGAATGCTCGCATTTTCGAAGCAAGTCCCTGTGGCGTTTCATGGTAATGGCCATTCTCGTCTGGCAAGCCTGCGTTCGGATAACAGCTGACCGCACATTGGGCAATTCCTGACAGAGTCCGCAGATGATCGCGCATGAACTCGGGTCCTGTCGCACAGTTCAGACCGATAGAGACAGGCTTTATATGCTCCAAGGAGATGTAAAACGCCTCGATGTTTTGGCCCGCCAGCGTCGTACCCATCGGCTCAATCGTACCTGACAGCATCACCGGAAGCTCCTGTCCAAGCTCTTCAAAAGCTTTGCGAATCCCGATTCCGCCAGCCTTGACGTTCAACGTATCTTGTGAGGTTTCCAGAAGAAGAACATCGGAGCCGCCAAGAATCAGACCTTTTGCCTGACGATAATACGCCTCGACCAGCTCTTCAAAAGTGACACCACCTGTCAACGACAGGGTTTTGGTCGTAGGTCCCATTGCACCTGCTACAAAGCGCGGCCACTCCTCCGTGGAATAGGCATCCACCGCTTCTCTGGCCAAGCGTGCTGCCGCTATATTGATTTCAAGGTCCTTCTCTGCCACATCGTACTCAGCCAAAACAATGGAAGCAGCACCAAACGTATTTGTCTCGACAATGTCTGCACCCGCCTCTAAATATTTCTCGTGAATCGAACGGATCACATCTGGTCTGGTCAGGTTCAGGAGTTCATTACAGCCATCATAGGCTTCACCGCCGAAATCATCAGCGGTCAGGTTCGCCTGTTGAAGCATGGTGCCCATTGCACCGTCCAGAATCAGAATTTTCCGGGAAAGCTGTTCGCGAAAAGTTGGTTTCATTGACGTGCCCCTTTTCTCCCTTGCATCGGCTTATTCTCCATAATTGGGTAAATAAAATAAAAAAATCCTCTTCTTTGAAAGAAGAGGATTTGTCAGCAGATACGAAAACGCCTGAGACATCCTCTTATCTTTCAAAGCACGTAGCTTTGCTGGAATTGGCACCGGATTTTTACCGGTTGCCGAGGCTTCATCAGGCCAGTCCCTCTGCCTCTCTGGATAAGAGTCGTACACTTGTCATTTAGTTAGTTTGCGAAATGTCTTGAATGTTTGCAAGTATCTTAACACCCCCTTTGTCTCCCCGTCAATTGTGAATTGTCTATTTTTTACGGAGCCTCCCCTCTTACGCGCCCATTTTTGCCTAAGCTGGGCATCCGCCCAGTCCAATATCGGCATTCGTGTATAGACTGGAGTATAACGGAAAGGAGGGGAAACAAAGATGAGTACATCTTTCTGCGGTAACGGATTCTTCGGTGACTGCTTCGCAATCGTGCTCGTGCTGTTTATCCTGTTGGTTATTATCGGGTGTTCCTGTGACGAGTGTTAGATACGTGTAAAAAAGGCTATCCCAAAGGCCATCAGGAATGGCTGCGGGATAGCCTTTTTTTCTTGTTATTTGGTGATGATCTTGCCTGTCACGGCATCCAGAGTAATATATTTGAACGCCAGCTTTTCGTCACTCCACGGCACATACGCCAGCTTTGGTTGAGCTAATTTTTGCCCATCCACATCTCTCATCAAATAGACCAGCTTTAAAGGCATGACGCGTAAATACGCCTCAACAGCCTTGTCTTTCGAGACGATCTCGTCGGATGCTGGAAGCTCCACCAACTCGTGCGTCTCTCTGTAGTTTTCGAACTTTGTCACTTTGCCAGAAGACGGATCGACTGTTACTGAATAAGCCACTTTTGGCCAGCGATCCTGTACTGGAATGCCATCCTTGCTCATGAGATATCTGAATTCCCATTCGCCCGATGACACAGGATTCGCTTCGCCTGGCTGTATAACTTGCGCCAATTGCACTTCTGTTACGCCGGGATCGACGTACTTTTGCAGGAAGGCGAGTGCAGTCTTTTCCGCTTGTTCACGTTTTACTGTCAATGCTGTATTGGAACGCGGTGTTCCCAGCCCAACAACACTCCCTGTTTCTGCAAGGACTTCTACGCCGATATACTTGTCATTTTTATCATTCCAGACGTATTCCTTGCGTCCGTCACGGTTATTCTCTCTATAGGTCGAGTCATCCACTTGTATGCCGAATTCCGCCTGCAGCAACGCTTTTGCCTCATCCTTGGAGCGAACCTTGACGTATTCCTTTGGAGATTCGATCGGATGTGCTTCCTTCGTATTCAACTGATCATAAGCAAGCCCGTTATCTCCCGTTCCATACACCATCTTGCCATTGGTCGCGTCGATATACCACTCCTGACCATCTTCACGTCCTCTTTGCATGAAGGAAACAGCTGGTGTGTACTCCAGAATGGGCTGCCACATATCCCCTTGTTTTGATTGTGGCTGTATTCTCGGATTCTGCACGTATCGAAGCTTCATATGCTCGCTCAGCTCTTTGATGGCTACCTCTTCTGACACAGCAGTCGATACATCCGGGTACTGCGACGGCTCAAATGATTCGAGCCCCTTATTGAAATATTCGAGGTGGCCAGAGTCGGTTGTTTCGATGCTTATTTCATCAGACAACACCGGCATCCCGTTATAATATCTCAGGTACAATCCCGGATGGTTGGCGTCCAACAACCGATAGTTCTCGCTATCAGCCCCGAGCAGCTTGTTCAGGAACTGTCGCTCTTGCTCCAATGCTTTTGCTCCTTCTGCTCTTTTCTGGCTCTTTGCTTCCTTTTCATCCTTAAACAGAAGCCTATAATGTTCCAATGCTTGACCATTGCCAGTGATCACAAGAGAAACTTCATGACCCTCTTTGTTCGTTTTCCCCAAAATGAATGACATGCCATCGTGGTTCTTTTCTTTATCCAAAAGAAGAAGGGATGGGCTCAAATCGGGCATGGCATCTGTCAGCTTGGTGAAAAAGGCTTGTTCGCTCTTGTTCAATCGCCCGAAAAACGCGACTTGCTCACGTTCGTCAATTCCAACCGACAATACGTCGAACGGAACGGGCTGGCCGTTTTCGATCCGTTGATAATTCACGCTCATCCATGGGCCTTTTACCATATGCTCGTCGGTGTAGATCTGAGTCTCGACGAGCTGATAGGTCTTACTTTCCTCCCCTAAAAAAGCTTGAAGAAATGCGCTTGCTGCTTTCTCCGCAGTCTTGGCTGATGGCAATTTCTCGTCCTTCTGTTCTCCTCGATCACCATCAATTGTAAAGCTCTCAATTTGTCCTGTCTGTGTATCATAGACAACATTGGCACGCGCAGTATCCCCTTCCAGTAAAGTTAGTGCACTGAATCCATAGCTTGTACGATCCACTCTTATTGTCATCTTGCTCAAGGCGGGGATCGCCTTTTTCAATGGTAAAAATGCCTCTTCCGGCGGCACCTTTACACTGTTCGGATTTGCCTCTTTATTGTTTGTTTTCGTAGCAGTTGTAGCAATCGCATTCGTTACATTTTTACCCCTTGGCATCTGTGGAAACCAGCCTTGCTGGTGCATGCCCATAGCAGTAACCGCCAAGCAAGCTGCCAGCGAACCAGCCACGAAAATTCTGTTTCGATTCTTGTGTTTATTCTTTGCAATCGCACCTCTGATCCGCAATTCCATCTCTTTTGTAAACCTCACTTCCTCCACTGATTCCTCACTTGCGCTCCGTACTGCTTCACGCATTTGCTTATCTACGTCCATTCCAATCCCTCCTTTTCACTCAATGCCTTAAAATGTTTTCGGGCCCGTGACAATTGGGTTCGTACGGCATCTTCTGAAATATCCAGCACTTGCGCCATCTCTCTTATCGACAAATCCTCATAGTAATGAAGTACCATCACTTTTCGGTACAGCGGCGAGAGCTTCATCACCTGCTCCGCTACTTGTGCCTTGCTCATTCGTCCGATGACTGCCGATTCAACGTTTGCGGTGTCGACCTCTTCCGGGGGTGCTTCCTCTTTGGAGAGGTAGGTAGAAAAAATCTGGCGAAAGGACCACGAACGCAAATATTTGCGGGACTCGTTGATCGCGATTCGGTAAAGCCACGTTTTCACGCTACTCTGATGGCGGAACTGATCCAGACCCCGATATGCCTTCAGGAACACTTCCTGGGTGATGTCTTCCGCGATTCCCCGATCCTTGACGATCAAGTAGGCGAGCTGCACGATGTTGTCTCCGTACTCGCTCATGAGCCTCGTCAGCTTCTCCTCGTTGGTCAATTGCAGTGTCCAGTCTGCTTCGCTACTTTTGGCACTTGCATTCACGCGCTGTTCACCTCCTTGTTTCGTGTTGATATGTATTTGATCCAGCTGGCTTATTTTTGTGACAAGATTATCCAACTATTTTTTCTGCTACACTCCGTTGCGTTGCATTCATTGTCAGCGCACATTGCTTTTGCTATCATGAGGCTTATTGTAGAGCGAAAGGAACGAGATGACATGGATGACATGCAAGCACGAGAAAAAGACAAATTTCTGTCCTGTTTGGAGACCATAAAAGAACTATCCAAATCCGAATTTGAAACGTATTCCATCGTTAAGAATACAGAAACCGGGGAACATTATCTCCACTATTTTTTGTCCCACATTAACTTGTCCGAGGGAGGCAGAAGAGATGATTACGATCACTTCCTGCCAATTGAATCCGACGATATTTTAGCGATTATGTTTGGCGAACAGCCTTACCAGTTTCCGGAGAACTGGCGCTCCGCTTATTTACGCAGTGGGAATGACAATCGATTGATCCCGTTCGATCCATCTGAAAATTACGATCTGGACGATGCGGCTGCTGCCGAGCTGGCCATGCTCGAAAAGCTGGAGCAGTACAAAGAGCAAATGATGAACGCAGATAACCTCAGCCCGGAAGAAAGGGAAAAGCTGACCAAGCAATATTTCGCGGAATTAGATAAGATTTTAAAAAAACCTTGATCGAGGCACCTTGCATCATGATGGTATAAACAGCTATAATTCTAGAGAAACAAATGAATCGTTGATGAGGATAGTACTCCTTGTGTGAGGACGAAAGCGAGTCGGGGACGGTGTGAGCCCGATGCCAAACCATGTGAGGAAGCGCCCCTCGGAGATGCCGCCTGAACATCCTACGCCAGCCATTATGGGCAACGGATCGTGTAGGGCTATGCCGGGACTGCCCGTTACAGCAGATCAAGCGGTTTTTGCCTTCCTATCCGATGGAAGGGAAAAACAACAAGAGTGGCACCGCGGGAGTATAACCTCTCGTCTCTTTTTCACAGGAGACGTAGAGGTTTTTTATTTGAAAGGGGAATTTTAGATGAGCTACAAACACCAAGTCGCTGAAAAGATTGCCACTGCGCTCTCCTCGATGGGCGTAGACACACTGACCAAAGAAGCCGTTTACGGCATGCTGGAAACACCACCAAACCCTGCAATGGGCGATGTGGCCTTCCCTTGCTTCCAATTGGCAAAAGCATTGCGCAAAGCCCCACCGATGATCGCAGCAGAGCTGGCTGGACAGCTCTCCGGTGCACCATTGCGCGAATCGCAAGCAGTTGGTCCATACGTGAACCTGTTCCTGGATCAAGAAAATGTGGCCGAGCAAGTTATCGGAACCATCCTTACCCAAGGCAGCACATACGGAAGCAGCCATGTCGGTGAAGGACGCAAAGTACCAATCGACCTCTCCTCCCCGAATATTGCGAAGCCGTTTTCCATGGGACACCTGCGCTCTACTGTAATCGGAAACGCGATTGCCAACATCATGGAAAAGCAAGGCTATGAGCCAGTGCGTATCAATCACTTGGGTGACTGGGGTACGCAGTTCGGTAAACTGATCGTTGCGTATCGCCTCTGGGGTGACGAAGCAAAGGTAAAAGCAGAACCGATTAAGGAGCTGCTCAGCCTCTACGTTCGTTTCCACGAAGAAGTCGAGAACGATCCTACCTTGGAAGATCAAGGGCGTGAATGGTTCAAAAAGCTCGAGGATGGCGACGAAGAAGCTCAGCATCTGTGGAAATGGTTCCGTGATGAGTCCCTCAAGGAATTCATGAAGATCTACGACCTAATGAACGTAGCCTTCGACTCCACACACGGTGAAGCATTCTACAACGACAAAATGGATCGCGTTGTTACCTTGCTCGAGGAAAAAGGTCTCTTGACTGAATCCGATGGTGCAATGGTCGTGAACCTCGACGAATACAACATGCCGCCATGCCTGATCAAAAAATCTGACGGCGCTACCCTGTACGCAACGCGTGATTTGGCTGCAGCCCTCTTCCGCCACGAATCGTACGATTTTGCTAAAGCACTTTATGTCGTAGGAAACGAGCAACGCCTCCACTTCCAGCAGCTCTATAAAGTGTTGGAAAAAATGGGCTATGCGTGGTCCGCAAATATGCACCACATCCCATTCGGCATGATGCTCAAGGACGGCAAGAAAATGTCCACGCGTAAAGGAAAAGTTGTTCTCTTGGAAGAAGTGCTGGCACAAGCCATTTCTGATGTTCAAAAAGTCATCGAAGAGAAAAACCCTACGCTGTCCACTAAAGAAGAAGTGGCTCGTCAAGTCGGGGTAGGCGCAGTTATTTTCCATGACTTGAAAAACTTCCGCTTGAATGATGTCAACTTCTCCTGGGAAGAGATGCTGACCTTCGAAGGGGAAACAGGACCATACGTGCAATACGCACACGCGCGTGCATGCTCGCTGCTGCGCAGAGGTGGCTACCAGCCAGCAACGAAGGTAAACCTGGCTTCCGGTGCACTCGACAGCAAAGAAGCTTGGGCAGTGATTACCCTCCTGAACGCGTTCCCAGAGGTAATCGAACGTGCTGCCGATAACTTCGATCCGTCGCAAATCGGCAAGTATGTGATCGACCTGGCGCAAACATTCAACAAATTCTATGCGAATGTACGCATCCTGGCTGAGGAAGAAGATGTGACAGCATCCCGTCTCCAGCTCGTAGCAGCAGTCGTTGCTGTGCTGAAGGAAGGTCTGCGTCTGCTCGGTCTGGCGGCTCCTGAAGAAATGTAAGAAAGCATACGAAAAGCCGGTTGCTTCCTCTTGTGGGGGTGCACCGGCTTTTTTGATTGTCCCGTGTCATCATCATTCTTCTGTGAGATAATGGGACGATGGCAGATGAAAGAGGTGAGCAACGATGGGAAGAAGTGTACATTTCGGCAAAACGGATTTTACCTTGCGTCTCACTGGCTTGCATACGCTCTTATCCTTGAAGAACACGATCACACTCCCTTATCAATCGATCAAGCATGTCGAGGTCGGTACTTTTGTTCCACCAAAATGGATGTTGCGCATGCCAGGGACGTCGATTGGACCTTTGAACATTTATGAAGGAAGCTTTCAGTATCAAAATGAATGGTACTTCCTTTCTTTTGCCCAGACGGATTCGTTGTTGATCCTAGAAGTAGAGGGTCATGCCAAATATCAGCACGTCATTGTACAGCTGGAAAACTCAACAGAAGTGGCGGCTACCTTGCGAAAATACTTACGCGAACAAAAAGCCCCCTAATAAGTGCTCAAGCTTCCATGGCAAAAAGCCCCGACATCTCAACGTTCGGGGCTTTTTCATTTGACATGAGAAGTTTACATTGTCAAATTTTCATAGATCATCGACATTCCCATGCCACCAGCCATACACAGTGTCACCATGCCATACTTCTCACGTCTGCGCATCATTTCGTTCATCAACGTCACTGTCAGTTTGGCTCCAGTTGCCCCCACAGGGTGACCCAAGGCAATCGCGCCTCCATTGACATTCACCTTACTGGTGTCCAGCTCCAAGCATTTGATCACAGACAAAGCCTGGGCGGCAAATGCCTCATTCAATTCGATGAGCCCAATGTCTTCGAGGTTCAATCCCGCTTTCTCCAGTACTTTTTGCGTAGCAGGAACTGGCCCGATCCCCATCACGTCAGGTTCGACTCCTGCGCTGGCAAAAGCCTTTATTTTCACGAGTGGAGTCAAACCCGCTTCCTCCGCCTTTTCACGAGACATCATCAATACAGCGGCTCCGCCGTCATTCATCGGACACGCATTTCCGGCAGTGATCGTTCCCTCTTTTTGAAAAACACTTTTCAGCTTGGCGAGCTCTTCTAGCTTGATATCATGGCGCACCGATTCATCCTGCGCAAAAACACGGGTGCCTTTGCGATCCTTGATTTCAATCGGTACGATCTCATTCGCGAACGTGCCCGCTTCGATTGCTGCCGCTGCTTTTACATGGCTCTCATAGGCAAAACGATCCTGCTCCTCACGGGAAATACCGTATTGTACAGCCAGCCGTTCTGCGGTCATACCCATCTGCTCGCCGGTCAGCGAGCAGATCAAACCATCGGACAAAAGAGCATCCTCCATGGACAAATTGCCGAATTTGCTGCCCCAGCGATTCTTCACGAGGTAGGGAACACTACTCATAGACTCCACTCCGCCCGCAATCACCACATCCTCTTGACCTGCTGCAATGGCAAGCGCACCGTTGCCAATTGCTTTCAAACCTGAACCACAGGCTTTGATCACGATGTGACCATAGACATTGCGGGGAAATCCCGCCAGCTGCGAGCTAATCCGTGCAGCATTGAGTCCTCCCCCATGTACGTACCCATTGCCAAAAATCACTTCATTGACTTGTTCCTTCGGCAAATCAACCTTATTCATCAAGCCTTCCAATACTTGCCGCCCCAGCTCTGTTGCCGGAACGTCACGCAGGCTTTTTCCAAATGCACCCACAGCACTCCGCACACCTGCGACAATGACCACGTCTCTCATACCCCAGCTCCCTTTCGTTTTTACGCCATTACAGTACACGATTCAGAAATTCTCTCGTGCGCTCTTCTTTCGGGTTGTTGAAAATTTCTTGGGGTCTAGCCATCTCGATGATCTTTCCTTGATTCATAAACGCCACCCAATCGGCCACTTCCTTGGCAAACCCCATCTCGTGCGTCACAATAATCATCGTCATTCCTTCTTGCGCGAGCTGTTTCATTGTCTCCAGCACTTCCCCTACCAGCTCTGGGTCAAGCGCTGAGGTTGGCTCGTCGAAGAGCATGATCTCAGGTTTCATCGCCAGTGAACGAGCAATGGCGACGCGTTGCTTTTGTCCACCGGAGAGGCTGGATGGGTAGGCGTCCGCTTTTTCAGAAAGACCTACCTTTTGCAGCAGCCGGAGCGCTTCCTGCTTCGTTTTTTCCTTGTCTGCTTTCTTCGCAATCAGCGGTGCCTCCATGATGTTTTCTAGAACCGTTTTATGCGGGAACAGATTGAAGTGCTGGAACACCATGCCTACCTTTTGCCGTACTTTGGTCAAGTCATCCTTCTTTGGGTCGATACTGTTCCCTTCGATATAAATCTCTCCGCCGTCCTTGATCTCCAGAAAATTAATGCAGCGAATCAATGTGCTTTTCCCCGATCCACTCGCACCGATCAAGACGACGACCTCGCCCTTTCCGACTTGCAGGGTAACATCCTTGAGAACTTCCACTTTTCCGAAGCTTTTCTTCAAATTTTGCACGCGTATCATTTCTTTTTGCTTTTCCATCGTTTTTCCCCTCCGCTTTACGCCTCTCCTTTTGCCAGACGCTTCTCCATGATGTGGACCACATACGTAAACGCCATGACAATAACCAAGTAATAGAGCGCCACAATCAAAAAGTACGTCATTTCATCAAAGGTTTCCGCAGACAAGCGGCGGGCCAGTGAGAACAACTCATCCATGGCAATGAAAGCGGCCAGGGACGATTCCTTCAAAGACAAAATAAACTGGTTACCAAGCGGTGGGATCGATCGTTTCAACGCTTGCGGCAAAATGATCCGACGCATCGTCTGACGAGCAGACATGCCCAAAGACAGCCCTGCCTCCATTTGTCCTTTATCAATCGACTGAATAGAGCCCCGGAAAATCTCTGCGATATAGGCTCCGCTGTGAATCGCCAAAGCGAGCGCTGCCGACCAAAATTGACCGAGGTCAATGATTTTGTAAAAGCCGAAATACAAGACGAAAATTTGCACGACCAACGGTGTACCGCGAATGATCATGATGTACGCATTGGCTATGAAGCGTGCAACTGGAAGCTTGGATACTTTTAGCAAGGCGACAAACAATCCGATAATCGAGCCTACGATAACAGAAGCGATCGTCAGCTGAAATGTCAGCAGCAACGGCTTCCAAAAAAACGGCAATGTCCGGAAAAACTCTTCTGTCAGATGGGCAAAACTAGGCACTTGATGCCACCCCTCACTCGTAATGGAATTTACTTTTTATACCAGCTCACTATTCGGCTTTGCTGATGTCGCGGTTAAAGTACTTTTCGCTCAATTTGACGTAGGTACCATCCTCCATCATTTGCTTGAGCACTTCGTTGATCTTGTTCAGCAATTCCGTATTTCCTTTGCGCACTGCGATACCATGCTTGACTTCCGAGAGTGGCGACCCGCTTTTCTTGAGCTTCAAGCCTTGGGCAATGGCAATTTCCCCTACGACGCTATCTGTAATCACGACATCGTGTTTTCCTTGCTCCAAGGCACGCAGAGCCGTTACATCGCTGTCATACGTTTTGATGTTATCCGTATACTGCCGCGCCATCTTTTCATGTGTGGTGCCTAGTGCGACTGCCACTTCTTTGCCTTTTAAGCCTTCTAGCGTGCTAATCGTCCCATCCGGGCGAACGAATAGTTGACCACCGGACAAGTAGTACGGGTCTACGAAATCAACCTGCTGCTTCCGCTCTTCTGTAATCGCATGACTGGCAATCGCAACATCGTAGCGTCCTTCCTTTACCCCTGCGATAATACCGGAAAAAGGCGACGTGACTGGCTTTGGCTCAAGCCCCAAGCGCTTGGCGATCTCATTGCCGATCTCGACATCAAATCCGGTCAATTGACCATCCTTGAAGTAGCTGAATGGCTGATATTCACCGGAAGCCGCGTATACAAATACGCCTGCCTCTTTTGTCATCGATGATGCATTTCCAGCAGTAGCCCCACCCGCTTGACCTCCCGCACTGTTAGTGGAAGAGCCTTGGCTACATCCGCTTACGAGTAGTGACAACGAAAATACGACCCCTGCGATTGCTTTCCATGTTTTTTTCATCTATTCCATCCCCCAATTCTTTATGTTCACGCTTACATTTTTCATTACTCTACCATTTGTAAATTTTCTGAAATCATTAAAGGTGCTCCGGTATTCGTGATGACATTTTCCAAGGTGAACGGGTACATTACCTCTGTCAAAAGCAAGCCTCTTTGCGTGATCTCGATTACGGCCCGCTCCGTGATAATAAGATCGACGCAGCCCTTCGCCGTCAGCGGCAATGTGCACTCCCTGCGAATTTTAGGCTCTCCTGCCTGATTCACATGGCTCATGAGCACGATCACTTTCTTTGCGTAATAGGCCAGCTCCGCTCCCCCACCAATGCCATGAACACGTGAGCCCGGAACAATCCAGTTTGCCAAATCTCCTCGGCGATTCACCTGCAGAGCCCCGATAAACGCGGCATCCAGCTTCCTTCTTCGGATCATGCCATACGCTATGGTACTGTCGAAATACGATGCCCCTGGTACAACGGTAACAGGTGCTCCACCAGCGTTGGAAATATGCTGGTCCTCTTCTCCCTTTAACGGCGTAGGTCCGACACCCAAGATTCCATTCACCGAGTGAAACATGACTTGCCATTCATGCGGGATAAAATCAGCGACGAGCTCAGGTATCCCGATCCCCAAGTTCACAGCCATTCCGGGAGCAACCTCTTTGGCCGCGCGCCACGCAACCATATTTCGCTGATCCATTTCCAACCCCATTAGCTGTTCCCTCCACCACGAACCACGATATAATCCACAAAAATGCCAGGCGTCACGATTTTATCCGGGTCCAGCTCTCCTGCCGGAACGATCTCCTCCACCTCAGCAATCGTGATATCTGCGGCCATCGCTACTAGCGGATTCAGATTTCTTGCCGCCTTGTCATAAATAAGATTTCCGTAAGTATCTGCCTGTTTGGCATAGACGATTCCTACCTCCGCTGTCAGGGCAGCTTCAATCTGACAAGTTCTTCCGGCAAAAGCAAACGGCTCTGCTCCTTCCATTCGCTCTCCTCTCACATGCGCATCCACAACGATTCCCGGAATGCCAACACCTCCTGCCCGAATCTTTTCTGCGAAAATTCCTTGTGGACAAAATGTCACCTCCAGCATCCCGTCCATCATTTGTTGACCTGCCTCGGGATTGGAGCCAATATGTGTGGTTATTAGCCGCCTCACCCGTCCATGACTGATCAGCTTTCCGATTCCGATTTCCGGATACCCCGCATCAATTCCGATGAGTGTCAAGCTTTGCACGCCTTTGTGCAAGATCGCATCAATCATGTGTGCCGGGGAGCCTATCGTGCCGAATCCGCCATACATCAGCCGGGTGCCATCCTGAACATGCTCCACTGCCTGTTCGTGCGTCACCAGTTTTGATAACATCGCATGCATTTCCTTATCTCTTATTCTTGGGTAAATCGCTTACGTCCCACTATGTAATAGCAACTCTTGTGCCAAGCCTCAAAACGGTAAGAAAACGCGATCAAGCTAAAAGCAATTCCTATTGCTGAGTCGAAATAGACTCACTTTTGAATCGAAAAGGCAGGAAAAGTCTAACTTTTCGCTCGAATCGATTTCGACTCAACTATTTTTAAATCCGACTCACTATACAACGATCAATATCATCTTGTACAATCAGTTGAAAAACCGGGGAGCTATTCAACATGGAAAAAGCTGCGGAGATACTAGCACTGTCTTCTGTTGATCGTTTGATTGACATCCTGAACACACTGGCAGATGGCATATTCATCGCTGATGCACAGGGAACTACTTTATGGTTAAACAACGCGAGTGAAAACCTGTGTGGTCTACCAAAAGCCGAACTCATCGGGCAAAACGTATCTGATCTCGAAGAAATGGGGATTTTCAGCCCTTCTGTCACCCGCTTGGTTTTGGAAACGGGAAAACCGACCACAACCATTCAGCTCGTCAATAATAAGGGAAAATTCCTGGTAACTGGACACATCATCCCGGATGAGGAAGGGAGACCAGAGCTGATCGTTTCCCACTCTCGCGATATCACTGAGGCAGCCCGTGCCAGTTCACAGCTGGAAGAGACGGTCGCTTTGCTTAAGCGGTACAGCGAAGAGATTCAGCACATGAAGTGGGAAGCGAGCCAGAGCTCCTCCCAAACCTTGATAGGCAACAGCCGTTCCTATCTCGCTCTGCTGGAATTAATGAAAAAAGCAGCCCCTGTCGACACGACCGTGTTTATTACAGGAGAAACAGGTGTAGGAAAAAGCTATCTAGCGGAACAAATCCATCAGTTGAGTGAACGAAGAAGTGGGCCGTTTGTCCACGTTAACTGTAGCGCCATTCCCGAAACCTTGATCGAATCAGAGCTGTTCGGCTACCACAAAGGGGCATTCACTGGGGCGAGTCATTCGGGGAAAATCGGATTAGTCAAAATGGCGGACAAAGGGACGCTTTTTTTGGATGAAATCAGTGAGCTCCCCTACCACTTGCAATCGAAATTATTGCTGCTTTTGCAAAACAAAACATTTATGCCGATCGGCGGCACGAAAACATACACGGCTGACATCCGCATCATAACAGCAACCAATGCGAACCTTCAGGAGCTTGTGCGGTTGGGCAAATTCAGACACGATCTGTACTATCGTCTTAATATTTTGCCAATCAATGTTCCGCCATTACGGGAGAGAAAGGACGATATTTTCCCGTTACTCCATCACAACTTACAGCGATTCAATAGCAAGCATAACCAGAAAAGGCGTTTTTCCCCGGAAGTGTTGGATGTTTTGCATCAATACGAATGGCCTGGAAATGTGCGGGAGCTGGAAAATTTGGTAGAGCGGATCGTTATTACGTCCAAGCTGGATGAAATCCAAGTCAGTGATTTGCCGGAAGAACTACGGAGTATTCGTGAGCTGGAGGATGGGATTCTTTCACTTGGTTCTCTTTCTCTTACAGAGCGGATGGAGAAAATTGAGCTGGAATTTATTCTGCAAGCATTGCGTACACACAAAACGACTCGCAAAACAGCAGCGGCACTAGGTATTACCCAGTCGTTACTTATGCGGCGGATTAAAAAGTATGGGATTCAGATGGATTCTGAGGAGGAATGATTGGGAAGCGGAGTCAACATTGTGGAGGAGAAGAAAAAGCACAAGTCTCTTCGACTCTGACACGCCCGCAAGGGTGATTGACTGCCCGTCTCCACTTCAAAAAGGGGACCGTCGAGCCAAAGCCACCCTACGGGCGGACGTTTCTCAGAGAAGAAGTGTTCGACAATCAGGTCCCCTTTTTGAAGTTCCAACTGGGTAGGCGTTGTCAAGGTCTGCGAGCCCTGTGCTTTTTCTTCTCACTAGCTTTGTTTGTTCATCGGTTCCTTTTAAACGAAAGATCCTCGTAAGTATAAACTGAGATATAATCTTCGCAATGCACAATGCTATAGTTGATCGTCCGTTCAAGATGTAAATGCTACTTATTCGATAACTTGACTACAGCAAAGCTTTGGCGTGGAGCTAGTGCTTTACACTCTTATTGACATAAAAAAGGAGCGCTAACTCGCAGCGCTCCTTTTCTTTCATGAATTATTCCTCAATCTTCTTTGCTTTTTTGCCAAACCACGTATTGGCAACCAGCTCGACTACTTGCTTCGGCAATGATTGTGGTGCTTGTATTTCTGATCCAGCCTTGTCCACTGTGCGGTACAGCAAAGCTTTGTCATCTGCTGGGTCAGACATGGTTTGCAGTGTCCATTCGCCGATTTGTCCGGCGTTTGTCCACTCCTCGATCATGAGCTGATATTCCCCTGGAGCCAGCTCGATGTAATCCTCGTCTGTCACATCCACAATCGCATATCCATCATGCTCGATTTCAGCATCGTATGTATTTCCGTTCGCCGCTTTGTACAGAGCGAGCTCCTCTGGGTTATTCAAGTTTTCTGTCAGATGAGTAAAATCCGCAATCGTCACCTTAATACGCTTTTTCATTGGTACCCCTCCCGTGTTGAACACATCATTTCACACTCTACCATAACATGGTCAGCCCTGCCAATTGTCTATGAGCAGACGAACATATTTGATTTCTTCACCATGGCCCCCTTCTGAGCCTCTCGCTGTTTCCAAAACAATGGGAAGTCCTTTCAATTCGGGTGTTTGCAAAAAAGCGGCAATGGCTGCATCACCGATCATCCCTTTTCCGATGGAGGCATGCCGGTCTCGAAAGGAACCACTCGGATAAACAGAATCGTTGAGATGAACGGCACGCAAGCTCGTAAAATAATCGAGCTCTCGCATCCGATCGGCTACTTCTCCCCAATCATTCCCTTTCCACAATCCGCTGGCAAATGCATGACATGTATCCAAACAAAAGCCTACCTTCTGTGGCTCAGCAAACAATTGTCGAACCTGCGTAAGCTCTTCGAGTGTCGTGCCCATGCGGTTGCCTTGTCCGGCATTGTTTTCGATTAACAGCTGGGCTTTTCCATTCCAGCCATCCAGTATTTGATTGACCATCTGGATCATGATTTTGTAACCGGTAAGGACATCAGCGCCTTTATACTGGCCAAAGTGAACAACCACGCCCAACGCTCCACAAGCTTCGGCAATTTCAAGGTCATTTCGCACAGAGCCTACTGTGACGGCGAATAGTTCTTGCTCCTCGACACAAAGATTCACCGGGTATGGCGTATGAGCAATCGACAGCATGCCGTTTTGCTGACAAAAAGCACGACACCGCTCTGCATCCCGGGCATCGAATGGCTTGACGCCTAAGCTACGCGGGTTTTTCGGGAAAAATTGAAAGGATAACGCGCCTTCTTTGTATGCTGTTCTCGCCGCCTCCTCGTACCCATGACGAATACTGACATGACAACCGATTTGCAAAATAATCCCTCCTCTTACTCACTTCTTCTCATTTTTCCCTCTGTCCTTTTTCTCAATCGAGCACTTGCGCTTCCCTTTCAAATCGAATAAACTAAAACTAAACCGAACGTTCAGTCTAGATTAAGGAGCATTTCAATCATGTCAAAGCGCCGTCTCGATGGGGAGAAAACCAAACAACATATCATAGAGAAAGCCACCGAGTTATTTTCTCAGAAAGGCTATTCAGCCACTTCCATTGAGGACATTTGCCAAGCAACTGGAGCGAGTAAGGGCAGCCTCTATTACCACTTCAAAAACAAGGAGCAGTTGTTCCTGCATTTGCTTGAAAAGCAGTACAACGAATGGGTAGATCTATGGCAGGAAAAAGAAAAAGAATTCGAGACTTCCATCGATAAACTGTACGGCTTAGCTGCTTTTTTCTTGGACGACTTTTTGTCCCACCCTCTAAAAAAAGCAGGCGAAGAGTTCTCAGGTAGCCAGCTTGCTGATCCAGCCATTTTGGAACAAGTGCTGGAAATGCTCAGCTCCTCTTATACCCTCTATACCTCAATCTTCCAAGAAGGAATCGATCGAGGCGATTTTGCCCCATGCGATCCTGAAGAAATGGCGATGATACTAGAAGGGCTTATGAACGGAATCATTAATGTAGGTTATCAGATGGATGACGAGCGTCTTCATGCTCTGCTGAAGAGGAGCATTGACGTTTTGCTGCATGGCATTGTTGCCAAGTAGCATTTTTTTCAACTTTAATTAGACCGGACGTTCGGTATAACTTTATAGGAGTGATATGACCTATGAAAGGTCTTTGGGGAAACAAAGTTTTTCTTACCGTGTTTATCACGGATACATTAGAAAATATCGGGATATGGATCCGTAACATGGCCTTACTCTACTACGTAATGGAAACGAGCGGCAACAATCCGACCGCGGTATCGCTTTTGACCGCTATCGAACTCGCGCCGATCTTGGTTTTTTCGATTATTGGCGGGGCATTGGCTGATCGCTGGAATCCAAAGAGGACGATGATAGCCGGGAACCTGTTAAGCGCCCTCTCTGTTTTCGTCATCGTGTATTTGCTCTGGCAAGGGATGTGGATCGCTGTATTCTTTGCGACATTTATCTCAGCTGTCGTGTCACAATTCTCCCAGCCTTCTTCTACCAAGATGTTGAAGCGTCATATTCCTGATGAGCAAATGGCAGCAGCTGTGTCTATTTCACAAAGTATGGGTTCTATTTTTCTACTGGTTGGACCGATTGTCGGTACCTTCTTCTTTGAACATTGGGGCATCTACCCTTCCCTGTTGACGATGGCCGGCCTCTTCCTCGTCGCGGCATTGATTCTCTTGACGCTCCCTACCTCATCTGCCACTGCAACAGAGGAAGACGGTACTCTCCTTTCTGAGATTAAAGCAGGCTTTGCCTATGTAAAAAAGCGACCAGCTTTGCTCGGGATTGCCATTACCTTTTCGTGTCTGGGGCTATCCTCGGGTTTTATTAATTCGCTGGAGGTATTCGTCGTTACGGATCGTCTTTTACTCTCTAAGGAAGCCATCCAATGGTTTACCGCGTTAGACGGATTGGGTATGTTGTTGGGCGGCATTTTGGCTTCTGTTTATCTGGAGCGCATGAATAGTCGCATGGTCATTACAGGTGGATTGATATTCTTCGCTCTCTCCGTCGCCGTAGAAGTTCTCTCAGTCTGGGTATACGTAACCGCAGCGATGCGCTTTTTCACCGGAATTGGGATGGCATTTTTACAGATTGCGATCAGTATGTTTATGATCAAGCTCGTGGATGAGGCGTATATCGGACGGGTGAGTGGAACGATTTCCCCCCTCATGGTCGGACTCATGATGGTCGGTTCCTTTGTTGCAGGTCCGCTCATGCAGATGACCTCGTTGATTACCGTATTTCTGATCGCATCTGTCATCCTTCTTATCGCTGCATGGGGATGTACACGAATCAAGTGGGATTCGGCAGAAGTTACACAAGATGGAGCTAACCATCTTCTCGAACACAAACAAGCGCAAACGCTATCGTAAGAGAATGCGCCCAAGCAAAAAAGCTGTCCACGAATCGGACAGCTTTTTCTAGCGAAATGCTATGTTTTCACAATGAGGAGTGGTGTTTTCGTACGATGAATCGTCTTAAATGTAACACTTCCAAGCAATGTCCCTGCAACCGCACCTTGGCCATGATGACCGAGCACAACCAGTCCAGCGTCGATTTCTTCAGCGGTCTGGCGAATCACAGTAGCTGGATCTCCAACTACGACCATGCTTTCAAAAGGAAACGATGCAGCTTCAAGCATCTCCTCGCAAGGTTTTAACGATTCACGTCCCCAACCTTCGAGTGTATTCATGTTATCCCAGCCTACGCCATATACACCTGCGTATGTGACTGGCGGTATGACAACGGACAGAAGTGTATACGATACATTCGGGAGGTGCTGACCCATCTCGATGGCTTTCTTCGCAGCTTCCATCGAATGATCGGAACCATCTACTGCAATGAGCACTTTATTCCAAGGGAAGCGTTTCTCATCTGTCTCCTCTGCAATGAGGAAGACTGGAACTTTGACATCGTGGAGTGTTGGATAGCTGACGCTCTGCAACAGGAAGCCTGTGATTCGACCGTAGCCATGTGTTCCCATTACGATAGCAGCATAGTCATTCGCAGCGTGCTTCGCAATGACTTCATGCGGCTCTCCGAACTCAATCTCCAATTCATACGTGATACCTGCTTCTTCTATGATCGACAGGAATTTTTTCAGATCATCTCTTGCCTCATCCAATTGATAATCTTCTACAACTTCTCGTCCCAACCTTCTGACAACATTGCGTGAAGGGAACGGCGAGATGGCATGAAGCAATGTGATATCATGCTTATTTTTGGCGTAGGCCAGCGCGAAGCGGACCGCCTGAATGGACTGCGCTGAGAAATCAACAGGAACTAGAATACGGGACATAATGACACGTCCTTCCTCTTTTTCATCTGGCAAATGTGTTGGTGTAGCTCTTTGTATCCATCTGCCTTGAGTTCATTGTAGCCCTGTGGACCCTACGTGTATGTAGGGGTATTCCCTGATCTTGATAGGGATATTCCCTGATAGGGAGTCCTATTCTTTCTATGGCCTAGTCCATGACAGCTGAGATAAAAATAGTAGGCTTTTCACTCAAATCAATGTCCGTAATCTCATGATCATCCACGATCCGCCGATTCGCCTGTTGGTCTCTTCGAATGACCCGAACGACTGGGCGCGAAGGCAAGCCTCTATTTTGGTCAATGATCACACCGATCTCTCCTGTCGACAGCTTCAGCGAGGTTCCTGTCGGGTACATGGCAATCGAGCGCAAAAAGTGAATGACCATTTTATGATCAAAGCGCTTCTCCGCGAGCCCCATGACTTTTTCGCAAGCCTCATACGCAGGCAACGTCTCCTCTTCCGCTGAAAAAGGCGAGATGAGATTATCATAGTAGTTACAAATCGCCACAATCTTGGCGAAATCATGAATCTCATCGCCAGTCAGTCCTCGTGGCTGCCCACTACCATCCACCCATTCATGATGCTGCAAAGGAACATGTGCGGACACAATGCTCATCTCATGTTTTTTTCGCAATAGATCAAAGCCCAGCCAGGTATGATGATTGGTTTTGCTGTTCTTTTTGTAGGCTGGTGCTTCCTTGTCGACTGACAGCTTTCCAATGTCATGCAAGAGGGCTCCGATGGCGAGCTCTTTTAATTGAGCCGTATTATAACCTAATCCTACGCCCATTACTGTCGCCATCATGCACACATTCAAGGAATGAATGTACATCGCGTTGTCGGTCGTGCGAATTTCTCCCAGGTTCAAGAGCACGCGGCGATTTCTCAAGGTCTCGTCGATGATACTTCCCACTGATTTTTGAATGCCCCGGACATCAAAATTTTTTCCAGTCTGCACACACGAAATCGCTTGAGATAAATTGCGGATTGCGTCCTTCCGAGTGGTCTCCGTGACGACCTCCTGCTCTTTTACTTCATCGAGCAGCGGGTCTTTGATGCTTAACATCGTGACACCAAACCGACGCAATTTATTTATCATTCCGACAGTCAGCTGGACACCTGCATGCAAGAGCGTCAAGCCCTCGCTTGTATAAATGCTTCGAGCCAAAACGTCTCCTGGCTCTACTAGGTCTACATTCACATATTTCATGGGGTCTTTCCTCCTGATTCCATCCTCCCCTGATGCTTCTTCCCTAACTTTGCTTTTGAAAAACCTGTTTCACATGATTTTGCCGAAAAAACATCCGCGGGATAGATGCTTCCTCATTTTTTACCTGTTCCCGCCAAGACCAAGCCATGTACAAAGCCCAGAAAATTGAGTACGAGCATCCTGATAGCCTTGTCTGTAATAATGCTCCAGCTTCTCCTCTTGACGTTCAAATCCTCGTAGAAAGGTACCCTCTGGAGGTGCGATAACAAACGCCTCGCCTTCCTTTTGCATTTCTTTGATCTGCTCTATTGCCTCGTAATAGATGCGAAAATGACGAATGAATGCTTGACACAAGCGCGTACTTCTGGAAAAAAGACGCTCGACACGCGAAAGCTTGCGCATCCACTCCTTTGGCGGAGAAGAAGAAGTAAGCACAATAATATGCTTTTGATTGCCATCAAGCATGGACTTCATGAGTGGTACCGGATGCACGATGCCTCCATCCCATAACTTACGTCCGTTGAAGGCAACTTTTGGGGATAGAAACGGGAGACTGCACGAAGCCCGAATCACATGAAAAATATCCTCACAGTCGTCTTTTGTAAAGTAAACAGCTTCCCCTGTCTCGCAATCCGTCGTGACGACGACAAACTGTTCCTTCGCTTCGCGAAACCGATCAAAGGCGAATGGCTCAAGCTTGTTAGGCATCTCACTGAATATAAAATCCATGCCAAACAGCGAGCGTTTCTTGATCAAATTTTTATAGTGAAAGTATCGGGGATCGCGAATGTATTTCGTATGATAAATCTTGCCCAATCCGTGCTGTCTCGCCAAGTATGCCGCCCCATTGCACGCACCTGCTGATACGGCAATCACGTACGGGATGTATAGCTCCTGCTCCATGAAGTAATCCAAAACGCCAGCAGTATAAATCCCACGGCTACCTCCTCCCTGCAAAACGAGCCCGACCTTTTCCATACCTATCACCCATTTTGATGTCGTTTTATCCGTAGTATGAATGATTGCCCAATGAAACATGCAGGGCCGGATCGTGCCAATCAAAAAACGACCCTCAAACAGGGTCGCCATTCAATCGTCTTTTTCATCGTTACGCTTTCCCAGATGGAACTCGGATTCCCGTCAACGCCTGAAACAGTACGCGCTCATACTTCCTCTCGGCATCCGGATCAGGCTCATCCAGTAGTGTTCCGATCACCGCCCCTAAAAAGCCGAGTGGTATCGAAACCAATCCAGGATTCGTCAGTGGAAATAATGGCTCCGCACGAATAAGTCCAGCTGAGGGATGCATAACAGTCGGTCCCAGAATGACAAGGACTACGGATGCCGTTAACCCTGTCAGGACGCCACAAATCGCTCCTCGCACGGTAAACCGCTTCCAATATAACGTAAACAGTAGCAGTGGCAAATTGGATGATGCTGCTACTGCAAACGTCAGCGCAACGAGAATCGCCACGTTCATTTTTTCTGCACCGATCGCTAGCGAAATGGAGATCACTCCTACCGCAACTGACGAAAGCTTTGCCATGGTGACCTGTTCTTTTTCCGATGCCATCCCTCGTCTGATCAGATGACTGTAGACGTCATGCGCGAACGCAGAAGAAGCGGAGAGCACGAGTCCTGTCACGACAGCCAATATCGTCGCAAAGGCAACAGCAGCGATATACGCCATCAAAAACTCTCCACCGAGAGCATCCGCCAAGAGCGTGACCGTCAGATTCCCCCCGAAGCCCACATTTTTCAATGCCTCGTAGCCTACAAACGTGCTCGCTCCGAAGCCGAGGAAGATCGTCATCAAATAAAAGGCGCCGATGACCCAAGTTGCGGTGTAAATTGAATTACGTGTCGTCTTTGCGTCTTTGACTGTGAACAACCGGGAGATAATATGGGGGAGCCCGGCGGTACCGAGAATCAAAGCCAAATGCAGGGAGATCGTTTCCAACGGATTATGAAGTTGATTGCCTGGCTGTAAGAACTGTTCCTGAAGCGGTGTAATCGTACTCACATGAGAAAACATTTCGGATAAGCTCCAATCAAAACGGGCAAACACGATCAGACTTAAGATCAACGTCCCTGTCAGGAGCAAAATTGCTTTAATTATCTGAACCCACGAGGTCGCCACCATCCCGCCGAACACGACGTAAAATGTCATCAGGCTCCCGACGATCAGGACCGCCGTATCGTAACGAATTCCCAATAAATAATGAATGAGGGCACCTGCCCCAACTAATTGCGCCAACATGTAAAAAATCGTAATTAAGAGTGTCGTACAGGCAACAACGCCACGCAGCCAAAGACTGTCAAACCTGACGGCAATCGCGTCTGCCAGCGTATAGCGCCCCAAATTATGCAACGGCTCTGCAACTAAAAACAAAATAATCAGATAAGAAACAAAAAAGCCTATCGCATACACGAACCCGTCAAAGCCGTACATCGCAATCGTTCCCGCAATCCCCAAAAACGAGGCAGCACTCATATAATCGCCCGCAATGGCAATGCCATTTTGTAACCCGTTCAAGCGATTTCCTGCTGCATAGAAGTCCCTTGTCGTTCCTGTCTGTTTGGCAGCCGAATAAGTGATAGCCATCGTTCCAATAATGACGGCAAGGAAAAAGATGATCGTCGTCACGGACAATACCTCTCCCTTCTTGCAAAAATGAAAAAAAGACCAGGGGTTAACCCCAGCCTTCTCTTCGTGGCATGAGCTTCCTATGTTTACTGTTTCTACGCTGAATCTTTCATTCCTGTATTCGCTTTCACCAAAATTTCATCGTACTTCTTATCATCACGGGAGCTGGACAACAAGGTTCCGATCCATGCTGCCAAAAACCCTAACGGGATCGAGACAATACCCGGATTCGGTAATGGGAACAGCGCTTCGCCGACCAAAATGGCTTTTCCAGCCACAGGATTCCAAACGTTCGGACTCAAGGCAACCAGAATGAGAGCACTGAACAGTCCGACGAGCATCCCGCTGATAGCTCCCGCCGTATTAAATCTTTTCCAGAAGATCGTGAACAAAATCACTGGTAGATTTGCACTCGCCGCTACTGCGAAAGCCAGAGCAACAAGGAAAGCCACGTTCAGATTTTGCGCAAACAAGGCGAGCAGGATAGAGACAATCGAGACGCCGACTGACGCCCATTTGGCCATCTTCATTTGTTCCTTTTCTGTTGCTTTTCCTTGGCGTAATACGTGTCCGTAAAAGTCGTGCGCAAAGGCAGAAGCCGCAGTCAGCACCAGCCCAGCCACTACTGCGAGAATGGTAGCGAAAGCAACCGCAGATACAAAGGCGAACAAGAAGTTACCACCGAGTGCTTGCGCTAGCAATGGAGCGCCCATGTTACCTGCTGGGTCCATATTGCCCGCTCCGACAAACGCTGCCGCTCCGAAGCCGAGGAAGATCGTCATGACATAGAAGATACCAATGATCCACGTTGCATACACAACCGATTTGCGAGCTGTCGTGGCATCCTTTACGGTAAAGAAACGAATCAAAATATGCGGCAATCCAGCTGTTCCGAGCACAAGCGCGAGATTCAATGAGATAGTATCAAGCCCCACTTTAAACTTGTTGCCAGGATTGAGGAATTGCTCTCCCAATGGTGTCGCCATCTTCATTTGCTCGAACATTTTCAAAAGATTAAAATCGAATTTGGCGAAAACCATCATAGAGATAATGAATGTCCCAACCATTAACAAAACGGCTTTGACGATCTGCACCCACGAGGTTGCCGTCATCCCGCCGAAGACAACGTAGATGGTCATCAATGCCCCTACGATCAATACGGAGGTCGTGTAATCCAGTCCCAGGAGCAGCTTGATCAAGGCGCCTGCTCCGACCAATTGCGCGATCATGTAAAAAATCGAAATGGCAATTGAATTGAGAGCAGCGACACCACGAACCTTTTTATTGTCAAAACGCGCGGCTATCATATCAGCCATCGTGTATTTTCCTAAATTTCGCAAAGGCTCTGCTACCAAGTAGAGCACCACGAGATACGCGACAAGAAAACCGATACTGTAAAAGAAACCATCAAACCCGCTCAACGCAATCATCCCGGCAATTCCAAGAAAGGAAGCAGCGGACATGTAATCTCCCGCAATCGCAAGGCCGTTTTGCCAACCCGTCAAGCCTCCTCCAGCGGTGTAAAACTCACTAGTCGTATTCGTCTTTTTCGACGCATAAAAGGTGATGACAAGCGTCAAAAGAACAATGCCGAGAAAGAGTAAAAATGCAGTAACGTTCATTGGCCCCTCCCACCTGCCTCTCGTTTGATTTTCTCCACGAGTTGATCAAACTGCTCTGCCCGCTTGGTATACAGGATACAGAGACCCCATGTCATGACGAACTGAGCAAAGGCAAATACCCACGCCCACGAAATGGCTCCAATCGCTGGTTGATTCAGTACGGTGAAGTAGGAGGTTAAAATCGGAAGAGTAAAGTAAAACACAAAGAAAAAAATAGAAGATGGCAAAATAAACGCTTTTTTTCTTCTCAACAGCTCTTTGAAAGTGGCTGACTGGATCACTGCGGCATAATCGATAGCATCCTTCTTCTGATCCTCGGCTTTTTTTGCCGAAGCGGATTTACCCATAGGAACCTCCCCCTTATCAACAGAAATGTAAGCGCTTCCTACATTGTAGAGAATCCTTTTTTATCCGTGTATTTTTCTGCGTAAGATGTCGGGGAGAGTGTGTCAGTGGCAGATTTTCAACCACGATCTGCAAACCATGGATCATAAGGCTACTCCTCGAGACGTTTGAGCAAATCCTTGGCGGAGGTCCGGGATACGGGAATACGCGGTCTTCCTTCTCCCTTCAAAATCAGGTTGTAGGCACCGTTGAACCATGGTTCGAGCTCGCTCACGAATTGAAGATTGACCAGATAGCTTTTGTGGGTACGGAAAAAGTCGTATGCGAAAAGCTTCTCCGCCAACTGGGTCAGGGTCATCCGCGTCGAATAAGTAGCTGTTTGGGTGACGATTTGTACATATCGCTCTTCCCGCACCGCATAGACAATCGTCGTTGGATCAATGACCACTAATCTGCTATTGTCTTCTACCAACAGCTTCGTTCGTTTTGTCTGGACAGGCTCTACTTTTGGCTTGACTAGACGCTCTCGGATTCGTTGCATCGTTTCGACCAGCCGTTTGGGCTCCGTAGGCTTCAACAAATAATCGACGGCGTACAGCTTAAACGCATCGATGGCAAATTCCTCATACGCGGTACAAAAAACGATGAGGGGGTGCTGCTTACGCGAAGCGAGCATTCTCGCTGCCTGCGCTCCTTCCAGCTCAGGCATTTTCATATCGAGGAAGACGACATCCGGTTCGTGCACATCGACCATTTCCAACAGCTCTCGTCCATTGGTAGCATAGGGCAGCAGCTCTACGTCTCCTTCTTGAAGCAGTAAATAGCTCAGTTCTTCGCGTGCTAGTCGCTCGTCTTCTGCAATCATGACGCGTATTGGCATCAGGCACTCACCTCTTTTGTAATTGGAATCGTAAAGGTAATCAAACTACCGCCTTCTTGTTTATTGGCAAAATGAAGTTGGGCCTCTTGTCCGCACAAGCTGATCAGGCGTTGGTTGACATTATGAATGCCAATTCCATTGCCCTCCTTACTCTCCATTGGCACCTTTCCGAGAACTGGCAGCAAGCTGTCGGGAAAGCCGTGGCCATTATCTTCGATTTGAAAAACAACGTGCACATCCTGCCGTTTCACATGGAGAATGATCTCACCGCCGTTCGTGATGTCACGAACACCATGCTGAATGCAGTTTTCAAATAACGGCTGCAACGTGCCAGGGGGAATAAGCGCTTCCTCTACCCCCGCCTCAATGATGGTGCGAACGGCGAATTGCTCGGAAAATCTTATCTTGATAATTTCCAAATAGGCATGCAGGTGATCCAACTCCTGTCTCACGGTGACAAGCGGACTCGCTGTGAGCTTCAGGTTAAAACGCATGAACACGCCAAGCTGAATGGTCATATGCCGGGCTAGCTGCGGATCAATTCGTATCAAGGTCACAATCGAATTCAGCGTATTGAATAAAAAGTGTGGTTGAATCTGTGCCTGCAGCATTCGCAACTCCGCATCCTTCATCAAGCCTTTCATTTGCTCCGTGAGAGATAGGGTCAATTGATTGGAGATCAGGTTGCCAAGCCCTTTTGCTAATGCTTCCTGAACTTTTCCTATTTGTTGCGGCCTCCGATAGTAGAGTTTGATCAGACCAACGACGCTGTCCCCCTCTTTAATCGGCACGAGAATCGCTGCATGCAGGGTACAATTTTCACGCTTGCACCCGACGCTCTCTCGCGTCAATCCCTTTTCGATTCCACCGCTATACAGAGCCCGCTTATCGAGCTCACTCTGGAGTGTTTCTCCCGGGTGATGATGATCAGCCCCCACTCCAACGTGCGCTAGAAGCCGTTCCCGATTTGTTACTGCAACGGCGGCTGCTTTCGTTTCTTTTTGTAAGACGAGGGCTGCTGACTGGGCTGTCTGCGGTGTAAGCCCCCTTTTTAAGTGTGGCAAAATTCTTTCCGCTATCGTAAAGGAACGCTCCGCTTCAATGGCAGCGGAACGCTCTGCCTCTTGCAAGGCAACCCGTATCATCGTCGTAAAAATCGCAATCGAAACACTGTTTGTGAGCACCATCGGGATCCCGATCACGTTGACCATGGTTCGCGCCAGCTCGGGCGGAGCGGCCATGATCAATAAAAGCGACATCTGAATAATGGGGGCGAACATGCCGATGAACATGGCTTTGGACGGAGAAATAACCCGTTCCTGCGAGAAAAAACGCGCTACGTATCCTGCCAGCAATCCCGTGATCGGGATCGACAAGCCCATCGGTGCTGCGGCGAATCCTCCCAATTGAAAGACATGAAGCCCAGCAATGACACCTGCCCCCAAGCCAACGAGAGGCCCTCCTAGCAAACCTCCGATGACCACCCCTACCAACGTAGAAGTGGCGATTATTTCGTCATGCGACAAACGAAAAATCCAAAACGCAGGGAGATAGCTCTCTCCTTGTACAACCACTCCTGCATATGTACCCGCAATCCCAAACAACCCGAACATGACGGAAAATGCGATTGACGTCCCTACGTGCAATTCGCGGTCTAAAAGCTGGCGAAACAACGGTGTCCTTGTCAAAATAAATGCCAGCGTCAAAAGAATGCCCATTCTTTCAATGAGCAATAACGTGAGATTGTCCACCGCAGCCTCCCTTAGTTTAAATCTTCTATAAATTCCGCATTTTACCCTCAATTCCCTGCTGGACAGACAACCTCGCTAGGCTGATTGCATACGCTGTGTGTGCAATGCTTCAGGAGAAGGGTGATCATACCATGTGTGGAATTGTAGGATGGATTGATTGGGAAAAGGACTTATCTGGTGAACGTGATATGCTGCAAAAAATGACCCAATGCCTCAAGGATCGAGGCCCTGATGCAGAAGGCTTTTGGCTGACTCCTCGCGCAGCTCTCGGTCATCGTCGCCTTGTGGTCGTTGATCCTGCTGGCGGACAGCAGCCTATGTCAGCACTCAAAAACGAACATGCCTGCACCATGATTTACAATGGTGAATTGTACAATACCGAGGATTTGCGAGCAGAACTGCTTGCTTGCGGACATACTTTTCAATCTCACTCGGATACGGAGGTGCTTTTGCACACGTATTTAGAGTGGGGCCCAGATTGTCTGTCAAAGCTTAACGGCATCTTCGCTTTTGCGATCTGGGACGAACGGGAACAAAGATTGTTTGTCGGCCGTGACCGTATGGGGGTTAAGCCACTGTTTTATGCGCAAAGAGGCAGTTCATTTCTGCTTGCTTCCGAGCTAAAAGCCTTGCTCGCTCACCCCGAAGTCAAGCCAGAGCTCTCTCGTGAAGGCTTGGCAGAGGTTTTCGGAATCAGTCCCGCCCGTACGCCTGGTCATGGAGTTTTTCACAACGTACACGAGGTTCGGCCCGGTGCTTATCTGCTGGTGACTCGTGATGGCGTCAAGCAAAAACGTTACTGGCAGCTCAAAAGCCACCCACATACGGATGGCTTGGAGACAACTGCTGAACGTGTCAGGGAGCTAGTCACGGACTCGATTGAACGCCAATTGGTTGCGGATGTGCCCGTTTCGACTCTCTTGTCAGGCGGGTTGGATTCGAGCATTATTACAGCTGTTGCGGCAGATCATTTTCAAAAAACAGGCCGCGGAACTTTACACAGCTATTCCATCGATTACGTCGACAACCGAAAACATTTCAAGGCGAGTGCTTTTCAACCGAATGAGGATGAACCTTATGTGCAACTCGTTACAAAGTTTCTCGGAACCGAGCACCACACGATTAAGTTCGACACTGACGATTTGATCGACTCCTTGAAAACTGCGACACTTGCCCGCGACTTGCCGGGGATGGCTGATGTGGATGCGTCCCTTTACCTATTTTGCCGCGAAATCAAAAAAGAGACGACCGTCGTCCTCTCTGGAGAATGCGCAGATGAAGTATTTGGCGGGTATCCGTGGTTTCATCGTGAGGAACTGCTGCATGCCGGAACGTTTCCTTGGTCGAGAGTGACGAAAGAACGTGCCTCCTGGCTATCACCTGAACTTCGTGATTGGGTCAAACCCGAGGAATACGTTGCCATGCGCTATGAGGAATCTCTCGATGAAGTCCCGCATCTTCCAGGCGAAGACCCGATTGAAGCGCGACGTCGGGAAATGTTTTATTTGAATATTACGTGGTTCATGAACACGCTGTTGGATCGCAAAGACCGAATGAGTATGGCAGCCAGCCTGGAAGCGCGCGTCCCTTTTTGCGACCACCGCATCGTGGAATATGTCTGGAACATCCCATGGGATATGAAGACGCACGGGAATCGGGAAAAAGGAATTTTGCGAAAAGCCATGGAAGGAATCTTGCCTGAAGAGGTTTTATATCGCAAGAAAAGCCCGTATCCGAAAACACACAATCCCGCCTATACGGAAGCCGTTCGCGCTTGGCTGCTGGATATCATAAACGACTCTTCCTCTCCACTGCTTCAACTGGTAGATGCTCCGACGATTCGAAAAATTGCCGAGTCAGATGCCCAGGCTTCGAGCATTCCTTTTTTCGGTCAGCTCATGAGCACCCCACAATTATTTGCCTATCTCGGCCAGCTAGATTATTGGCTGCGGGAGTACCGCGTTTCCATTCGTACGTAACGGTATAACAAAAGCTCCTCGCCCCTTATGTTTCGGGGGAATTGAGGAGCTTTTCGTTACTTTTTAGGTTTTCCCCGTTGCTTGCTTCTACGTACGGGTTGTGCCTTCGGGTTGAGGGGTATGGTAGCAAGAGATTGATATCTCAGATCAAACTGCTCGCCTGAGCGTTTCATAATCGTAAACGTTTTGGTTGCGCCGACTCGGATCAAACGGTAGTCCACTCTTGTTTTTTTCCCTCCCCCGCTCAGTATCGCAGCCACGGTCCGATGATCCGGCAGATTCACTTTTATTTGCAACGACAGCACGGTTGCTGGAAAAGTGGGGATGTCACGATAAGGAATACAGAGCTTTCCTTTCAGCATCCGCAAGTGGAGATTCCGAATCATCACTTCCGTCAATTGCTTCCCCCAATACCGGCGGAAAATACGGGAGATTTTTCGTTTGGTGTTGTATTTTTCGGGCAATGGCGTGTAATCCACACCGTTTACGGTATATACAGGCTTTCCTCTCGGCGAATTCGCGATCTGAGTCCAGACATGCTCTGCTGAAGTAATAAACTGCTTGAGCCTCTGCAACTCATCCAAGGATTTCACCTCCTCCATAAACCGTATGGCGGTAGGCTTATGCTAGTACGCCCGATTTCAGCGTTCCACACGTAACGGACAACAATTCTGAACATACATATAAATTGCAATCATATTATCGAGATGATAGAATATAAACCGCTTTCACTTCTCTTGTCGGGAAGTGCGTTTTTTTGCCTTTTAGGTTTAGCACTATTTAATTTCTTGGAGGTTGTAATGAATTTTATCATTCCCATCGCTGGCATACTCATCGTGATCGGGTTAGCATTGTTAGGAAGCAATGGACGTAAACAGGTCAAATACAGACCGATCATCGTCATGATTGCTCTGCAATTTTTGCTCGCCTTTCTACTTCTGCAAACCAAGTTTGGGGTTATATTCGTTTCAGCCATTTCCAAATCGTTTGAAAAGCTTCTTGCTTTTGCTGGGGAAGGAATCAATTTCGTATTTGGTAATCTGGCAAACGAAGGACAAATGTCCTTTTTCCTTGGTGTATTGCTCCCAATCGTCTTCATTTCCGTTCTCATCGGTATTTTGCGTCACTTCAAGATTTTACCGATTATCATGAAGGCAATTGGCTTTGTTCTAAGCAAAATTAACGGCATGGGTAAGCTAGAGTCTTACAACGCTGTTGCTTCTGCTATCGTCGGACAAAATGAAGTATTCATCACCGTGAAAAAACAGCTCGGTTCCTTGCCGGAGCACCGTCTGTATACGCTGTGCGCGTCAGCCATGTCCACTGTTTCGATGTCAATTGTCGGTGCCTACATGACGATGATTGAGCCGAAATACGTTGTCACGGCCCTGTTCTTGAATCTGTTTGGCGGCTTTATTATCGCTTCGATCATCAACCCTTATACGGTGAAAGAAGAAGACGATTTACTGGAGATTCAAAGCAATGAAAAGCAGTCCTTTTTCGAAATGCTCGTCGAGTACATTATGGACGGCTTCAAGGTAGCCGTAGTCGTTGGCGCAATGCTGCTCGGTTTTGTTGCTTTGATCGCAGCTGTGAATAGCTTGTTCGGCATGATTTTTGGCTGGACGTTCCAAGAAATGCTTGGCTTCGTCTTCGCTCCTTTTGCCGTCCTGATGGGCATTCCTTTTGGGGAAGCGATGAAGGCTGGTAGTATCATGGCGACGAAGCTCGTAACGAACGAGTTTGTAGCGATGATCGAGCTGGGCAAAGTCGTATCTGAACTCTCCCCACGTACAGTAGGAATTCTTTCCGTCTTCCTCGTTTCGTTCGCGAACTTCTCCTCTATCGGCATTATCGCTGGTGCGGTGAAAGGTCTGAATGAGAAACAATCCAATGTGGTTGCTCGCTTTGGGTTGAAGCTGTTGTTCGGTGCCACGCTGGTTAGTCTTTTGTCTGGTATCGTCGTCAGCTTTGTTTTGTAATCGAAAAGAAGAAGTGTCCCTCTGCGATGTGCAGGAGGGACACTTTTTTTATGGTTGGTTTAGCGCTTTTAAAATTTCATAGTCGAACTGGTTCAAGAAGCGAAGAAACGTTTCGTTTTTCCAAAATTCAGCATACCTCGTTTATATACAACACACCATTCCTTCTTAATAAATGAATGGTTTCACCCTTATCCTCCTGTATTATAGGGAAACCTTCTTGAAATTTGGATATGGGCCATTTGTTCTTCTCCTGAATATCCCACTCTCTTCTCTGGATCTCCAATGTATTCATAACTGACGCTTTCACTCGTACAATTTTGACAATTCATCCTGGGGACATGGGGAACCGTCTCCTATATGACCTCTACCAAACTCAACAATGTAGGATTAATCGTTGCATCCCCCTTTCTTTCGTTACAATCCTTGCTCTTCAAGAAGTATACTCACTCATCATGTTCGGTTCATAAACTCCTCCGCTACCCTAATATCTTTTGAAAGTAGTAATTCTGGATATTTTCTGTCCACTCGCTTTAAACATTCGATAAAATCCCGACTATTCACCCTTGCTGAGATATCCTCAAAAATTTCACTAAGCCAATAAGCTTCTTGCTCTGTGCAAGCCTCGAAGAACTTGATGGTTTCTAGAGTGTTGGCACTCAACAGCTCCGTTAGCCTTTCCCAGAAATCATATACCTTTGGATCATTCAGGTGAAGTTCTGACCGTTCTTTTATGAGTTGCTTTATTAGATTGGAATCAAGCATAAGACGCTTCCTCCCCTTTTGGCGGTACATTCACGAAAAAATGGAACAGCGAGTGCCTTTGCAGTAGGGGCACTCGCTGTATGTTATCGGGCGATCTTTTCCACATCAACACGTCCAGAAAAAAAGGTAGCTCCTCCTCCCATGTCCGCGATGCGATCCGGGGTCAGCGCATTTACATAATGCTTTGAGTGAGGAGCATCAGCCCACAAGCCTTGACTGACCACCACTCCCGGTAAAACATTTTCTCCTATCGATACAACCAGCTCGCATTCTCCCCGCTCATTCCATATGCGGACCGTATCTCCGTCACTTATGCCTGATTCAGACGCATCTGCCACATTCATGTGTAAACGAGGTATTTTTTCCATCTTCTGATGTTTTTCATTATTCGAGAACGTGGAGTTCAAATAATTGTGATTCGGCCCCGGCACAAATAAATACGGGAAATCCCTATCATTCACCAATGGCGTGTACGTCGGTAATGGGGGCAGCCCTCGTTTTGCCATTGCTTGTGAGTAAAGCTCAATTTTGCCACTTGGGGTGGGGAGGTGTTCCAAAAAGAAAGGTTCCAAATTTGCTTTGGCATATTGTTTTTCGACCAAAGTTTCATACGTGATTCCTTCCAGATGAGGATTGCCGTGCCCCTCCAACGCCTGTCTGACCATCTCTGCATCACTGTCTTGAAAAGCAGGTTCGTCATATCCCATAGCAGCAGCAAGCAAGCGGAAAACATCCGTGTTGGACTTGCTTTCTCCAAATGGTGCGATCACTGGTTGCTGAAGTTGAATGTAATGATGCCAATACGACGTGTAAAAATCCGTATTTTCATAGGACGACGTCGCTGGCAAAACGATATCGGCATAAAGAGCCGTCTCCGTCAAAAACAAATCATGCACAACGGTGAACAAGTCCTCTCTCGCCAAGCCTTGCCGCACTTTGTTTCCATTCGGTGCAACAATGGCTGGATTGCTCGTATAGACGAAGAGCGATTTGACCGGCGGCTCTGTATCGAGCAACGCTTTTCCAAGCTCATTCATATTGATGACTCTCGTCTGTTTATTAACCAGCAAATCTGGCCGCTGCACGGCAAGCTTGTTGTGCTCCAAGAAACCTTTATTCCCTTTATTCGCCCCACCGCCTTTGACAAGCCACTGCCCTGTCAGGGCCGGAAGACAAGCAATCGTCCTTACACACATTCCACCATTGTCGTGATGCTGAATGCCGTTTCCAATGCGAATAAAGGACGGAGAAGTGGTGCCATACATTCTCGCCAATTTATAAATATCGTCGACAGGGACACCCGTTATGACTGATACGGTAGCTGGATCGTAGGTGTGTACATGCTCCTTGAGCTCTTCATGTCCTACTGTATACTTTTCCATAAAGGCTGAATCCACCAAGTTTTCTGCAAAAAGCACATGCATGATGCCCAAAGCCAAAGCCGTATCTGTTCCGGGTAAAATCGGGATAAACCAATCAGCCCATCGACCCGTCTGATTTTTATGGACATCAATCACGACGATCTTCGCCCCATTTTTTCGAGCCTGTTCCGCAAACACCACTTGATGCATGTTGGTGCTAACCGTATTGATCCCCCACATGATGAACAGCTTGGAATGTACAGTGTCTTCCGGATCTGTGCCAAAGGCTCCGCCCATCGTGTAGCTGTACCCTACAGCCCCTGCACTGTTGCAGATCGTACGGTCAAGTTGACTAGCCCCCATCCGATGGAAAAAGCGGCGATCCATTCCCTCAACACTAATCCGCCCCATGTTCCCGTAAAAGCTGTAAGGCAAAATGCTCTCGGGACCGTCTGAGTCGATCAAGGCACGCCAGCGTTCGGTTATGGTTGTGATGGCTTCCTCCCAACTGATTTGAACAAACTCCCCGCTGCCTTTTTTGCCAATACGCTTCAACGGATGCGTGAGTCGCTTGGGATCGTAAATGCGCTCTGTCATGTTGCGGACTTTGTTGCAAATATTCCCCTTCGTCACCGGATGGTTCGGGTCTCCTTCGATTTTGACGATTTTCCCCTCTTTTTTATGAAGGAGCAATCCACATTGGTCTGGGCAATCAAGTGAACAGACTGCTGGAAAAACGCCGTTTTCCTGGGTCGTATAAGTCATGGAGGTTCCCTCTTTCTCATTACAGTAACTAGCCTTTATACGCTATTATAATCGATTGAAAAAAGAAGGCACTACCCCTGCGCGAATGATAAGTTCATGAGTTTTAAATCGCGGCCAATGACAGAGAAAGGCTTCACGCCCGAAGGGATTGTCTTTCTCTGCACCAACGTGTCAAGGGTTCGCTTCGCCTTACGCCCTTCACCTTGTTGGTTCCATGAAAGATGTCCCAATTAGGGGATGAAACCTTTTTAATATCGATTGATTCAGTTTACACAAAACCCTTACAAACCCGAGGACTTGTTAGACTTTATCCAATAAAGTCTATTCAACTAAGTTTACATGAAATCGGTTCTTTAATTCTAACCATGTGGCGTTAAGAAATTCAACCTTGTTCGTAAACCCAATATAATGCTCAAAATTTTCTTCGTCAAAAGTTGCATAATATTCTTGTTGGAATATCACATTCGAGTATTTCGAAAAGTCTTCGCCCTCCTTCACTACAACACACCGAAACAAACTGTCGATATCTATCGCTTTTATAATCTCATCCTGTGTCTTTACTGAGTACCAAATAATATTTGGTGGTGTATTATTTGGTTTGTCCCAGTGAGGAATTGTCTCTTCCCACGGCAATACCCATTCAGAATTAGTAAATAGACGTCTTTCATTGATGAATTCTTGAATCTCCGACTCGAATAAATGAAGATTTCTCTCATAGAAAGAGAATAACAGCATAGAATCGTTTTCTATTAGAAAACTAAGAATTTGAGCAACTTCCTCAGTTGACACATTATGTTTTAACATTCCAATTGATTTTATAAAGTTCAGTTCCATGCTATCCTCCTAATCATTGAAATAGAGATGTTGGTCTGATCTAGTTCTCCCTGCGATTAGATCAATATATTGAAAGTGAGGTGGGACGATTACATCTTTTTGGAAAGAATGAATAGCTTTCTTTAAGATTTCATTGGAAGAGCTGTTCTGGTGCTTTCTATAAACTTAAAATCACTCAAACCAGTTTTCATTTTACTATCACTTTAAATCCTCTTTCATTTTTCTCTGCATCAGTAAAGACTTGGAGTAATTTCTCTGCATAATCACCTAGATATTCAACACTTTTTTCATAATTCAACCATTCAATCGTAAGAGGTAATTCAATCCACGCAGTTAAACATTCCCATAACGAATCGAAATTATTTCCCCAATACGTATGGTCATAATGTTCAGGTTCTACTAGTTCGCTTCTCAGAATGCTGTGTAAATTATCCCTAGAAGTAAATTCCTCACCGTTAATTTTTATGATCTTCATATTGGCATTCTACCTCCAAAACTCATTTAATGGCAGTTGGCTGTTATGCCATCAGCGTCAAATATGGCTGCCAAATATAATTCGGAAAGTACGGTTCTTTCAAAATTTTAGATTTCGCCAAACGTGCATCGTCTTTGAATTCGCGTCCTAAAATTCAAACATTTACGTGCGTACAGGCATATTAAAGGAACATCATACGGGGATGATTAGGGTTAAGTTCATTCAGTACGTTCCGCCCAATTTATTCGGCACTGGGTAGTGTTCATTTTTCTCAAAAAGAACCACCCTACGCCGGTTAAGGCGCAGAGTGGCGCTAAGTTAATAGATCCTAATGACAGTAAAAGGAGTTTTGAATTTGTTATTTCCGAAACAAACCAAAGAAAAGATTCGTTACCTGCGATGTTAAATTAATGATTCATATGTAACCTTATTATCTTTCATAACCTTTTCCATTTTCGGGAACACTTTAGATAAAAAGCTACCTCTCGCCTTTTCAGAGATGTATAAGCATATACCTTCATCGGTCTCTTCTAGCCTCATAGCAAAACTATAATTGTTAATATTTTCATTTCCAGATTCAGTGACAATACATGCACAAAAAACCTTTATCTCGTTCAAGATTTCCAAATTATTTTTTGGCTTAAACCAAAGAATTTCCCTAGTTAACTTTGGCCACCAAAACCATGTATCAATTGAACCAATTAATACCTTGCGCTCTTCTATAAATTTCATATACTCTCGATCTGTTGTTTTTACTGGCCCAGCAAATAAGAAAAATTCGTCTTTATCTAGAAAGCAATTAAATATTTCGAAATATAATTCTGCTCGAAAAGGTAAAATAGAATCTTCAATTAGAAAATACGGTCTAGATTCCTTAAAGTATATCATTTGTCACCCCTCCATTAGTAGTAATGGTTATTAACGACAATCGTTTTCTGTTGATGATGATTATTTTTTTAGATGACTTTGATACCACTTTAGATTCTGTCATACTTTGTAGCACTATAGTCCAAGCGCCCAAGCAAATAAATAACCACGCTAAACTGTAAACTCCGTTTCAACTTATGATCACATGATTAGGTAAACTATTCCACATCAGCATTTCAGTTAAGCTTAAAATGGTCCGAATCTTTCAAATGAGAATCATTTAAACCTCTTTGTAGGCGCACTCTTTACGTTATAACACGTTGAGGGATACAACAAGAAGTTGCTAGTAAGCCTAGGTGTTCACTGAAAATAATGTATTAGACTCGAAAAATAAAGGGTACCGGCAATATGAAAAAACTCGTGTTCCTTAGCGTACAGGAATACGAGTTTTTTATTACATCCAAGTCATATTTTGTTGGCGGTACCCCCCTAAAAAAACCATGTAGGGTGTGGACACGTTTACCACAAGAGGTACAATTCGTAACAAGCGATTTGCTACTTCTGATTATCTTCAGGAAGTAGCGAGTATTCTAGTCCCATAAAACTAGCCACACCGAGCTTTTCTTCGTTTATGACCTGAAGTCGGTAATTAGCAGGAGACAATAGCGCCTGGTTATCAGCTTCTGACAAATTTTCTTTTAGCTTTAGCTGTTGCGAAATCGTATACCGATTCTCTTTACTGTTGAACTCAATTTGAACGTGTGAAGGAGTCTCAGCAAGCAAATTTTTAATGGTCTCGTCACCCGGCATATCTGCAAACGAAAAGTAAATGGGCTTTTCCGTATGCATCATTTTTTCTCTCAAATCATCCGAAATTAAGATTCGTAACGTGAGTTCTGCCGAATTACCATTTTTTGTTATTTGGAGCACGGATGTTTTCAAATTCTCCCCATGAATTTCTTCGAAATAATCGTAGACGCTTACATATGACTTCTCTTTAGGGACTGTTACTGCCTCGCTACAGCCACTAAGAAGGACTATGAACAGAAGGAGAAGTATATGGAGAGGTCGGATCATAGTTCTTTTGATTTTTTACTAGAATACTCTTTGTACGAGTATTTGACGTTTACGTAGTTAGAATCCACTACTCTGCCTTGAAAATATTCGACTACGGTTGTCAATTGCTCATGCATGTAGTTCACTTCCTTCTATGAAATTTGATTCCACTTTTATTTTAGTTTTTTAGAAACAATCAGATCAAGTAATCTAAATGTAAAAACTTAGGAATAGCATTACGTATACTACGTTCATTTTAATACGCTAAGTATCATAGGTCATCAAAAATTCGCTAACAGGTTAACATATGAGTAAACGATTCAAGGAGAGCTTCCAAGAATTGAAACTAAAAGATGCCCGAATAGAAAAGAAATTATCCCAGGAAAAAGTAAGCAGGATCATAAACGTATCCTTGAAACATTATCAGAACATTGAATACGGGATTACCAATCCCACTGTTACGATTGCGCTACATATTTGCGAAGTTCTCGACATCGATCCAAGAGAAGTTGACGAGTGGAAAGACAGACGTATACCTAACTAAGAGCGATTTCCTATGAGAAATACAAAATCCAATCATAAGGTTAAATAAGCAAAAAAGCCGGATTACCGTGGGGTAATTCGGCTTTTTACTTATCGAGAGTTCTGTTCACAGACAAAGGACACCATCAGTGTGATGGCGCCCTTTGCCTACGATTTCAGAAATCCCAATCCAGCAAGTCCTCCAGCAGTTCGCGGGAAAATGCTAATTGCTCCGGTGTGTATTTATCCAGAAAGCTCTTAAAACGCTGTTCAATGTCCTGATGCAACTGGTGATGAATCTTATACAGCTTTTGTCCCTTTGCGGTTAGCCGATAGTACACTTCCTTCTTATTATCAACCAGCTGCTGCCTTTTAATTAAATCAAGCTTCCATAGCTTTTTGCTGATCCGTGTTATGGACCCTTTCGTTAAATTGACTTTTTCCGAAATCGTGGTGACATTGATGGGACCATGATCCCCAATACAGGCAATGAAATGAATTTCGGATAGGGTAAGGTTTAGCTTCATCCCCATCTCGGATTCCAGCTTCTGCATCTCTTCTGCCATTCGCGCAGTCAATTTGCTTTCTCGCAGCTCCTGCTGCGTGACTAGCTGTATGTAAAGCTGTATGATCCGCTGCTTGGAAAGATCTGTACTTTGCATATCATGTCTCCTAGATTACCATCTCATCTCCCCTCCATTATATACTGATTGTTTCGAGAAAAACAATTTCATTTTGTTTCGCACAAAACAATTTCGTCTCAATCAATTATGTCCGCACCAGTGGGAGATTCCTTTCCGAATAGCTTCCAGCGGATTACGCTGCTCTTGGGAAACAGCCCACGCGACATATCCATCCGGTCGAATCAACGCTGTATGCACATCATGCCAATCAGCAGCTCCCTTTGCAAGCGAAGCACGAACTACATGGACATGCTTATATTTCGACCAATCGAGTGCTTCATCCAATCGTTCATCCGAGCCCAAATGTAGCAAGAGGAATGAACCAGAATGAAAAAGCTCGTATGCATTCTGGCACTCACCGTTCTCCAGACGCAGATTCAACTCTGTAAAACGTCGACCGCTCAATACATGCGACGGCATCTCCCCAATCGGTTCATACTGGACATTGAACGCAGAGATTTGGGTAGCCAACCGATAATTTGCCTCGGGTATTTGCAGCAGGTCGGACACCATATTCCTCAAAGCGATAACGGATGGGGAGAATTCCGAACTACCGAACAGCAGTGATTGCATCTGTGTATTCGTAAGTAATGCGGTGTTGATGGGGAAACGCTCCGTATGATAGCTGTCCAACAGCCAATCCGGTGCCCAGCCTTTTAAATGGGCCGCCAGCTTCCACCCCAGGTTGATTGCCTCTTGCAAGCCAACGTTCATCCCCTGTCCTCCGGCTGGAAAATGAATATGCGCCGCATCTCCCGCCAGGAAAATCCGCCCTTCTCGATAACGCTGAGCTTGCAGGGTCGCATTGCCAAAACGAGTCATCCAAAACGGATCGGAAATTCCAAAATCGTCTCCAAGAATACGCAGCAAACTAGCGCGCAGTTCCTCCAAAGTAACTGGTTCTTCCTTTGGTACAGCCATTCGCTCCGTATCGATCAGCACCACCCGATGCATCCCGTTTGGTAAGGGTACAACCATGACCAAGCCTTGTTCATTAAAGTAGGAAGGAGCTCCCGATTCCGGCGGATTTTTCAAGACAACATCCCCTTGCATAGCCGTAAAGGTCGCATTCTTACCGACAAACGGAATTCCTGCCTGCTTGCGTACAATGCTGGCAGCGCCATCTGCACCGACCACATAGCTTGCTGTCAGCACAGCCTTTCCATTCGGCCCGAAAGCCTCAATCTCAACCCCATGCTGATCTTGGTGTATGGCCACTACCTCCTCTTCCCTTCGTATTTCTACCCCTAGACTTTTCGCCCACTCCTCTAGTACCTTCTCCGTGTCATGTTGGGGAATAATCAGGGTGTAGTTGGAGGAAGAATCCAAGGCTGAAAAATCCAAGCGTGTATCAAGCGCAGCAAAATGCGTCGTCGAAATCGGCTTTCCTCTCTCAAGTAGTTTCGCCTTCAACCCGCGCATATCCAGGATTTCCAGTGTGCGTGGATGTACCGTGAGCGCCCGTGAATACGGGGTCGTTTCCTTTAAGCGTTCAAGTACGCATACCTTCACTTTCGCCAATGCCAGCTCTCCAGCCACCATCATGCCAACTGGTCCACCACCAACAATAATCACTTCATAATCGACCTGCATTGAAATCACTCCTTTTTTGTTTTGTGCGAAACAAAAAGAATATATCACATCTCCCTTTAATTGAAAACTATTTTCAATTAAATACTTTTAAAGCCTATGCCAACAAAAGAAAAAGCGACCCCTTCTCCTCGAATGGAGGAAGAGATCGCCTTTTTCTATGTTCTTATCGTTTTGCTACGACAATGGCATAGACAAGACCTTGATCATTTGTCCACAAATCCACTTTGTCCTTGGAGGAAAGCTCGCTTTCTTTCATGTCCTTACCGTTGTAGTATTTGATCTTCGCGTCTTCTGTCAGCTTCAAGCTCGTCGATACGTCATCGAAAAATACGTATTTGTCTTTGTTCACGCGGGATTCAATTCCGACGAAACGCACGTTTTCTTTCGCCAGCTTTCCACTGACGGAAGCAGCAATGACATCACCGTCACGATCCAGAGTCAATGTTACGTACTCAAATTGATCGACATCTTCAATCGCGTCCTCATCCGTTACATCGTACGTCTTGCCGTTAACCTCTACTTTCGCGGAAGTTACCTTGCCGTTATCGTTACGGACCTCAACTGAGTCAACCACGCCGCTTACTTTCTTAGGCGCACCTGTAATGGCTTTTACTTTGCCGGCGTTGTTGAGTGTCAGCGTGTACTCGTTGTCGTTGGAGGCTGCATCGCTGTCAATCGTAACCCCGGACAAGAGCTCATACACTTTCCCATTCACGGTAATTTTGGAACCGGATTTTTTCGTCACGTATCCTTTTACCGTTTGCTTTTCCAAAGTCAGCTCCACAATGTCATTCGTGCCGACGTTGTATTTCCACGTAAGGATGCGGTGGTCATTAAATTGATCGTTTTTAATCGTCGTTGGAGATACGGAGTTGCCATCGACAGTCAGCTTCGCGTTGGTCAAGATATCGTAGGTTTTCCCGTCGATTTTCACAGTTGCCAGTTTTCCTGGTGCATACGCAGTTGTGTCTGAGATCTGCTTGTTCGTAGCTGCCCCTACACCCTGCTCTACTTTCACCAGATTTCCATTTTTGTCAAACGTAAGCACTGCAATTTTGCCGCTCGTCAACTCATCCAGCTCATCTACTTCGTCTTCGTCTACGAACAACTCTGTATCTTCATGCACCTCGTAATTGACGCCGCCAACGCGAATCAGGTTTTTGTCTGTATCAACGGTGATCGTATCTGTGAAGCTCAGCTTCGTGTAAACAAGCTCAGATACTTTGCCGTCCACATTGAGTGTCAGCTCGACCAAGTCATCTTTTTCGATGTCAGAGAACGAAGCACTTGTTGCTTTTGCCTCTGGATGCGCCTTACCTTTGACCGTCGCTTTGGAATCCAGCGTGTAGGTCGTGCCGTCTACTCTCAGCTCTTTCTTCGAGTTGGAACCGCTCACGGAAGATACTTTTTCCACAATTCCTTTTGTCGTATTGTCGCTGATCGTGATGGACTTAATTTTGCCATTGTCGCCAACCACTGCCACAAACTTTTGGCCGATGTGAGAACGGCTTACATTTACGCCATCTTCTACTTCCAAAACAACTTCTCTTCCATTGACGATTGCCTTGAATTTCTTTTCATCGCCTACAGCCGTTGTAAAATTAAGGCCAGTCTTCACGATTCCTTCCACGATTTCGGAGTCAGAAGTAACAACGGTGAGGAAAGTCACTCGGCCATTTTTCGTAATGTATTCGACTTGCGCACCTACGATCAGATTGCCGTATACTTGCGCGGAATCAGCCAATTCGATTTCTTTGTTTTGTCCGACTAGCTTCAGCTTTTTGCCAGACTTGTCATAAGAAGCAACTGCGCCCTTCACTACTTGCAGCTTCTGATTGGTTCCTTTTGCGTTGCCATCTTTATCGTAGTATGCGCCGTTTGCATAGACAGGCGTTTCCATAAAGCGATCCGTGTACTTCGCGACGATATCACGCGGAGCTGCTGCTGTCGGTGTTTCCTTTGCATCGTAAATACCTGCTCTGTCCGCTTCCAGTAAGTATGGGATGTACCACTCGCTTGAGGCTGATGGACGAACGTCAATCTTCAAGCCTTGTACGTAAACAGTCAATGCTTCCGCAATTTTTACATTGTTATTCGGTTTGAAGGTTCCATCTGGATATCCCTTAATGATGCCTTGGGATACCGCAAGATTAATGTACCCAGTTGCCCAGTGATCTGCTGGCAGATCTTTAAATGCGGTCTTTCCTTGCAGCAGCTTTGCTTGCGCATCTGTGTACCCCAGTGCCAGCACCGCAACTTTGGCGAACTCTGCTCTTGTCACTTCTTTATACGGTCTGAAAGTGCCATCTGTATAACCCTTCAGAACACCCGCATAGTTCAATTTCAGAATCGCGTCTTTGTTCACGTTTCCTCCGATGTCGGAGAATGGCAGTGCCGTAGCAGCCCATCCGGTACCCGGCAACGCAAGCGAGCCTGCCAGAACCGCAGTCGCTACTAATTTTTTTAAATCCTTGGTTGCTCGATTCTTTTCTTTTTGCAAAATAAACCCCTCCATCAATGTAACCGTTTATCAGTTCTTTCTCTCCAGCAGACTCTCCCATTTGAAGAAATGATGGAATAGTCCACAGTAGAACTGTTTTCTTCGGCTGAACGCTCTTTTTAGACGACACGATTTCCGAAAAAGTTTCAAAGCTTGTTCGGGTAAATCATTCCACTGTTCCTCAAACATGGATAGGGAGCGGGTTCACGATATTTCGCAGAACGTAAAAAAACCACCTGAGGTCTCAGGTGGTTTTACATTTTCATTCCAGCAGGAAATGCTATAAGCCAGGTTCTGTCTCTCCCGTGCTTCAAGCGGGGCAATCCCTCGCACCAAGAGCGGTAGCCATCTATCTATGGCATCCGAAGATACCATCCGTCCTTTCCGTTTGATTCCTTCAGGACGGTTCCCCTACCTAATTTGGGTTTCTCGCTCGCAGGGTTTACCGCGTTCCATCTTTTCTGTCGCCAGAAAAGCTACGTTTCTGTGGCACTTTCAGCGTACTCGGGCCTCAGAGAGAGCCCTTTCCACGCCGTCAGCAAGGCTCAACACCTCACTGCCCTGGCTTGCACCAGGTACGAACACTCCAGGCATCTCAGCCTGGGCGAGCCTGGACTTTCCTCTACCGCCAATCGTCGAAACGATTGCGGCAGCGACTACCCACATTTCCTGCACATCAGAATCAGTAACATTTACTCTATCACATGCCTGCTACATGGTCAACAAGCAGGATTTGGAAGGGTAGTGAGTATGGTTATTCGTTATTTTGGATCGGAGGTCTTTACATATCGATAATTCTCGATATAATTATACGTATGGATCCAATTGAAATTTTTAAAGCGCTGTCCAACGAATCTAGGCTTCAAATTTTGTATTGGTTAAAAGAGCCTGAAAAACATTTTACGCCCCATGAAGGAGTTGATATGAGGAAAATCGGGGTATGCGTCAGCCAGATAACTGAAAAATTGAATATGACGCAATCAACCGCATCCCAATATTTGTCCATTCTCCAACGAGCCGGCCTTATCAAGACGGAGCGTATTGGCAAATACACCTATTATACCAGGGACGAAGAAAAAATACGTGAAATCGGCTCCTTTTTTAGTAGTCAAATATGATCGAAATAAAGCTGAATGCTTCATAGAGTATTCAGTTTTATTTCAAACGTACATTTCGACATATCTCGATATGTTAATGCTTCTTATTTTAGATCAGCGCTATTGGACCATATCTGATAATAGATGCAAATATTTTAACAGGAGTGAAATACATGTCGAATACATGGAAGGTTTACTTTTTGGCATTGGTTAGTTTTTTAGTTGGGACATCCGAGTACGTGATTTCAGGGATCCTTGATAAACTCTCCAGTACCATGGGCATCTCAATTACGGCTGCGGGTCAGCTTGTTACTATTTTTTCATTTGTATATGCAATTTTCACCCCGATCCTGATGGCACTAACTGCGAAAATGGATAGAAAGAGGCTTCTCATTAGTGCACTAGGTATTTTCGTGTTAGCCAATATATTGTCATTCGCTATGCCGAATTTTGAATTGTTTGTTCTAGCCCGTGTGATCATGGCTTTAGGAGCAGGAATGGTTGTGGTAACTGCGTTAGATATCGCGTCCAAGATCGCTCCTGCAGGTAAACAGGCAAGCTCGATTGCAACCGTCATTATGGGATTTACCGCATCATTAATCATTGGTGTTCCCCTCGGACGCACAGCGGCGGCTGCATTTGGATGGCAATCCGTTTTCGGTATCATTGCGCTGGCAGGACTTCTGGCGATGTTTGTCCTGTCCCGGACGATCCCGCAAGTGCAAGGGGATGAGCCAGTACCTCTGTCTAAGCAGTTAGCATTATTGAAAAACCCGAAGGTTGCACTTGGCTTATCGATTACGTTCTTTTGGCTGGGTGGGTATTCCCTCGCATATACCTACATTTCACCCTATCTTCTCGAAGTCGCAGGCATAAATGAGAATTTGTTGAGCGGCGCCTTATTGGCGTTTGGCGTAGCTAGTTTGATTGGTTCCAAATTGGGTGGCTTCAGCACTGACAAATGGGGAGTATCCCCCACTTTACTTGGCGGAATGATCCTGCACGTTGTAGCTCTCATTTTGCTTTCCGTTACTGTTACTATCTCGCCTCAACCGTTTACAGTTATCGCCCTTTTGGTACTATGGTCTTTCGCTGCATGGTCTTCTGGGCCTACGCAACAGTTTAATTTGGTACGGATTGCACCGAATCATTCAGGGATCATGCTTAGTCTTAATCAATCCATGATGCAGCTCTCGATGGCTGCAGGGGCAGGTATCGGAGGCATCGCGATTGAGCAAGTCTCCCTGTCGTCGATTACATGGTTGGGTACGATTGGCGTAGCTATCTCCATCCTTGCTTCCCTACTTTTAATCGTTATGTTAAAAGAAAAGGTTGCACAACAGAACTCAAACATATGAAATTACCCCTCGTAAAACGAGCTTATCATGGGGAAATTGTGCGGTAACATTTATAATGGACATAGAATTGATTGGGTTTACAATGTGGTGGCCTGTACCTTAGTGGTACGGGCTTTAAGCTCGAATAAAGCAATACCTTGCCGATGAGGCAACGATATGGTTTAAGTCACAAAGGTTTCATTTGTAGTACAATAGATAGGCGATAAGGAGGTAGGAAATGATAACCATTACTCCAACTGCGGCAGTACGTCTTGCACAAATGATCGCGGAAGAATCGGATGCTGAACAGCTCGGAATCAGACTCGTCCCGACTACGACGGGTTGTGGCAGCTATACATATAGCATCGCCATTACGGAAGCGGACAAACAGGATCACGCCCGAGAAATAAGTGGAATTCGTTTCTTTTATCAAACACATGAGATAGACCAGCTCTCCGGGACAGTCATCGACTGCGACCCTGCAACTGGCCGCTTCTCTATTTTCCATCCGCGCCCGATGCAAACAGATTGCTCGCTTACTCATTGATTAGGAGGTAACTATGCTGCTCTTATCATTTGAAAACATCAAACCGAAGATTCACCCTACCGTTTTCCTGGCAAAAGGCTCTGTCGTTTCTGGCGATGTCGAGATCGGCGAGGATTCTTCTATTTGGTACAACACCGTGATCCGCGGGGACATCGCTCCGACCGTCATTGGAAAACGTGTCAGTGTCCAAGACAACAGCACCCTGCACCAAAGCCCGAACAACCCGCTGATCCTCGAAGATGAGGTGACCGTTGGACATAACGCCGTTTTACATAGTTGCGTGGTACGTCGCGGCGCATTGATTGGAATGGGTGCGATCGTGCTGGATCGTGCGGAAATCGGAGAAGAAGCGATGGTTGCTGCAGGTGCACTCGTTCCTCCAGGCATGAAGGTGCCACCTCGCTCGCTTGTTGTTGGCAACCCAGCAAAAGTAAAACGTGAACTCAACGAGGCAGACTTGAAAGAATTCGTGCGCATTCGCCAATCGTATGTGGATAAAGGAAAGATGTATCGCCAACTGGAAGAAAGCCCGCTCGAACGGGAGTAGGAAAAAGAAAAGGGAGGTCGAGGGCGCATAAGCACCTTCTATCCTCCCTGTTTTTTATGATTGGCGATCCAAGCCGATTAACACAGATTTTTCCTTACGAAGCATTCTGCAATCGATCTACCTCACGAATGTGCTCAAATAGCATATACGAGCGGATTGCTGTCTCTAAATGAAGCTGGTCCGGTTCTTTGGTCGTGCTGTATTTTTGAAAGAAAGCCGACAGCTTATAAAGAAAACCGAAATATTTACGCACGTGACGATCCCCGAGCATGCCAACAAGCATTCCTGCTACTCCGCATGCGACGCTCCATTCTAAAGGTAAAAAGAATACAGACAAAATGAATCCTGTAAAAAACCACACGACCAGATTCGTCGAGCAACCGTCATTCACGATATTTGCCCGTTGAATCTCATTCAGTGCTGCTAGCGACTTCTTCCCTCCATAGCTAAACACTTTATGTTCTGCACCGTGAAATTTTTTCATCTTTTTCGGAAAGACGAAGTGAAAGCCTGCAATGTATACAGCTACCCACATCGGATCGAGGATGGCCCAGTCAGCCTTCACGATCGCTGCCAGTACATAACCAGCAAGCAGGAGATGAAACAATTGATAGTACCACGGGAAGGAGAAAAATATTCGATACCAGAGCTTCCCTATCGTTTTCACTGTGATTTTTTCCGCCCACATATGAATCACGCCGTCTTTTACTTCCGCGCAAGCCAGCACATTTCGATCATGAAAAAGCACACCGCGTCCAAAAGACATCCCCATAATCATCTCGTTAGCTATTCTCCTTCCGCCCTAATGTCGTTATAATAGGTTGAGTTGTACGCAGAATGAAGGAGGTTTCACAATTGATCCGCATGGTTCCAACTACACCATTAACACCTTTACACGATCCATGGGAGCCGTTGTTCAATGCGACACCCCCCGCCTATAAACTTACCAGCGTCGAGTTTACTGTAACGAATCTGTGCAATCTCCGCTGTGAGCATTGCGCGGTTGGTGATACATTGCGATACAAAGACGATCCCGCACTCCCTGTTGATCTCATACTTCGTCGTCTCGATGAAGCAAAAGATCTGCTTACTCTCAGTATAACAGGCGGCGAACCGATGTACAGCGAGCGCACCGTGAAAACTGTGATCGCACCTATTCTCCAATATGCAGCAGATCGTGGGCTGCGGACGCAAATCAACTCCAACATGTCCATGCCATTTTCTCGGTATGAGTTGATCCTGCCTTACATCGATGTCATGCATATTTCATGGAACTGGTCTACTCCCGAAGAATTCCATGATATTGTTTACGCAAAAGCAGGGCAGCCGGTTTCAATTAAAAGAGCGGAAACACAATTTCATGAGATGATGGAAAATGCACGCAAGCTCTCGGAGGCAGGTGTATTTGTCTCAGCCGAAACGATGCTGAATCATCGCACATGGACAAAGCTCGATACTCTCCACCGTCAAATTCAGGAGATGGGCAGCAAGCGACATGAGGTACACCCGATGTATGCGAGTGATTTTGCCCGCGATCTGGATGTCCTTTCGCTCGATGAGCTCCGTCAAGCCATTCATCGGATGCTCGATGTACGTAATGAAGATTTGTGGATGCTTTTCGGGACGCTTCCGTTTTTCGCTTGTAGTTCTGAAGCAGCAGACAGGGAATTGATCAGCAGACTGCGCACTGCGAAAAATGTGACGACTCGCAATGATCCAGATGGTCGCAATCGTCTAAACATCAACATTTTCACCGGTGATGTCATCGTGACCGATTTCGGGGATGTGGAGCCATTGGGCAATATTCAAACCAATCAGCTCCAGTCGATGTTTGAAAAATGGCAAGGACACACGCTGAATCAGAAGATCAATTGCTTCTGCCCTGCTGCTGGATGTGCAGGACCGAACCTGCTCGTTGCTAATACTTACTATCAGGAGACTGATTTTACTCTGAGAAAAGCACTCGTCTAATGGGGCACACTAGGGCGTGAGGTGATCTACCATGAGCAGACGCAAACGCCCTCTTGTCCCCGAGGCAAGAAAAGGACTGGACGCCCTGAAAGCGCAGGTTGCACACGTTGCTGATCCTGCGCAGGCCAAATTCGAGGTCGCAGAAGAAATTCATGTCCCATTGCAGCCCGGCTACAATGGACAGTTAACCTCTCACGATGCGGGTCGAATCGGAGGACGCTTGGGCGGCAGTATGGTCAAAGAGATGGTTCGGATGGCAATGGAAGGTATGAATAAAAAACCGTAATCCTATTGTTTGGGAACCCCGCTATTTGTTGAACGCGAATGGCGGGGTTCTTTGTCGAGTAATCGAGTATGGCCAAGTCGGACACTGGCTATCAAACTGATTCCAATCAGAATCAAACCAGTGATAAAGACGTCGTGCAAAGCTTCACTAAACACCAGTCCTGCCCGCATCCGCCATTCTACGATGCTCCCAAACACACTCACTCCAATCGTCCCCCCAATGGAACGAAATAATTGCGATGTCGACATAGCAACACCCCGATCTTGCAGTTTGACAGCGCTGTGTGCTGCTGTACCCAGTGCCGGATAGATTGCCCCCATGCCTAGACCTGTGACAATCATGTAAATAACGAGCTGTACGTTGGTTGTCTCTCCATCCATCGTGCTTAGAAGGAAGAAGCCTATCGACATGATGAGTAAGCTGGGAATCAGAATCGCCCGAAATGAAGCTTTTGCCATCCATCTTCCCCCAATCGTCGAAGAAATCGCTGCGGACAGCATGAGTGGGACTAAAAGAAATCCAGCCTCTGAGGGACTCGCACCGCGTACCCCTTGGACGAACAGAGGGACATATGCGATTGCACCGAACAAAGCGGCACTCACAAAGAATCCTGCGACATTTCCATATCCAATGGCCGGAATGCGAAATAGGGAAAGCGGAAGCAGAGGCTCCTTTGCTTTGGTTTCAATCCAGATGAACAAGCCAAGTAATAACGTACCTGCTCCCCCTAATCCGATCTTGTATTCCCTCCCTTCCATGAAAAGGGACAGCAGGATGAGAATGATGGCTGCACTCAAGCTAGTCGTCCCCAACCAATCAATCACAGGCTTCTTATCGTAGTGCCGCTGATCACGAAAGGCTAGGGCAATGATCAAAAAGGCAACGATACCGATAGGAAGGTTGATAAAGAAAATCCATCCCCACGGCAGATGCTCCACGATCATTCCTCCCAACGAGGGACCAAATATACTCGTCATGGCAAAGACAGCTCCGAAAAGTCCTTGAAATTTACCTCTCTTTTCGGGTGGATACAGTTCACCCACAATGATGAATGCAACCGGCATTAATGCCCCAGCTCCCAAACCTTGAACTCCTCTCGCTGCAATAAGACCCGTCATGGAATTCGCCATGCCGCACAGGAGAGATCCTACAAGAAACACAAACAACCCGATCACATACATTTTTCTCGCTCCAAACAAGTCCGCCATTTTCCCATAAATGGGCATGCTCGTGGTCGATGTGAGCATATAAATCGCGAACACCCAGCTATAAAGAGATAAACCCCCCAGCTCTTTCGTAATTGTCGGCATGGCTGTTGAGACAATTGTCTGATCCAACGCTGACAAGACTAACCCCATTAGCACTCCACCCGTGACTAAGCCTACGCGACGCTTTTCCTTTTCCATCTCCATCGCACTCCCCTTTTTGAAGTAGTTAACAGCTCCAAAAATATAAGGGAATTTCCGGAAAAAGAGTAGACTTTTTCTTTCTGATGAGTTATTCTGATGATAGAGTCTGCCCCTAGGAATTACGAATGAACTATAAATAAAAACCGCCTCCATTACGGACGCGGTTTTTTTGTTTTGCCATTCATCTCAGCTTGTCGAGCTTTTTGGCACTTGCCTTACGAGGTCCAAGCATCGCCTTACCTATGTCGCCCACTTTGTTTACAGAGTCAAAAACTTGGTCGATCACATCCACCAGTTCCCGAATCTGCACTACTTTTCCATAGACGCCCATGAAATGGTGTCGGACGTTTTTTCCATTTAACCCTAGCATGGGTGCACCTCCTCTTAATCCTCTCGTATCACTTTATGCAGGATCAAGCGAAGAGGAAATTGCCAAATGCGGAAAATTATTTGCCCTCCATCCAGCTGCTTAACGTGGACGAGGCGTGGCGGTCGGACGTGGGCGCGGAGGTTGTGTCGGCGTAGTGGCCCGCTCCAGACGAGTGACACGGTTCTCCAACCGATCTACTCGATTATCCAGCCTGCGATAGTCTTCGCGCAGCGCATCTACTCGATTCTCCAGTCGATTCAGACGACGCTCGACATCCCCACCAGGAGCTGGTGTCGGCGTAATTGGGATGTACAAATTTTGACCAACGTAAATGTAGTAGGGATAGGGGACATTATTCACACGGATCAATTCCTGAACAGATACACCAAAACGAGCCGCAATGCTGTTTAGCGTATCTCCCGAACGGACTACATAGTTCACGAATCTCACTCCTTTTTTCTGTGATCATTCGCTATTAACCTATGCCCGCCCTGGTACACGCGCAATAAACCAATACCCATTTTGGCTAAAAATAGTCAAACACCCAGTACAAACGCCGTTACAATCCTGAAAGAGCAAGGCTCAGCCCCATCACTTTGAATAGACAGACACACCCTCAAGAAACACTTCTTCAACTTGCTTCAATCCCTCTATCTCTTGTAATGGATCACCTTTTACCACAAGCAAATCTGCAAAATAACCTGGCGCTAACGTCCCAATCTTACTTCCTTGGTCCAGCACCTCAGCAGCGTTTTGGGTAGCAGCCTGGATCGCACGAATTGGCTCCATCCCCAGCTCCACCATCAGCTTGATTTCCTCTGCCACAGGCGTAATTGGATAGCCTTCCAATACGATATCCGTACCCGTAGCGATTTTTACGCCTGTATTCATCAATTGTACGAAGTTCTCGCGATACGCCTTTTCCGATTCGATGAAAAAGGCTCCCTGCTCGATAATCTCTTCACTCAAGATGCCTTGATTCGCCTGTTGCTGCTCATTCCAAATATGCTTGTAATAATCAGCAATCTGGAAGAAGGTAACCATAGTCGGTACCCATACCAGTCCTTTTTCTTTCATCTGCTCTGCTTGTTCAACGGTCATAAACGTCGCGTGCTCGATCGTATCAAATCCCGCATCAATCGCCATCTGGATCGCCGGTTGGAGCGAGGCATGTACACAGCATTTTCGTCCCAAGCGATGAGATTCATCAACCGCCGCATCCAGCTCCTCTTGTGTGAACTCCGGCGTTGGTGTACGATGGCTCGTCATGAGCTTGATCCAGTCTGCCCCTGCTCTCACTTGTTCACGTACGGCTGTCCGCACGTCCCACGGACCATTTGCCTCTCGCAGGGCACCCTCTAATTGCCAGCCGTGCCCCCCGGTCATAATAATCCCTCGGTTTACCTGAAAAAGACGAGGGGAAACAATGAAGCCGTTCTTGGCTGCCAGCTTCAACGTACTACACAATCCATCCGGTGCTGCCACATCACGGATCGTCGTAACCCCCAAGGAAAGTGCCTCTTTCAAATTCGCTGTCGCCAGTAAAGCCACAAGTCCGTTGTTGTTGCGATACTCAGCGGAGTCTGGTTTGCTCCACCAATACCCGATGTGAACATGTAAATCGATCAAGCCTGGCAAAATGGAGCATCCGCTGTACCGCTTTACCTCTCCTTCCGATATGGAATCCGTAAGCTCCGCTTCTGTTCCCACTGCTACAATCTTTCCTCGCTCATCAATCCCGACAGCGCCTTGTTCGATGACATGCTCTCCATCTCCAATAATGACGCGATCAGCAATCAACCATTTCATTTCTGTCCCCCCTATCAAAAATGAAAATCCATCTGTCCGCAATCGTGGTTAGTTCCTCGAAAGTTCATCATCTATCCGACTATTTCCTTCTCCTCTCCCACCTAGTTTGAAAAAAAAAAGCCTCCGGCAGCACGTGAAGTGCGCCAGAGGCTTTCGTGTTACATTCCTTATTTAAATACAGGTGCTGCAAACTGAGCCAATTTTTCTGCGGAAGACTTTTCCACATCCGCATGCAAGCTGTTGCCATGAGAATCCATGGTGACGATTGCTGCGAAGCCTTTTACGCGCAGATGCCACATCGCTTCTGGAATACCGAATTCCATGAAGTCGACACCTTCAACTTTTTCCAAGCATTCTGCATAATACTGAGCAGCTCCACCAATCGCATTTAAGTACACAGCGCCATGCTCGTTCAATGCTTTCAGGGTTTTCGCACCCATTCCGCCTTTTCCGATAACAGCACGGATTCCAAATTTCTTGATGATTTCGCCTTGGTACGGCTCCTCGCGAATGGAGGTAGTCGGACCAGCCGCTTTTACATGCCACTCGCCTGCTTCGTCCTTCAGCATGACTGGACCGCAGTGGTAGATGATGCCACCGTTCAGGTCCACTGGACAGTCATGATCCATCAGGTAGCTATGCAGGGCATCGCGTCCTGTGTGCATTTCACCATTGATAATGACCACATCGCCCACTCGTAGGCTGCGGATTTGTTCTTCGGAGATTGGCGCTTGCAGAACAACCTCTCTGCGCTTTTCGCCCGCATCGTCCGTAGCTGCTACAGGTGACAGGTCCATCGCCACTTCTTCGTCTTTATAGAGGTAACGGAGGATTTCGCCAGTCTCCGGATTCAGGCGAACACCTTGACGGCGGAATGCCCAGCAGTTGTACGCAACAGATACGAAGAAGCTCGCTGGCAGGCGGTTTTCCACGCCGATTTTACAGCCCAAGAGAGTCGAATTACCACCAAAGCCCATGGTCCCGATTCCGAGTTGGTTCGCTGTTTCCATGATGTAGTCTTCCAAAGCAGCCAGATCAGCAATTGGATTCACATCGTCCACTTTGCGGAACAATTGATGCTTTGCCAGTGCATAACCGGAGGTGCGATCGCCACCGATTCCTACGCCGATAAAGCCGGCACTACAGCCTTGTCCTTGCGCTTGATATACCGCATGCAGAATGCACTTGCGAATACCATCCAGGTTGCGGCCCACTTTGCCCAGACCTTCAAGCTCACAAGGCAGGGAGTACTGGATATTCTTGTTCTCACAGCCGCCGCCTTTGAGAATCAGCTTGATTTCAATTTCATTCTCTTCCCATTGCTCAAAGTGAATGACAGGAGTACCTGGTCCGAGGTTGTCCCCTGTGTTTGTACCCGTCAAGGAATCTACGGAGTTGGAACGCAGCTTACCTGTTTTGGTTGCTTCTGCAATCATTTCTTTGATTGCTTGCTTAATGATCAGCTGGTTGACCCCAACCGGAGTTTTCACTTCGAATGTAGGCATCCCCGTATCTTGACAGATCGGAGAAACATTTTCTTCTGCCATGACGACGTTTTGCGCAATCGTAGACAAAGACAGCGCTGCACGTGTGCCAAGATCCTCTTTCACTTTAGCTGCATTGACGGCACGACGCACGTCTGGTGGTAGATTCGTAGAAGTATCCGTGATGAGTTCCAGAATGCTTTGCTTCAAGTTTTCCATCTATGACGCCCCTTTTGACGTAGTGGTGTAAATGGTAGCATAAACCGCCTATTATTATAGCACACGCTCCCCCACCTGTCCGTAGATTGCTGCCCAAAGAGTGTGTGAAACATTCCGTAAACGTGCGTCGTCTTATTACCGACAGCAAATTTTGGCAAGAAGCAGATATGAGGGGGATTAATATGAAAAGAACATTTGCCGGGCTTCTCGCCTCTGTGATGGTGGTGACCGCTATACCCTTCCTGTTCACGACAGGTACAATTGCGGAGCCAACCGTTCAAGCCGCAGCAACTACAGAAGAGTTGCCAGTAGTCGGTTCCTATGCGGAGCTAAAAAAGCTCATCCAATCATCTGACTTGGATAGCTATCATTACGGCACCTTGGAAACGACTGCCGCTATGCCAGTAGCCGCACCTAGCACAGCCAACAAAGTAGCGGACACTTCCGGCGGCGCTGCTCGCGGTGATTTTTCCACAACGAACACACAAGTGCAGGGCGTCGATGAAGCAGATATCGTCAAATCAGACGGGACTTATCTTTATCAATCCACGCAAAATGAAGTACGCATCATTAAAGCGTATCCAGCGACCGAGATGAAGGTCGCAAGCCGTATCAGCTATGACAATGGAAAATTCGTACCACAAGAAATGTACGTAGACGATCGCAGACTCATCGTCATCGGGCAAGCGGATGAGAACATCTCCTATCCTCCTGGTCCCGTTTCCAAAAGAGGCATCCCCCGTTTCCAAAGCATGCAGTCCGTGAAAACCATGATCTACGATATTACGGACAAAAAACAACCTCGGCTCATTCGTCAACTGGAGCTGGAAGGCCAGTACATGTCGTCCCGCAAAATTGGCGCGAGCTTGTACGTGACAGCCAACCATTACATGGATGTGTATCGTATTATGCAAGAGAAAGCAGAAGTGCCAGGCCCAACATATAAAGACAGCGCCCATCATAACCAATATCAAACCATTCCCTACAGCGAGATTCGTTACTTCCCGGATCATTTTCGTCCAGAATACCTGATCGTCACTGGCGTGAATCTGGATGACTCGAAACAAAAGATGTCACTGAATACGTACCTTGGCGCAGGTGAGAACATCTATGCATCCACCAAAAATCTGTATGTAGCCGTCACCCAGAACAATGCCCAGCCAGTAGCCGTTAAGCAAAAAGGAGTGACAGCTCCTTTGATTGCCCCTCCCATTGAGGCAGACACAACCATTTATCGATTTGCCATGAATAAGGGTGACATTCGGTTTACAGGAAAAGGGTCAGTGCCTGGACGCATTCTCAACCAGTTTTCCATGGATGAAAACGACGGTTATTTCCGAATCGCCACCACGAGCGGGAACATGTGGAGGGACGATGAGCTTACGTCCAAAAACAACTTGTATGTACTGGACAATAAACTTGAAGTATTTGGGAAGCTGGAAGGCATCGCTCCAGGAGAACGCATTTATTCAGTCCGTTTCATGGGAGATCGTGCCTACATGGTCACCTTCAAAAAAGTCGACCCGCTGTTCGTTCTCGATCTGAAGAAGCCTTCTGCACCAAGCGTACTAGGTGCCCTGAAAATTCCAGGTTACAGCGACTATTTACACCCGTATGATGAAAACCATATCATCGGTTTTGGCAAAGACGCAGAATCAGATAAAGAATGGGCGTACTACCAAGGGATGAAAGTTGCCCTCTTTGACGTCAGTGATGTAACGAAACCGAAGGAAAAGTTCAAGACTGTGATCGGGGACAGAGGAACGGATTCCGAGCTATTGCGCAATCACAAGGCTCTGCTGTTTTCCAAAGAAAAAAATCTGCTCGCCTTTCCTGTATCCGTCCACGAACGTACGGCTGAACAAAAAGCCAAAAACGATATGCGCGAGTATGGCCACTTTACTTTCCAAGGTGCCTACGTCTATCAGCTTGATCTACAAAAAGGGTTTCAGCTGAGAGATCAGATCACCCATCTGTCGAAGGAAGATGTTGCGAAAGCAGGCGAAGGCTGGTACGACAGCTCCAGTAACATTAAGCGGATACTCACGATTGGCGACACACTCTATACCGTTTCAGACGATTACGTCAAAACTCAGCAGCTCTCTGCATCCAAAAAAGAGAATATCTTGCCATTGGCGAAATAGCGGTAATGCTCTGTCATGCGGACAGGTTCTGTGCTAAGATGGGTTAATAGAAGCAGCGTATATAGAGAGGGTGTCACTACGTGGAGTATTTGAGTTTTAATTTGACATCAACGCTGGCAGGGATTGCGGCTGTGCTGTTGGTTATGTTTATTCGCCTGCACTGGCCCTTCCGCTTTCAGTACATGGCCAATCTATTCAAACGTCGTTTGAATATTCGATTGCGCTGGCTGGAGGCTTCCTATCGGAAGAACCGTTCCCGTGCTGTCGCTATGCTGGATAAATCAACCCATGAGATCATGCTTGGCAATTATGAAATGGCCGAAAAATATATCGTTCAAGGAATCAACGTCTGCAAGGAACGACCAACGTTATTCAATCAAGCGATGATACACTACTTGTTTTACAACCTGGCGATCGTTTACTATTCCTCCGAACGATACAACGAATCATTGGAAGTGGCGTTTCGTATTTACCAGCGTGATCAGGGAATGACTGATTCCTTAGCGCTTATTGCCTGCTCGCACGCACGTCTGGGTGAAGTGGAGAGTGCGATAGAAGCTTACCAGCTGATCGCAAGCAAACGATCGGCAAAAGACTGGAAGCTCTTCTGCTTGGCAGAGATTGAAGCTGCCAAAGGAAATTATGAGCGAGCCCTTTCCTATCTGAAACAATTGATGGACAAATCAGCTAGTCTTGTGCATCTGAATCACTCCGTACTGGAAAAACGCTTGGAAGAGTGGAAAAAAGCCTCTACACAAGCCAGCTAATCGATTGACGACCGCACATTGCTTTATGTGTGCGGTTTTTATTTTCCGCTTCCCGTAACGCTGCTCTATGCACAGTCGTATTACTATCAAGAAAGTGAGGTATTTTTCATGAAAAAATTCAATGTATCTATACTTGCTGCCTCAGCACTTGTACTCGGTCTCGCTGTAGCGGGCTGTACACCTGGAAAAGATTCTGCATTCTCTGCGGATAACCCTGTTGCCAAAATCGGTAATGTGACAATTACGCAAGAGCAAATGTACGACAAATTGAAAAAAGATGCTGGTAAGCGTGTCATGGCTGATATCATCACCTTGGAGCTGTACAAACAGGAAGGCGATGCACGAGGAATTACTGTAACCGATCAAGAACTCGATGCACGTGTGAACCCAGTCAAAGAAAAATTGGGATCACCTGAAAGATTCCAACAGTATTTGAAGGATAAGCAAATGACTGAGCAAGAGCTCCGTGAAGGCGTGCGCGCTGTTATGTTGCGGGACAAGCTGTTCGAGAAGGATAACCCGATCACCGAAGAGCAAATCAAAGAATACTATGAGAAAAACAAAGATAAGTTCGAGGGAACATTTGAAGAAGCTCGCCCGAAAGTAATCGAAAAAGTAAAATCCAGAAACAAACGAAATAATATGGATAAATGGATCGAAGAATTGTATAAAAAGCATAACGTCCAAATCATGGATAAAGATTTAGAAAGTGAAAAACAAGTGGGTGAAGAAGAAGAAACAACTCCCTCCAGCAAGTAATGCAAAAAGACTTGTGCGAGCCGTCAATGCGCGGCACACAAGTCTTTTTTTGTTACGGACGAGCAATCGCAATCAACTCTTGCAAAAACTCCTTAATTTCGCCATGAAGAATGGGGCCATGACCAGTAGCTAAATACTCAATGGGCCAATCCTGCAAAATCTCCAAGCCCTCTGTAAACTCCGCCGCTCGCTCTGGTTCACGCGCTACCCATTGCTTCAATTGTTCTTGATAAGCTGCCCGGCAGTCCACTTCTCCGCCAACGATTTGGCCGAGTTCTGTGTTTTCAAAGCACAAATGATCGCCAACAAAGCATATTTTCGACTGGGGATCAAAGAAGGCAACTGAGCCTTCTGTATGAAAAGAAAGCTGTCGGAAACGCAGGGACGGTAGATCTCCCCCACTACCTGTAAACGTATGGCCGAATAGCGTCTGTGAAAAATCATCCAGTTCGTAATAATCGTCGAGGTGAATCCAATTGTTACGAGAAGGGAACATATCGGCATTTCCAATATGATCAGCATGTCGATGAGTGAAGTAGACATATTCCGTTCGATCTGGCTTGACCCCGATCTCTTCCAACGCCTGTTGAAAAAATGAGCGTTGCTTGCGCTGGTGAGAATCAATCAATACAAAGGCATTCCCTTGTTTGATCACATAGCTGTTCACGTAGCTATTCCACGCTTCCTCATAGGTGATGATCGCCCAGGTGGAGTCTGTGATTGGTGCAATCACATTGTTCATGCCTCCATCTCTCCTCTCCTCCCAGATACCATTTCTTATTGTTATTATACACAATCATGCACAACCGTGCTGACTCGTGCCCAAACTTATCCAACACACTACACAATCACACAGGGGCCTCTTCCCCTAAGCTGACCCAAGATCTTCCTTGCGAGCGTTGAATGTGAACAGGTACACCGAAAAAGCTTGTCAGACGTTCAGGCGTTAGGACCTCATCTGTTTTTCCAGCCTGGTCAACTTCCCCCGCTTTTAGCAGCAAAGTATGCGTGAAGCAAGGCAAAATTTCTTCGATGTGATGGGTGACATAAATGAGAGTGGGTCCGTTAGGCTGCTTGGCGATTTGTTCAATCATGGCCAACAGCTGTTCTCTTGATAGCAGGTCCAGTCCAGTGCAAGGCTCGTCTAGAATGAGTAAGCGAGGGGAAGCCATCAATGCGCGAGCAATCAGTACTTTTTGTCTCTCCCCTTGCGATAAAGCGGCAAAAGGTCTGTTTTTCAATGCACGACATCCAAATGTATCGAGCAAATCCGACGCTTTCTCTACGTCCGCCTCTTCAGGAACGGAATACAAGCCGATGGTTGCCTCCCGTCCACTCAAGACGACACGGAGTGCGGTTTCATGCTCATGAAGCTGTGCCATCAACGCCGTGCTTACCCAGCCGATTGATTTACGCACCTCGCGCAAGTCCACGGTTCCGTAAAGGTTGCCTAATACACTGACCTCCCCCTTTGTCGGCCACACATAACCACAAATGATCTTCAACAGACTGGTTTTACCAGAGCCGTTTAACCCGACTAAACACCAATGCTCCTTGTCTTGCACTTGCCAGGCAATGTCTCGCAGAATGGTTGTTTCATCTCTTTGCCAGGTAACCTTTCTTACATCAATGATCATACTCTCTCCACTCCTGCCGTTGTATGTGCAAAGAACCTCCATGGCATATGGAAGCACACGGAGGCCCTAACCCAAAAACAGTTTCGTTAAAATTTACCTTGAATCTTGAAGACAATCTCCGCAAACAACGTAGCGAAGAGGAACGTGCCAGTAAAGACGACGAGAGACACGACTACGATACGCCAGCTAAGCTGTTTGAATAGATGTACATCTTTTCCGAGTGACAGACCTGCATAGGCGAGAATCGGTGTGGCCAATGCTAGCAGATTGATCTTGGCAATCGCAGCAGCCGTATATTCATTCCCTGGGAAAAACGGGGATGTCGCAAGCATCGCAAACAAAGAAATCCATACAATGACGGGAGATTTGAAAGGCAGGATGCGCGTGAATCCCATTCCAATCAACGTAATGACCGCCAAAAGCAAAATACCTGGCAAAGAGTCCATGATTGGAACTTTATAACCGATCCAGTTACCGATGAGAGCAATGAAGCCAATAATAAAAATCGTCAAGATTTGATTCATGCGCTTTTTCTCCCCCCTTCTGCTCCAGAAGAAGCGCTTTTGCGTCCAATGATAGGCTCAAGCCATGCGTACAGCTTTTGTGTAACCGGCAAGGAGAAGAAGATACATACGTACGTTCCGACGATACTCATCATCAAGTTTGCCGCTCCGGAATAAAAGGCAATGTCCTTTTGCGCTTCCGGGAAAATAACAGCCAATGAGCCTGTTGCTGCAGCCATCATACTACCAGAACCAACTGCGGCTCCCATCGCCAGTGAAATCGGGTGAAACAACCCGCTGCTACCTAAAATACTTGCAAGTATCGACATATAAATAGCACCAAACAAGGTTCCGCAAATATATACGCCCAGCGCGCCGCGAGCTTCGGCAGAGTTTGCTCCAAACTTGTCTACAATGATCGCCAAGTTTGGCTCGCGGTCGAGAGAATAAGTCGCCCCAATTGCTTCACGCTTCAGACCCAGCCACAATGCGATAGGCAGACCAAGTGCAATTGTCCCTACAATGTGTCCCATCTCTTGTACAACCAACGATACACCAGAGCCGAGAAGCTTAGGAAGCTCAGGACCGATATTGGCTCCCAGCTTCGCAATAAAGATCAAAAACGAAACACCCAAAATATTGGCTGCGACGTTCATTTCTTTTTCACTCAAGAATTTAAACTTAGGCCAACTGATTGCCCCGCCTAAAACGAGCGCGTAAAGCATCGGAAACAGAGCGATAACCCCGATGCCAATACTGATTTTTTTTGTCCCGATAAATTCTGTCAATGCGACGAGAATAAGTACGAGAAAATGCAGCTTGTACTCATTGACGCGTGCCTCTGCCATACAACATCCCCCTCATTCTATCTGCCTCTACGCCATGACCACTTTTTGAGCTGCCCGAACAAACAATTCCACGCCGCGTACCATTGCATCCTCATCAAAATCAAAGCGAGGATGATGGTGCGGATACGTGAAGCCTTTGTCTGGATTGCCAGCACCCAATTGAATAAAACAGCCTGGAGCTTTTTTCAAATACTCAGAGAAATCTTCACCCGGCATCAAAGGATCAATGTAAATAATCTCTTCTTCTCCCCAACGCTCGCGGATCGTATCCTCCATCAGCTTCGTCACCTGCTTATCGTTGACAACCGAAGTGTAGCCATGCGAGAACGTGAATTCATAACTTGCGCCATGCGCTTCGGTAATTCCTTTGACAATTCGTTCAATCCACATCGGAATATTTTGGCGAATCTGTGCATCGAAGCAGCGTGTGGAGCCTGTCAGCGTCATCGAATCTGGAATGATGTTATAAGCTGTCCCTGCATTCAGCATCGTCACCGAAATAACGACCTTGTCCAACGCACTCACATTGCGAGAGACAATTTGTTGTAGGCCAGTAATAACCTGTGCCCCAATGACGATCGGGTCAACAGATGCCTCTGGTTGCGAGGAGTGCCCGCCTTTTCCTTGAATCTTGATATCGAAGCGATCTGTCGATGAAGTAAGTGCCCCGTAAAGTACACCAAATTTCCCTACAGGCATGTACGATGCCAAATGAATACCGATGATCGAATCCAGTCCGTCCGCTGCACCAGCTTTTACGATTTCAGCAGCCCCACCCGGCGGCAGCTCCTCGGCATGCTGGAAGAAGAAACGAACCTCACCTTTGATTTGATCCTTGTACTGGGACAAAATTTTTGCGGCTCCCAACAGCATCGCTGTATGACCGTCATGTCCGCACGCGTGCATCACGCCAGTTTTCCCTGATGCATATGGCACATCATTTTCTTCATGGATCGGAAGAGCATCAATGTCAGCGCGAATGCCAAGAACTTTTCCTGGCTGTGATCCGATTAGTCGAGCGACCACGCTCGTTTTGGTTGGCCGCGAAAGCTCCAAATTCCCGAAAGATTCCAACGTTTCGTAAATAAATTGAGACGTCTTTTCCTCTTCAAACGACAATTCTGGATGCTGATGGAGATATCGTCGCCATGAGATGACCTGCTCAGCTACTTCATCCGCCCATTTCTTCGTTTCCAAACTCACACAATCACTCCTCTTTTTGCTTTATCCCTCAACATTTTCCGAGTCAGTTAAGTTTAGCTAAAAAAAATATCGTTTTGTGAATTCTATCACGGAACAATAAAAATAACAAATGTCCATTCCACAAGGACAAGGCTGTCGAATCCACATTTGTAGCTGTCTATTTATTTGTTATTTTAGAATTTTCCACCGATAATGTCCATGTAAAATATACTATTTGTAACAATAAAAAGATTTATACTACTTGAGTGGGAGCTTTTCTTTAGAAAAGCTCTTGTCCTATTCCACATTTATTGCAAAAACGACAAAGCGATTCGAAAACTGCCCCAGCCACATTTCTCCATCCCCTACCATCACGCCTTGATCATTGACAAACGTATCAGTTACCTTTTGTTGTAAAAACGCTTCCCTTACCTTCTCTGTCATGATTTGATCGTACTCTTCCAAAAATTGCTGTTCATCTCGGATAAACTGACTTTTTCCGTCTTTGTTCACTCGCAGTGGATACCTGACATGCTTGACTACTTCTATCTTGTCACTATTTTTGACCGCTTCTTGAAGTTTTTCAAAAAAGGCTTCGAATGCGCCTGCATTTGTAATACCCGCGACTTCATACCGATTCGAGGAATTTCCTTCACGCACATATTTGTTATACCCACTCACCAGTGGAACCAAGCTCGTTTCTTGTGCCATCAGCACGATTCCCATTGTTAGTAGCAGCCATCTCATCTTTTTCATCGCCTACCTCCCATCTGTATTGCTATTTCCTTCCTACTGATAGCTTTTCGTCCTCTGCCATTCGTTATGCAAAACCGTCCTTCACAAAAAAACCCCCTATGCCAATACTGACATAAGGGTGGCCCTACACATTCCGTGAGCCAGAGCTTCTTTTCCATTAGGATTCTCGAAATTTTGCTTCCCGACGTTTAATGTCTTCCTCTGAATTGCCCAGCGCGGCCTGCGGGCCCTTGAAATGCTTCCGGTAATAAGCCAAATCCATGACCAGAAGCACCAAAAACATGGCGATCAAGGCATACCCAGCTGTTTGATTGGGGGGAATCACCATCATAATCGAAATGAAGACAATCCAAATCAGGCTCAACACATTAATGGGTTTACTCCAGTTCCCTAGATGCCAAGGACCGTAATGCTTCCGCCGAAAAAGTCCCCGCGATTCCGCCCGGAGCTTGAGGTACAACGGAATCCCGTAAGCGACATATAACCCAACGACACTTACCGCCGTCAGAAATGCCAAGGTCGTATACGACGTGTTCGGATTGATGCTTTTCACGATGTAATCGAACAAGGCAAGCGCAAAGGAAAGAATGATAACCAGCCAAATTGCTTTTGCCGGCGTTCTGTATTTGGTCGAGATTTCTGCCCACTGATGGCTCCACGGCATTCCTTTGTCACGCGAAAACGCATACAACATTCGCGAAAAGGATGTAATCGATGCCAAGCCACAGAACCACATCGCAAAGGTGACGAGCCACAGCACAACGGAACCAAATGTGCCACCTAATGCTTCACTAATCACATAAATAAATGCATTTTCCGCTTCACTTGCAGCCGCTGCGTTTTTGATGGATAAAGTGACAAAAGCAAGCATGATAAATCCAAAAATAAAGGAAAAGGCCACAGACGTATAAATCCCCCAAGCAGCACGAACCCGTGGATTAATCGTTTCTTCAATCGTATGCGCCGAAGCATCATAGCCAGTAAATGTCCACTGCGCCTGTAACAATCCAATCAAAAAAGCAACCGCGTACGGTTTGTCTGAAAAGGTTTGACCGACTTGGAAGAGGTAATCAAGCGGTTGCAAATCATGACGGGAGAAAAAAACGAGACTTCCGACGAGTATGACAACGACGCCAATATGGTACCAAGCAGAGAAATCGTTTAACCGGGCAACGAGTCGAATTCCAATATGGTTAAACGTACCGTGCAAAAGGAGTGTAATCCCGAACAGAATTAACGTAGTCGTTTCCGTTGAGGTATAGCCAAACGCACTCGCGAGCAGCGGGTCCGCAAACAAAGAGAACGAATAGTCAATACCTGCGACAATCCCGATTTGGCCGATGAGATTGATCCACGCTGTGTACCAGCCCCACCGTTTGCTGCCTAAAATAGCTGCCCAATGATACAACGCTCCGGCTGTTGGGATCGCAGATGCGAGCTCAGACATCGATGCTGCTATGAGGATGACGAATAACGCGACCAAGGTCCATCCGAAGCCCATCATGCCAGAACCGCCATACAGTAATCCGTGCCCATACAAGGATACTGCACCTGTCAAAATAGAGATAATCGAAAATGAGATCGCAAAGTTCGAAAAGCCACCCATATCCCTCAGTAATTCCTGCGCATAACCAAACTTGTTCAGGTCTCTCTTGTCCTCGAGCAATTGCTGTTCTTTTTCCTGCTGCATTTCGTTATCCCTCCCTCTCTGCTTGGGAACCGATAAAACTCTCATGCGCGCTTTCATCAAAGTGCCGGACGCTTTCGTTTGCCCGATACCCAATGGCAATTGCAACTCCAATGGTAAACAGCAATAAGATGACACCTAGAGCTAGCATTCTCTCCCTCCTTTCGTCCTAGATGCAATTCCTTGACAAGTTAGCAGGAATAGTACATTTTACGTGCCATTTTGACAGCTATACCACCTCATTCGGCTGGCAGAAGCAAAACAAAAGAGCAACTCATGAGAGCTGCTCCTCTTGTTTAACTAACGCCTTTTTGGGCTTGCAAATAAAGCGCTACGTCTTCACTCGGTAACGGTCTGCTGAATAAATAGCCTTGCACTTCTTCACACAGATGCTCCTGCAAAAACGCAAGCTCCTCCTTTGTCTCGACCCCTTCTGCAATTACATGCAGTTGCAAATGATGAATTGCTTCAGTTCCTTAAGTGCCTGTGTGGCGCGCTGGACGTCAATCATGCTGCTTTCTGTGATTTCCAGCTCCAAGTGTTCCGGTGCTAACCCTGTCTGGTGCAGAATCTCAGCGATCATCAGGGTAAAATCTTGTTTGAGGAATTGTCGTGCAGATAGATTGACGGCTACCCGAAGCGGCATGAGTCCCTGGTCTTGCCATTGCTTGTTCTGCTTGCAGGCCGTCCGTAGCGTTCACTGCTTGCTCCAGATTCGGTACGTACAGGTGGAAACTGTTCTTTCCTTTGTCTTTGGCTGCATACATCGCCGCATCTGCGTTCCGCATCAAGACACTTCTGTCTTGCCCATCCTCTGGATATCGAGAAATCCCGATACTTGTCGTTATGTACAGCTCGTGTTCTACCGAAGTCTGCTCACGAGGAACGTCCGCATTTTTACGGGTTGTAGGCGTGCCTGTGACATTCTCCCATCTTATCCGTTTTATAATTCTCTGGCAAGAAGTCGACGCCGTCCCCGTTTTGGAGATACTACAAAGGAATGCTGCTGCAAAGGAGGGAGATTTCCTTGATCCGTATGGGCTATGCCTGCATCAGTGTAAAGACGAAAAACAATCCAAACAAAAAAACGACAGTTGCCCAAGTAAATAAATTAGATCCCCCAGCTCGATTAAAAAAGCTGCGGCAAGTTATGCAGGCAAACTTTTTTAATTTAATGGATTTGCTTGCTTATAATGTAGAAAATAAGATCTTTTTGTATCGGCTTCCTTCTGAATTTGTTCCACTGGCTACTCATCCAGTAGCCGCTGAATGGGATTGGGCAAAGGAATTCGCATGGGACTTCCAAAAAGCTGGGAATTATATCCGCAATCATGGCATTCGTTTGACAGCTCATCCCGGACATTACAGCATATTGAACAGTGACAAGCCTTCTGTGCTGGAAGCGACCATTGCCGATTTTTCCTACCATGCAAAAGTGTTTGATTTACTGGGGCTCGACGATAATTCTGTCTTGGTGACACATGTGGGAGGGGTATACGAAGATAAAGCCTCTTCTCTTGCTCGTTTTGCATCCAACTTCGAGCAGCTTCCTGAAAACGTCAAACGTCGTTTAGTCGTGGAAAACGATGACACTTCTTTTACCATGCGCGAGGTACTAGAGCTGTGCGAACGGATCGGTGTGCCGATGGTGCTCGATATTCACCACCACAACTGCCATTCTGATGGCGAAGATTGGACAGAATACCTTCCACGAATTATTCAAACCTGGGGAGAACGCACACCGAAGATGCACATGTCCTCGCCTAAGTCAGCAAATGACTTTCGCGCTCATGCTGACGATATTGATCCAGAGGCGTTCCTTACATTTGTCAGTGCGCTAGCGGATTACAATGTGGACATCATCTTGGAATGTAAAAACAAAGATGATGCCCTCCTTACTTTAAGGCGCGAATTAAAGAAAAAAGGAGTCGCTGTTGAAGCATTTACGAATTGAGTATGGAAAAGGACGCCGCTTAATTAGCTGGCGTCCTTCCTCATGCGCTTCAAAATGAACATCCGCAGTCACACCCACGCCCTCGTCTATGATCTCGTCTATGTCGATAATGGTATCCGGAGGAGGAGCTACTGCCACCCGAGGATGAAGATGATGAACCTCGACCAAAGGAACTGCTACCGTCATTCCATAATTGGCAACGATCATGATAATGATGCATTCTTCGTTCATGATGCTTGTAATGTTTGCGGTATTCCATGTATTTGCGGCGATTTTCACGATGCTCCTCGCATTTGTGGCGGAAATACTCCATCCGATCCATATGGAACTGGAATTTGAACAGGTACAGCTCCAGCTCCCTTCCTATGTTTTCATTCGGTCGAGCATTCGGCCTGATGTTTGGTCTGATATTTGGTCTGATATTCGGTCTTAGATTTGGCATCATATTTGGACTTTCATTCGGCCGCACATTTGGTCTGACATTCGGTCTGACATTTGGTCTGACATTTGGTCCGACATTTGGTCTCATGTTTGGACTTTCGTTTGGCCTTACGTTCGGTCGCACATTTGGTCTCATGTTTGGACTCTCATTCGGTCGCACATTTGGCCTCATGTTTGGACTCTCATTTGGTCTCACATTGGGTCTGACATTTGGCCTCAGGTTTGGGCTCTCATTAGGCCTTACATTCGGTGAAGCGTTAGGCATCGGATTTGCCGGAATCCGGTTCGGTGGCATTGGCATTGGATTTGGCTTAAGATTTGGTGGCATTGGATTGGACGGTTTATTAGGTGGCATCGGATTCGCTGGCATCCGATTTGGTGGCATCACGTTTGGCACGTTCGGGTTAGCCAGATTGGGAGCAGGCATGATCGGTTTTTGCGGCATTGGGCGCGCAGGAATAGAATGATTCGGATTGATTGGACTTTCCGACTTGGGCTTTTCAGGAGAAGGCTTCATAGGTGACGGCATCGATGGAGACGGTAATGGCATCGCTGAAGAAGGCGGTTTTGGCATTTCTTTAGGACGCCTTGGGATTGCGGTAGGCATAGGCGGCATCTTACGTCGCTTTTCCACGGAATTCTACACGTCCTTTCGGATGAACTAACACAGTACATGGTATGACATTTATCCAACTCAAGAGACGACTCTCGCCCAGTTTTAAAAAATGGACTAAGCCCGTTTTTTACTCTTTAGGGTAGCCGCCGTGACAAGATCATCTTGACTGCACGTAGGCATTTGATACAATGATAGCAATAGCTAAAATAATCAGACAGTTGCACATGAACGAAAGTGAGGAAGAACGTATGCCGCGACGAATGCAGGCTTACACGTTTTTATCCAATCACATACATGCTCTCGAGCGAGGGGTTAGGAGATAGTATCCTAACCCCTCGCTCTTTTCGTTCTCTGCTCTGCTAAAGGAGGAAATTACAGATGAATCAGCAAGTAAACGTTGTAAAAGTAGATGGGGATCAATTGCGTATCGAAGATGTTGTTTCCATTGCAAGAAGCGCCACTCACATCCAATTAACGGAAGAAGCATTGCATCGGGTTCGTGCTTCACGTGCCATGGTGGAGAGAATGGTATCACAGCAGGAAGTCGTATACGGAATCACTACTGGCTTCGGAAAATTTTCCGATGTCATGATCCACGATGAGGACGTAAGCAAGCTGCAAGAAAACTTAATTATGAGTCATGCCTGCGGGATGGGCGACCCTTATGCCGTTGAAGTTGTCCGTGCGATGATGGCATTGCGCATCAATGCGTTGGCAAAGGGGTATTCAGGAATTCGGGAAGAAACATTGCTTCAGCTAGTAGAACTATGCAATCGCGGGGTCCATCCGATCATTCCTCAACAAGGTTCCCTTGGTGCAAGCGGCGACCTGGCACCTCTCGCTCATATGGTACTAGTCATGCTCGGCAAAGGTGAAGCTCTCGTCAATGGCAAGCGGCTATCCGGTAAAGAAGCACTGAGCGAAGTGGGCCTATCCCCTATTCGACTCGAGGCAAAAGAAGGTCTGGCTCTGATTAACGGTACACAGGCTATGACCGCACAGCTTTGCCTCGCCTTGTATGATTCGCGAGTTCTACTGGAAAGCGCGGAATTGATTGCGGCGATGACGATTGAAGCGCTGCGTGGAATTCCAAAAGCCTTCGATCCACAGCTCCATCTCGTCCGCCCGCATCCAGGACAGCAGGAATCAGCGAAGCGTTTGCTCCAGCACTTATCTGGCAGCAAACGAACTACTGGACAGGGTGAGCTACGCGTCCAAGATCCATACAGCCTTCGTTGCCTCCCGCAAGTGCACGGTGCAACTCGTGATACGCTTGAGTATGTATGGACTACGGTTACACGCGAATGCAATAGCGTTACCGATAACCCTATTCTTTTCACAGAAACAGGCGATGTCATCTCCGGCGGGAATTTTCATGGTCAGCCAATGGCATTCGCAGCTGATTTTCTTGCCATTGCCATAGCTGAGCTAGCAAATATTTCTGAAAGACGCACAGAACGTCTCGTCAATCCGCAGCTAAGTGGTCTTCCCGGATTCTTAACCGAAAATGGCGGACTCCATTCTGGATTTATGATTACGCAATATGTAGCCGCTTCCATTGTTTCTGAAAACAAAGTGCTCTGCCATCCGGCATCAGTCGATTCGATCCCGTCATCTGCCAATCAGGAGGACCATGTCAGCATGGGTACGACTTCTGCTCGCAAGCTTCGCACGATCGTATCAAACGTCACCAAGGTGCTTGCTATCGAATATTTGGCAGCAGCTCAAGCTATCGATTTTGGTTCGGGAGATCTCGGAACAGGGACAGCACGAGCCTATGAAGAGTTGCGCCGGGTGATTCCCCGCCTGCATGAAGACCGCGAAATGCACCCTGACCTCGTAAAGGCAGAAGAGCTGATCCACCAAGGGACACTCGCGTTTGTGACGGAATAATCGTTCATGTATAGGAACCATTGTTTTTCTCTGTTATGATGGAGCTAAGGATAAGCATTTCGACCAAACCACTTGAAGTATGGAGGGCTGTCTCATGAATACAGGCAGAGAACTGGACCATCCTGCGTACCTGTTACTGTTTGATGGGGTTTGTCATCTGTGCCACGGTGCTGTGCAGTTTATTTTGAAGCGTGATCCGCATGGACACATTCATTTTGCTTCCTTGCAGTCACAGAGAGCGCAGGAAATTTTGTCTCATTACAACTATCAGGAAAAAGACATGTCATCGGTGGTCTTTATCGCCAACGGACAGCTATATACAAAATCGGATGCGATCTTGCACGTTGGTCGCAAGCTTCAAGGTGGATGGCCTCTGCTATCAAATGTAGCTCGGCTTATCCCTAGACTTGTCCGCAATCCGATTTATGATTGGGTCGCGAGAAATCGCTATCGGTGGATGGGTAAAGCAGAGCAATGCATGCTTCCTACCCCGCAGATCCGATCCCGCTTTTTGGATTAAAAGAAAAAGGAGAAGTCGCTGTCTCTCGCGGCTCCTCCTTTTTTTATTCACTGTGCCTTGCGAGTTGTTCCAAGGACGTGATCCCATTGTGTTCCAATGCTCTTCTCGCTGGTGCCGAAAGCAAAGAAAAAAATCCAGTGTCCATTTGGCGTTCTTATTTCGACATCGCTTGTGGATGCTCATCGCTCACATAGTCAGCCGCTTTGGCATTTGCCTCTACTTGCGCTGGGCTCTTGCTACCTGGGATCACTGTCGTGACAGCTGGATGCTTGAGGCACCACGCCAGTGCCCACTGTGCCATATCCATTCCTTCTGGAACTTCATTTTTCTTGATTTCTTCTACTTGGAGGAGCAGCTTGTTGACATGCTCCTGATCGTGTCGATGTCGCACATCGTTTCCACTGAAAACGAAACCCGGCTTATACTTTCCACTCAAATAACCACTCGCCAACGGAACGCGAGCCAATACACCCAGGTCTTGCTGCTGGCAAGAAGCAAATACACCTTCTTCCGGCTTTTGATCTAGACGATTGTAAACTACTTGGATGGCTTTTGCATTTACCGAAGTAGCAGCAGACGTTTGATGCAAGTTATCATTTTTAGCAATCGAGAGGCCAAGATGGCGGATCGTTCCTGCCTGCACCTGCTTGTCGAGGTAGGTCCACAAGTCATCATTGTCAAACGCTTCGTCAGGTCCCGAGTGGAATTGGTACAAGTCAATATAGTCGGTCTGTAAGGCTTGCAGCGATTTTTCCAATTGCTGCTGAACTTCAGTCGCTCCATAATGATTGGTTCGAGAAAATTTGTCGTGAAAATGATGTCCGAATTTCGTCGCCACAATCCAGTCTTTCCGGCGGTTTTTTTTCAAATATCCCCCGATAAGCTGTTCGGACAGATGATCTCCGTAGCATTCCGCTGTATCAATCAAGTTGATGCCGAGATCTTTTGCTTTGTCGAGAATCTGGTCAACAGCTTCTTGGGAGAAATCCAGTCCCCACTCCCCGCCAAATTGCCAGGTACCTACACCGATTACGGATACGTTCAGATCCGTTTTTCCTAATCTGCGGTACTTCATTGCCCGATTCCTCCTCCTCATAAATAAACGAGAATTCCCTGAACGAATGTTCGCTCAGGGTGAAGACTAAAAAAAATTATATGCTTTTCTCGATGTTCAATTGGCTCACAAAATCTTGCAGATTCCCTTTTCGTTCTTTGCGCATTTTCTTGCGCTCGTCCGCAGTGGCCATCAATCGCTCTTCTTCCTCTGTTTCAGGAACAATGGCTGGCACCTCAGTCGGATTACCTTCCTCATCTAAGGCAACAAAGGTGAGAAAAGATGTCGCGGTCAAAATACGCTTGCCGGTCTGGAGATTTTCCGAGACGACTTTTACGAAAATCTCCATGGACGTTTTGCCCGTTGACGAAACAAATGCTTCGAGGCAAATGGAATGTCCCATTTTGACGGGAGCAAGAAAATCAATCGAATCAATCGATGCTGTCACAACAGGGCGACGCGAATGTCGCATCGCAGCGATTGCAGCTACCTCATCTATATAAGCCATCATCGTACCACCAAAAATAGTACCATGGTAATTCGTATCAGATGGCTGAACCAGTGATGCCTGAATTGTACGAGATTCTTGAGTTGTCTTGACGTTCATCGCTGTTGCTCCTTTATCAATCTACTTGATGCATACACCATCATATCACAAGGCATTCAACGTTCCAATTGATAGCTACTCCCAAGTATGCCTTCTATTCTGTCTGCCTCTTCTTGCAAAATATAACGCAACAAAGGCAGATTCCACTCATAGGCTGGCCGATAGCCGTCTAGTGCAAACAGCTTGTCGTCTAAATGCGTAGCAAGCTTTCGGCGGGCCGGACTGGCACAGTAAAACTGCTCCAAATAATCCGTCCCCCATCTGGAAAAGGATGACGTTTCGTTGGTAACCGCCGTTAGCAGGATCCCTTCCCCTGTATCAATCAAGTCGATTGGATACAGTTGACAGCTATATGGCTTGAGAGGCTCAACTTCACGACCAGCCTGTTCCGCATAAGCATGGATCGCACAGCCGTAACGCCCATTGTTTTCTTGATAAAAAAGACAATTGCCATGTCGCATGCGAATGGTTCCTCGAGGCTCATTGTGATCCCAAACCCCATGAAGAAGCCACTGATTGCGTTCAGCCTCATCCTTTAGTCCAGCAGAGATAGAGGGGATTTCCCCCTCCATGATGGGAATCTGCCATTCTTCTACAGCGTAAGGTTGTCCCCCCTCACAGCAGGTCTCACGATGAACGGTCCTGCAATTCCAACAGTCCAAGTGAAACAAAGCATGGAGGGCTGTTATATCAACCAAATATTGTCCCGCTCTCACCAAGGAATGCTTGTGTTTCTTTATATATTTTTCGCAGTGGTACGCCTCTTTATCAGACATGGGATCAGGCGTGCCTACATAACGAAAAGCTCGTTTCGTTTTCATTTTTGCAAAACAATCTCCGCTTCTGTTCCAAAAATTCGCAAATGGCCTTCCTCATAGCTAGCCAAATCTACTTCATCACCCGGAATCTCCATCAGGATTTCCATTTCTTCGCCCTCTTCTGTCGTAAACACGAGCAGGAGATCTTTTTCTTCAAACTCATTGTCAGTCAGCTTGGTTTCCAGAAGCTGAGCTTGAAATTGTGTTACCTCTTCCTCTTCTTCCCTATCGGTATCCCATTGGGTAAAAGTCACGGAAGCCTTTTGATTCTTATACTCCGCCAATAGTTGAATCAATTGCTCATGTTGTTGAATGTCCATCTTGTAATCCCTCCGAAATGGTTCATACTGCCCATCATAACAAAGTAGCTCTTAAAAAGCCAAAAAGAAACACCGCTTCGCTGTGGGAAGCGGCTATTTCTCTTTTGCCTGTCAGCTTACTTTGCTAATCGTCTGGGCTAATGCAAAATCTTTGCCGGTTAAACCTTTCGCCTCACGGGTGGCTAACGTAAACGTGACTGTCCCACCTGCCAGATGAATTTCCACGTGCTGATTGTCATGCTCAAGCATCTCTGCCACACGGTTGACGAAACTGATTGCAGTGGAAAAGTCACGACAGTGGTACGTGCGTGATAGCGCCATTCGGTCTTCTACCAGCTTCCAGCCAGGTACCTTGCTCAGATACAATTTGACCTGTTCCAAAGACAGCTTGCTCATTGTAGCAATGCCCCCTTTTACCCGATAAATGGTTGTTACACCATCATATTCACGAGACGTACAGGTTATCCGCACCCTATTGCTTCACGGCATAAAAAATCATACGAGGTGATTCATGCGCTACATATTCTTCAAACAGATAGTTTCCAAATACTTGGATTTTTTCGAATCCCGCTTCTGTTAGCATCGCAATCATTTGCTCGGCAGAAAACAAGCGAACCTGCTCCATATACTCACGCGGTTCATTCGATGACTCGTCGGAAATCAGTATCCGCTTTTTCACAAATCCATCCTGGACCCAGCGTTCTTCTTTAATCAACATCCCACTGACTTCCTTGGTAGAGTGCGGCACGAGGTTATCGATGACGTACGCTGCATTTAAAAAGTCGATGACCACTTCACCTTTTGTTTTGAGTGCTTGTGCCATGTTGCGAATAACGTTAGCATTTTCTTCATCTGTGGAGAAATATCCAAAGCTGGTAAACAAATTCACCACGATATCAAATTCCTCGTGAAACAGAATGTCGCGCATATCACAGCGGGCAAAACTTAGCTGTGGATAGGTGTTTTGTTCCTCAGCCAACTGTAAAAGAACAGGCGACAAATCCACACCAACTACTTCATACCCCCGGCGAGCCAGCGCACGCGAATGACGCCCGCTCCCGCAGCAAAGATCAAGTACGCGTCCTGTGTCCTTTACCGGCAATCTTTCCAACAGATTAGCGATCTCTCCATCTGCGGCCGAATCGTCCCTATGACGATACACAAGCACATAATCTTCGCGAAAGCTGCGTTCAAACCATTCTTCAGCCATGTCTGAGCCCCTTTAATTCCAAGATGTTCTTATTATACCACAGCGGGGTTTATCCGTAGCCGATTTGCGTGTGGCAAAGTGTAGGAAACTCTTTGTTGAAAAAAGCGAGCCTTGGCAACAATCGATCTTGGGTTGCTTGGCTTTTGTCTCCTCGGCCGTCGAACATCGGAACAAGCGGATTTTGCTTATCGATGGCCCTTCTGTCATCGGGTGGAAAACGTGGCGCCGAATGGACGAGGCAAACTCCATGCGGCATCTCAGAGAGCAGCTTCAAACGATGCAGGAGCAAGGGTACCTACGTCCCGTTTCCATCGATGATCTGACGCATTTGCTGTCTGGTGCGATAAACGAAGCCGTACTCTGGATTTCGGAGACACCTGATCATGAGAAATCCCTTGAGGAAATTTCAGCAGCGATGACCCTTCTCTTGGAAGGATATCGTACCAAATAAAAGCAAAGCACCCCTGCTCCGCCTCTTACTGGCAAAATGCAGGGGTGCTCTGTTATGGCACAGGATCTTTATGATGAAAAGCGGGTAGCTCGTCCAAGCCGAATTTTTTCAGCAGCCCGCTCAATAATGCTCTCTACCGAAGATGGGTCATCCACAACGTCGTATTCGTTAATATTGACCCGCAAAATCGGACAGGAAGTAAAGGAAGCGATCCAGCTATCATAGCGGCCAAACAAATCTTGCCAGTAATCCACCGGCGTTTGTTGCTCCATCGGACGCCCGCGCTCTTTTACGCGACCAATAATATCATCGAAGCTTCCCTCTAAATAGATCAAAATATCTGGATGCGGGAAGTAAGGCGTCATAACCATCGCTTCAAAAAGCTCTGTATAAGTGCGGTAATCTTCTTCGGTCATGTTGCCTTGCTCGTACAGCATTCGGGCAAAAATCCCGGTATCCTCATAAATGGAGCGATCTTGGACAAAACCGCCGCCGCCATAATCAAACATCCTTTTTTGTTCCTTGAAGCGTTCTGCCAAAAAGAAAATTTGCAAATGGAAACCCCAACGCGATAAATCATTATAGTAACGGCCCAAATACGGGTTATTGTCAACCTTCTCTACAGATACACGAAATCCGAGCTGATCTGCCAAGGCATGTGTAAAGGTGGATTTTCCTACCCCTACTGTCCCGCCGATCGTAATCACTGCGTTGTTTGGTATCCCGTATTTTTCACGAAGCGTGCTGTTTTGAAACCTTGACATGTACGCAACTCCTTATCCCCATGCTTACTTTTCCCTTGTTCCCTATCCTTCTTGTCCCATCAACTCTTGAATCCGTGGTGCAATTCGGTCCAGTACAACCTTCAAATCTTCTGGTCTATGTACGAAATCCAAATCGTCACAATCGAATTTGATGACAGGCGTATCCGGATGATGCTTTTCAAACGCGTCCATAAACTCGTTGTAATCCGCAATCAGGTTCTCCATATAGGTGACATCCATGCTGCGCTCCATTTCGCGATCGCGCATCGCAATCCGCTTCATCACGGTTTCAATCGAAGCTGTCATGTAGATCACTAAATGGGCCTGTGGCAAATCCTCTGTTAGGATATCATAAATTTTAAGGTACTTTGGCAGGTTATTTCCTTGTAACGTCCGTTTGGCAAAAATCGTATTTTTGAAAATATTGTAATCAGAAACAACGGAGATACCTTGATTCAGGAACTGTGAATGGATATCCTGCAACTGCTTGTAACGATTGCAGAGGAAAAACATCTCAAGTTGAAAGCTCCATTCGGCAATATTTTCATAAAATTTACCCAGGAATGGGTTTTCGTAGACGATCTCTTCCAGTAGCTGCAAGTTGCAGGCACGGCTTAGTTCCCGCGATAAAGAGGTTTTCCCAATACCAATAGGTCCCTCAACGGTAATCAATATGGACTTCATGTATGCTTCGATCCTTTTCAAGAAAATGAGAGCACTCCATATTCTAGCACGTATGTAAGCGTTTGTCGAAAACATTCGCATTGTGTCGTTTGGTATCATTTGGTACTCCTCTTTCTAAAAGAAAAACTGCTCTTCATCGAGAGCAGTCTGGTTCTTACGTAAAATATTCAACGCGAGCCTGTGGAAACAGTCGGGCAATTTCACTTTCCAAATGGGCCTGCAAAGCCTTTGCTTGGATGTCGGGATAGACGTACTTCCCTTTCCCGTATTTCCCCCATTTGTACTTGCGCTCTTCTTCTTTCATCTCCAGCTTCGTTTTCGGATAGCGCTGGAGAATCAAGCTTTTAGCAATCTTGGTAAAACGGTGCTGGATCAGCTCAAACGTCAAATCCTCCATCGCTTCGGGAACCAACTGCGAACGCAGTCTTTCCAGTAAATCGGTATACCCTGCTTCCCACCCGTCAAACCAATACAAAGGCGCTAAAATAAAGCCGAGCGGATAACCGGCCTTGGCTACCTTCCCTGCTGCCTCCAGTCGCTGATGAAAGCTGGAGGTACCTGGCTCAAAATTTTTGATGACATAGTCGGCATTCATGCTGAAGCGAAACCGGGTATGCTTGTTGTGCTTGGCATCCAGCAAGGAATCCACGTGGTGAAACTTGGTCACGAAGCGCAACCTCCCAAACTCCTGCTGGCCCATAAACTCAATCGCTCGTTTCAAATTGCCCGTTAGATGCTCAATGCTAACCGGATCGGATGTACAGGCTGCCTCAAAACGAGTGATCTCACCCGGGCGTTCCTGGATATACTTCTCAGCCTGCGCCAGAATTTCATCTGTATTGACGTACACTCGAACATACGGCTTTGTCCCGATATTGGTGTTCAAATAGCAATAATGACAGTGGGCAGCACATCCAGTAGCCAGTGGAATGGCATATTCGGCGGAAGGCTTGGAAGTCTCGAACTTCAATGTTTTGCGTACACCAATGACTAACGTCCGCTTCGCATTGCGATATTTCTCCACTTCTGTATCCCCAGGGATGCCACGAACCTGATTATGGCTGGTCGTCATCTGCATCGGAATCCCTTCCGCTTGAAAACGTTGATACAGCTCTTTCCCCAGTGGATAATTCAATGCATGTGGCTCCACGAAAATATAATCCGGAACAAACAGCTTGCTGCCTTTTTGCTCCGTCTTTTCAGGTCTTTCCAAAAGGGTCGTTCCCATATCCATCATCCCCCCTCACCTAGTATGCCCGTGCCATTCGACTGGACGTAAGGAGAAGTATGGCTGTACCCGTTATTTCAGGGTGTTTTTAAAATCGCGTAGCAGCATCTTTGCTTGCTCCTGTTGAGCTAGCGGTACTTGCAGTGTATAGACATGTCCTGCTTTTTTGGTCTGTTTGGACAAAAGCCTGACTCGAATTCCTTTCATTTCTAAATAACGTCGACATTCCTGAGCAATCCGTGGGAGGCCATACGATTCATGAATCGTAACCCATTTGATCCACATACACCTGCACCCCATCCTTACACACTTCTTTCTTTTACAGTAAGCAGTGGACGGGTGATTGGTTCAAACAAAAGAAAGTTGCTGACATTTTAGGAAAACCGTTTTTGCCTCTGCACCGTCTAATGGTAGAGGAGGGGAAAAAGTGAATCTGGAACAGCTCGTTTCGCGCGCAAAAAATGGGGATGATGATGCTTTTTTTCAACTCGTCAGCCTTCATAAAGATCAACTGTATAAAATCGCCTACGCCTTTCTTCGTAACGAGACAGATGCACTAGAGGCCATTCAGGAAGCGACGTGCCGTTCCTATCTCAAGCTGGTACGATTGAAACAACCTGCGTATTTTCGTACATGGCTGACCCGCATCCTTATTCATATTTGTCTGGATGAGCAAAAGCGCCGAAAACGGATTATCTTGAGTGCGATGGAAGATGACATCGAGAGTCGTGCAAGTATTCCTATGGACGACCAAAATGTCGAACGTATACAAATCGAAGAGGCTCTCGCTCGTCTCCGTCCAAATTATCGCCACATCATTATTTTGAAATATTTTGAAGATCGGACGATACGCGATATTGCAGAGGTACTCGGTCATCCGGAAGGCACCATCAAAACATGGCTGCACAAGGCTCTAGGTGCTCTTCGCAAAGATCTCGGGAAAGGCTGGTGAGCTTTATGAGTGAAAATGATAAAACCAATGCGAGTCCATTCATGGTTCCCGCTGAGATTGATCAATACATTCGCAGAGGAATGGAACAAGCAAAAGAGTTGCGTCAAAATCGGAGCCGCAATCGGTGGATACGCGTGGGGTCTAGTCTGGTTGCTTGTTTGTTCCTTTTCGTGTTTATTTTTTCCGTTCGACTTTCACCTGCTGTTGCCGCTTATGTCAGCTCGATTCCTGGGATGGAGAAGATCGTTGAGTTTCTTCGGGATGACAAAGGCTTACAAAAGGCAGCAGAACACAACCTTTTCCAAAAGATTGGCGCCAGTGATTCAGTAGAAGATGTGACGTTTACCATCGATCAAGTTTTGGCCGATGAAAAACGGATGGTCCTCTTCTATACGCTAAAGCATTCCTTCACCGATAAAAAAGTGGGCTTGCACAAGATCGAGTTGTTGGATCAAACAGGAAAAGAATGGAACTACAGTATGTCTTGGTCAAGCATGGAAAGGGAAGATCCTGTGATTCAGAATCGAATTGATATTGTCATCGAAGAAGCCACTGAAATACCCGATGCAATGACTGCAAAAGTCACGCTAAAAATCGATAATCTCGAGCAAAAGACTCCTCTCTTGATCGACTTTGCTGTAGATAAAAACAAATTCAAGACCTTTGAGAAAAAAGTGTATCCGGTGATGAAGGATGTCAAAATTGACGGTCAACACTTCACGATTGAACAAATTGCAGTCTTTCCTACTCAGACTGAAGTGAGCATTCGCTTTGATCCAGCTAACCAAAAGCACGTATTTGATTTTGATAAACTGAGGCTCGAAGATGAAAAAGGAGAAACATTTGCTTTTTGGGGAAATGGCGTTCCTGTTCGGGACAACGGTGAGAATGGGAGGGTATACCATCTGGAGAGTATTTATTTCGTTGAGCCCGAAAAGCTTATTCTCAAAGCCGATGGTATTCGTGCCATAGACAAAGATAAATTGCAAATCGTAATCGATGCGAAGGCAGGCACATTAACAAAAGTTCCAAATGATCGCTTAAAATTAAGAGCACTACGTCAAGTTGATGATGTGGTGGGTATGGACTTTTCTTTGAAGGTTCCACCCCAAGATAAAGACACTCATATCTCCTTAGGGTATGACCTGACTGACGACGTGGGAAATGAATATGACTATGTGCAAGGAAGCACCCACTCGACAGATGATGAATCCATTCAAAACTACTCCATGCTATATAAACGAAAAACAAACAAAGGTACGCCTACTTCCTATTCCTTTCCTCTGTCCAGCTATCCTGAACGACTTCTAGGTACTTTTTCTGTCGAAGTCAAATAAAAAATGCCCCTTCAGCGATTGTTTGTACGGCATCGCTGTGGGGCATTCATTTTTTAATTCGTCAAATCAATCTACAACCGCCCAGTGATTGGTCGGCCCATGCCCGCCACCCAATTGCGGAGCAGTCTTAATCGCTTCAAAGATAAAGCGATTTGCTTTTTCAACCGCAGTGATGAGCGGTGTATTTTTGGCTAACTCTGCTGTAAGTGCCGCTGAGAACGTACAACCTGTGCCATGCGTATGGCGTGTATGAATACGCTCATGAGATATTTCATGGAATGCGGTACCATCGAATAAAATATCAACGACAACGTCCCCTTGCATATGTCCACCCTTCATTAGGACATTGCGGGCGCCTAACGCATGTATCGCTTTTGCCGCTTCGCGCATCTCGTCTGTCGTCTCGATTCTCATGCCAGTCAAGCATTCTGCTTCCGGCAGGTTCGGTGTGACGACTTCCGAGAGCGGCAACAACTCTGTTTTCAATGCAACGATCGCCTCATCCAGCAGTAGCTTTGACCCTCCCTTGGCGATCATCACCGGGTCTACCACCAGCTTTTTCAGGCCAAATGCTTTGAGCTCCTCCGCAACAGCACGAATGATATCAGCGTTGAATAGCATGCCCGTTTTCGCCGCGTCAGCGCCAAGATCACGCAGCACTTCATGTATTTGCTGGGCAACTGCCTCTGTCGGCAATGGATACACACCTGCTACGCCCAATGTATTTTGCGCAGTGATTGCTGTGATCGCACTCATTCCGTACACACCGTGTTGATGAAAGGTTTTCAGATCTGCCTGAATCCCAGCTCCCCCACCGCTATCTGAACCCGCTATCGTCAATGCTTTCGCAATCGTGCTCATGATATTCCCTCCTGCTTTCCACCTTTTCTCACCTGAGTATACCATCCGCTCGTCCCATTCGGTATACTAAAGGAATGTTTGCCAACAGTCATGCATGCAAGGAGGCATCTGCATGTCCTATCGGATATTTTATTGGTTGACCTTTTTGATTCCAACCATCATCATCGGGGGTTTTGAATTCATCCGTCACGACTTTCTGCTGCCCTATATGTCTATGGAAGCAGGAAATGTGTACATTACCCTCTTGACGCTCCTTCTCTCTTTTTTATTCGCTACCTGGATGTTTCACACCCTTAAACAAATGAATGCACGCATTATCGAGGAACAAGCTCGTCGCGCTGTTTATGAAGAACGGGAGCGCCTTGCCCGCGAACTACACGACGGGATTGCTCAGTCTCTGTTCTTCCTCAACGTAAAGCTGAAGCAGGGACACTTGGACGATGCACGGATCGCTGTATCTGCCATCGACAATCATGTGCGGCAAGCCATTTTTAACTTGCGCTCATTGCCAGAAGAAGGCAGTCTGGACCAGCGCCTTGAGAAATGGCTGGCGCAATGGAGCGCTTTATCTGGAATCGACGTTGCAAGCGAATTACATGTCAAAGACGGCTTTTTTACTCCCACCGCAGAGGTACAGCTGTTCGGGATCATCCAGGAAGCTTTTGCAAACATTCGCAAGCATTCTCAGGCTAAGCATTCGTGGATTCACCTCACGACAGATGAACCAACTGGCTGGGTTCTCTCCGTTGAGGACGATGGCATTGGGATTTCTAACCCTTCTCCCGATACGAAAAAATACGGTCTGTCCATGATGCGCGAGCGAGCACGCCAGTTGAACGCATCCATTGACATTCAGCTACGACCGGCAGGCGGTACGATCATCCGCTTATCTTCTCATTCAGGAGGAAAAACACTATGAACGCTTACCGTGTATTGATCGCCGACGACCACCCGATGGCTCGTATGGCCATTCGCAGCCTGCTTGATCCCGATCCCTCTTTTGAAGTCATCGGAGAAGCACAAAATGGCGAGGAAGCCTTTCTCTTATGCGGACAAATACAACCTGACCTTGTGCTCATGGACATCAACATGCCGAAATGGAGCGGACTCGAAGCGACTCGCGAAGTCAAAAAAGCATACCCGCACATCAAGGTCGTCATTCTCAGCGTCTCCGATGACGTTGCTGACCTGATCACGGCCATTCAATTCGGTGCCCAAGGTTACTTGCTAAAAAATTTAGAGCCTGATGACTGGATTAACTACTTGCATGCCTTGCTCGGCGAGGACAGTGAGTTGACCCGCGAAATGGCAACCCGGCTCATGTACCGCTTCCGTCAAGAAGAGGCGACGGATGAAATGGTACCAGCTGTTCTGACCCCGCGAGAGCGAGAGATCGTCATGTATGTGGGAGCCGGAAAAACGAATCGGGAAATAAGCGAAGCGCTGATCATTGCTGAAAACACTGTAAAAAACCACCTGAAAAACATTCTCGAGAAGCTGCAATTGGCTAATCGCGTCCAGCTCGCTGCTTATGCGGTTCGCCATCATTTGGTTATCAAATAAAAAACATTGCTTTCTGCTCGATCAACTGTCATCCTTAGAAAGATACGTTTTCCACAGACATAAGAAATGCAGGTGATCCGCATGATCGAAGTCAAGACCTCCAAACTTAGCAATGGAGAATTAAATAGAGGTGTATTTGCAACGCAAGATATCAGAAAAGGCGACCTAATTCATGAAGCGCCCGTGCTGCCCTATTTGAACGAAGAGCATGAGCATATCGAGAAAACCTTGCTCGCGGATTATGCATTTGAGTACGGTGCTAATCACACAGCCTTCTTGTTAGGGTATGGCATGCTATTTAATCATTCCTACACGCCAAATGCCACGTATGAGATTAACTTCGACAACCACACGTTTGACTTTTATGCGTATACGGACATTCAAGCGGGTGAAGAAATTTTAATCAATTACAATGGTGACGAGGATTGCGATGATCCTCTCTGGTTTTATGAAGACCAACAGAAAGAAACAGACGATACCAAATAAGCGTACGCCTTAAAAAGAAAACCCGGAAACTGACACTTGAAAAAAGTGCCGTTCTCCGGGTTGTTCTGTGTAAAGGGACGTACTATAAACGCAGCCATTTCGCGAAGTACTGTTCATTCACTGGAAAATACGCTGTAGCAAAACGAACAAACTCAGGCGTATCCACCTGTTTGTAGGCGTACGTCTGATAATACGCCTGCAAAAACTCCCAGCCATCCGTCGCATCGCCATATGCTGTAATCAGCTTCCATAGCTCTTTTACAGGTTGACCGTACACCGGACCCACGATCGGTCCCTTGCCAAACTCATCCAGCGGCAGATTGGAAACCGATTGGGTCGCGTTAGCTTGTTCAGCAAAATAAAAGCTGGCATCCCCTTTTTTCTCTACATCGTAAAAATAGAGCGTCGTGGCAAGCTCTGTTATTCCTTCGTCCAACCAGGCGTGATGGAACGGATCACTCGAGACCACTCCATAGAACCATTGATGGGCAATCTCGTGCACCACGGTGTGACTTAAATCCGGGTCCACACTCCCCATGTGTCCGACCGTCACCACGCCAGGATATTCCATACTTGCGGTTTCATCCAACAGGATATCGAGTTGTTTATGGGGATACGGCCCCAATTTATCCGTGAATTGTTCAAACGATTTTTCCGCAGCTTGCAGGGCGACGGTCATCGCTTCCTTGTCTGCTTCCTTTCCCCATACCCGAAGCTCCACACCTTTGACCGTTTTGCTTATACTACGCATTCCTTTTACAATTGCAATGAATACTTCCTTCGTATTTTTCACTTTTATTTCACCGCTCTGACTGTTCGACGCCTTATCCTGATCAGATGAGCTGATGATGGTATACCCTTTCGGCAAGCGATACGAAATAGAAAAATCCGCATGGCTCGTATGATACGATTCGCCTCGAAGCGAGTACGGCTTCTTATTCCATCCGTCTTTCCCCTGGTAGGTAGCTAGCATCGGATATGCTTGCGCCAAATGGAAGCCGTTTTCCGTACGGTCAAAGCGCAGTCCTTTTCTCGGAACGGTAAACGTATATTTTACGGTTACCTCTCGATTCTCATTTGGCGCAAGCTTTTCGGCAAGTGGGATGGCGAGCATATCACCCGTTAGTTGATACTTCGCTTTCACACCATCCAGTTTGACGTCACGAATTTTCACTTCGGCTGCGTCCTCGAAGAATGGAGGTTTGTTCTCTTTTGTAAATGCATTGGGCAGGAAATAAAAGATCAGCTGATCCCATTCGTCCTTGGAACGATTTTCAACGATGATCTTGGCCTCAGCGGTAAACTTTCCTTCTGGCGACATCTCAAACTTCAGGTCGTACGAGCCTTTACTGCCATCTGCTATAGGCTTGGCTGTGAAGTCGTCAATCTTCCCCACCGCAGGAGACTGCGCGCCTACCCGTTCTGGCATCCACCAGCCACTCCCAGATCCACCGAGGACCAAAGCCAACAAGGAGGCCATTGTCGTGGCCTTGAGCAAACGCTGCTGCCACTTGATTTCCTTCCTAATCGATATCAACGTAACCCCTCCCAACCTTTCTCCTTATCGTCGAATCGTTTTCTCGAAAAAAGATAGCCACAGACCGGGCTTCACTTCTTTTTTATCCGTCAAAGTAAATCCATGTCTTTCATACAATCGAACAGCCGGTTCATTCAAGGAGCCAGTTGCTACGACGATCCTGCTGCAACCATGCTCATGGACAGAGGCGAGCAATTGACTTGCGATTCCCTTACGAAAATGAATAGGATCGACAATCATTCGGTGAATATCCAACGTTTCCCCCTCGAGCATGAAAGAAACAGCCCCTGCCAGCTCGTCTCCCTCTATGTAGCCATAAAACGTTTCCCCACACGCCCTCAGTTGTTCTACTGATTCTCGCAGAGGTGGAATATCCTCTGTTCCAATTAACTCCGCCTCTACACGATACGCTCTTTTCTGCATGTTCCAAAGTTTTTGTACCGTTTGTTCATCCCGTAAATCTAGTCGCACGATCATTTTGATTCCCCCGCTTTTAACTTTCTGGAGCTGATTCAAAGCTGTAATACACATAAGGATCTTTGGGAGCGGAGACGGCTTCAACCTGAGAGGCTTTGAGAACAAGCATGTCATATCCGTCTACCTGACGCAGCTCTAGCTTTCCACGTACTTTTACCCAGCTATCTTTTTTCCATTTGTCCGCGCCCTCCTTTTCCACCAGAACGCCATAGACACTGGAGTCTGCTGTACAGCAGGTGACGGAGAACCGCGCTACGACAAACTGCTGCTTGGTAAAATCAGGCTGTCGATATACAAATCCCATTGTCTCAAGCTCTTTTCCAGCAAATTCTTTTGCATATAGCTCCATCGTAGTGAGTCCGTCCAGGAACACTTTGTCATTCAGTTCAATTACTGGCTGTTTATGTAAAAAGACGGCGATATCCGTGTAAAAGTCACCAAATCCCCCGTTCGAGAACCGCTGCCGCAATTGTTCTTCGTCTGTTGCTTGCACCGGGGGTATTGCTACTTGATTGGTAGCCTCTGGCTGTGGTTTTACACTCGGCTCGGCATCTTCTTTGACTCCTGCTGTCTGCTTCACATTCTCTGTTGCATTCACATTCGCGTTCGCCGTTACATCCGCCAGCTTTCGTACATCATTGCTAAGTAGCGTGATTCCCCGCTTCTGTGCTACATCACTGCCAAGAATTTTATCCGGCATGAAAAATCCCATTACGATGGGTAGCACAAACAATCCATAAACCAAAAAGGAACCCATGGGTGTACGCGGTACTTTGTGCTGCTCCTCACAATCGCAATCGTAAACGCTACTGCCAACAAAAATTTGCCGTATGCTGACCATTGTCAACAGAGCCAGAATGACGAGCGTGACATAGCTGAACATGTGCAATCGGGGAGCGAGATAGTGACTGAGTGCTTCCGACAGGATCAAATAGGCCAACAACGCTGTAATGCCCGCCAATATCAAACTGCGCATGATGTGATGTCGCTTCAATTTATTCGGATCCATATTCTCCTCCTTACATCGGCATAAGCATAGTGACGCCAATCACCAAAAGCGTAATAGCTACGACCAGCTTGACAACAAAACCAAAGCGAAACGTTCCAAATAGCATCAACGTCGTTTTTAAATCGAGCATGGGACCGAAAACCAGAAACGCAAGCAACGAGCTGCTTGAAAACGTATTGGCAAAGGAGGCAGCAATAAACGCATCCGCCTCTGAACAAAGCGAAAACAAATACGCCATCCCCATCATGACAAAATGGGAGGTGAGCGGCGTTTGACCGATGTCCATGAGCGTATCCCGGCTGATGAACACCTGTAAAAGTGCACTGATAAACGCACCAAACAACAAATATTTCCCCATGTCAAAAAATTCGTCCACTGCGTGCGCAAATGTCGAGGACAGCTTTCCACTCGTCGCTTTTACATGATCGGCTTCATGACTGATTTGCGATTCCATCCCGAGCCGTATCGGATTTTTTTTGACAAACAGGAAGACAAGCATGCCTACTATGAGCGCAACAACGAATCCCGCAACGCCCCGGTAGAGAGCCATTTCCGGCTGACGGGCAAAAGCGACATAGGTCGATGACAAAACAACGGGATTCACAATCGGTCCCGCCAATAAAAAAACAATCCCGACTGACAGCGGCATCCCTTTTTGGATCAAGCGACGAACCACAGGGATAATGGCACATTCACATACAGGGAACAAAAATCCAAGCAACCCGGCAAACGGCAGGGCCACGAGTGGATGCTTCGGTGTCCAACGCCTCACCTGCTCTTCTGTCACAAACGTCTGGATAAATGCCGAAAAGAATACACCCAAGAGGACAAACGGGATTGCTTCTAGCCAAATACTAAGGAAAAAGGTTTTCACATCAAGCCATAAAGGGGACCACTTTATGCTCCAACCGGAAAACAAGCTGCTGTCTCTTCCCATCGTTAACCAAACGACACTTAGACCAAGCAGAAGCGCCCCGATTATTTCAACTAAAAATTGGCGAATCTTCAGAATCAAGCGGGAGTTCTCTCCTCTCCATTTGTAAATAGGTATCATTCCTATTTATATAAAGACACCTATTTTTCCTTCTTCTCCTTACCTTTTTTTACAAAATGAACAGGTTGTACAGCCTTCCCTTCCCCCTCTATCCGTCTTATAATGGAAAAAATCATACGGTTCGGGGTGAATGAAGTGAGCGAAGACATTCAGCGCATTCCCACTGATCTGGAGGTTTGTGAAGTCCAGACGATCGATGAAGAAAAAGTAAACAGGCTTCGGCCTAGAATGATGGAGACAGAAGGTGTCGCCCCTCTCTTCAAGGCTCTCGCAGATGATACGCGAGCGAAAATTATTTACGCGCTGGCACTCGAAGGAGAACTATGCGTTTGTGATGTCGCAGCAACCATCAATAGTTCGATCCCCAATACCTCTCACCATCTGCGCTTGTTAAAAAACATGGGTCTTGCCCGGTACCGCAAAAGTGGCAAACTCGTCTATTACTCACTTGATGATGATCATGTCCGCCATTTAATCATGTGTGGTATTGAGCATGCTACCGAATTGAAGCAGTCAAAACCGTAAATTATCTGGCTTTTATACAGGTCCGTCACTAATAGTGGCGGCCTTTTTTGCTGATACTCAAAATAACATTCAAATAATTACTTGAATGTTTTAATGAATATGATATGATTTAGGTAATCCCTACCAGAAAGAAGGCACTAATCATGAACGATTATGACGTCATCGTAATTGGTGGAGGGCAGGCAGGACTTGCTCTCGGATATGCACTCAAGCGTAAAAATCGCCGTTTTGTCATCGTGGAGCAAAACCAACGGATCGGGGACAGTTGGCGGCAACGCTACGATTCGCTGGTGCTTTTTACACCACGTAAACATAATCAACTACCTGGACTTACGTTTCCCGGAGAGCAGAATACGCTCCCGAACAAGGATGAAGCGGCAGACTACCTAGAATTGTACGTCAAACATTTCGAATTGCCTGTCATGCTGGGTACGACTGTTATGGAGCTCAGCAAAATTGGTTTCCGCTTCCAAGTACGGACACAAGACCGTCTGCTCTACGCGAAGCAAGTCGTCATTGCAACAGGGCCATTTCATACGCCGTTTATCCCAGGTATTGCGAACAGCTTGGACCACACCGTACATCAACTGCACACTTCGCAGTACAAGAATGAGAGCCAGCTTATCGACGGTCCGGTCCTTGTCGTTGGCAGTGGCAACTCTGGGGCACAGATTGCGGTAGAGCTCGCCGCTCATCGACCCGTTATTTTTTCACAGGGAGAATCACGCTCTTACTTGCCAAACTTCATATTTGGAAAACCTATATTTGATTACATGAAGACATTTGGATTACTCGATGCTCCCCACTCCACCTGGATCGGCAAGAAAATGAGCAGCTCACCCGATCCGATATTCGGCTACAAAAAGCAGGTGCGCGAGCTCTCTCGCTCAGGAGCATTGCGGTTGGTTTCTCGAACCGTTCAGGTTAATGGGCAGACCGTTTATTTTGCAGATGGAACAGAAGCAACAGTCAATAACGTATTGTGGGCCACTGGCTTTCGACCAAATTACGATTGGCTGAGTATTCCTGATGTGCTTGATTCGAAAGGCAGACCCATTCATCTTCGGGGTATCACAAAAGTGCCTGGCCTATCCTTTCTCGGACTTCCATGGCAGCATACGAGGGCGTCAGCGCTTATGGGCGGCGTAGGAAAAGACGCCCTTTATCTAGTGGAACATTTATAAATTATTTTCTATAAGGAGGATTCTATCATGGGCTTTCACCATCACGATCATGGAGATGGTCACGATCACCATCACCATGGAAAAGGAGCCAGTAAACGAGCTCTTCTCATTTCTTTCCTCATCATTGCTGTATTTCTGGTTGTAGAAACCATCGGGGGCTTCATCACTAACAGTTTGGCATTGCTTTCTGATGCTGGACATATGCTAAGCGATGCATTAGCACTTTTGTTGAGCTTGATTGCTGTCCATTTCGCATCACGTCCCCCTTCTGCCAAGAGAACTTTCGGGATGAAGCGCTTTGAAATTTTGGCTGCACTGACGAATGGCGTCACTCTTGTCGTGATTTCCTTGTTCATTTTCTGGGAAGGAATCGAACGTATGTGGGATCCACCTAAGGTAGCCAGCGGCTCAATGATCATCATCGCTGCTGTAGGGCTCCTCGCCAATATCGCTGCAGCCATGGTACTCATGCGTGGTGACACCAAGAACAACGTCAATTTACGCAGCGCATATCTTCATGTACTCGGCGATCTACTCGGTTCCGTAGCCGCGATACTAGGCGGCATTCTCATGTGGGCATTTGGTTGGTATATTGCCGACCCGATCATCAGTATCATTGTTTCTATCCTGATCATGCTGAGCGCATGGCGCGTCACGAAAGAATCCATCAATATTTTGCTGGAAGGAGCTCCATCTCGGCTGGATACAACAAAAGTGGAAAAGTCACTCGGTCAGCTGCCTGGAGTTATCAAAGTGCATGACCTGCACATTTGGACGGTTACTTCTGGATTTGATTCCCTGACATGCCATCTGGTTGTCGAGGACGATTTGCCTAGCTACCCTGTGTTAAATGACGCGCTGGTCCTTTTGGAAAAAGAATTCGGCATTACACACGCTACTATCCAGATTGAGAACTCCTCTACTCGACATGGTAACTTACATTGCCAGGCAACATCCGATTCCCACGATCACGATCACAACCATGAGCACGACCACGACCACGACCATCCACATGACCATAAACAACATAGCCATTCCTAAAAAAAGAAAACCATCTCCCGGCATTCGAGAGATGGTTTTTCTGGTGATTAATCTTCCATCGTAGACAGGTCACCAGTTGGTAGACCTAATTCCCACGCTTTCAAGACGCGGCGCATGATCTTTCCGGAACGCGTTTTTGGCAACTTGTCGCGGAATTCGATTTCACGAGGAGCAGCATGTGCAGCCAGTCCTTCTTTCACAAACTTGCGAATTTCTTCCATCAACGCTTCACTTGGCTCATAGCCAGCCCGCAGCGCGATGAATGCTTTGATAATTTCACCACGAACCGGATCTGGTTTGCCGATGACGCCCGCTTCGGCTACTGCTGGATGCTCCACGAGCTTGCTCTCGACTTCAAACGGGCCGACTCTCTCACCGGAAGTATTGATTACATCATCAATACGGCCTTGGAACCAGAAGTAGCCTTCTTCATCCTTGTATGCGGAATCACCGGATACGTACCAGCCTGGGATGCTGAAGTATTCTTCGTACTTCGCTGGGTTGTTCCAGATTTGTCTCATCATAGCTGGCCACCCTGTACGGATTGCCAGATTCCCCATTCGATTCGGTGGCAGCTCATTTCCACGGTCGTCAATAATCGCAGCATATATACCTGGGAACGGCTTACCCATCGATCCAGGCTTGATCGGCATACAGCGATAGTTAGAAATCAGCTGAGCACCTGTTTCCGTCATCCACCAGTTGTCATGAATGCGTTGATTAAACACGCGCATGCCCCAGTGAACGACTTCCGGATTGAGCGGTTCTCCAACGCTCAGGACGTGACGCAGACTGGATAAGTCAAATTGCTTGACGAGTTCATCCCCTGCCCCCATGAACATACGGAACGTAGTCGGAGCACTGAACCAGATCGATACTTTGTTCTTCTCAATGACTCTATACCAGTCTTCCGGAGTGAAACGTCCTCCACGTACGACAATCGTTGCTCCATTCAACCAAGGTGAAAAAATGCCATAAGAAGTACCCGTTACCCAGCCAGGATCGGCTGTGCACCAATAAATATCATCCTCTTGCAAGTCGAGAATCCATTTCCCAGTTTGGTAGTGCTGGATCATGGCATTGTGAACATGCAGAACACCCTTTGGCTTGCCCGTTGAGCCTGAGGTGTAATGGAGGATCATTCCATCCTCACGATCAACCCATTCGATTTCCAGTTCGGTGGAGGCTTCTTCCATCGCTTTTTCAAAGCGGATGTGACCTTCTTTTAGCTCCTCTTCTGCACCTACAACAATCACGTGTTTTAAAGCAGGCAGGTCGTTTACGGGTATGCGTGGCAAGAGTGCAGGTGTCGTAACAATCGCAACGGCTTCGCTATTTTCCAAGCGATCACGCACAGCCGCTTCCATGAATGCTTCGAACAGCGGTCCTACAATTGCGCCAACCTTGATCGTGCCTAAAACGCTTACATAAAGCTCCGGCGAACGCGGCATAAAGACGAAAACGCGATCCCCTTTTACAATGCCCAAATTCCGCAAAACATTCCCAAATTTATTGGATAATTCGCTTAATTGCGCGAAAGTATAGGTCTCGTCTCTCGTCGCATTGCTGTACATCAAAGCAATTTTATCTTTCCGATCAGTAGCGAGATGTCGATCAATGGCTTCATACACCATGTTCACTTTCCCGGTTTCATACCAAGAGAATTGCTTCTCCACATCTGCCCAATCAAAATTCGCATATGTCTCGTCATAATTTTTCAGATTATAAGGGCCTTCCGTTGCTGGAATTTTCTCAACGTTCATGTCTTCACTCTCCCACTCTACATCGTTTTTCTCACTACGCAACATTCATAATATTTCTACATTTTTTGCGTAATTCCTCCTGCCAGAACCTACTTATTCGATTGCGAACTTTTTCTTGTATAATGAACAGTATTCTTACCGCAAAGGAGATGGCTGACCTTGATGATCTGGTTTGTTTTACTTGGCGCTATCGCTTTGTTGCTTTTTCGGGCCTATCGCAATACATTTGATGTTCAAATAAAGGAAGTAGCAATACCCTTGCAAAAATCCCGGCACCTTCAACAACCGCATGATTTTGAGCCGATTTCGATCTTGCATTTGTCTGATTTGCACATGGAAAACTTATCTGTATTGCCCCAGCGCATTGTCGATGACTTTTCACAGCGTCAGGTAGACCTGATTGCGATTACCGGAGACTTGCTCGACCGCGACAAAAATATTCCGAAGGCAGTTGCTTTTGTGCAATGTCTCCAGCAATTACAGCCTACACTCGGAACTTATGTCGTTTTTGGCAATCACGACTACGTGCTTACCCCTTTCAAGCTTGCACAGTTAAAATCAGAGTTGGAACGAATTGGCTGTCGTGTTCTTGTCAACGAAAATGAAACAATCTATCACAAGGGGCAGCTCTTGCACCTTATCGGTGTGGATGATTTCAGCACGCGCCATAGCAACCTGGCCAAGTCTTTCTTCGGTGTTCCCGAGACGGGAGCAAGGCTCGTCTTGACTCATGATCCTAATATAGTTTTGCACATGAAGGAGTATGCTTACGATTATTTGTTGTCAGGGCATTTTCACGGAGGACAGATCCATTGGCCTCGCCCCTTTCATCTCGTAAAGATGGGGAAACTGCCGAAGCTAAATATCGTGAAAGGTCTTCACGAGATGGATGGTCGACCCTTTTACATCAGCGAGGGCCTGGGGCAGACAGGGGTAAACATCCGTCTGCGTTCCCGTCCCGAGATCACTTTGCATGTACTGGGCAGTGATCCATTTCATGAGATAGCCGCTCCGGCTCCGGCTCTTCAAGAAACCGCTGCCGTGCTCGCCCTCGACTAAGGTATAATAGCCTTACTTTCGTGTCGAGATGGGGGTCACCTTGTGGAAAATTGGAAGAAAGATGTCGAGCACATCCGACAAGCGACAAATTTACCTATCAAATATGTACAAGTTTTACAAACAGAAGCAGCGCAGGTCCTTCAGGATTGGGTACAAAAAGGCTGGGAGCAAGTTGCCGTCCATTCGAGCAACGATGTGATGACAGTCATCCTTATCGAAACGGCATCTTGGCATGCTTCAGCCCGAGCGTTGTTGGATCTGATTTTTCCTCATGTGGATGATTCAGCAACGCTTCCCCTCCCAAAACAGATAGCCAATTGGCTTTCAAGCATGGTCTTTGGCCCCCCTGTTGCAATCCCTGCTCAGCTGGAAGCAAAATGGCCGTGGAAAGAAGCGCGCGTCTCCTTTTTATTAGAGCGATGCAGACCGGATCGAAAGGGCGAATGGGATTTTTTGCAGCCCTTGCTGCATGATTTTTTTGAAGGCGTACCCGATTTCATTCCGTTAACACAAACACATGCGCTTCTCATCGTTCCTGTCTCCATGCTCGATCATCAAAAAACGGCCTCAGAGCTTTTGGAGTGGGCATCTGGCCTACATGATCTGATTACGATGGAATGGATGGAACCCGTTCGCTTTGTTGTCGGATCGCCAATCACGAGTCCACTTGCATTGGGCGACACTCTTTTACGGCAAGTATCACTAGCTCGTGCCCTTCAAGCCTATCGGCCACAAATGATGGTCGCTGGAGATTGGTCTTATCCGCTAGAACGATGGGCAGCTTCTCTCCCCAAAGAAATAGCAGTCGCTCTCGCAAACGAGCTGTCCGCTGTCATAACTGTTCCGTACATGACAGAAGAACAACTGGAAACATTAGATACGTTGTTCGCCAGACAATTGAATGTAAGCGATACCGCACGACAGCTTTTCCTTCACCGGAATACACTGTTGTATCGATTGGACAAGCTGACGGAACAAACCGGATTAGACCCGCGATTGTTTCCTGATGCCGTCTTGCTACAGCTCTACCTTCTCTTTCGTCAAAATTAACAAAACATTTCGTATATACTGTCCATATCCAACCTGCAAGTGAATTGGTACCCTACCTTTATAGTCATCCAAGAATTTTCTCTCTTCACAATCCCGAGGAGGTGCCTTTTTCATGGCAAAGGTAAGTCTTTCCCACATTTATAAACGATATGGAAACAACGTTACGGCAGTTGACGATTTTCACTTGGAAATTCAAGATCGCGAATTCCTCGTTCTCGTCGGACCATCTGGTTGTGGAAAATCTACCACGCTGCGCATGATTGCAGGTCTGGAAGAGATTTCGGAAGGGGATTTATACATAGGCGATCGCCGCGTCAACGATGTAGCTCCCAAAGATCGCGACATCGCCATGGTGTTTCAAAGCTATGCACTCTATCCGCATATGAATGTATATGAAAATATGGCTTTCGGCCTGAAATTGCGCAAATTCTCCAAATCCGATATTGATAAGCGCATTCAAGATGCAGCGCGAATCCTCGATATTTCGCATTTGCTAGACCGCAAGCCAAAAGCGCTATCTGGGGGGCAAAGACAGCGTGTCGCACTAGGCCGTGCGATTGTGCGTGAACCGCAAGTATTTTTGATGGATGAACCGTTGTCCAACCTCGATGCAAAGCTGCGTGTACAAATGCGCACGGAAATTTTGAAACTGCATCAGCGCTTGAATACCACGATCATTTATGTGACACACGATCAAACGGAAGCCATGACCATGGGAGACCGCATCGTCGTCATGAAGGACGGTCTTATCCAACAGGTGGCAACCCCGACTGAAATCTACAATCATCCAGTCAATCTGTTTGTCGCGAGCTTCATCGGCTCCCCTGCGATGAACTTCGTGAAAGGGAATCTCTCCGAGAGAGACGGAGCACTCTATTTTGATGCCCAAAATATTCATGTACGCTTCCCAGAAGATAAAGCCAAGACTTTACGGGAAAAAGGTTATGTAAATAAGAAGGTTATTTTTGGAATTCGCCCGGAGGATATTTACAGCGACGCTTCTTTTATGGAAGCAAATCCATTTGAGAGCACACTGGAAGCAGAAGTTGAAGTCGTAGAAAACATGGGCTCCGAATTGTACGTCTATTTCCACAATATCGGGAATACCCAGATGGTAGCGCGCGTGGATTCTCGTGAAGCGCTAAAACCAAAGATGAAGGTAAAACTAGCGATGGATCTTGCCAAATGCCATGTATTTGACAGCGAGACAGAAGTAGCTGTATTCTAATAGCGAAATGAAAAGGAGTGTCCCAGCCGACATTCCTTTTCCTATTTTTTTGTACAAAACCTTTTTATAGAGAGAAAACAACGAGAGAGAGCGTGGAGAGGAGCGGATAAGAAGTGGCTTATCAAATCGTCTTTTTTGACATTGACGGAACCTTACTGAACACCGATCACATTATTCCACAAACAACGGTGGACGCCGTACAAACATTAAAACAAAACGGTGTCCATGTCGCGATCGCAACCGGCCGAGCTCCTTATCATTTGATGCCAATCGCTAAGCAGCTGGGCATTGAGACATTCGTGGGCTTTAACGGGTCGTATGTGCAGAGTGAAGGGAAGATCATCCATCACACGCCAATTGCGGCTGATACATTGGCAAAGCTCGAACAAATGGCTGAGGGTCATTCCCATCCGATGGTATTTTTGAGTGCCGACCACTTCTATGCCAATGCGATGGACCACCCACATATCATCGAGTCTTTTGATTGGTTGGGACTGGAATACCCAGCGTATCGCCATCGCTACTGGGAGGAAACGCCGATTTATCAAGCATTTCTCTACTGTGGCGCAGATGAATCGAGATACACAGGTGAATTCCATGACGTCTCTTATATTCGTTGGCATGAACACTGCATGGATATTTTGCCCCCGAACGGCTCCAAAGCAAAAGGAATTGAAGCCGTCTTAAAACATTTTGGACTCACTCCTGCGGATGCTGTTGCCTTTGGAGACGGATTGAATGATAAAGAGATGCTCTCCTATGTTGGCATGGGAGTAGCGATGGGGAATGCTCATGAAGAATTGAAGCCGTTCGCCAATATGATTACGCGCCACGTAAACGACAATGGCATCCAACATGGTTTAGCAAAGCTTGGTTTAATCTAGTCACGTTAACTGTAAGCTATTTCCTTCATAAACACTCCCTTCATGTGCACGATATAGATAACAGCACTGGAGGGAGTGAGTTTTTTTGCGCGTCTGGCCTTTTGTTGCCGCTATTGCCTTGGTCGGTCTCATAGCTGTCCCGTATCGGATGAATCAGCATGCAGAACAGGAAATGCGAGAACCTCATCCCCGCGTGACATCCGTTCAGGCGAGAATTCCACGGATTAACTACATTGAACAGGTAAAAGACGTTCGTCGTGACCTGGAGAAAAAAAGCCATATCCAAACGCTTCATCATAACCAACGTGACCGCAGTCATTATGTAGAGAATGAAGTCGTCGTGCGCTTTTCCCCTCGTCCCAAGCAAGAAAAAATTGATCAGCTTGTTTCCTCTTTGGATGCCAAGATCAAGCGAGACTTTGACAAATTTCTCATCATCAAATCAAAGAGCATGACTACCAAGCAGCTCATGAAAAAACTGGCTGAACATCCTGACTCCGTATTTGCCGAGCCAAATTACCTCTTACTCCCGAACGTGAAGCCAAACGATCCGTATTACAAGGAATACCAATGGAATCTTCCTCTAATCGGCATGGAGAAAAGCTGGGATGTCAGCGAAGGTAGCAGTGATGTTATCGTAGCAGTCGTCGATACAGGTGTGGATATGAAGCATCCAGAATTTGCTGGAAAGCTGGTCAAAGGCTATAACGTTTTGGATGGCAGTAACAAACCTGAGGATGATAATGGTCATGGAACCCACGTATCTGGTGTCATAGCAGCGAAAACGAATAACAGAGATGGCATTGCCGGGATGTCCTGGAATAGCAAGATCATGCCAGTCAAAGCTATTGGCGCAGACGGCTCGGGATCAGCTGTAGACATTGCACACGGGATTTATTGGGCAACGGATAACGGAGCAGATGTCATCAACTTGAGCGTAGGCAACTACACCTCCTCTGCTGCTCTACGGGAAGCTTGTCGCTATGCCTTTGATAATAATGTCGTGTTAGTCGCGGCTTCCGGAAACGATGCGAGCGATCAGCCTAGTTATCCTGCAGCCTATGATGAAGTCCTCGCCGTTGCCGCTGTCGACCACCGTAAAGAACGCGCAGATTTTTCCAACTTTGGTGATTATGTAGATGTATCTGCTCCTGGGGTCGATATTCCGAGCACGTACATTTATAGCGACTATGCCTCGCTATCTGGTACTTCGATGGCTTGTCCTCACGTCGCTGCACTCGCTTCGCTTATCCGTTCCGTTCATCCCGATATGAACACCAAAGACGTGATGAATCTCATAAGACATTCCGCAACTGACCTTGGAGCCCCGGGTCACGATCAATTGTACGGGTACGGGATGATCAATGTAAATCAGGCCCTTCGTCAAGCCCAGCCGGTCGAGGAAGTCAAAACGGAACAACCTCCCAAAACAATCGGTGGCTTGCTCACTAAGTTTTTTCAACGTCTGCGTTTTGGTGCGCAATAAGATTAGTGAACAAAAAAGCTCAAAAATAAAAAAGGTGGTCCACTCCACCTTTTTCCATTTATATAGAGGCACGGCTTTTTAAGCTCGTGCTTTTTCTTGTTGCATTTGTTTTTTCGCTATGTAGTCTGTCTCGTAATACTGCAAATCATTACGTAATTGTTCAAACACTCTGGACAGTGATAAGGTCAACTGCTGCAACTCAGGGACGACCTGCTTGCGAAAAACGATACAGTCCTGACCCGTATAGGCCAACCGCCCATCTTCTTCATAAACCTCACCTTTGGGGTAATAGAAGTTATTTATACAGGTATGGTATACCTGATACAATACTTCCTCTGCAAACTCCTCATGAAATCGTGCGCGTCGGAGTGATACTCCCAGCCTTTCGTATGCATTTTCGCAGTAGACTAAAAGGTGGCGCAAGTCGGAAAGATAGTTACGGTAATACGTTTCAAATTCTTCAGGATCACCTGATGCGGATACAAGACCAGATAAGGTAACCTGATTCAAAAAACGTTCTACTTCCATGCTGACCTTTTTCAACTTGGTATACGTCTCCTCGCACAATTGCTTTAGATGAGTCGCTGACATAAAGTCCCCCTAGTGTTGAAGAATCTGCTTTTTTATAATAAGTATAAAGGAGAGATTATTTATTACACAAGGTTTATTTTTATACAACTTGACTGCCAAACAAGATCCTTGTAAACAAAAATAAGGCTACGCCATCACTCTGGCGCAGCCAAATCCTTCCACTTATGCCGCCGTTTGTTCTCTAACTTTCCCCTTACTTTTCCTTATCTGCAACAAATAAATGACATAGGCTGCGAACAACCCGATGAGTGTCATGAAACCGAGAACCATGAAGTCGTTCATGACAGCTGACAGCCCATGTCCCTTCGACAAAATTTCCCTTACACCACCCAAGAAATAGGTCAGCGGCAAAGATTTTGCAATCGCAGCAATCCCTGTTGGCATCGACATGATTGGCCAAGTATAACCCGATAGCATGAAAGAAGGGACTGCAATCATCATCCCGATCTGAGTAGCTTGGAGCTGGCTGCTGGACACAAAGGAGATGGCATACCCGATAGCCAACACCGCCAAGTTGAACATGCTAGCCAGTAGCATTAGATCAAACGTACTTCCGTAATAAGGGATATGAAAACCTTTTAACATCAGTGTAAACGCCAGGAACATGTTGAGGGTTCCTGCCAGAAAGTACGGCAACAATTTGCTCGCCGTGATCGCGAAGAAGCTATGACGAGAGAGTGTATCCTTCCAGGTCCCCTCTTCTTTCTGCTGGGCCACGGACAATACGATTCCAAGGAACAGTACTTGCTGAAGCACGGTACCTGCAAGACCGAATACCATGAAGGACAGATAGCTGAAGGTCGGGTTGTACAACACTCTGTATCGATAGTCGATACCCGTAAACATGTTTTTCCCTTTTTCTCCCCAGCCGCCGAGTGCTTCCATCTTCTTCAGCGTGGTTCCTGCTGAAACAGACTTAATTGCTGTATTCGCTGCTCGAACTGCCGTATTCGAAATCATGATGTTACTGCCGTCGATAACAGTCAGTACCTCTGCCTCTCTCCCAGCCTTTACATCCTTTTCTAATCCAGCAGGTATGATCAGGGCGATATTTGCTTCGCCCTTGTCAACCAACTTCTTTGCTTCTTCTTCTGTTCCTACGATTGACGTGATTCGAAATGTATGATCGACCTCAAAGGCGCGGTAGAGCTCACGACTCAATTCGGTTTGATCGGCATCGACCATCACAGTAGGGATCTCCATCACTTTTTTCTCACTGTACAGAAAACCGAACATCGTCAAATAAATCAGTGGAACGAGGAAGAGAATATTCCGAATGGTTTTGTTTGCAAAAAGATTTTTCCATTCGCTCCAGAACAGGTGAGAGAAACTATTCACCATTACCAGCTCCTTCAAGTTGCCACTCAACCGTCAGGCCTGGACGCAATTCCGAATCGGACACCAGTAGCTTCACCTGGAAGGAACGAATGTCACGATCACCGAGTTCTTGTGTCGCTTTTTTTACGGCAAAGTCAGCAGCAGGAGCTACAGTAACCACTTTGGCGTCTACTTCTCTGTTCAGGGCTGGGACAAACAATTTCACTTGATCGCCTGTTTTCACATTCGAAAGCATGTATTCATTTACATAAAATTTGACATAGTTATCTGATTTTGTTTGGATCGTCAAGACAGTGAAGCCTTGCGAAACAAGCTCTCCCTTTTGAACGGCTACTGCTTTTACAATACCATCTACTGGAGCTGTCAGCTTGGTGTTGTTCACATAGGCTTCCATTTCAGCCAGTGCACCTTTTGCCTGCATGACGTTCGCTTCTGCTGATTTAACATCCAGCTCCTTCAAGCCTACTTGACCTCTCCCCGCTACCGCTTGGTTGTATGCAGCTTTTGCTTGATCCAGTTGTGCTTGTGCGGCATCGACCTGCTCTTTGCGCGATCCAGTTTGAGCCATTTTCAACTGCTCTTCTGCTGCTTTAAACTCCGCTTGGGCTTTATCTGCTTGCATTTGCGCCTCTTCCACTTTCACTTGTGGAACGGCACCTTCCGCCATTAATTTCTTCATTCGTTCCAAATTCGTCGCGGCAATTTGATTCGAAGTTTGTGCTGCTTGTAATTTCGCTTTGATCTGCGTAATTTCTTCTGAACGCGCTCCATTTTTGTTCGCGTCAAGCTGCGCTTGCGCCGAGTTGACTACTGCTTTTGCTTGGTCGACTTGGGCATTGCTGGAGCTATCCGTCACTGATACTCCCTTTTTCGCCTGATCAAGCTTGACGAGTGAGAGCTTGTAAGCAGCTTCAGCCTGTTCTTTCTTCGCAAGGATTTCCGCGCTGCTTAACGTGGCAACTACTTGCCCTGCCTTTACTTCGTCTCCTTCTTTCAGGGAGAGCTGTTCGATGGAACCACCCATTTTGAAAGAAAGGTCGACCTCTGTTCCTTCGATTACACCTGCTAATTTCGTTGTATTCTGACCAGCCACGCTACTCACATTCGAACCAAACAATACGGTTCCAAGTACTGCAATGCTCACTACAAAGCTACCTACACCGATCCATGCACGTTTGTTCATCTGTCTTCTCCTCTTGTTTTCCATTTCTCTAGACGTTATTTTGAAACATTCCTGAAAGCAAATAACGGAGTGTCTGTTTATCTGCGGCACTGTTCACTGGCTCTTTGCGAAATTGCTTACGAAGTACGGTAAAACCAACCATGCCAAACAACGAGGAAGCAAGTGTGCGAATATCGATATCCGCCCGGATATACCCCTGCTGCTGCAGTTCTAGCATATGTGACTCCATCGTGCTGAAATAGCCACCTAGCAGATTGCCAACCATCCTGTCGCGTTGTCCATCTCCTGAGAACGCACTCAGCAACAGGAAACACAAATCTTGATTCTCGGAAAAGAAGCGAAGATGCTCATCCAGCACATTCAGAATACGATCCTCCAAGGAAAGCTCTTCATTCTGCATTACATGATCTACATGGTAAATCAGCATCTTCACGCCTTTTTCTATCACGTACAAAAACAGCTCTTCCTTTGTGGAAAAGTGATAATAGAGGGTTCCTTTTGCCACCTGCGCCATTTCCGCGATTGCATCCATGGTCGTTTCGCTATAACCCAACTGGGCAAATGCGGTTAAAGCTCCGTTTGCAATTTGATCTTTTTTGGATGGTGCCATCACTCCTATCCCCTTTCGATCTTTTGAACTGACTGGTCAGTACAAAGATTATATTACGAATACTTCCTAGTTTTGTCAAGCAGCCATTGCTCTATGTACAAAAAAAGATCGCTTTGCGGGCGATCTTTTACTTCTCTATAATTTGAAGGTAAGTCTCCATGGTTGCAGGCATCGGCGCGACACCGAGGTTCTCCCTCAGTTTAGCTACACATTTTTCATACCAACGGATTGCCTGTGTGCGATTATTTTGCTGATAATACGCAGTCATAAGTAAGCGGTACGACTCCTCCCAGCAATCATCCACCCGCAGAATCGCTTCACACCAGCGGATCGTTTTTTCCAACTGCCCGTCCTCTAGCATGATTTTAGCTAACCTCTCTGCTCCGCGTAGAAACAGCGTCTGCACCCTCTCACGCTCTTCTACACACCAATCCTCATAACGGCATTCCGGCATGTAATCGCCCAAGTAATAGGCAAGCCCTTTTTCCAAAAGGATGGCCCCCTGACGCCGATCTGACTCTGCCAAGCCCAGTGTAACGAGCTTCTCGAACTCTTCGACGTCCATATGGTAGCCCGATGCCAGATTGAAACCGTAAGAGCTGCCATGGCGTTGAATGAAGAAGGTGTCTGTTCTGGCAGCACGATCTGGCTCGAGGGCTTTGTTCAATGCATTCAACGACACCTTAAAATCGCGAATTGCCGCTTCTTCGATACTGTCTGGCCAAAGTCGGTTCATGATTTCTTCCCGGGCTAACAAATGGTGTCTCTTTGTCAATAAAAGCTGAAACAACAGCTTGGCCGTCCCACGCTGCCATGCCTTTTCGCTCAATTCCCGCTCTCCCAGCCATACACGAAAGGCGCCCAGCGTCTGAATACGAAGGGTATACCCGGGGTGGAATGTCACGTTTTGCAATCCCAAATCATTTAACAGCTGAGAGACGTAATCCGGCGATACCTTTCGGCGCTCCGCCTCAATCAGAATCGGCATCAGCTGCTGTACATCATGCGGTGTAAGCAGCGTAGGTCTCTGCAAAAGGAATTGATATTCACCGGACTTCATCAAGGACAGAGCTTGCGTCACCGCAGGTACAAACAAATCCCATTGTTTTTTGCGATAAGCCAAGAAGCTCAGCCACAATTGACAAATGACGACATTATAGCTATCCCCGCAGTGACTAAGTCGGTCGGCACAATCGATAAAGGTAGCCCATGCTTCCTCTTCTTTCCCGTATTTGGCATAGGCAATTCCAATGGCCATACGTACCAGACTGCCTAACCAGTCGTCGCGCATTGCCTCTGTCTCTTGTATTCCCCTGTTGCCATACAGAAGCGCTTGGTCGAGTGCCTTTTCTCTTGCATGAAGCAAGGTTAGTCCCAGAAGCGTTTCTGACTTTCCGCGTGTGGACTGGAGCTCCTCCATAATTTGCAAACCTTTTTCATAAAGCTCGCGAATCTCGTCCGTAGGCAATGTTTGACTGATGAGGGCCGCATGCGCTTTTCGAACATAGCCATTCGCCTCTACAAAAGGGGAATGTGCTGCACGTCCGAGTTGTATGGCAGTCTCTGCAGCTTCCCACCCTCGCTCCCATTCGCCATTCAATGCATACACAAAAGATAGCAGTAAAGAGGTTTCCCTATACGATCTGGTCAGCGGGGGATGCTTCCCTTGTTCTACCTGCCACTTACTTTCCAACAGCTGGATGGAGGACTGCAGTCGGCCAGTACGAAACAACAGGCGTGATTCTAGCTCAACCTCGGTCTGCTGCTCTAATTCCTGGCTCCGTTCATACCAAGCTGCCGCCTGTTTGGCATCTCCGCGATTCGTATAAATTTCTGCCAGCAAGCGGTATAGCCTCGGTGCCATCTCATTTTCTTGTTCAAATGGGGGCAAAAGTTGAATTGCCCTCTTGAGCAGCTCTTCGGCCCTGACGCCTTGTACACTGTCGAGATGGACGCGTGCTTGCCCTTCCAACCCTCGGCACAAACCAATTTGATCTTGCTTCTGTTCACATTGTTTCAAAAATTGCTCATAAGAAGCAAAGGACTTCGCATAGAGACAGCGATAGCGTTCTACCTCGCCCTGATAAAACAACAGCCAATGCTGTTCGCACTTGATGTGCTCTGGTAACAGCGTTATCCACTCGTATAAAAAGTCCAGCTTCCCTGCTTGCAGCAACCTTTCCGATGCTTGGCACAGCCACTCACCCAGCATCTCCCACTGTTCGACGAGACGCAACCGCCCAAAAGCTTTTGCCTCGTCCCCTTTACGTCTGTACCATCCTGCGGCCTTTTGATTTACATGCACGTACATCGCTTGATTCGCAGCCAGCTTGCTCGACAGGAGACGCTGAAAAAGCGGATGAAAGGAATAATGAGAATCTGCTTGGACATGCAGAAAAAGATGACAACGCTGTGCTTCCAACAGGTGCTCGATACATCCCTCTCCGAGTATTTGCTTGCAATCCTCCAAATCGAATTGTTCGAGAACCGCTGCCTCCATCAAGAATCGCTGCATACCTGCATCCAGCTGTGTCCAGACTTCTACTTCCAGCAAATGTAGCAATCGGGATAACTCACGCAGACTATCGGACACCGTCTGCCCCCTCGTTACCATTTCACCAAAAGTTCGCAGTGCCATCACCCAGCCTAGCGCCACCCCTTCGACTCGACCCCAATCTTCTTCGGACAGCGTGATGTCGTATTGATCAGAATAAAAGGCCTCGCTCTCCTCCAGCGTAAAAGAAAGGTCGTTGGTTGTAAGCTCCAGACACTCTCCTCTTGCGGACAACAAGTCGAGATTGGACCATTTCGGTCGGGAACGCGTTAAGATAACCAGCTTGACCTTTTGTGGAAGCACCTCGGCTAATCGTTGAACAAATTGATCGACTTCACTCCCATTCTCAATTCGTTGAAAATGGTCCAAAACAAGTATGTGGTCAACCTGGAGCTGTACGCATTCTCCGACAAACCAGTCGACCAAAACTTTACTGTCTAGGGACGGCACCGGACTTTGCTCAGAGATCTGTTTAAGTAGTTGTTCTTTCAATACCTGTCCAAAACCAGAATGAACCTGCCGAACACTTTCGACAAGACAAATGACAAATGCAAGAAGAGCATCGTCACCATCCTGAATGGTATACCAGGACGCAGCCAGTGCTTCATCATGTAGAAATGTAGCCAAAGAAGTCGTTTTGCCATAGCCTGCCCCTGCATGAATGAGACAAATCTGCGTATATTTCAACAGACGTAATTTTTTTGCCACTGCAGGCCGCCGTAAGACATATGGCTTCTGTCCTGGAGGAGTTATTTTGGATATAGGGATGTGGATTGGAATCATATAATGTGCACTCCTTGCCGTTCTCCTGCTCTTCTTTGACTATTTCCCCATTTCTAACTTTTCTCCTGCCATTTGACCCTTATTCGACAAAAAGCCCACCCGGGAGTCCAGGTGGTGCTCTTTCAATCCACTAAATTATATCCAATAACCGTATATCCAATATCATTTAACAGGACTTGAAATTCCTCGTCACTGATGTGCTCTCCGTTCGTAATTCGTGAATGCAAATCTGCGATTCGGTCATAAACAGCCCGATTGGTAGACACGTACAAAATGTTAAAGCGTGTTTCTGCCTGTAAGCTTGACCTCATCCGGTTCACAACACGTCTGTGCAGCGAATCTGGATGTCCATTATCGACTCGCACAATTTTTCCAGGCGTATATGGGATCGACGTCCGCGGATTGACTTCGTCAGGTTTTGGTGTATCAACTGGCAGCACACCTACAATCAAGTTATCCTTGTACGCTAACACCTTGATATCGGCTACACCGGGCAGCTTTTCCGCACGCCCTTCCAAGTACGTCATCAGCTGTGGTTCTCGCTGATGAACCCTCTTTTGGCTAATCATGGCTGCCGGTCCTTTATCTCTACCGACGTTATCGTTCTGGAAGTTAATTCCCAGAGATTCAAATTTGGCCTTATTTCCGTTCTGATCTTCGGTGCCCTGTTCTTTGTTAGGCGAACACCCTGTCAGCAAGCCGGCAAACAGGAGTACAGCAACGATACCCCTACTTATTCGTCTCACAACAAAAACACCTCCTTGCACTTAGTGTGATGTGCAGGAGGTGTTCTTACTCAGAAATCAGATGGCTTAATCAATGGAAATAAATTCGCCCTCAAAAGTATCTTGTTTACCGTCTTTTTCAGCTTTTACGGTAAAGCTGCGAATACCTTCATCGCCATTAATTTGCAACTTAAAAGTTCCATCTGCATTAACATCTACTTCATGTGTATCATCGTCAATTACAACGGTTAGATCCGCTTTCGGATCAACCTTACCAGTAACTCGATACAGTCCGATCACAGCTATTTTGGTAGATTTCCCTTCAATACTTTCCTTGTCGATCAAAGCTACCTGCTCAGGCTTTTTCTCATCTGTTGCCGGTTTCGTCGGATCTTTCGGCTTTTCCTGTTGGCCGACTTGATTAGGGTTCACATTGTCCGCAATCAATACCGTTTGTGTCTTCGGATCCCATTCAACCTTGTAGCTCAGAGCTTCCGCGATGAAACGAACAGGCACTACAGTACGCTTGTTCACAATCTGTGCAGGCACGTCGAGTTTGATGGTTTGTCCATTTTTGTTGGCAATTTTTTGAGTAACCACCAATCTGATGTTATCTTTCCCTTTATTGATGGTAACGGTACGAGTTTGATCATTCCATTTCACTTCAAATCCAAGACTCTCTGCAATCGGACGAATCGGAACCAATGTCCGCCCTTGGTTTATAATAGGTGCTTGGTCAGGAAACGCAATTTGTTTTTTATTGTACTCCACCTTAACAGCATTCTGTACGGCTTTAGGCACTACAGGTGCAGTTGCTGCCGCTGCAGAAAACGCTGCCATCGGTACCAAGGCAATCGCGAGCAGTAATGAGGCTACTTTTTTCAGCAAAACATTCACTCCATTTCCAAAAAGGTTCACACGATTCTTAATCTACTATAGGATGAAGGCTGTTTCAAGATTTTCCTGTAGACTCCCTTTCAAAAGAACATTTTTTCCTAATCCCCCTCCTCTTTTCTGTTCCTTTTTTCTGCTCCTTTTGACCTAATTTCAAATTGTTACAAAAATGCAACCATCTTGCTTTCCAAAAGCGTTACAATAGACAAGAAGCGACAGTATTTTATCTTGAAAGAGGCAATGAATGATGAACAAATTTCTCCCTTTCCTCATCCTGGCACTTATCTTAACTTTAATTCCTCCAGTAGGAAGCTCAGCCAATACGACTGCCATCCAATTGGGAAGTGATGTACTGTTCAATCAGTTCCACTATCTCATTGAAGGCAAAAAAGTCGGATTAATTACGAATCAAACAGGTCAGAACAGTCAAATGGTCAGCACGATCGACATGTTACGACGAGATCGCTCCGTCCATTTAACCGCTCTCTATGCACCTGAACACGGCCTCGACGGAAAAACGGTAGCAGGAAAACAGGTAACGAGCTTTGTTCATCCCGTCTACGCTATTCCGGTCTACGGCTTGTCTGGATCAACTCGCAAGCCGACACCGGAAATGCTCAAAGACATTGATATTCTTCTCGTCGATTTGCAAGATATTGGATCGAGAACCTACACATACATATCTACGTTGCAATACGCCATGACAGCAGCAAAAGAACAAGGAAAAGAAGTAATGGTACTGGATCGACCGAATCCTCTCGGTGGAACGATTGTCGAGGGGCCAGTAGTTGAACTGCCTTACCGCTCCTTTATCGGCGTGGATACCCTTCCGCTTGCACATGGCATGACCATCGGAGAGCTGGCCTTGTATTTCAACCGTACCATCGGTGTAGATCTAACCGTTATTCCGATGCAAGGGTATACACGTAGCTTGATTTATCAACAGACAGGATTAGCCTGGATTCCGAGTTCTCCGCATCTCCCTAACTTGACCTCGGTTTTCGGGTATATGGCAACTGGTTTGGGTGAGGGTACCCCCCTTCGACAAGGCGACCATTTCACGTGGATTGGGGCAGAGGGTATAGATTCGCACAAGTACGCTGATCTGTTAAATGGAAGTCTTCTGCCTGGCGTCATCTTTATTCCTGAGACTAAAGGAACTGCCGGGGGCGTACGCCTTCAGATCAACGATCCACATCAGTTTAACCCGGCAAAAACAGGTATTTACGCGCTGGCTTATGCCAAGCAATTACAATCATTCCCTATACCAAAAAGTACGAGTATGCAAATCTCCATGTTCGACAAGGTGATGGGTACCAACAAAATCGGTCTGCTTCTCGAACAAGGCAAATCCCCGCAGGAGATTGTTTCTTCCTATGAAGCGGAGCTTAAGAAATTTGTTGAGCTGCGGCAAAAATATTTGATCTATGGCGATGAACCGTTTATCCCGATGCAGCCGCTTCAACAAAAGCAACCAAAGCAGCCAGAACAACCAAAGAAACCGGAGCACCCGAAACCAGAACAACCAAAACCATCTAAGCCAGCAAAACCAGAGACACCGACTCAACCGCAGCCAGACAAACCAAAAGGAACGACTAATCAAACGAAGAAGCCTGAACCAGCTACAAAACCGAACACTCAGACTCCGAAGTCTTCTGAGAAGATCGCTTATTTAACCTTTGACGATGGACCTTCACCTGTCACTCCACGTATTTTGGATACGCTGAAAGCGCATCAAGTCAAAGCCACTTTCTTTATTGTGGGCCGTGAGGTAGCTGGTCATGAGGCCATTCTCAAACGGATCGTAGCTGAAGGACATGCGGTGGGAGGACATTCGTATTCCCATAATTATCAGCTTCTTTACAAAAATATGGATGGCTTTTTTGCAGACGTGGAAAAAGGTAGTCAAATGATTGAAAAGGCAATTGGCGTAAAACCAACCGTGTTCCGCTATCCAGGTGGCAGTACGAATACCGTTAGTTTGAAATATCAAGATCCCACACGTTATAACAAGCAGCAGACCGTCATGCATGCGATCAAAGAGGAAGCAAAACAACGTGGCTATACGTTTATCGACTGGAATGTAACAAACGGCGATGCAAGGAGCAACAAGTACACAGCCGCGCAGGCACTGGCAAATGTAAAGCAGCAAGTAAAGTCACAAAAAGAAATCGTTGTCTTGATGCATGATTCCAGCACCAAGTCGCCAACGGCTGAAGCTCTCCCCCAAATCATTTCGTACTTGAAAGAAAAAGGCTATCGTTTTGAAGTCATTCAAGCCGATCGCCCGACTGTTTCCAACGTCAAATAATCACAGCAGCAAAAGCCCGCTCCATAACAGAGCGGGTTTTTCTGTGCTTTAGACCTTGTGAATGGCTAAGTCGTCAGTGTTTCGTATCGGAGGCGCAACTCTCTTTTCAAGATTTTGCCGCTGGGGTTTCGAGGAAGATTGTCAGCAATCACTACATATTTGGGTGCTTTGAAGGAGGAGAGACGGTCTTTGCAAAAAGCAAGCATCTCGTCAGCAGTCAGTAACTCACCCGCTTTTGGTACAACAACAGCCGTCACTGCTTCGATCCAGAACGGATGAGGAACTCCGATCACAGCGACCTCTGACACTTTTGGATGTTGATAAATAAGCTCCTCAACCTCTCTGCTAGCTACGTTCTCTCCCCCCGATTTAATCATATCTTTTTTCCGGTCAACGACCGTGATATAGCCTTCGTCATCCATGATGCCTAAATCCCCGCTGTGAAACCACCCTCCTTGGAAGGCAGCCTGTGTCTTTTCGTCATCTCGGAAATACCCCAGCATCGCATGGCTGGTCCTGTGAACAATTTCACCAACACTACCCCGAGGGACTTCATTCCCGTCATCATCGACGATTTTCGTTTCCACATTTAATGCTGGCTTGCCTGCAGAGCCTGCTTTTCTCATCTGATCCTTCGGTTGTAAAACAGTTGCTAATGGTGCCACTTCCGTCTGTCCGTAAAAATTGTAAAACTGAGCATTTGGGAGGCGTTTACCGAGCTCTTTTAACACTTCTACGGGCATGATTGCTGCACCATAGTAGCACTTTTGCAAAGAACTCACATTACGCGCGGCAAAATCAGGAGACCGCAGTAAAGCAATCCATACGGTTGGCGGGCAAAACAACTGAGTGGCCTTATACGTCTCTACTGTCTGTAGCATCAACGCAGGGGTTGCCTGTTCCAAAATAATTCCACTTCCACCTAAGTACACATACGGTCCCAAAAAGCAGTGAAGCTGTGCACTATGGAACAAGGGAAGTGCGTGAACCGCCACATCACCCTGCGTCATCCCGCCTTCGATAATCGTGCTGACATATTCGGAAATAATGCTTTTATGAGTGAGCATAACGCCCTTTGGCTTTGATTCCGTTCCGCTGGTATATAAAATCTGCACAACATCTTCGTCCACTATGTCTACTTCAGGCTCGTGGTCGTCTGCCGCTTCAATCATCGTGCGAAAAGGCAACCATTCCCCTGCTTGTTCTGCTGGTTTGGACATGAGGGAAAGCAGCTTGGGGGAAATTCCAGCTAATTGGAGTCCGTCTTGGGCGAGCTGCAAGAATTCGGGAGCTGCGAAGCACGCACTCACTTCCGCATGACCGAAAATATAGGCGACATCTTCTTTATTCAACATGAAGTTGATCGGCACCATGATGGCCCCTGCTTTTGCTATCCCAAAGTTTAGAATCGCAAAATCCATCGAGTTGCGTGACAATACTGCTACCCGCTCCCCTTTTTGCAAGCCTTTTGAAAGAAGCGAATGAGCCGTCTTGTTTGCAAGCTGATCAAGCTGCTTGTACGTCAATACTTCTTCCTCAAAGTACAGGGCAGGCTTATCAGGATTTCGTCCACGACTTCTTCGCAAAATATCGCCAAGTGCATTTCTACGAACCCTTTGCGCTTCGAGCATGCAAATTCCCCCATCACTTATAGTCTCCTCTCCATTATATAATAGTTTTCTTTATTTTCTGATATTTTTACAAAAAAGAACCGACAACTCCCTCTCAAAGCTCTCGACCATAAAAAAGACCCCAGCTTCTCAACTGGAGTAGGTTCATTTGTATTTATGGCGGAGGGAGCAGGATTCGAACCCGCGTGAGCTTGCACTCTAACGGTTTTCAAGACCGCCCCGTTATGACCACTTCGGTATCCCTCCGTATTTCAACAATATAAACTATATCACAGCTCTACTATTTTTTGCAAGAGCTCTTTCCTTATTTCTTTTATCGCTTAATGGCAACGAGCTTCAATTCCGTCATTTCTTCTATCGCGTATTTGACCCCTTCCCGACCAAGTCCGCTCTCCTTTACGCCACCGTAGGGCATATGGTCCACGCGAAATGTCGGAATATCATTTACCATCACCCCGCCCACGCGCAGCTCTTCGGCCGCTTCCAAAGCCAACGACAGATTGTTGGTATAGACACCAGCCTGTAATCCAAAGCGGGAATCGTTTACCAACGTAATGCCATGCCCGACCGACTCCACTGGATTGATGAGAACGACAGGGCCGAGTACTTCCTGACAAGATACTTTTGCATCTGCCGGAACACCCGTCAACACCGTAGGCTGGAGCATCCGATCCACGATCTGTCCCCCACATTCCAAACGCGCCCCTTGTAGGAGTGCCTCATGAATCCACTCCATCGCACGTTCTGTTTCCCGGGGATTGATCATAGCCGAATAGTCAGCGTCCTCAGAAAGCGAATCACCACCGCGTAGTGCTCGTGTTTGTTCAACAAAACGTTGAACGAAATCCTGATAGATTTCTTTGACCACAAAAATTTTTTGCACAGAGATACATACCTGCCCAGAGTAGGCGAAGGCCCCAAAAACGCATCGAGGAATCACTTCATTTAGCTGCACATCGCGATCAACGATGACTGCCGAATTCGATCCCAGCTCGAGCGTGACTCTTTTCATACCCGCTCGATTGCGTATATCTAGCCCAACACTTGGACTCCCTGTAAAGGTCACCGCCCTGACTCTCGGATCAGATACGATTTGATCGCCAACGCTCGTCCCACTACCCGTGATTACATTAAGGGCACCAGCAGGCACACCAGCTTGCTCTGCGAGCTCTGCCAGAAACAATGCGCTAAGCGGTGTCTGCGATGCTGGCTTGAGAACAACCGTATTGCCAGCAGCGAGAGCAGGTCCGACCTTATGGGCGACGAGATTCATCGGAAAAGGAAAGGGTGTAATGGCCCCGATGACTCCCAGTGGTTCACGCACGGTATAAGCCAAGCGTCCCTCTCCCCCGATCGCTGCATCAAGTGGTACGGTTTCTCCGTGGAGGCGTTTGGCTTCCTCTGCCGCAAACTTATACGTCTGTATGGTTCGAATCACTTCACCACGGGCTGTTTTGATTGGTTTCCCCGCTTCTATTGCAATGATCCGCGCCGCTTCCTCCAAACGCTCATTCATCAAAATCGAGATTTTTTCAAGCAGGAAGGCACGTTGATAGGCAGAAAGGCGCCTCATGACGGCAGTCGCTTCGTGGGCCGCAGCAATTGCGTTTTCAACCAATGATGAGTCTGCTTGCGAAATTTGTGCAATCTCTTGACCCGTACATGGAGAGAGTAGGGGTGCATGAACAGTAGCTGGCACCCATTCTCCCCCGATAAAGCACGTTTTTTTCATCGGCATATCCCCACTCTCATTGATTGGCGTTCACCTTGCAATCATTCTCCCTCATACTCGTGCCTTCCTGTTTTCAATTTGAAATATTTGGATATTTCTACTCTTTCACACTTTCAGCTACACCGCACCATTCTAGTAACGTCAGCGCAAAGATTTCGGCACAACGGAACACCTCATCCAACACGATGTATTCATTCGGGTAATGTGCAACTTGTGTGACTCCAGGTCCAACAACAATCGCTGGCGTATTGGCCAAAGCAGTCAACAAACCGCCGTCTGTTCCCCAAGGCGATGCTTCCACAATGGCACGCTCTCCTGTCACTGCTTCAAACTGCGCTTGCAAAATATCCATTAACGAATGATCGAGCTCCACTGCTCCCGGAACCCAACGAGCTCCGAACCACTCCAGCTCAACAGGGTGTTCTGCAAACCACGGGTCGACCTCTGCCAGCTTTTTGAGTGCTGCCGCCATTTCCGCTTTGGCATCATCCATCTGCTCTCCAGGGGCAACCCCCATCCTTCCTTCCAGCTTGACGAGGTCAGCTACAGACGAAGGCCACTTGCCACCCTCAATCACCCCCAGGTTAATCGGGATTGGAATGGGCAGCTTGGCGTAAAGCGGGTCGTCGAGTCGATCGTTACGCTCTTTTTCCAATTGGCCAATTGCTTGAACGACGAGCATGCTCTTTTCGATGGCACTGACTCCCTCGTAGCGGGTCCCTCCGTGAGCAGAACGGCCTTTGACGGTCAATCTGAACCACATGGAGCCTTGCTGCTTCGGGAAAATTTTCATATTGGTCGGCTCTGGAATCAGGGCAGCATCCGCCTTGTAACCACGAATGATCGTCGCCAATGTGCCTGCACCACCGCTTTCTTCTTCTACGACGCTTTGAAAAATGACGTCACCTTTCAGTTGCACACCCAACTTCTGTAGAACCTGGATCGCCAACAGGGAAGATAAGTTTCCACCCTTCATGTCGGTTGCTCCGCGCCCGTAAAGCTTGCCGTCCTCAACCTTCCCGCTAAACGGATCATCACTCCACTGTGCCAGATCACCCGCGGGCACTACATCCACGTGTCCGTTTAGAATGATGGACCGGCCCTCTCCTTGTCCCTTCCACACACCGACAACATTCGGGCTGCTTTCAAACGTCGTACGCGGGGAGACAAAATACGGATGTGACACCAGCTCATCGCCTTCCATGACCCATAAGTCAACGGCCAGCCCCATCTGCTCCAAAAGCTCAGCAATGCTTTGTTGAATGGATTGCTCTTCTCCTTGTACACTCGGGCTTTTTACCCATTGCTGTAGCAGTTGAACAGCGGCCTCACGATCTTTTTCCAATTGCTCCCGTATAAGCACCTGCCAGTTTGCCATGTTTTTCCCCCGTTCCATGGATTTGTCTTTGCTTAGCGGAAAACGCCAACCTCTCCGTCCATCTTGAGTTCGGCTTCCGTTGCTCCAATCACGTCAGCGACACTGTATGGATACATAACTTCTCGCAGGTACAAACCATCTGGCATGACCTCCATTACAGCCATGTCCGTGATGATCAAATCCGCAGCCTTTGTCGCGGTTAACGGCAGTGAGCATTCCCGAACGATTTTCGAACGCCCGTTTTTATCCAGATGCGTGGTCACAACCATGACCTTCTTGGCCTTTTGTGCCAGCTCCATAGCTCCACCCATGCCAGGGACACGCTTGCCTGGAACGATCCAGTTGGCAATGTCACCATTTTGGCTTACTTCCAGGACTCCTAAAATCGTCATATCCAATAGTCCACGGCGGATGATGGCAAAAGCAGTCGCACTGTCAAAAAAGGATGCCCCTGTGGCAAGCGTGACAGGAAAACCGCCCGCATTGCATAGCATAGCGTTCTCCTCGCCTTTCGCAGGGCTTGGTCCTGTACCGAGGATGCCATTCTCCGCGTGAAACATGACTCGTTTCTCAGCTGGGATAAAATCCGCTACTAATGTTGGAATACCGATTCCCAAGTTAATAATCATGCCGTCTTCCACTTCCAATGCTGCGCGGCGGGCAATACGTTCACGATAGCTCTCGGTTTCTTTTACTTCTCCCATGCCCATTGCCAATTCACCCCTTCACTTTGGACGATTAAGTTTACGAAAACGCCCGGGGTGACGATTTCTTCCGGGTCGATCATGCCTACCTCTACTATCTCATCCGCTTCCACGATGGTAATGTCGCCCGCCATCGCCACTAACGGATTGAAATTACGTGCACTCGTATCAAACACCAAATTGCCAAAGCGATCCGCTTTTTTCGCATGTACGATAGCCACTTCGGCAGTGAGCGGTGTCTCCAGCAAGTATTCCTTTCCATCCAGAACGACCTTCTGCTTTCCTTTTTCCGCGATCGTCCCGATGCCGACATCCGAGAGAATGCCTCCCAGACCGACTCCACCTGCCCGTACACGCTCTGCAAGTATCCCCTGCGGGCAGAACTCTACCTCCAGCTCTCCAGCCGTCATTTGGGCCCCTGCGTTCGGATTTGAGCCAATGTGAGAAGCAATCACTTTTTTGACGCGCTTTTCGGTCACCAGCTTACCTATTCCGATATGCGGGAAAGCAGTATCATTGCTGATCAGCGTCAGATCACGCACGCCTTTATCCAAAATTCCCTGAATCAATGTAGGCGGATTGCCTACCCCACCGAATCCCCCTGCCAACAGCGTCATCCCATCGCGAAAATGGGTGAGCGCTTCGGACAGGGAGACGACCTTTTCAAATCGGTTTGTCATCCTCGTTCCTCCTTCTCTATCCGATCAGTGCTTTGTCTTGGAGCTCCTGCTGAACAGCTATCACCGCTTCTTTCAGCAGAGATATCAGTTCATCGATTTGCTCCGTAGTAATGGTCAGTGGAGGTGAGATGATGACCGCGTCTCCTGCCACTCCTTCGATTCCGCCTATTGCCGGATAAATAAGCAGGCCTTTTTCAAATGCTTTTTGAATGACCTTCCCGCCTACTCCCCCCGAAAGCGCAAACGGTTCTTTTGTCTGCTTGTTTTTCACAAATTCCAGCGCGCACAGCATACCAAGTCCACGTGCCTCTCCGATCAACGGGAGCTCGTCGGCCAGTTCTTTTAGGCGGGTAAGCAAATAGGCACCTTGTTCTGCCGCTTTTTCGACGAGCTGATGCTTCTCTACATAGTCGAGGACAGCCAGAGAAACAGCAGCGGATTGTGGATTGGCACTATACGTATGTCCTGCCATAATCGAGCCGCTGCCTTTTGTAATCGTCTCAATGATTTCGTCCGAGACAATCGTAGCAGCCATAGGCGTGTAACCGGCACTCATGCCTTTGCCCAATGTCATCAAGTCAGGTACAACGCCCCAATGGTCGATCCCAAACGCTTTCCCCGTACGCCCTACTCCTGTCATTACTTCGTCTGCGATAAACAAAACCTCATACTTATCACAAATCTCGCGAATACGTTGGAAGTAACCGTCTGGCGGCACGACCGCTCCCCCAGAAGCCCCGATGACAGGCTCTGCGATGAATGCCGCTACCTGCTCAGGTCCTACGCGCAAAATTGCGGTCTCCAGCTCGTTTGCACACGCAAGCGCATACGATTCGAGGGACATGTCTTCCGGTTTGCGATACGGATATGGTCCTGTGATCGCCGGATAGTCAGCCAATAACGGGGTGAAACGCTTTCTGCGCAAGACGTGTCCAGACATCGAAAGTGCACCCATTGTAATCCCGTGATAGCTCATCCAGCGAGAGATAATCCGATTTTTCGTTGGTCTTCCTTTTTCCTGCCAGTATTGAATCGCAATTTTTTGTGCTGTCTCCGTTGCTTCCGAACCGCTACTGACAAAAAACGTCCAGTTCAGAGAGCCTGGTGCCCACTCTGCCAGCTTTGTAGCCAGCTTCTCCACAGCATCGCTGCTGAAATGCGAGCGGTACACAAAGGAAACTTCCTTGGCTTGCGCATACATCGCCTCAGCCACCTCTTCTACACCGTGACCAATGCTTGCCGTCACCGCTCCACTGGAACCGTCGATGTAACGATTCCCCTCTTTATCGTAAAGATAGATGCCTTTTCCATGAGAAATAACTGGATACTCTTTGCCTAATTCAGGCTTGATTACATAGCTTTTCGTCATTTTTGTCGCCACCTCGCTTATTCTCTACCTCTATCCTAGCTGACCAGCACACAAGAACCATCCGACGTGCTGGCAAAAAAACATGGAAAAGAGACAAAATCTTTTGTACATTTTGTATAAGAGAACCTTTACCGAGAGCTTTTGGAGGAGATGCCTGATGACCATCACGATAAGAGAAGCACTACAACTGCCGGATATGGTTCACACCAGGCTGATCGCAGGAGCAGGCGGACTCGACAATCCGATTCGTTGGGTGACAATTGTCGAGGTACTGGAGGATACGAGTCGTTTGCAGGAAGGCGAATTTTTGATAACAACCGGCTTTGGGCTGGCTGAGCATACAGAAAAGCTCGCTTCTTTTATTCCTTCGTTAGCGAAGCAAAAGCTGAGTGGCGTTGCGATTCATACGGGCTTTTATTTACGGGAAATTCCCGAGACGTTTTTGACCTTGGCGGATCACTATCAGCTTCCCTTGATTGAAATTCCCACGGAGATCAACTTTTCAACCATAACCAAAGCCATTTTGCAGCCGATCATGAATCGCCAATTTGAAACGCTTGCCTATTCCTCAGCGATTCATAACCGAATGATTGATGCTGCCCTGTCCAAGGGAGGTCTTCCCGCCATCGCTGGCGAGCTCGCAGCACTTACCGGAGGCGTCGTGTCGCTCGTCGATGCATTAGGCTTTGAAGTCACACAGCATGGCAGTTCGGAAGCACTGCCGCTTGATCAGTCTCAGGAAATCGCGCATCGTGTACCGATTCGCGCCAATCGCGAGCATTTTGGCACGTTGACCTTAACGAAGCCCGAGCACGCCTGGAAAGAGCTCGATGACGTCGCTCTACAGCATGCCTCTACCTTATGTGCACTCGAATATGTAAAGGAAAGGGCGGTAGCCGCAACGGAATGGCGGTTAAAAGGGGATTTTGTGGAGGAGTTGCTGAATGGGCAGCAGATGACCCATACGGAGCTGGAGAGCCGTTGTCGCATGCTGGGGTACCCGCTTGCTGGACCTCATCTCTGTGTCGCTGTTCGTGTAGAGGTAGCTGATCAGACTATGCTCGGAGACATGCATCAAAGTGTCATTACGTTGATGCGGAGGCTTAGCGACCGTCATCAGCGCTCTTATTTGCTGCGCGAACGCCCGCATTGCCTCTTGTTTATTTTGCCGGATGATCAGACAAGCCTACGCCTGTTGGAACAGCTCACTTCCCGCTGGAGAGGGCTGCACCCTGAACTTGCCCTACAGATCGCCTTGAGCAATCCCTGCGAGCAATTGCCAAACGTCGTCAGTTCCTCCGAAGAAGCGATGTTTGCTCTACAAGCGTACCCGCTATTGGCCCAATCCCCGCAAATTTTGCGATACCGGGATATGCAGGGCTATCAGTTTTTGTTTCCGTACCATCGTGAAAAAGAAAGCTTGCTCCGTCTGTGGAACCCATTGCTTGAACCATTAATCCGCTATGATACGAAATACAATCAACAGCTTCTCGAAACACTTGAGGTGTATTTGGCCCAAAATGGAAACGGGCTACAGACCTCGCAAGCCTTGTATATTCATCGACATACGCTCAAGTACCGGTTGACCCAAATTGAAGAAAAAACAGGCTACCGCCTGGAGGATGCTCATCAACGCTGGCAGCTTCAATTGGCCTTGATGGCCCGTCGTCTGCAACAGCAGTTGTATCCTACAAACAGATAGCCTGTTAATCCCTCGTCGGGCGAAGTGGCTTTACCCAAATATTCATGTCTTCATAGCCTGAAAAGATCGTACAATTGTTAATCAGCCGTCCGCGGTATGCGTAGCCCATTTTGGCAGCTGTCACATTCATTCCTGCTGATTGTGCCCGGGTCAAGGTGTACAAAAAGTAAATCCCCGTCTCCTCCATCCTTTGTTCCAGCGCGATAAACAGTGGTTGGAGGAGGCCTTTCCCCGCATGATCTGGATGGGTCGCGCAATCCGTCATTTCCGCTGAACCAAATCGTTCGGATACTTCTGCTGACGCAGCACATGCAATCTTGCCTTCAAATTCAACGACATAGTAGATGGTACCTTCCTGCATGGTTTTGCGAATGTAGGAAGGGTCGTTCATCGGTGTAGGATACGTCGCGAATACCAGTCCATACAAACACGCCAATTCCTTCGTGTCTGCCTCCGTTGCTTCACGCAGGTTGTATCCCTCGGGTAATGATTTCTCTATCGTACTCCCCGCTTTTGACAGGCTCAACGCAAGAATTTCCTCGGCAAGTTTTTCTGCACCAGAGGTAGCCCGCTCTTTTGTCAGATAGCAGGTGAGCATCTGTGCGTTTTCCCCTTGAAAAAAACCATCAATGGTTCCCTCCAGCTCATACCCCAGAGATTGCCATCGTTGAATATCTTGTTTCTTCCCGTACACAATCACTTTTGTTGCCTCTGACTCTTCAGCCAGCTCCTTCATGACCCGATCCCACTGCTCGATTTGTGTTGGTTCATACACGTGCAGCTTTACGCGGCGATTTTGTCGATCAATGATCAGGTCGCCAGCCTCCTGTGCGCCTACAACATTTATCACGGTCTTCATCCTCCCCTACAAATGCTCCTCCTCTCATTGTAGCAAAACGAGTAAGGACGTCATCTGCCAATCTGTATAAAAAAGCGTTCCTCATGCACAAAAAAACAGAAGGTGGGCATTCTTGTGGGTCATATTTACCTGTTCTTCATACCATGAGAGTAGGTGCTTCATGTGCGGGAAGGAGGGTGTTTTTTGTGAGCTGCAATAACAATTTTGCCCTGATCCTTGTCCTTTTTGTCCTTTTGGTCATCGTACTCGTCGTAATCGGATAGACTTCTGGAGATGCCTCTCATGTCAGGTCGTATCGAGGGGCCCTTTACATATCATAGTAGAAGGTAATGACACGCTCGAGAAGGGAGGAAGCCCTCGTGCCCCCACTTATCTATGCCCATCGTGGCGCTTCCGGCCTGTTTCCGGAAAATACGATGGAATCGTTTCAAGGAGCCGTCCGACGAAAAGCCAATGGGATCGAATTAGACGTTCAGCTCAGCAGTGACAATAAGCTGGTTGTCATTCATGACCATAACCTGGAGCGCACGACCAATGGTTCCGGTTTGGTTCGCCATTACACATTGCGTGAACTGCGTCAGCTACGAGCAGATAAAGACTCGACTATGCGACTACCAAAAGCACACATTCCAACCCTGCAGGAGGTATTCCAGTCGTTTGTCGACTCACCACTGCGCTTCATCATCGAGATGAAAAATTTTTTCCTCGATCAACCTCACTTAGAGGAGCTCGTCATCGAACAAATCAGACGTTATCAGCTAACAGAGCGAACCATCATTTCAACATTCAACTTCGACAGCCTTTTACGAATCAAGCAATTGGATGCCAGGCAAACAACAGGACTTTTATACGTGGGACCACTCGTCAAGCCTTGGGAAGTAGCCAGCAGATATCGTGCTGATCAACTGCACGTCCCCTATGATCAATTGACGGAAGACTTGGTCAAACAAGCAAAGCAGCATCATTTTGAAGTTTTGAGCTGGACGGTAAATACTGGACGGCAAATCCAGCGAGCCATTGACTGTGAGGTAGATGGTCTGATCACCAATTACCCGAAGCGTGCGAGAAATCTGATTCGCAATCTTTAAAAAAGAAAGGGAGCCCTTAAAAAGGCTCCCTGCTTGTTGCTATGACTTTTACGTGCGTGGTACGAATAACTTTCCTTGCCAGCTATTCCGCGCTTTCAGTTCTGCGTCAATGCCATTCAGAACTTCCCACTTTTTACGACTCCACATCGGTCCAATCAAAAGATCAGGTGGTCCGTCCCCTGTGATTCGATGGACAATCATTTCTGGAGGTAAAATTTCCAATGTATCTACAACGAGCTTCGTGTACTCTTCCTGCGATAGGAATTCCAAGAGACCTGCTTCATATTGCTTCACCATTGGCGTTTTGCGCAGCAGATGCAACAAGTGTATTTTGATTCCCTGCACATCCAGATGTGCCACAGCATCTGCCGTCTGCATCATCTCTTCGTGGCTCTCTCCTGGCAATCCATAGATGATATGAGAGCATACACGAATGTTGTGCTTGCGCAGCCTCTCTACAGCGTCCACGTAGCATTGATAATCGTGCGCTCGATTAATTAACTGGGCTGTGTGCTCATGGACAGTTTGGAGACCGAGCTCCACCCACAAATAGGTGCGCTCATTCAATTCAGCCAAATACTCCACGACATCGTCTGGCAGGCAGTCAGGGCGTGTGGCAATGGAGAGTCCGACTACGCCTTCTTGTTGGAGGATGACTTCGTACATCTCCCGCAGCTCCTCCACAGGCGCATACGTATTTGTGTACGCTTGGAAGAAGCCCAAATACTTGGCTTGTGGCCACTTCTCGTGCATGCGATTTTTCACCTCATGGAACTGTTTTTCCAGATCCATTCTGCGGTCACCGGCAAAGTCTCCAGATCCTCTCGCGCTGCAAAACGTGCAGCCGCCTGTCGCTACTTTCCCATCCCGATTCGGGCAACTAAAACCGCCATCCAATGGAACCTTGAAAATCTTTTCGTGAAAAGTCCCTCTTAAATGATAATTCCATGTATGATATCGTTTATCGCCCCACAACAATGGGACGTCGTTGCTGTGAATATCTGTCGCGAGCTTCATTGCTGTTTTCCTCCTATGGGCACCGCTACGTCTGGCGCTGGTGCCTTAATCCCGTTGGCGAACGCTACTTGCTTGATCACGTCATTATACCAAATTCGGCAACGGTCTCGCTACTTTAAGATAATAGGAAAACCACAGGTGAATTTTCCCCCTGTGGTTTTTGCTTGTTTACATCACTATTGCTGGATCTCCTCGATACGAATCGCGCGTGTGTGAGAGGTGTGACTCCACTCTTGGTTTTTCTTCGTAAAGAACGCGTAAAACATAATCGGAAGCCAGGTAAGGAAAAAGAACGGTAGCAAGAGGAGCCCGAAATACCCCTTCCACGGTACTTTATCCAGGTAGAGAGCCAGAAGCGGCAACAGGTAGAACACAGCAGTAGAACCGTATACCAGCCATGTAGGCAAAATCGTGGATACTGTTGTCAGCGTACCGATATCAAAAAATCTTGCCAAGAACAATACCGACATCATCGTCACCATCAGCACATACATCGGTTGGAAGAGGTAGAAGGCTGCGTCAAGCATTCCCAGCTTTCTTGACTTCAATCCATTAAACAATACAGCTCGAATGTAGCGTCCTGCAACATCGTAGTGCCCTTGCATCCAACGCAAACGCTGGCGCATAGACGATTTTAAGTCAATCGGTTTTTCATCCCAGACCTTGGTGTCATGAGCCCAAGTCGGGTAAATACCGCGTTCAATACAACGTGTTGCAAATTCCAGGTCTTCCGTGAGACTGGTTGCTCCCCAGCCCATTTCTTTGAGCAGGTTGCTCTCAATGCACAAACCAGTTCCGCCCAAAGTATTCGGCAGTCCCAAATTGTGACGAGCCAGCTGCCACATACGGTTTGTAAACCAGTAGGTAACCGCATAGGACAGTGTAATCCAGGAATCAAACGGGTTCTTGGAGTCGAGGTAACCTTGAATTACACGCGCCCCTTTGCAAAGACGGTCATTCATTACCTTCAGGAAGTTTTTCTCAACCAAGTTGTCAGCATCAAACATGACGACAGCGTCGTACTGCTTAGGTCTTGCCCAGAGGTTCTCCAGCATCCATTCGATGCCGTAGCCTTTCCCACGCTTGGATGTGTCAAAACGCTCACATGCAATTGCACCATGCGCCCGACTAATTTCTGCCGTGTTATCTGTACAGTTGTCGCAAATGACGAAGATGTCGTACATTTCACGTGGATAGTCGAGTTTCTTCAGGTTTTCAATAAGCGGAGCAACTACGGCGCTCTCATTGTGAGCAGCCACGAGCACAGCAAACGTCTTTTGCGGCTCAGATGTTACTTGCTCTTTTTTGCGGAACAGGCCTGCACAAGAAACCAGTGTTTGGTATGTGCCGATTACGCCCACCGCAGAAGTAAATCCGATGAATAATCCCTCAATGATCTCTCTAATTACACTCATGGGTTCTTCTCCTCGACCTAAACCAGATTGGGTCTGATCTGAATTTAGGTAGTGTTGTTTTTCCAACATTTCTCTATTGTTTTTCTCTCAATTGGCAGTTTACATCAAATACGTTTCATAAGCAATGACCCAAAAGTGGGAAAAAATAAGGCACTGCTATCACCTTTCCCACCTTTTTCTCTTTCTATTCGACAGTGCTTCGCAGTTGGCAGAAAAAAAAGCCCTTGTCGAAAAAGGCTCCGTTTATTTAGAAAAACACAAACACTCGTTTCCATTTCTTCCTGGTTGTTTCCGGGATTGGTGCGGTCGGCGAGACTCGAACTCGCACGGGTCGCCCCGCCACCCCCTCAAGATGGTGTGTCTGCCAATTCCACCACGACCGCCTATAAACGCTAATTTTACACGTGTTTTTCTGTTGCCACGAAGTACGTGTTTGAGTATACACAATCAGTTTTCGCAAGTCAATATCGGTTTCGACTTGGATGGAGCCCATATTTTTCCTATCAAGCTATCATTTTTTGGCTCTGTCCTCTAGTAGATACGTTTGTCGAAAAAGAAAGTTACATGTCGCAAAAATTTTAAAAGAATACAAGTGCCTCTCTACAAAAATATCATTGTTTCGTCACATTTTCCGAGTAGTGAGGGAGCCATATTCTGTGATTTTCTTACATAATTTATGACAAATTAGACAAAATATTTCCAATCGTGGATGGAAGTTTTTTTACTATTTTTTTGAACTAGGTCCTTTGACTGACTACTTGCTTCTGATTTCCTCCTGAAAGGCGCACTATCTTCTACGAAAAAAACCTCCTGGGACGCCACAACGTCCTAAGGAGGCTATCTTTTGTAAACGCGTGGCGTCCCAGGAGAGATTCGAACTCCCGACCGACGGCTTAGAAGGCCGTTGCTCTATCCTGCTGAGCTACTGGGACTTAAATGGAGGGAGTACCCGGATTTGAACCGGGGATAAGGGTTTTGCAGACCCGTGCCTTACCACTTGGCTATACTCCCGTGCTATTATGGGGCGATCGATGGGACTTGAACCCACGAATGCCGGAGCCACAATCCGGTGCGTTAACCCCTTCGCCACGACCGCCATAATTTTTATGAAGTTTGGTAGCGGTGGAGGGAATCGAACCCCCGACCTTTCGGGTATGAACCGAACGCTCTAACCAGCTGAGCTACGCCGCCAAAATAAAAATGGCGGAGAGTGAGGGATTCGAACCCTCGCTACGCTTGCGCATACTAACGGTTTAGCAAACCGTCCCCTTCGGCCTCTTGGGTAACTCTCCGTGATTATATGCACCTTCAAAACTAGATATGCATGATTGCTAAGAGTG